>NZ_SJEW01000026.1 GCF_005930475.1 Modestobacter altitudinis
GGGGAGCAGTGGGCGGCTGGCGGGGGCGAGCAGGACGTCGGCCAGCGGGCGGAGCTCCACCGCGATCTGCCCGGCAACCTCGCGGTGCAGCTCGAGTGACTGGCCGATCGGGTCGCGGATGTCGTCGGCCGGTCCGCCGGCGCGGCGGGCACGCGCCGCGTCCAGCCGAGCAGCCAGCTCCTGGGTGCGCTCGGTGAGCGGCAGCAGGTCGAGCCCGGTGCGGTCGATCAAGGGCAGCAGTGTTGCCGCCTCTGCGAGCGTGAAGACCCGCCGCATCGCCCGCGGGTCCCGCCGCAGCACCTCACGCCGCTGCTCCCGGGTCATCGTGAGCACCAGGTCGATGTCTGCCGTCTCGCCGGCCTGCAGCTGACGGGCGACCGCGCCGTCCGGCTCGCCGCCGAGCTCTCGCAGCGCCTGTGCGGCGCGCTCGTCCATCGGGCCGACGGCCGCCGCCGTCCCCGCACTCTCGACCCGCACGCCACGGGCACTGCCGAGCTCCCGCTCGACCCACGACCGGAACAGTCGTTCGGCCAGCGGTGACCGGCACAGGTTGCCCGTGCAGACGAACAGCAGACGCATCCGTCCATCGTGCGAGCGACTCCCGACTGCGGACCCGGTCTGCCGGACGCGGCGACCCATCGGGGTGAGCCAGTGGCTGTGAGTCGGGCCACACCGAGATGGTCAGCCAGCATGCGCCGAATCAGTCATGACACGTCCGGCGGATGGTGTTCTCACCCTGCCGTGTCGCCCGAACGGGTGGGGCTCCGGCTGAAGCGTTGTGGACAGCGCATCCGTGCAGGCAGCGTCCGGCGACATCCGGGCGAACAGGGGTGGATGCGTGGCGTGGTGGGGCTGGCTGCTGGTGGGCTGGGTGGTGCTCGCGGTGCCGCTCACCTTCTGGCTGGGCGCGGCCGCCATCAGGGTCAAACGCCGCGAACGGGAGCTGCCCGTCCTCGACCTGCCGGACGAGCGTGAGCAGGAGTCCACGGTCGTGCGACCGCGGTCCCGTCGGCGAGCGGGTCACCAGCCGGCAGTGACGCACCGGGCAGAGCCTCGCGACTGACCGTCTGCTTCGTCACGCTGTGACACCGCGGTCTCACGGGTAGTCTCCGGATCAGGGGCGCCCCGTCGTTGCGGCTCGTCGTCGCCCTGCCCATATGGTGCCGTGACGTCCCGAGGGGCTGCCCGTGCTGGTGACCTCGGCTCCCTCCTCGGCCACGGCCGACGTGTGCGTGGTCGGCGCCGGACCCGTGGGGCTCGCCCTCGCCCTCGAGGCCGCGGACTCAGGACTGCATGTCCTGCTCGTCGAGGCCGGCGGCGCGGACAGCGCTGTCGCGCCGACCGACTCGGCCACCGCCGTCGTGCTGGACGCCGACCGGCACGCACCGCTGAGCGAGACGACCCGGCGCGGCATCGGCGGCACGTCCTGGCTCTGGGGCGGCCGGTGCGTGCCGTTCGAGCCCCTCGACCTCGCGGCCCGTGACCACGTGGCCGGCTCGGGCTGGCCGATCTCCAGCTCAGACGTCACGCCCGCGCAGGACCGGGCCGCCGCGTACCTGGACTGCGGGCCGGCCGACTTCCACGTCCCCGTCCTGCCCGGTTGGGACGACACCGTCGTCCGCACCTCCCAGCAGGAACGCTGGTCGCGGCGTCCGCACCTGGGGCGCCAGCTGGGCGCCCGCGTGCTGGCGCACCCGGCCATCTCGGTGCTCACCGACGCCGTCGCCACCGACATCCGGTTCGACGCCACCGGGACGACGGTGAGTGGTCTGGTGGTGCGGCACCGCAACCGGGACGTCCTCCTCGGTGCCGGCCGTTACGTACTCGCCTGCGGCGGGCTCGCCACCACCCGACTGCTGCTGAGCGTGCAGCGCGCGCGGCCGGAGTCGTTCGGTGGCATCGGGGGTCCGCTGGGCCGCCGCTACATGGGCCACATCACCGGCAGCATCGCCGCGCTCCAGCTGTCCCGGCCGGCCGACGTCCGCGACTGGGATTTCCGGCGCGATGTCGACGGCACCTACGTCCGCCGCCGCTTCTCGTTCTCCGAGGCCGCGCAGCGCGGGCAGCGCCTGCTCAACACCTCCTTCTACCTGGGCAACCTCGCCTTCCACGACGCCCGGCACGGCAGCGGTGCCCTGTCGCTGCTCGCCCTGGCCCTCGCGTCGCCCCCGCTCGGGCGGCGGCTGGCCGGAGCGGAGACGCGGCGCCGGAACACCGGTGCACGGCTGGACGTCGCGGCGCACCTGCGGAACATCGGGCGCCGGCCGTGGCGGGTGGTGGCCGACCTGGCCGGCGTCGTCCGGCGCAGGTACCTCTCCTCGCCCCGCTTCGGGGTCTTCGTGCTCCGCACGGACACCGGGCTGTACGCGCTGCGCTACCACGCCGAGCAGGCGCCCGACCCGCGCAGCCGCGTCTCGCTGCGCGGCGACACCGGGCCGGACGGTCTGCCCACTCTGGACATCGACTTCCGCTACACCGACCAGGACGTCGACTCGGTGCTCCGGGCGCACGAGCTGCTCGACGAGCAGCTGCGGGCCAGCGGCCTCGGCCGCCTCGTGTACCTGACCCCGGACGGCCGCCGTCGCGACGCCGTCATCGCCCAGGCGACCGACGGGTACCACCAGATCGGCACCACCCCGATGAGTGCGGACCCCGCCGCCGGTGTGGTCGACCCCGACTGCCGGGTGCACGGGCTGGCCAACCTCTACGTCGCCGGGAGCAGCGTCTTCCCGACCTCCGGTGAGGCCAACCCGACGTTCATGGCGGTGACCCTCGCCGTCCGGCTCGCCCAGCACCTGGCCGCGCTCGCGCAGTCCCGGCGTCCCGTCGGCACGCCGTCGGGCCGGTAAGGGCCGCGGTCCGGTCGCTGCTGCAGGTGCCCGCATGCGTCACCCGGGGTGGGTGGGGTGTCCGTGGCGTTGATGCCTTTCGTAACGTTTTGAGGTTGACTGTTCACGGTTAGTGTCTGCCCAACGGTCGGGTGGCGGCCTCCTGGGCCGTCCGCCGGCGTCGACCACGCCCATCCCGTCGCGCGCGTGCGCCGACGGGGAGCTCCCTGCCTCCGCTCGCTGACGAGTCCACGCCCTCCCGCACGAACAGTCCACGGAAGGACACCCATGCCCCTCGCCAAGGCTGCCGTAGCAGTCGCCGCGCTGTTCGCGGCGGCGCTCGCTCCTCTCGCAGCCCCGTCCCCGCCCGCGGCGCAGGCCGTGGACCCCGGTGCGATCCTCTTCCAGGACGACTTCACCGGCACGGCTGGTTCCCTGCCGGACCGGACGAAGTGGGAGGACTACTCCACCGCCACCTACAACCCGTCGGCCGCCTTCGGCGAGATCAAGTCCGGGGACAACGAGACCCTCGACGGGCAGGGCAACCTCGTCGTCCCGGCGACGCCCACGGCCGGCTCCGCCATCCGCACGGGCGGCAAGTTCGGCTTCGTCTACGGCACCATGACCGCCTGGATCAAGGTGCCGGCCCAGGCGGGCTACTGGCCCGCCTTCTGGACGCTGAACAGCAACCCCAACGGCGTCGAGGTCTTCCCCATCGGGGAGGCGGACACCATGGAGAGCTACACGACCTGGAACAAGGTCTACCACGCCGTGGGTCACACCTGGACAGCGCACGGCACGCGGGGCTCAGGCTCACCGGACAACTACTGCCCCAACGCCCAGGACGCCGACCTCTCCGGGCGGTTCAACAAGTACTCGGCGACGATCGAGCCCGGGAAGATCACTTACTACCTCAACGACGTCCAGTGCGCAGAGGCGTACGTCAAGGACCCGGCGAAGCCGTGGGGGTTCGGCCCTGACATCACCCGCCCGAACTGGCTGATCCTGGACCTCGCTGTCGGCGGTGCCGATGGGCAGCAGACGCCGGCCAGCCAGCCGGCGCAGATGCTCGTGGACCGGGTCGAGGTCCGGGCACTGCCTGGCGCTGCGGCTCCGGTGACGCCGGCTCCGGTGACGCCGGCTCCGGTGACGCCGGCTCCAGTCTCTCCCGCACCCGTCGTCCGGGCACCCATCGTCTCCGGTGGCGTGTACGAGCTGGCCAACGCCTGTGGCGGGAAGGTGGTCGAGGTGCCGGCCGCGTCCGTCACCGTCAACAAGACGCGGGTCAGGACCGGCACGGACACCAACGCCAGGAACCAGCGGTGGCGGGTCGTCGCTCTGCCCGGTGGCTTCTACAAGCTGGTCAACGTCGCGTCGGGTAAGGTGCTCCGCCTGCAGGCGACCTCGAGGACCATCGGTGTGAAGTTCGTCCAGTCCTCCGACACCAAGGGGACGAACGCGCAGTTCAGGTTGAGCAACCGGGGGGCCGGCACCTACCAGCTGCTGGTGCGGACGAGCGGCAGAGCGGTGCAGGTCACGGCGAACAGCACCGCCGTAGGTGCCACGATCGCCCAGGCAGTGCCCAAGTCCACCGCGTGCGGTCAGCGTTGGAAGCTGACGAAGGTCGGCTAGACCGCGCGCCACCTGCATCCGGACAGCTGCCCCGCAGATCGGCCTCAGGCCTGATCGGCGGAGCAGCGTCGCGTCCTGCGGACGTCCCCGGCGGTGACCCTCGCCGTCCGGCTGCCCACCACCTCGCAGCTCAGGTGCGACCACCACCGCAGCCGGTACCTCAGCGGAGCCGGTAGCGTCGGCGGCTCATGCAGGTGGGTGGGCTCCTTCCGCCACTCGAGCCGAGAGGCAGACCCGATGCCGACTGACCCCGCGCGGCCGGTGCGCTGGCTGCTGATGGCCGGTCACGTTCCACCGGACATGCGTGGCGGCGGCATCGTCCGCTACACCGTCGAGCTCGCCCGGGCGCTGCAGCGCCGGGACGACGTCGAGCTGCACCTGCTCACCGCTCAGGAGGCGGCCGGCCCGCTCGTCGAGCTCACCGGCTCCGAGGAGCGGATCGTGCGCCTCCCGGCGCGCGTACCCGAGCAGCTCGTGCCGGCGTTCGAGCGGTCGCTGCTGGGGCGGATGCTGACGACCCGATTCGACGTCGTCCAGGGGGCCAAGCACCTGCTGCCCCGTTCGGTCGCGGCGCGGACGGTGCTCACGGTGCACGACATGTTGCTCTTCGACCGGCCGGCCGACTTCCCGTTGGCCAAGCGCACCCTGCTCCGGCGGCCCTACGCCGGCTCGCTGCGGCAGGCCGGCACCCTGTTGTGCGTCAGCGCGGCCACCCGCGCCCGGCTCACCGGGTGGGCGCCGGAACTGGCACCCCGGACCGCGGTGGTGCCGCTGGCGACCAGCCCGCGGCTGCTGGGCAGCGCGGCGACGCCCGTCGGCGGGCTGGTCGGGAGGACCTTCGGCCTGGTGGTGGGCGACTCCTCGCCGCGGAAGAACCTCGCCGTCGCGGTGTCGGCCTGGGCGCGGGTGGTCGAGCAGCGCCCGGACGCCGTGCTGGCGCTGGTCGGGCCGCCGACCTGGGGCGCGGAGGCCTACGGCCCGGACCACGCGGCGCTGGTTGCCTCCGGGCACGTCGTCCAGCTCACCGGGGTCGACGACGGCACCCTCCGGTGGTGCTACGAGCACGCCGCCGTGGTGCTGGCTCCCAGCCTGGCGGAGGGCTTCGGCCTGCCTGCGGTCGAGGCGCTCGACCTGGGCGCGCCGCTGGTCACCTCGCTCGACCCGGCGCTGGTAGAGGTCAGCGGTGCGGACGCCGACCACCTCCGCGCCGACGACGTCCCGGCCTGGGCGGACGCCGCCCTCCGGCACCTGTCCGCACCCCGCCCAACGCGGGACCGGCAGACCCGCACCTGGGACGACGTCGCGGCTGAGACCGTCGCCGCGGTCACCGGCGCCGGGGCGGTCAGCTCGACCTGATCGCCGCGGTGACCACCTCGGCCATCGCACTCCGGAAGCGTGCGCGGGAGAAGGTCTCGGCGTGGGCCCGGATGGCCGTGTCCCGGTAGCAGGTGCCGTCGAACGCGGCGAGGTGCTGCGCCCAGTCGTCGACCTCGTCGCCGGCCGCCGTCGGCAGCGGCACCAGCTCACCGGTCACCCCGGGGAGCACCGAGTCCCGGGCGCCGCCCGCGTCGACCGCCAGCACCGGGGCGCCGCAGGCCTGGGCTTCCACCGGTACGATGCCGAAGTCCTCGATGCCGGGCATCAGCAGCGCCCGGCAGCGGCGGAACAGGTCCCGCAGTCCGGCGTCGTCCACCCGGCCGACGAACCGGGTGTCGGGTCCGGCCAGCGCCTCGACCTCCGCGCGCGCCCGACCGTCCCCGGCGACGACCAGCGGGACACGCGCCCGGGCCGCGGCCCGGACGGCCAGGTCCGGTCGCTTGTAGGGAACCAGGCGCCCGGCGAGCAGGAAGAAGTCCTCGCGTGGCACGTCGGCGTCCGGGGTGTAGTACTCGGTGTCCACCGGCGGGTGCACGACCGTCGCCTCCCGGTCCCACCAGTCGTTGATCCGCCCAGCGACGGCCCGCGAGTTGGCGACCATCGTGTGCACCCGCGCCGCGGCCGTGAGGTCCACCGGCCGGAAGGCAGTGGAAAAGGCGCCGAGCGCCGCCGCGCCCAGGCCCTTGCCCATCTCGCCGGCGCGCATCGACGGGTCCCACACCCAGCGGGCCGGCGTGTGCACGTAGGCGACGACCGGTGCCGGCGTCGCCCGGACCACCTGGGTGGCGAAGGCGTGGTGCGAGGCGATCACGACGTCCGAGGGCGGCAGCGGCAGCCTGCTCATGGCGACGGGCAGCACGGGCAGCAGGTGCGCGTAGGTGCTGCCGCGCAGCAACCGGCTCAGCCGGGTGGTGTGCAGCCGGGGTCGCAGGTCTGCCGGCAGGACACCGGGCCGGCCGATGGGCGCGAAGATCGGCGCGGCCGGCCACTCGCGGGCCAGCTGCTCGACGACCGCCTCTGAGCCGGCGTACTCGGTGAAGCGCTCGTGGACCAAGGTCACGCGGGGGGCCCCGGTCACGTCCGGCACCGGGCTCGACGGGCACTCGCTGAGGTCTGCACGCGATCATGATGCCGTCCGTCCCGGGCCGGCGGGTCCGCCACCCGCCTGCCGGTCGGTCGTCGGCCCGGTCCCGTCACCAGGTCACCGGCTAGGGTCTTGCTGCTCCGAGCGCCCGCCAGGGCGTCGAGCTGCCCCGCCCGCGGCCTCGCGACCGCACGTCCGGAGGTTCCCGTGCCCGACTCGACGCCCGGCATGCCCGAGTCCGCCGCCGATCCGCGGCAGCCGACCAGCAGGCCCACCGCCCGCCCCGCCGTGATCCTCGCCTCGGCCGGCCGGCCGGAGCTGCTCGGGGAGGTGGTCGCCGACCTGAGCCGTCAGACGCGTCAGGACTTCACCCTCGTCGTCTCCGTGCCCGACGAGGCCAGCCTGCCCGCCGCACCGCTCCCCAGCGGGACCGTCGTGGTGCACGATCGGGGTCTGGCGGCCCAGCGCAACGCGGGGCTGGACGCCGTCCCGGACGCGACCCACGTCTTCTGCTTCGACGACGACGCGGTGGTGCGGGAGGACTTCGTCGAGAACGGGGTGGCGTTCTTCGACCAGCACCCGGACGTCGTCGCCCTCACCGGGCGGGTCCTGCTCGACGGGGCGGCCGCGGAGGCGGTGTCGCGGGAGGAGGCCGAGCAGTTCCTGGCTGCCTCCCTGTCCGAGCCGTTGCTGCACCGCTGGCAGCCGAGTCGCGAGCTCTACGGCTGCAACTTCGGGTTCCGCCCCGATGCCCTCGACGGCCAGCGGTTCGACGGCCGGCTGCCGCTGTACTCCTGGCTGGAGGACCACGACTTCGCCCGCCGGGCGATGCGGCACGGCTCTCTCGCCAAGGTGGAGGACTGCGTGGTGGTGCACCGCGGCGTCAAGTCCGGTGGCCGGATGGCGCACGAGCGGCTCGGCTACTCGCAGGTGATGAACCCGGCCTACCTGCACCACGTCGGGAGCTTCCCGCTCTGGCTGGCCCTCCGCGAGACGGTGCCGAGGTTGGGCAAGAACGCCGTGCGCTCCCTCGCCGGGTCGGAGTCGGACTGGCGACGTGAGCGCCTGCGCGGCAACCTGCGGGCGGCCGGCGACATCGCCCGCCGGCGGTTCACCCCCGAACGGATCCTCGAACTCCCGGTGGCCCGGAACTCCTGAACCGGGGCTCGGCCGGTGGGTCAGGTGTAGACGTGGATCCAGTCGACGTAGAGGTCGGAGATGTCGCCTGTGGGGGTGAGGTCGGTCGGCCAGCCACCGCCCAGGGCCAGGTTGACCATGAAGTAGAACGGGTCGGAGTGGTGGGCGAGGCCGGTGGCGGTGGCCACCTTGGTCCCGTCGATGTAGTAGATGGCTCCGTTGGGGATGATGCGGACTCCCCAGGTGTGCCAGGTCATCGACCAGTCGGGCAGGCCGTTGTCCTCCAGGCAGTTGACCTCGGGGTCTTGTGACTGCCCGCTGCTCCAGTTGACCAGCGAGTGGCAGCTGCCCACGGGGTTGTGGCCGTAGAGCTCCACGCCATCGACCTCTCCGGAGGTGGTGCTGGACCTGGTGGCGCTCTGGGAGTCCAGCATCCAGAACGCCGGCCAGGTCCCTGTTCCGGGGGCGCCCAGCATCCGTGCCTCGTAGTAGCCGTACTGGGCGGCGAATCCGGACGCGCCCACGTGCAGCGAGGACACGATGCCACCGAGGTGGTCTTGCCCGAAGGGCGTCGGGACGTCCCGGTCGCCGATCGGCTCGGCGCGGATCCGCAGGTAGTCCTGGTCGACGGTGGAGATGTTGCCGGCTCCGGAGGCGGGGTCGGCGAAGACCGCGTCGCCGAACTCGGAGGGCCCCCAGTACGCCGGTTTGGTCGCTGCGTAGACCGCGTCCGCCCCGGTCGCTGTGATCGACAGTGGATCGGTGAACTCCTCGTCCCACTGCAGCGTCATCCCCTCGGGTGCATAGGACGATGCCGTGGTCGCGGTGCCCCCTGGGTTGATCAGCTGCACGTACAGCGGAGTGCTGGCGGTCAGGGTCGTGACGACCTTGACCGTCAGCGGTCCCCTGGACAGGTCCGCGGTGCCGAAGGACAGCACCGCCCGTCCATCACGTCCGGTCGTGCCGGCCGCCACCCGGGCCATCGATCGGGTCGAGGGCTGCCATGCGGTGGCCTGGACCGACGTGCCGGGAGCGGCGGCCACCACCACGGTCGCCGTGTCGTCCACCGCCGACCCCGGTGAGGGGCAGACCAGGGTGAGCTGGTCGGGCTGCGGCGGGGTCACTGCGGTCGCGCCGGGCCCGCATGCCACCGGCGCTGGTGACGTCGTGGTGTAGCCACCGCGGGTCTTGGGCCAGCGGGGCGGGGTGGTCCCGGCGTCGTAGAAGGCGACCTCGCGCAGGCCGACGACCGCAGCAGGGATGGTCTTGGCCAGCTCCAGGCGGACCGAGCTGGCCATCCGGGGTGTGAAGGCGATGGTCGTGGCCTGCCCGGTGCTCCCGGCGATCCCCGAGATCACCACCGTGCTGCCGTCATCGAAGACCAGCCGGCCATGCAGCGGAGCAGCCGCTGAGTAGCTGGGGTCGAACGCGGTCTGGGACGGACCGAACACCTGCACGCTGGCCAACTCCCGCACAGAGTCCCACGCGAACTGCACCCATGGCGCGGCGTCGTCGCCGGCTGCCGACCACTCCTGACCCGTCTCCGCTCCAGCCGGATCTCCATCGACGAGAGCGCTCGTCCCGGAACGGGTGGAGCTCGAGGACGTGACGACGGGGCGTCCGGTCGATCCCCCCTGCCGCCCGCCGTCGTCCCCCGACGCGTCGATCGACAGCGCGGCGAGTGCCACCGACGTCGCACCATCCGGCACGTCGACGATCGTCAGCCGGGCCCGAGAGACGTCACGCGCAGTGAAGTCCACGGTGGCGACCCCGTCCTCCGTCAGCGTCACCATCAGGGAGCCCCTGCCGTCGAAGGTCAGGAGAGCACTGGTGAACGTCGTCCCCGCATCCCCAGCGGCGCGGATCTCCAGGTGGTCGACCCGGGTGCTGCGCCGCCAGCTCAACTCCAGCCACGCGCCCTCGGTCTCGCCCTCGCTCTGCCAGGCTGCTTCACGGTCCGCCGCAGCGGGGAGGTCTGCCCCGTCGTCCCCGTTGACCAAGGCATCCGGATGAGAGCCGGGGGCCGAGGACGAGGTCGTGATGCGCACATCGTGGGATCGCGTGACGTGCACGGTCACCCCAACGGACACGGTCAGCAATGCCACGAAGACGCCGGCGATGACGGCACGGTGCTTGCGCTTGATCTCCGACCACCCCGTTCGCCCTCGCGCGGAGGCGCACCCCTACGGCCAGGGGCCGCCGACGACGCGCGGAGACGGCGAGCGTACATCCCACGAAGCCCCTGGTCGCACGGCTCGAGCTCCATCAGGAACGGCCGGAGTCCGGGTCGCCGACCGCCGACGCTGGAGGCATCGGAACTCGTCCGACGTCGTTCAGCCTGTCGTGCTCGAGACGACGGCCTGACCGCTGGTACCACCGAGGTCCAGGTCGCGCACGTGGTCGATGGCGACGCTGATCGACGTGACGCGGACACCGGCCAGCAGTTCCAGGGCGAAGAGGAACTGCGACCGTTTGGTGGCTCCTGACTCCACGACGACCAGTGTGCTGTCGGCCAGCGCTGCGGCTACCGCGGCTTCTGACCGCTCGACGAGCGGCGGGCAGGCGAGGATCACGTAGTCGAAGCGTGTGGTCAGATCATCCAACAGCTGGCGCATGGCAGGAGTGCTCAGGCGTTGCGCTGAGGACGCTTCCACTGTTCCCGTCGTCATCTGGTACACGTGTTCCCCGCTGCCAGGAGTGATGACCTCCTCGGTCTTGCTCGTGCCCTTCAACACGTCGGCCACCCCCAGTCGGGGTTCGGGCCTCTCGGTGGGCTTGTGGCGCCCGCTGCGAGCGGGGCGGAGGTCGATGTCGACGAGAACCACCTCGGAACCGATCTCGCCGAGTGCCGTGGCCAACTGGCCAGCCGCACCATGGGCATCGGACGCTGACGTGACCCCGGCGACTGCGATCGTCCCCTGCGCGTGGATGCCGAACTGCAGATTGGCCCGGAGGTTCCGGAAGGACTCCACACGAGCATCGGAGGCGGACGTCCTCCGGGAGGGGCGGGTCCGGCCGCTCGGGATGGACGTCAGAGAGGCAAGGCCTGGGTGTCGCGGGAGGTCCGCGAGCGTCCACATGCGGGTGTCGAGGGAATTCGCGACGACGACGACGCCCACGCCGAGAGCCAGACCGACAGCTATGCCGATGAGCAGGTTCTGCGGCGGCCGAGGTGTCGTCGCGATCCGAGGCACTTCGGCGGTCTCCACCACCGTCAACTGCACGGGGGAGACGGCACCTGGGGCGTCGAGCAAGGGTGCCTCGGCTGCCAGGGCGTTGGCGACGGCGTTGGCCCGCGCCGCGACGACGACGGGGTCGGTGCCTGTCACGTCGATGTCGACGAGCGCCTTCTCGGCCCGAGCCGACGAGGTCACCGACGCTCGCAGGTCCGCGATGTCGGTGTCGGCGCCGAGTGTGGTGGCGGCACGGCCGAGGACCGCGGTCGTCGAAGCGAGGTCCGCATACGTGGCGGCTCGCTGCATCGCGAACACGTTGCCCTGCTGCAGATCTCCCGGCGTTGCGTCGCCGATCGTCGCGACGTACACCGTCGCGCGGGCGTAGTAGGTGGGGGCGGTGGCGCGGGTGAGTGCGATTGCGGCTCCGGCACCGATGATCGTGAGCAGGACGATCACCCACCAACGGCGACGGAGAACCCGCACATAGTCGTGCAGATTCACCGAGCTACTTCCTGGGGCTCAGGGCTATTGCCGTGGACACGGATCTGCACGACGCGGTGGGCAGCGGTCGGAGACCATAACAGACGGACGAGCAGGACGGATACGCAAGCTCCCCCTTCAGGATCCCCTGCCACGGGATGCCGCGGGGAGACGCCGCCGCCATGGTAGTGCTGTTCGCGCGGTCGACCACCAGCACGGCTGGAGCATCATCATGCCGACGGCGGTGCCTGGGCAGCACGAACGGGAATCAGCGGACTCGCCGGGGCCTGGAGGTGGCGTGCCGGGACAGCTAATGTCGTGGCGTCTCGGGACGACCGCCATCGTGACGAGCCGCGCCAACCACGGCATCTCGTCAGTATCGCGGAGGTATCCAGTGCCCGACCCGACGACGTCCCGCACGTGTGGCGGTCTGCCGTGAGCGGGAGTCCTCGGCGTCTTCCCGTCCTCGCCACTGGCGCGCTCGATCTGCGGCTCGTCCTGACGAAACGACGTGCGCATGACAACTGAGGGCTCTAGCTCACCGACTGGTCACCTGCCCGAGAACAACCAACTGGCACTCGAGCTGCAACGACCCGATGCGGCAGCCGTGGTGGCCGCGGCTGCGGATGCCCCGGTCAATTCTGCCAACAGGTTCGCCCACATCGACGCCATGCGCGCCGTGGCGGTGACCCTGGTGCTCGTCCAGCACGCTGGCCTGAGCTTCGTCCCCGGGGACAGCGGGGTCATCGTCTTCTTCGCGATCAGCGGCTTCATCATCACGTCCATACTCACTCGCGAACGAGACAAGTCTGGCGGGTTCGCGATCGGGCGCTTCTACCGCCGGCGCGTCATCAAGCTCGCGCCGCCCTTCCTGCTGGTCATTCTCATCCCCAGTGTCATCTACTCGTTCTTCGAGCCGGTGAGCTGGAAGGCGGTCCTGTCGCAGGTCTTCTTCTCCTACAACTGGGTGCAGATCTATGACTCGCCCGCGAGCTACCTGGTACTGCCGGGGTCCAATGTGGTGTGGAGTCTGGCCGTCGAGGAGCAGTTCTACATCGTCTTCGCGCTCATCTGGCTGGGACTGGTACGAGTCCACTGGTGGCGGAGGGCCTTGGTCGCCCTGTCCGTCTTCGCCGTCGTCTACGCGATGTCGGCCCGCGTCTGGCTCAGCATCCACGGCGACGCGGAGCACGTCCTCCGCGGGACGGATGTCCGGATGGACGGTATCGCCTGGGGCGTGCTCGCGGCACTCGCCTACCACTCCTGGCGCAATGGCGGGAGTCGGTGGGTCGGAGCGCTCGCTGCAGACTGGGTGCCCGTCGTCGCCATCGCAGCTTTCCTGGCGGTCTCGGCTGTGGGTTCGGATCAGTACGAGGCGATCTGGCGCAACGCCGTGTTGCCGCTGACCGCGGTGGTCATGATCCTCTACGGCCTCGTCCCCACCCAGTCACCGCTGCACCGCCTCTTCTACCGGGTCTCCGCCTGGCGGTTGGTGTCTCTGGTGGGCCTGGCCAGCTACAGCATCTACATAGCGCACTACGTCGTGGTCGAGCCGCTCTTCATGAGGATGAGCGACGTGGTTGTGCCAGTACGGGCCGTGTCACTCCTGGCCATCGGTCTGGGAGTGGGGATAGCGCTGTACTTCGCGGTGGAGCGGCCGGTGTTGGCTCTTCGGGAGCGGCTGGGGCTCTGAGGGGCGCCACGTCACTGATTCTGCCGGCGTCGCACCTTGCCGAGCAGCGCCTGTCCTTCCGACACGAGAAGCGCGAAGTCGGACCGACGCGGGATGACGAACCGAGCGGGAGGCACGCCGACCACTCGGGCAGCGGCGAAGACGGCGAAGACGGAGACCGCCGTTCCGCTGATGAGACCGGCGAGGGCGGCTCCGAGGGCGCCCAGGGGCGGCACGAGCAGCAGGAACGCCCCGAGGTTCGTGGCGAGCGCGATGACGAGTGCGACGCTGCGCAGGCCGGGGCGCCCCCACGCGCCCAGGCCGGCCCCGGCAATCAGGCCAGGGACGTTGGCGACTGCGGCGAGCAGCAGGATCCAGGTGGCGCTGGTCGCTCCGGTGAACCCCTCGCCGAACACCGGCCCGATCCAGTAGGGGACGGTGGCCGCCAACGCAGCGGAACCGGAGAACCCGATCAAGGTGGCCAGGCGCGAGGTCGTCGCCAGGCGGGCGGCGTCGGCGGTCCTGCTGTTGACGCCGAACATCACATCGCGGACCGCGGTGGCGACGATGAAGGGCACGTCGGAGATGGTGATCGCCACGACGAGCAGGCCCAGTTGCTCGGTGTTCGAGAGCGGCGTGACGAGGAGCTGGCTCAGTCGACCGGTGAGCATGCTGGCCACGGCCCCCAGCCAGATCCGGGATCCGAATCCGAGCAGGGCTGGCGTCACCCCCATGCCGTTGTCGGCGAGGTCGCGCTCCGGGGGGTGGGTCAGGAGCTTCCAGTACGCAATCCCGGCAACGATCGGCGCGCTGAACATCACGATCACGGCGAGACGTACATCGAGCACTCCGAAGAGTGCGAGGCAACCGAGCGCGACGAGCCGGAGCAGGGAGTTCACGAGGCGCTCCGCTGCTACTGCACCCCACATCTGGCGCCCCGAGGCTGCCCCGCGCAGGAGATTGACCAGCAGGGTCGGTACGGCGAATGCCGTCGCCAGCACGATCAGGTCGGCGAGTTCGCCATCCCCGCCCGACAAGAAGCCGGCCCACAGCAGTGTGCAGAGGAAGCACAGTGCGCCCAACAGCGTGCTGATCACGCTCGTCGACACAAGCGCTCGCCTGGTTGCCCACGGGCGGGTGGCGAGATGGTAGGTCAGCGCCTCCGGTAGACCGAGCGTCGCGGTCGCCACCACGAGTGCGTTGGGGGCCAGAGCGGCTGCAGCTTCACCGCGTCCAGCGACCCCCAGAGCCTGCGCGAGGATGGGAGCGGTCACCACCCCGACCACGGGGACCAACAGGCTCGTACCCGTCATGAGCGCGAGAGCGCGACGGAAGGACGGGCCGTCCGACAAAGTGTCCTCCCGCCGCAGAGCCGCCCCGGAGCAGGTGCAGCGCGGAGATCCTCGCACTGTGTGCAGCAGTCGTGAGTGGGGGTGTCGCACGCGTGCATCGAGGGCGGAGGGTGACGCGTCCGATGAGTCGATCAACCGCTCAGGCGCGGAGCGTCCTGCGGTGGTGTGGTTGCCCCGAGTCGGGGGCCGTGGGCGACGCTGCCTGGCTGAGCGGCCGCCCTCAGGCCGGCATGGGCCAGGAGCCCGAACGACAACCACATGACGCCGCTCGGATCTGACAGGTCTGGGCTGGCGATCACCTTCGTGACGAGCAGTGTGATCACGGCCCAGATGACCGGTCGGAACTGGTCGACCGCACTGGCGCGGCGTATCAACGTCCACACGACCGCTATGAACAGGGCCGTCCCGATGACCCCAGTGCTGCTGAGCAGTCCCGCGAAGAAGGAGGACGGTCGGTGTGCGCCCAGGCCCACGCCCACCCCGAGGGTCTCCTGCAGGATCTCGTACGAACGCGCGTCGGCCCCCGACCGCTGATCGTAGGAACTGGAGGACACCTTGTCGTCGATCACCGATGCGACGACGTTGGTGAGCAACGGGAGCACCCACATGGCTGCGATGGCTGCAGTGCAGAGAACTGTCACTGACAGTGCGCTGACTCGGGCGGATCGGGCGAGGACTCGGGTAGCGAATGTTCCGGCGGCGAGGGCGGCCATGACGATGCTCGCGACGACGAAGGTCGCAGACGTCGACAAGGCGGCCATCACAGCAGCGATGACGGCTACGACGATCACGCCGACGCGTCGAGCTCCCCGTACCCGGACGGCTCGCGAACTCATGTACGCGATCGTCACCAGCGAGGAGATGGCCAGTCCTGACGGCTCCGAGAATATGCCTCGGAACCGCTGCTGGCCGCCAGGTGCGGTCTCCACAAAGGCATACGCGGGGGAGTTGTCGAAGACCCCTTCGGGAAAGGGCACGCCCGCTAGGTGCGAGAGCAGCCTCCAGAAACTCAACAAGGTCGCGAGTCCGGTGGCGATCCCGACGAGACCCGGGCCGACATCCGGCGTTCGAGCGAGGAAGACCATGACCAGGATGCCGAGCAGGAGGTAGACGACCTGTGCGATGTTGGAGGTCGTGATCGACCCGGCTCGCAGCAAGGAGATGGTGCCGTCCGGGGCGAGAACACGGATTCCCGAGAAGACGTGCGGCGCGATGAGCGTCACGACGACCGCCCAGCCTGCGAAGAGCGCCAGGGGTGTGAGACCCGGGATCGGTGCCGTCGGCACCCGTTCGAACCGTTCGGTGCGGCGGAGCAAGCGAACGCTCAGACCGACGCCGGCACCCAGCGCGACGGCGTAGAAGGTCGGGACGGCTGTGTCCCCGGCGACGAGTGCGGCACCGATCGGCGTCGCCCCGCCGATTGCCAGCGCCCGCGGGTAACCGTTGGTGACGAACGCCCCGATGACGATCACGGCGAGCGTGATCAACGTGAGACTCGTCATGTCACCTCCAGACGCCCGGCATGGCCCGGTCATGGTCGCACCATGCGAGCGGGGGACGACGGGAGGCATTGACGAGTCTCCTGCGCGTGACCGAGCGTGCGCCTGCGCGGAGCCGGCCGCAGGCACTCGGTGTACGGCAGTCGTATCGCCCGGGCGGATGTCCTGGTACCGGAGAAGCCGCCTCCCGCCGGTGACTGCTCCCCGCGAAAGCGGTCAGTGATCGGCTGACCTCAGAACGTACAACGATTGGCACCGCGTTCCACGAAGAGAGCGAACTTGAGGCCGAGAACACGTATCTCGGCCTTGATGCCGTCAGTATCTTTCGCTCAGGGCCGAGTGCGGCTGAACTGTCCGCGGCTCGGGTCCGACGAGCGGCACTGAGGACACGTCGCCACCGATCGATCTGGAGAGCGCGTGTCGGACAAGCCGTGCAGCAGTGTGAACGCCCCTCGTGCGGGTGACTCCGCTACGGGATCGGAGGCGTCGGCTTCCATTCTGGAACGAGGGCGGACAGCGCCGACCGCCGCTCCGACTGCGGGACCGGCCGCGCATCCCGTGGCGGCCGCTGTGGCACCCCGTCCCGCGAGGCCCTATCACGAGCACGTCCACCGACTCCGCGGCATAGCGATCCTCGGCGTCGTGTCGACCCATGTCGTGTCCGTGCTGGGGGAGCGTCTGACTGGCCCAGTGGCGACTGTGTTCTACGTGCTGTTCGGCGAGGGCAGCCCCATCTTCCTCATGATCAGTGGCTTCCTCTTCAGGGAGACGTTGGTCAGGTATCGCTACCCACGATTCATCAAGCGCAAGGCCAAGAACGTGTTGGTCCCATATTTGGTCATCTCCATTCCTGCCCTCGTGGTTTACATCGGCGGCTTCAAGCAATCGCACCCATGGCTGTCTGATTCTTTTCTCCATGAGAACCCGGTCCTGCAGTTGATCGTGTTCCTGGTCACCGGCGCTCATCTGGGTCCACTGTGGTTCGTGCCGATGATCCTGCTGTTCTTCATCGTGTCACCGGTCTTCGCCATGGTGGATCGGCGTCCCTGGCTCTACCTGTCGATCATCCCGCTCACAGCCCTGACTGTCTTGGTGCCGCGACCGCATCTGAACAGCGATCCACTGCAGTCATTCGTACATTTCTGCTCACTTTTCGTCATCGGCATGTGTCTGGCGCGTTACCACGACAGGCTCATCAACTCGTTCGCGCGGCATCGCGCGATCTACCTGACGGTTGGTCTGGTGGCTGTGGCCCTGCTGGCGGCATTGGCCAGCGGCTCTCACGCATTCGACAGTCTCTCGCGAGGTGCCTTCGGGCTGTACCTCGTCTTCGTTCTGCACACCTGGAGGGGGATCGGGCCGGCTGGGCTGGTCCTCGACAAGTTGGGCGAAGCGAGCTTCCCCATCTTCTTCCTGCACGGCTACCCGGTGGCGGGGTTCCGGGCCTTGAGCCTGGACGGTCAGCTCGGGGCGCCGGCATGGCTGGCCCTCTGGGGTGTGGTGATGGTCACCACGACGCTGGTCACGGCAGCGTTCGCCTTCGGAATGCGTGCCCTGCTGGGTGCGCGATCGCGGTATGTCATCGGGATGTAGTGGCGCCATCTGACGCATCACCTGGGCGAGCGGACAGGCTCGAGCATCAGGGCGTGCGTCGGCACGATCACTGGGGACCTGCGTTTCGGTGAAGGGTGCGAGCCCAGCCGCGGGCCTGATCCGTGCACCCGAGCGGTCGCTCCTTGGCGGCATGCCGACGGCAGTGGTCGTCCTCGTGTCGGTGATCAGTGGATTTTCCCTGCGCCCGGTCCGGTCGGCCGGCGCCAGCTGTCGCGGGTCAGGGGGAGTGCCCCTCAGCGTCGACCGCGGTCTCGGTCGTGGACGGCACCCGCCCGATCGCGCTCAACAGTTCGCCCAACCGGCACTGCGGGCACCGAGGGCGGGCCATGCGCGGCGACGTAGTGCGTGCCCGAGGCGACCGGCGTGGGCACGACGGTGATCGGCTCGACCCCGAAGTCGACTTCGTCGCACGTCAGTGAGCTGGACGATCAACGTTGTGGGCGGTCGACTCCTCCACCCGGAAGTCGGCGGAGTTGTCTTGATCAATCTGTGTGGGGACGCTCCTGGCCCATTGCCCCTCAATGACACATTGATCAGAGCGGGCACATTGTGGTATGTGTCACATGATCGGGCGCTCGGGTCTCAGGGCAGGACGAACAAATGATCTTCGGTCGCCATTCGCAACGACCTGTGGCGGTGAACTGGTGGCGTGACTCCTCGTCGCAGCGGTGGGACGATCACGGGAACTCCAGCCGTGCGTGCCGGGTCCGTAGGCCTTCCACCCGTCACATCGTGAGGGTGTGCTGCCGTAATGGTCGCACTCCGTGTGTGGCCCTTCACCTTGGGATGCGTTTTGTCGTGTGGCGTCCGGAAAAGGCGTTGGTTTCGTCGGTGAGGGTTTCGGTCTGACCTGTGAACCCGCTAGGTTCCCGATGTCGGTCGACAAAGAGGTGGTCCGGCCACATCGACCGACATGGTGTGGGGTTGCGCTACCCCACGCCTCGAGCCTGGGGGGGCACGGCTTGACACACTCGCGACAAACTGGCGAGCCCAATGGAACGACCAGCATCATCGGTTCCACGACTCGCCGTCGGAGGCTGCCGGTCTCCCGGCTCCGTGGCGAGGGTACGGACGCCCGTCGGGCATGGCGGACAGCCTACGTCCGGCGCATCGTCGTCGGCGACGGCCTCGCCGCGTTGGCGGCTGCTGCCATTGCCTATGTGGTAAGGTTCGGGCCGCAGACCGGGCCGCTGTCCACACCGCACGCGCCCATCTGGATGGTGGCGATCCTCCCCGTCCTCTGGCTGGCGGTGATGCTCTCCGGGCGCACGTACGAGGAACGGTTCCTGTGGGTGGGCGCCGAGGAGTTCCGGCGCGTCTTCTTCGCGGCCATGCTGATGCTGGCCACGGTCGGGACGATCTCCTGGGCCTTCAAACTCGAGATCGCCCGCGGATTCGTCGTCATCGCGCTGCCCCTGTCCGCAGGCCTGACCCTGCTGCACCGCCTGGCGCAACGCGGGCTGCTGCACCGAGCGCGGGAGCGAGGGCACAAGCGCCAGACGACCGTGATCGTCGGGCACCGCAACGGTGTGATCAGCCTGCATGCGCAACTCGAGCGGCAGGCGTACCACGGGTACGACGTCATCGGTTGCTGCATCCCGCAGGCTGGGGCCGATGCGACGGCGGAGCACTTCGACGGGCTCCCCGTGCTGGGTGGGCTCGACGAGGTTGCCCGCGTCGTCCGCGACCACGAGATCGACACGGTCGCCGTGCTGCCGTCCCCCGAACTGGACGGCGCCGCCCTGCGGCAGCTCGGTTGGGACCTGGAGACGACCAAGGCGGAACTGCTGCTCGCTCCTGCCGTCACCGAGATCGTCGGCACGCGTGTGCAGATCCGGCCGGTGTGCGGTCTGCCCCTGATGCACGTCGAGCGCCCGGAGTTCACGGGGCTGCGGCGGGTCGTCAAGGCGGCGTTCGACCGGGTCGCGGCCGGGCTGGTGGTGCTGGCGATCGCGCCAGCCCTCCTGACCATCGCCCTGACCGTCAAGCTGACCAGCCGGGGGCCGGTGTTCTTCCGCCACGAGCGTGTGGGTCAGGACGGGCAGCCCTTCCACGTGCTCAAGTTCCGCACCATGGTCCCGGGCTCCGATCGGCAGATCGACGACCTCCGCGACCAGAGCGACGGGAACACCGTCCAGTTCAAGATGAAGAGCGACCCGCGGGTCACCCCGGTCGGCAAGTACCTCCGCCGCTACTCCCTGGACGAGCTGCCCCAGCTGTTCAACGTGCTGGGTGGCTCGATGTCCTTGGTCGGCCCCCGGCCGCACGTCACCCGTGAGGTCGAGCAGTACGGGTTTGACATGCGCCGGCGGCTGCTGGTGAAGCCCGGTATCACGGGTCTGTGGCAGGTGAGCGGCCGCTCCAACCTCTCCTGGGACGACTCCGTGCGCATCGACGTCCGCTACGTGGAGAACTGGTCCCTCAGCTTCGACCTCATGATCATCGCCAAGACCGTCGGGGCCGTCGTCCGCGGCTCCGGCGCCTACTGAGCGCAGCGGCTCTCCGCGCGACCCACCGCTGCGCCCGTCGCTTCCGACGCACCCTGACACGATCGGATGATCTGTGGGTGACGCATTGCTGTCTGGTCGCTACCACAGGCGACGATGACTCATGCCGTGGTGGGCGTGGGCGCTGATCGGCTGGTTCGTACTCGGCGGCGTCGGCGCCTACGGGGTCGCTGCGGTGTTGCGGCGCATGAACGACGCGCAAGGCGACCGGGATCTGGAGGACCCGCGCGGAGACCCCTCCGGTCCACCGGACCGGTGAGCAGGTCGGCCCCCGATCGCTGACCGCACCGAAGAGGTTTCGTCCTGTGACCTACGGGACATCTACCGAGGACTTCGGTGAGGAGATGTCGATGTCCTGGTGGGTCGTGGCTCTGGTGGCCTGGGCAGTGGTGGCCGTCGTCGCTGGTCTGGTGTTGGGCGCTGTCGCCCGTACGGCGGACCGCCGGGAGCGTGCCCTGCGGGGGCCTGCCTTCGTCCCGGAGAAGTGGTCGCTGACGCCGACGCGCTGACCACTGGCCAGGATGGGTCATCGCCCCCGACGGAAGACGGACGTTGACCCCCTCCGACCACCAGACCGCCGCCCAGCTCGCCACCGAGGCGGGGGAACTGCTGCTGCAGGTCCGAGCCCGTGACTTCCCCACCACCACCGCGCGCAAGACCGCCGGTGACGCCGAGGCCCACCGCTTCCTGCTCGACCGGCTCGCCGCGCTGCGCCCGGACGACGCCGTCCTCTCCGAGGAGGGCGCCGACGACCCGATTCGGCTGGTCTCCGACCGGGTGTGGATCATCGACCCGCTCGACGGCACCCGGGAGTTCTCCGAGCTCGACCGCGCCGACTGGGCCGTGCACGTCGCCCTCTGGGAGCACGGCGAGCTGGCCGCCGGTGCCGTCGCCCTGCCCGCCGAGCGCGCCACGCTGAGCACCATCGACGTCGCCGTGACGCCGTCCCGGTCCGACGGTCCGATGCGGCTGGCGGTCAGCCGGAGCCGCCCGCCGGCGCTGGTCACCGACCTCGCCGGCCAGCTGGGCGCCGAGCTGGTGGCGATGGGGTCGGCGGGGGTCAAGGCGATGTCCGTCGTCCGCGGTGACACCGACGCCTACGTGCACGGTGGCGGCCAGTACGAGTGGGACTCTGCCGCGCCGGTGGCCGTCGCCCGCGCTGCCGGGCTGCACACCAGCCGGCTCGACGGCTCACCGCTGCGCTACAACCGGCCCGACCCCTACCTGCCGGACCTGCTGGTCTGCCGGCCGGAACTCGCCGACCGGCTCCTCACCGCGCTGCAGACCGTCAGTCCTCGATGACGTCCAAGCCCTGCTCCCGCAGCCGGGCCAGGCTGTCCAGCATCCCCTGCAGCACCTCTGGATCATGTCCCTGCCAGTCATCCAGCTCGCCGACGACGCGCAGCGGGGAGTGGGTGCGGTAAGACCGGGTGGGGTTGCCCGGGAACCTCTTGTCCGTCACGTTCGGGTCGTCCTCGAAGGGGCCCAGCGGCTCGACGACGTAGACGCGTCCCCGCTCGCCGGTGCCGGCCAGCGCCGTCGACAGCTCGGCTCCCCAGACGGCGGTCTCCACGACCGCGGTGAAGTAGATGTTGTTCGACAGCCGGCCGTCCTGGTAGTTCGAGCCGTGGCCGGGGACCAGCTCGTCGCCGACCTCGAGCGCGGCCTTCGTCCCGTGGAAGAACGGCCCCTGGACGTGCTCCCAGTGCTCGTAGGTCACCGGTACGTGGGGGCCCTCCTGCGGTGTCACGGTCGCCACCGTAGGGGGAGACCCTTCGGTATCGGTCAAGGTCCGTCTCGACCTGACCGATGACAGGGACATGGCGTGGTGGGTCTGGGCTCTCGTGGGCTGGGTGGGGTTGTCGGTCGTCGTCGCGCCGTTGATCGGGATGGCGCTGCACGTGGCCGACCGCCGTGAGCGCTCCACCCTCGGCCTGGGTCCGACGCCCGCCGTCGCGCCCGTCCGCACCCGCCGGATCCCGGTGCCGCCGCTCACCTTCGCGCTGCTGCTCACCACCGCGGCGCTGGAGACCGTCGGCTTCGTCGTCCGCACCTCCGGCCACGAGCACACTGCCCGGCTCTGGTCGATGGACGCCCCGCTGTCGCTGCCCCGTATGTTCGTCGCCGGGCTGTTCCTCGCCGCTGCGACGGCCGCTGCCGCCGGGGCCGTCCGTGCTCCGGGCCGCCGGCCGTGGTGGGTCGCCGTCGCACTCGTCGCCGCGTTCACCGGCCAGATCAAGGCCGGCGGGACCGTCCACTCCGGCGCCATCAGCGCGCTGGGGCTCGGTGGCCGCCCGCTGCTCGCCACGCTGCTCAGCGCCGCCGTCGTCGCCGTCGTCCTGGGCGTGCTGTGGTGGCTCAGCCGCACCGAGCGCCGCGACCGGCGCCGGATGCTCATCGCGTTCGGCCTCTACGCCTCCGCCGCCGTCGGCCTCTCCGGCGTCACCTCGCTCATCGGGCACGCCGGCGCCAGCGCCTACTGGACCGCCGTCGCCACCTTCGTCGAGGAGACCGGTGAGGCGTTCGGCGCGGTCGCCGTCCTCACCGCCGTCCTGGTCGGTGTCGCGCCACGGCTCGTGCTCCCCGCCGACTGGCTGCTCCGCCGCCAGGCGGACGCGCAGACGATCGACGCTCCCGGTGCGTCGCCCCGCCGTTCCGTCGAGTCGCCCCGCCTCGGGTCCTGAGACAGCTGGCTCAGTTGCTCGCGGCCATCGCCTGGTCGAAGAACGCGATGATCTCGTCGGTGTTGCCGAAGTGGCTGTCCGAACCGTGCTCACCGGTGACCTCGGTGTAGTCGACCTCGGCGGCCTGGACCCGGACGAGGTCCACCCAGGCCAGCGCGTTCGTCGTCTGGTCGATGGAGGTGTCCTCAGGGGAGGACCGGACGAGTGCGCGGATGCCCGCGTAGGCCGACGCAGGCTGCTGCATGGGGTCGTAGGCGGACGCGTTGACGAGGAACGACTCCTGGTCTGTCGCGTCGTAGGCGGCGAAGAGCGCGGTGGAGGCCTGGCGGGTGAAGTCGTCGTGCCTGGTCAGGTACACCTGCGACCAGTCGAGCAGCGGCGCGGTCAAGAAGGCACCGCGCACATCGGGCAGGGTCTGGCGGTGCAGTGCCACCGCGGAGATGCCCCCTCCCATGGAGAACCCCATCAGCACGGTGCCGGAGACGTCCCACACGTTCCCGACGTAGCTGCGGGCGCGCTCGATGCGGGACTGGCCGTCGGCGTTGCCGAAGGTGGCCTCGTGGTACGGCGAGACGACGACGTAGCCGGCCTCGAGCATGGCGTCGCGCATCGGGCTGATGTGGCCCTTGTCCAGCCACGTCGCCGCGTCGTCGGTGTAGCCGTGGGCGGTCATCACCACGGGGACGGCGCTGACGTCGGAGGACAGCAGGCTGTCGGGGACGTAGAGGACGGTGCGGCCCGCCAGACCGGCGGTCGCGCCGCCGTCGGTCCGGACGTCGTACTTCCGCGCTGCGACGTTCCCGCTGGTGGTGAAGGCCGTCGGTGCCCCCACCTGGTCTGGGATCGGCCGCCCTGTCGGTTCGCCGTTGCGCTGCTCCACGCCGTCGTCGCTGCTGCAGGCCGTGCCCACGAACGGAGCCAGGGCGCACAGGGCGGACAAGCCGATGAAGTTCCTCCGGCTCAAGGTCATACGTCGCAACCTCCACCTGCTCGGGGCGTCGGCGGCGGCCGTCGTCGGAACGCCCCGGTCGTCATGGAGCCCCTCCGGGGCCGGTTTCGCGGAACCGAGGGACCTGGGCGGGTCCCGTCACCGCCCAGTGTGGATGACGCCCACCACCTGGGAGGAAGGGGCCCCGTCTCCAGGCTCACCCGCTGGCGCAGTCCGGGCACCAGCCCCATGCACGAGCCCGCGCTGCCAAGGGGCAGCGCGGGCTCGGGAGCACCGGGCCGGGGGCCGACCGGTCAGCTCCGCTGCCAGAGGGAGACCCAGTCGACCTCCAGCTGGGTGACCGCGGGGTCACCCACGCCGCAGCCGAAGGACCCGCCACCACTCTGGCACCCGCCGGGCTGGACCTGGATCGCCAGGTTCATCGGGGTGCTGGAGACGTTGGGGTGGTCGGTGGTCGCCCACGCCTGACCGTCGAGGGTGTAGGCGACCCGGCCCGGCGTCCACTCGACGCCGATGGTGTGCCACTGGGTGAAGTCCGCCGTCACCTGCTCGCCGACCATCGTGTTGTTGCCGCCGTAGTGCAGCGTGCCGGTGGTGCCACCACGGTTGCCGCCCGCGTCCTCGGCGAAGTCGATCTCCGGCGGCCAGCTGTCATCGGCGGGCCACAGCAGCGCGGCGTACTTCATCTCGTCGCCCGCGTCGACGCGGAAGCGCATCTCCACCTTGCCGTAGGTCATCGTGGTCCGGTTCGCCAGTCCACCGGCGACCCACTCGCCGCCCTGCTGGCTCTGCGAGAGGACGAGCTTCCCGTTGCCCACCTGGACGTGTGAGGGATCCCAGCGCCCGTAGGGCGAACCGCCCGGCTGGCCGGAGTACAGCCGCCACTGGTTGCCGAGCGACGAGCCGTTGAAGTCGTCCGTGAACACCTGGCGCCAGCCGGCGAGGTCACCCTGGGGCGCGGACGTCCCCGCACCGCTCGCCACGACGGCCGGTGCCTGCGTCGCAGGCGTGGCGCTGGGTGCGGGAGCGGGTGCGGGAGCGGGAGCGGGAGCCGGGCGGGGCCGGCTGGTGGACGCCGACGCCGACGGCTGCGTCGGGACCGTCACGGGCGGCGTGGACGGCCGGGTGACGACCGTCGAGGGCGCGCTCGGCAGCGTCGGGACCGGGACGGGCTGCGTGGTCGGGGGAGTGACCGGGGTGGACGGGTGACGGTGGGCGGAGTAGGCCTCCTGGGACGAGGCGTCCTCCGCCAAGGTGGTCTGGGCAGCACCCTCCGCGGGCCGCGGGTGAGAGCCGAACACCGCGGCTCCGGAGGCGCAGGTCGACATGGCCACCGCGGCTGCAGCCAGCATGCGAACGGACTTGCGTCGTGTGACGCCGCGGTATCGGTCGATCACCCTGTGTGCTGCCATGACGTGAGTAAACATGTCGACAATTCAGAAAGCGACGATCTGTGCCGCATCGATAGCAGTGAGTAACTAGAATCACACGAGCATCACGCGTCACGGCTGTCGGGGTGCCGGCCCCGGATGGGAAGTGCGGTGACTCAGCTCTGCGACGCCGCCAGAGCAGCGTCCAGCTGGGCGGCCAGCTCGGCGCTGTGCTCGCCGCCGAGCAGCACGTGGTGGGAGCCGGGGACGTCCACCACGGTGAGGTCCGGGGCCACCCGGCGCCAGGCGTAGAGCAGATTGGCGACGACCGGCACCCGGAAGCGGGCCCGGAAGTAGGTGACCGGGCCCGCGTACGGTCCCCACTCGTACGCGTTGAAGACACGGTGGGCGGCGGCGAAGGTCGCCATCTCCTCGGTGGCAGGAGCGCCGTGCCCGAACCGCCGGCGGAGCACCCCGACCACCGTGTCCTCCACCATCCCCGGCACGACCAGCGCGATCCACCACGCCAGGGTCCGCAACGCACGCGATGCCCGGGACAGCCTGCGGAACGGGGGCTCCGTGTCGAGCAGTCCCAGGAAGGTCACCGAGCGGCCCAGCGCAACCAGCTGTCGCGCCATCTCGTAGGCCACCAGACCACCGAAGGAGTACCCGGCCAGCCGGACCTCTCCCGCCGGCACCGCCTGCTGGACCTTGGTCACCAGTGACGTGGCGATCGAGGTGATGCTGACGCCGTCCCGCGTCGCGATCCGGGGGTCCGACGTCAGGCCGTAGACCGGTGCGGGCGTCCGGAGGGCGTCGACCAACGAGCGGTAGATGTCGACGTCGCCGAGGTAACCGTGCACCAGCAGCAGCGGAGCGGTCCCCGGGTCCCCGGCGCGCAGCACCTCCACGGGGCGGCCGTCCGCAGGCTCGCTGGTCACCGCCCGCGTGACGCCGTCGACCGACGGGTCGGCGAGAAAGTCCTCGAGCAGGAGCGGCCGGCCGAGCTCCAGCCGCAGCTGACGCAGCAGCGTCATCGTCTGGCGCGAGGTCCCGCCGGCGTCGAAGAAGTCCGCGTGCCCGGGCACGGGCCCGCCGAGCACCTGCGCGAACACCGCGCCGACCGTGGACCGCACGTCGTCGCCCACGGCCGTGGTCGGCACGTCGGTCTCCGCGGCGCGGGCGGCCGCGGCGGCGAGGCCCTCAAGCGAGCCGGGGTTCTTCAGCGCCGACACGTTCCGCACCGGATCGCCGTCCAGCACGGCCCTCGCCGCGCTCTCGGACTTCTTGCCGTTGTGCGTCTGCGGTATCTCGTCGACAGGCAGGAGCAGGGACGGGACGTGCGCGGGGGAGCCCTGACGCCGGAGCGTGCTGCGGATCTGCCGGGCCAGCGCGCCGTCCAGTTCCACCCCCGGCTGCAGGACGACCAGCAGCGCCAACCGGGTGCTCCCGGGAGCCGCCGGGTCGCGGACCTCGACCGCGATCGAGTCGGCCACCCCGGGCACCGTGCGGACGATCGTGTAGATCTCCGACGGCCCGATCCGCACACCGTTGATGTTGAGCACGCCGTCCGACCGGCCGTAGAGCCGTGACGAGCCGTCGACCGCGAACTCGATCCGGTCACCGTGCGTCCACATGCCAGGGTGCTGCGCGAAGTACGCGCCGCGGAACCGCTCGCCGTCGCTGTCCCGCAGGAAGCGGACCGGCCGCGACGGGAACGGGTTCCGGCAGACCAGCTCGCCGACCTCACCGACGACCGGTCGCCCGTCCTCGTCGAGGGCGGTCACGTCGAGGCCGAGGCTGATCGCCTGGCACCAGCCCGGCCGCACCGGCAGCTCCGGATGGCCCAGCACGAAGCACCCGACGATGTCCGTGCCGCCGGAGACGGAGCACACCGGCACCGGGCCGACGTGCTCGGCCACCCAGTCGAACTGCCAGGGGTGCAGCACGGCACCCGTCGACAGGACGGTGCGCAGGCGGCTCAGGTCGAGCGCGGCCGCCGGGGACCAGCCCTCGTCCTGGCACAGCTGCAGGTAGGCCGGGCTGGTGCCGAAGACCGTGACCCGGTGACGGGCCACCAGGGTCCACAACGTCTCGGGGCCGGCGATCGGACCGTCGTACACGACGACGTGGGCGCCCACCGACAAGGCCGACAACTGCCAGTTCCACATCATCCAGGCCGTGGTGGTGTGGAAGTACAACGTGTCCGTCGGCCGGAGGTCGACGTGCAGCCGGTGCTCCTTCACGTGCTCCAGCAGCGAGCCGCCCACCCCGTGCACCATCGCCTTCGGAGGGCCGGTGGTGCCGGAGGAGAAGAGCACCCACAGCGGCGCGTCGAATGCCTGCCTCGGCCATGCGGGACCCGGGTCGTCGGCCGGGACAGCAGCGACCAGCTCGGAGAGCCGAGCCACCCCGACACCCGCCAGCTCCGGCAACGGGAGGTCGTCGAGCAGGACGACCCGGCGCACGGTGGGCAGCTGCGCGACCAGCTCGCCCAGGACCTCGTCGGCGCGGCCTCCGCCACCCCCGAGCACGGTGCGGTCGACCAGTGCAGTGGTCGCCTCGACCTGACCGAACCGGCCGACCAGGGTGTTGACGCCCATGTCCGGGGTGGCGGTCGACAGCGCCGCACCCAGGCCCGCCACCGCGAGGGCAGCAACGGTGACCCGGGCGTGGTTGGCCGCGATGGCGAGCACCACGTCACCGGCGCGCACGCCGATGTCGGTCAGGGCGCGCGAGGTCCGGTGCGCGGCCGCGCGCAGCTCGCCGCGGGTCAGGGTCTCCGACGAGCCATCGCCGTGGACCGAGGTGAGTGCTGGCGCGCCGTCGTCGGCGTCGGGCAGCGGGCGCAGCAGGTTCTCGGCGTAGTTCAGCCTGACACCGGGGAAGAAACGGGCCTGCCGGACGTCGTCGCTGGTCGCGACGACCTCGGCGGAGCCCTCCCAGGCGAGGTCGGCCCAGTCGAGGAAGGTGCGCCAGAAGTCCTGGTAGGACGCCACCGACCACGCATGGAGCTCGCTCGGGGTGGACAGCTCGCGCCCCGCGACCGGCTGGCAGCGCGCCCGGAAGGCGGTGACCTGGGGCACTCGCGCCGCATCAGCGGATGTGTCCCGGGCAGCGTCCAGCGCGGTCATTCCCGGCCTCCAGGGACCAACGTCACGGGGGCCGGCAGGTCCGGGCCCACAGGAGTGCCGGTCGCGGCACTGGCCACGTAACCCGGGGGGACCGGGATCCGGGAGACGTGCAGCTCAGCCACGGGCCCACCGTCCGAGACCGGCGTCACCGTGTCAACGGGGAGGCGCACCAGGCCGGTACCGCGTGCTTTGAGCACTGCCTCCTTCTGGGTCCACGCGCGGGTGATCGCCACGCCGCGCGCGTGCCCGGGCAGGGCCCGGAGCCGTACCAGCTCCTCGTCGGCCAGCCAGCCCTCCTCCAGGGCCGAGGTCCCGCCGTCGCGATGACGTTCGACGTCGACCCCGAGGGCGCCCCGGTCCGCGACCGCGATGAGGGCGAGGTCCTCGCTGGCCGAACAGGAGAGGACGAGCTCGTTCCCCGGCAGGACGGGGCGACCCCGGTCGGTGCCCACCGGGACGTCGCCCGGGGAGAGCCCCAGCAGTCCGCCGAGCACCCGGCGGAGACCGGCGCGCACGAGCACCCGGCGTCGCCGCACGGACGACGTGCCGCGAGCGGCTCGGGACAGTTCGGCGTCGGTCAGGCACGCCGCCTCGGCCGAGACGTCCCACCGCGGATCGGAGAGGTCCAGCGACCAGGCTAGGATGGTCGGGCGCGACACAGGGAGCGTGGGCGTGGACCCCGCGTCGTGCGCCGTCCTGGTCAGCATCCTTGCTCCGTCCCACACTCGTCCCCGGCTCTGGCCTGGCTCCCCAGCACGGTATGCACTGGGTCACCCCGCCGCCGCCCTCGTCACCCGGATGAGCGAACCGTGCCACCTCTGACGTGGTTCCGGTGGTTCTCTCAGGACGGCCGACTGCTCAGTCACCCGAATGGTAGTTGGTTGGGACACAGAAGTGTCCTGGGAGCTCGCCTTGGTCCTGTGCGGCCGTTAGCGTTCACATGGCCCGAACTCGGAGGGAAGTCTGATGTCCGTCACAGCGTCCGGCCGGACGGCGGTCCCGCGAACCGCGGATCGTTCCGGGACGATCGCTTCCGCCTTCGCCGCCGTCGTCGCGGAACACGCTGCCGCGACCGCGGTCAGCGGGCAGGGCGCTCGACTGTCCTTCGCGGAGCTGGACGAGCGCGCGGCCGCGACCGCGCGCCGGCTGACGGCCCTGCTGCCGACCGACGCCGGCCCCGGGGCGCCCATCGCCGTCCTCGCGACGCCCACGCCCGAGCTCGTCATCGCCGCGCTCGGTGTGGTCCTGACGGGTCGTCCGCTGGTCCTCCTCGACTCGCAGTTGCCGGCCGGCCGCATCCAGCAGATCCAGGACATGGCGGGCGCCGCGCTGTGCGTGGTCGAGAGCCGTCTCGCCGAGCGCGCCGCTGAGGTCGACAGCTCGTGGCTGCGCACGGATCTCGACACCGCCATCGCGCCGCCTGCCGGCACCGACGCCGACTCACCGCGCGCGGTGGCGGTGACGGCCAGCAGCCCGGCGACCATCGTGTTCACGTCGGGGTCCACCGGCCGGCCCAAGGGTGTCGTGCACAGCCACGGGATGATCGTCACCGAGGCCGCCATCACCGCCCGGGAGATGGAGCTGACGTCGCGGGACCGGTTCGGCCTCCTCCTGCCGCCCTCCTTCAGCCTGGGTGAGCACACGTTCTTCGGCGCCCTGCTCAACGGGGTGGCGCTGCACGTGTACGACCCCCGGGACCGCGGTCTCCGCGGCCTGCCCGGGTGGCTGCGCGAGGAGCGGGTGACCGTCCTGTCCATGACACCGTCGCTGCTGCGCGCCCTGGCCGGCACCGTGCCGGTCGGCCGACCGCTGGAAGAGCTCCGGCTGGTCGGCACAGCAGGCGAGGCGCTGCAGGGACGGGACGTGCGGCTGGCCCGCGAACGACTCGGACCCGTCGTCGTCGTCAACCACCTCGGCTCCTCCGAGACCGGCCAGCTGACCTTCGCGGCCATCGCGCCCGCCGACGCCGTGGGAGACGGTGCGGTGCCCGCCGGTCTCCCGGTGCCGGAGAAGGAGATCCGGGTGCTCGGGGACGACGGCGCTCAGCTGCCGGCGGGCGAGGTGGGGACGTTGGAGGTCATCGGCCAGCACCTGGGTCGGTACCTCGAGGGTGTCCCGGACGACCCGTTCGGGCGGGCTGCCGACGGCCGGTCGACCTTCCGCATGGGCGACCGCGGGCGCTACGACGAGGCAGGGGTGCTCCGCCAGCTCGGCCGGACCGACGATGCGGTCAAGGTGAACGGCTACCTCGTGGAGCCGGCCGAGGTCGAGGCCGCGCTGCGGGTCCTCGACGGCGTGGCCGATGCCGCAGTGACCGCGGTGCCCGGCGTCGGCGGCGCCGGCACGCTGCTGGTCGGGTACGTCGCGCCGAGCAGCGAGCAGCGCACCCCGTCGCCGGCGCAGCTGCGCCGCGGACTGACGGAGCTCCTGCCGAGCTGGATGGTGCCGGCTGAGCTCGTCCTCCTGCCGGAGCTGCCGCGGAACGAACGGGGCAAGGTCGACCGCGGCGCGCTGCCGGTGCCGAGCCGGTCCGACCCGGAGCTGCCCGAGGGGCACTGGGAACAGGTCGTCGCGGGGCTCTTCGAGTTGGTGCTGCACCGCCGTGGCGTCGGGAGGGACGAGTCGTTCACCGCCCTCGGTGGCGATTCGCTGGGCGTGGAGGAACTGCTCACCCGGCTTCGCGAGGAGCACGAGGTCGTGCTCACCTCCGCGGACCTCGCCGAGAACCCGACGGTGCGCCAGCTGGCCTCCGTCGTGGGTCGGCCGGACACCGGGGACGACCGCAGGCGACGAGCGACGGCCCGGCGCCAGCACGCCAGCGTCGTCGCGCTGCGGCAGGCGGGCGCAAAGCCGCCCGTGCTGTGCTTCGCGGGCGCTGGCGCAGGGGGGCAGGTCTTCCTCCCGCTGGCCGAGGCCCTCGGCGAGGACCAGCCCGTGTACGCGTTCCAGCCGCACGGTCTCGAGGACTGGTCGTTCCCCGACCTGACCATCGGCATGGCCGGCCGCCGGCACCTGCGTCGGCTGCGGGCGGTCCAACCGCAGGGGCCCTACCGGCTGGTGGGTCACTCGATGGGCGCGCTGGTCGCCCTCCAGGTCGCCCGCCAGCTGAGCGCAGAGGGTGCGCAGATCGCCTCGGTGACCTTGGTCGACCCCGTCCTGCCGCAGGGTCTGGTCGACCGGGCATGGTCGCCCGACCCCGCCAGCCCCGGTGAGCACCCGCCCGTCGCCCCACTGCCCGGGGCACCGCTGCCCGGCGATGACAACTACGGCGCGCCACCGACCCGGCGCGAGTTGTGGCGTCGACGGCTGCTGGCAGGCGTCGCCGGTGCGTTGCCGCCGTCGACCGCGCGCACCGAGGGGCTGCTCGAACTGGGCGTCCGCGTCTCGCTGATGCACCGCCCCCAGCCGTGGGAGGGCCCGGCCACCGTCTACGTCAGCCACCTCAACGAGGCGAGCCTCGTGGTCTGGCGGCAGCTGCTGACCGGTGAGGCGACCCTGGTGACGCTGTACGGCGAGCACAACTCGCTGCTGCGCCAGCCGCACGTGGAGCAGGTCGCCCGGGGCCTCGAGGGGGCGGTGTCCTGATCGCGCGGGCCGTCGGGCGGCGCGCCCGCACATCGAGCCCGTGCCTCATCCGTCGGTGTTCCTCCTCACGTCCAGGCTCGCTCTCAGCTCAGGCACAGGTTCGGGGGCGAAGCTGAGCACATGACCCGGTCGAGCTCGATGCCACGGTCCCTCGCCCTCGTCGCCGGGACCGACCACCTCGGGCCACCGGCCACGGTGTCCGTGGTGATCGCCTCCTACACCGAGGCGCGGTGGGACGGGCTCACCGCTGCCGTCCGGTCCGCGCTGCAGCAGGACCGGCCCCCGCTCGAGGTGATCGTGGCGGTGGACCACGCGCCTTCCCTGCTGCAGCGGGTCCGACGTGAGCTCCCGGAGGTGCGCGCGGTCGCGAACACCGGTACGCCCGGTGCGTCCGGTACCCGGAACGCCGGCGCATCCGTTGCAGAGGGCGCCGTCATCGCCTTCCTGGACGACGACACCAGGGCGTCGCGGACCTGGTTGGCCGACCTCGTGCGCGGTCTCGACGAGGTGCCCGGGGCGGTCGGCGTGGGCGGGCGGGTCAGCGCGTCCTGGGCCGCCGGCCCGGCGCCGCGCTGGTTCCCGGCCACGTTCCTGTGGGCGGTGGGGGCGAGCTATGAGGGCATGCCGGGCGCGCGCAGCGCGGTGCGCAACGTCTGGAGCGAGAACATGGCCGTGTGGCGTCAGGACTTCGCCCGCGTCGGCGGCTTCCGCGACGGTTTCGGCAAGCTGGACACCAGCTCGGCCCCGGAGGACACCGAGTTCTGCATCCGCGTCGCCGGCGCCACCGGTCGCACCTGGCTCTACGAACCGGAGGCGGAGGTCGTCCACGACGTGCCGGCCGGCCGGGCCACCTGGTCCTTCTTCGTCCGGCGCTGCTACGCCGAGGGGAAGGGCAAGGCCGAGATGGCCGCACTCGACGACGGGACGACCCTGGCGGACGAGCGGGGGCACGCGCTGCAGGCCATCCCGCGACGGATCCTCCGCGACCTGGCCGCTCCGCTGCGAGGGGACGTCTGGGGCGTCGCGCGTGCGTTCACCGCCGGGGCCGGGCTGCTCGCGGCCGGTCTCGGCTACGCCGCCGGGCTGTCGGCCGCGCGGCTGCCGCGTCGCTGAACCGCCCGTCGGGCGCTGCGACCCACAGGCGGTGGCCCACCCGATCCGGTGAGGTCACCGTCGGCGACGAGGGCCTCGCTGACCAGGTCGGTTACCCTGGGTGGACCATGTCCCCGCAGACCACGGCCGTCCGGCCACCCCGCACCGGGCCGCGTCGGCGACGGGACGGGCGGGCGCGGGGGGTTCGTCGGGCGCTGTGCTCGAGCGCACTGTTATGGGTGCTGGCCGCGTGCACCACCAGTACGATCGAGGGCATCCCCTCCGGCAACGACACGACCTCGTCCACGCGCTCCTCCGCAGCCGATCGCCTCGGCTGGGAGCGGACCGGAGGCGACGAGTTCGCGAGTACCCACCTGGACCGGTCCACGTGGCGCCTCTACGGCGGGGTGGGGGCGAACGGTGTGGGCGTCCGGGACCCCGACGCCGTGTCCGTCAGCGACGGCTCGCTCGTGATCACGGCCCGCGGCGACGTCTCCGGCGGCCTCGCCTGGCACGCCCAGCCAGCGACCACGTACGGCAAGTGGGAGTTCCGCGCCCGGGTCGAACCTGGCGCCGGTTACGCCCCGGCGATCCTGCTGTGGCCCGACTCCGACGTCTGGCCCCTGGACGGGGAGATCGACGTGATGGAGATCGTGGCCGGCGATCGGATGACCAACCACACGACGGTGCACTACGGCGCCGACGACCAGCGTGACGAGCGCATCGTCAGCGGCGACTTCACGCAGTGGCACACCTACGCCGTCGACTGGCAGCCCTCCGGCATCACGGTGTACCTCGACGGCGACGAGATCTTCCGCACCACCGACCCCGATGCCATCCCGGACGGTCCCATGCACCTCGCCGTCCAGCTGGACGTCGGTCCCCAGGGCACCTGGATACCGCCGCGGGACGCGTCGACCCCGGACCAGGTCAGCCTCTACGTGGACTGGGTGCGGCTGTACCAGTGACGACCGAGGGTGCTGCGGTCAGCGAGCTCGGGGCTCCGTCGGCCCGCAGGCGAGGGGGTGCGCCGCGGCGGGTGGCCGGCGTCCTGGGGACGATGCTCGGCCTCGCCGCCACGGTGGGTGTCCTGGCGCACCTCTACCCCTCGGGCAGCAACCGCCTGGTCGCCCTCAGCGCCTTCTCCTCCCACCTGATGGCGCTGGGTCCGCTGGCCGTGGTGCTGCTCGTGCTCGCGCGGCGCCGGTTGTCGGCGCTCCTCGCCGTCGCGCTCGCCGCGGTGTCGATCGTCGTCCTGGCCCCCACGTATGCCGGCGCCGGTCCGGTGGCTGCCGGGCCGATGCTGACCGTCCTGACCGCGAACGTGAAGCTGGGTGAGGCGGATCCCGACGGCGTCATGGCAGCTGTCCGGAGCGCGGGTGCGGACGTCGTCCTGCTCCAGGAGCTGGCACCCGAGCTGCGTACCCGGCTCGCCGCCGAGGGTCTGGACCAGGTGCTGCCCCACAGCGTCGTGGAGGCCCGGCCGGGAGCCGACGGCATCGGCCTGTGGAGCAGGTACCCGCTGGCCGACCCGCAGCGCGACCGGCTGACCTTCCCGTGGGTCGCGGCGAGGGTGGTGGTGGGCGAGGGTCGGCCCAGTGCCACCGTGCTCGCCTTCCACGCAGCAGGACCCTGGCCGCAGTCCGCGGACGAGTGGGTGCGGGACATGGCGCGGCTGCCCGGCGTGCTGGACCGGCTGGCGGCCGGGGCGGACGAGCACGGCTCGAGCGTCCTGGTCGGCGGGGACTTCAACGCCACCTGGGGCAACGCGCAGTTCCGCGCGCTGCTGCAGGACGGGTACCGCGACTCCGCCGAACAGCTCGGTCGGCAATGGACGGCGACGTTCCCGTCCGGCTACGCCGTGCCGCCGCTGATCGGGATCGACCACCTGCTCGTGCGGGGAGCCGCCGCCCAGGAGCTCCGGACGGTCGAGATCCCCGGGTCGGACCACCGCGGTCTCGTCGTCCGGGTGGCGCTCCCGGGCGACTGACACCGCGCGGGCACCGTCACCCGACGGCAGCCCCGGGACGCCGGTGCCCGGGGTCGTCCACGCGGACGACCTCCGCGGGGTTGCCCACGCACACACCCCATGCCGGGACGTCGCGCAGCACCAGCGCCAGAGCTGCCACCCGGGCGTGTGATCCGACGTGCAGGGAGCCGACCACCACGCAACCGGCACCGAACTCGACGGCGTCCCCGGCGCTGGCAACCCCCTTCTCGGTGCCGTCCCGGCGGACGACGTTCCCGATGGTCACGTTCTGCCGCAGCACGCAGTCAGCGCCCAGCCGCACCCCGGGGTTCAGCACGATGCCGTGTGGGTGGTAGAGCCTCAGTCGTGGTCCCACCTCGAGGCCCGGCGGCAGCTCGATGCTCCAGAACAGCGACGTGAACAGGGAGTAGAAGGCCGCGAAGACCCGGCCGGGGAGACCCCCGTGCCGGACGGCCCACTGGGCCGCGCGGAACCACGCGAGCACGAGCTGGGAGTCCAGGTAACCCGCGTTGACCGACCAGTCCTGGGTGACCCAGCGGAGCAGGCCCTGCTGCCGGCCGGGGGTCGTCACTGACCCGTCCCCACGTACTGGAACACCACCGCGTCCGCGGTGCGGTGCACCGTGGTCCAGCCGGGCGCGTCGGTGAGGGTCCGCTCGAGGGCCTGGAGCGAGCCGTTCGGGAGCATCCCGTAGTACTCGGCGTACTGGATCATCCCGGTGCTGATCATGAGGTAGGGCCGCTCACCCTGGGTGGCCATGAAGTCGTCGACCGCGGCCAGGTTGGCCTCGTCGAGCATCCGCCCACCCAGACCGGCGTAGCCGATGAGGTCCGGGTCCCCTCCGGATGACGGGACGCCGAAGCTGTTGTAGTCGCCGTCGAGCCGTCCCGGCGCGTTCTGCGCGCCGACGACGATCATCCGGCCCTTCTCGCCGTGGTCGTAGAGCCACTGCGCGGTCTGCACCTCGTTGCGCGGGAACGTCGTCCAGGCCAGGGTGCCGTGGAGCCCCTGGATGCTCGCCAACGAGGCCGCGACCAGGAACACCGCGAGAGCCGGGAGGACCACGCGCTGCCACCGGATGCGCAGCACCGCCTGCGCGATGAGGAAGGCGGTGAACGGCAGCGAGAACAGGTAGACCCGGTAGATGGCCTCACCGCCGTAGCTCTGCCCCACCAGGATGAGGAAGGGGGCGAAGGCCAGGGCCGCCGGCAGGAGCACGCGGCCCATCCGACGCCAGGACGCCACGACGGCGACGGCGCCGAGCAGCCACACGGCCAGGGCCAGCAGCGAGGACACCTGGCTGGTGAAGACCTGCCCGGCCGTGCCCTGCGTCGCCGTGACGACGCCGCCCGCGTTGTCCCAGAACTTCAGGCTGTCCAGCAGCCCGTAGGCGCTGTTGATGAACTCCAGCCGCGGCGCGAGGTAGCCCGCGACGATGGCGATGCACCCCAGGACGGCCCAGCGCGGCCGGACCAGGCCGAGGACGGTGGCGAGGAACAGCCCGGCCACCAGGATGAAGGGGGACAACTGGTGGGAGATCGTGATCGCGAAGACCACCAGGTACAGACCGGCCAGCGCCGTGGCGCGGGTCCGGGACGAGGTCTGGGGAACCTCCTCGGCACCGCGGGTGGACCAGGCCTTGAGCCGGCGCAGCAGTGCCGGCCCCCTCTGCCACCTGGTCGGGGTCCGGCGCAGCCAGGCCACGACCACCAGCAGGGCCCCGAGGCTCAGCTGGAACGCGAAGGCCTGCGGCGAGAGGTAGGAGGTGCCCACCCACAGGCCGGCGTGGAAGAGGAACACCGTCAGGTAGGCGACCCGCCGGTCGGTGGACCAGTGCCGGGCGATGGCGTAGATCGGCAGGCAGGCCAGCAGGCTGAAGAACACCGGAGCCCAGGTGGCGAGCGCGAGGGTGCTGATCCCGGTGAGGTCGGCCAGCGCCGCCACCGCGGTGAACAGCGCGGGCCACTGCTGGTAGATGTCCCGTGGGTCGGTGACCCCGTGTCCCTGCACGAAGTACTCGACCACGCCGATGTGCTTGTACGTCCAGGCGTACTCGGGCATGGGGAAGAGCAGCGGGACAGAGGCGTCCAGGACGAGCACCAGGCCCAGCACGCCGGCCGCCAGCACGAGGGGGCGCCGACCAGCGGCGAGCTCCAGGACGAAGCCGGCGCAGATCAGTGCGAGGCCGACGAAGAACAACGGCCCGACCATGCCCAGCAGTCCGTAGTCGGAGCGGACCGAGGTGTCGACCTGGGTCAGGCTCACCGCCCAGGCGACCAGACCGGCCAGCACCACGAGCGGAGCGCCCCAACGGCGGACCGGGGAGCTGGGGCGCGGCACCTCTGCCGCTCCGTCGTCCCGGCGCTGTGGCGACGGGGCCGCCGTGGCACCAGCGAGGCCTTCCGGCGGCAGGGTGCGGGTCATCGGGTCACCCGCCGGTGACGGAGCTCGGCCACGGCGACGGACACGACCGTCGCGACGGCGAGCACGAGCAGCAGGACGGTCGGCGACCAGTCGTTCAGCCAGGCCATCACCGCGGTGCCGATGGCCCACAGCGACAGGGACAGGACGTTGGTCAGCGCCACCGACGTCGACGGCCGCCCGGATGGCACGTGGGCCATCACGGCCGCCCCGGGGCCGGCGCAGACGAAGGCCAGCACGGTGACCAGCCGCAGCCAGGACGGGGCGTCGAGCAGGACGGCCGCGCTGGAGAGCACTGCGGTCACCAGGCCCACCCAGCCGATCGACCGCCGGGTGGACGGGATGGGCTGGTCGACTGCCGGTGCCGGGGTGCCGTCCTCCCGGACAGCCTGTGCGGTGCTCATACGGTTGCCTTCCGTCGTGGACCTGCAGCGCCTGCAGTTCCGACCTCCCGGACACGGCGCGCGGGGACCCCGGCGTACACGCCACCAGGAGCGCAGTCGGCCGTGACCACCGCACCCGCTGCCACGATGACGTCGTCACCGATGGTCACCCCGGGGAGGACCATGACGCGCGCGCCGATCCACACGCGGTCCCCGATCCGGATCGGGAGCCCGGAGGCCGTCTGCACCCAGCCGCCACCGGCTGCGCGGTGGTCCGAGGTGATGAACAGCGCCTGCATCCCGATGGCGCAGTCGCTGCCGATCTCCACCGGTGCCACTGCCTCGATGTAGCAGCCCAGGTTGAAGTAGGTGCGCCCGCCGATGCGGACGTTGCGCGGATCCCCCTCCACTCGGAGCATCGGGCTGACGGCGAACGAGTCGACCGTCATGCCGCCGACCCGGTACAGCCCCCGGCGCAGCACCTTGGGCACCACGAAGGACGCCGCGATGCGGTTGAACCACAGGTTGCGCAGGAAGATCCGCCCGTCGAGGCGGAGCTGTTCGGCCAGCAGGCGGAGGGACGCCGAGGACGACCGCTCAGCCGGCGGGGGGGCCGGGTGGATCACGAGGTGCTCCCTGGGGACGGGGACGGGGACGGAGCCGGGAACGGTCCGACGGGTTGGACGGTGCCGGGGTCCAGAGGGGGCTCCACGCCGGGCTCGAGACCCGGTTCGAGGACCCGTCCGGTACCGGGGGGGTTGCCGGCTCTGTCGCCGGTGGGGGTGTCACCGGGCTCGATGAGCTCGCGGTGGAAGCGCAGGGCGACCGGCAGGACCGCGAGGGCCGTGACGGCCTCGCAGACCAGGTAGAGCAGGGCCAGGCCGTCGATCCCGAAGTCGGGCAGGCCGATGACCGCCACGGTGAGGAAGACCACCGTCTTCACCGCCAGCGAGGCCACCAGCGGCGTGAGCTTCTTGCGCGCGACGCTGAGCGCGGTGAACAGCACGAAACCCGCGCTGAACGGGAAGGACAGGGCGATCAGCCGCAGGGCCGTCGCACCCTCGTCGGCGTACCCGGTCCCGAGCAGGGTGAGGATCAGCGGGGCGGCGAGGGCGACGACCGCACAGGCGGCGACGCTGACCAACGCGGTCAACCGGACGGAGCGCCGGATCAGCCGACGGAAGGTGCCGGCGTCCCCGGCGTACTCCACCACGAACGCCATCGCGATGTTCCACACCAGGGTGCCGAAGGAGACCCCGATGAACCACGGGATGTAGAAGTAGGCGGCCGCCTCGCTCCCGAGCCGGGAGGACACCAGCACCGGCGGCAGCAGTGCCACACAGCTGGCCAGCGCGCTGGCTGCGTAGTCACCGGCGACGAAGCCGCGGATCGACCGCCAGCCGACCTCGCCCGAGGCGGTCGACGTCGTCACGTGCCGCGGGACCAGCCGCCGGAACACGAAGGTGTTGACCACCCCGACCGCCACGAGGGTCGGCACGACCAGGGCTGCGAGCGCTCCCCAGCGGGTGGAGAGCGGCACCAGCGCGAACAGCAGGCCGACCCGCAGCAGACCGGCCAGGAGGTTCTCCAACGGCACCCACACCGCCCCGCCCAGCGAGGTGAGCGCACCGTCCTGGACGAGGAAGAGCGCGTAGCAGAGGGTGGCCCCGATGAAGACCAGCGGGACGAACCACTCGTCGCCGAGGATGTCGCTGCCGAACCCGAGCGCCAGGAACACCCCCGCGGCCAGCAGCCCGGTGAGCAGGGACAACCCGTAGGCCCGGGCGATGAACCCGCCGGTCGCCCGCCCTGCGCGGGGGACGAAGCGCAGCAGGACGCTGATGATGTTGAGCTGGGCGAGCCCCGCGAGGAAGGTGATCGCGGAGAGCGCGGACGAGGCCTGCCCGACGGCGGTCGGCGGCAGCAGCCTGGCCGCGATGATCCAGAACAGCATGCCCAGCACCCCGGTGAACACCGTGGAGGCCATCAGCGCCAGCGCGTTGAACTCCATGGCCCGTGCCTTGGGGGCTGCCGAGTGCGCGGGGGTCATCGCCGGCCCCCCGTCCGGGTGCGCAGGTACGCGCTCGGTCCACCGAGCATGCCTCGTACCCGCAGGCGGCCCAGCTCCGGCGGCAGACCCTCCAGCAGGGTGGTCACTCCCGGCTCGCGACGGCCCAGCCGCCCACGGAGGACGGTGAGCGCGGCGTGGGCCAGGCCGACGAGGTGTCGCGGGTCCCGGACGACCAGCGCGGTCAGCAGGGCGGTGAACCCGGTGCCGTAACCCGACATCTGACGGGCGAGCTCGGCGTCGGTCCGCCGGTGCGCGTGGTTGGTGACGGCGGAGGGCTCGTAGCCGAGCGAGAGCCCGGAGCCGAGCATGCGCACGACCATGTCGACGTCCTCGCCGCCGCGGCTCGCGGTGCCCGTGCCGAGCGCCTCGTCGAAGGGCCCCTGTGCGCGGAGCGCCTCAGCACGGAAGGCCATGTTGGCGCCCATGAAGGTGCCGAGTTGGTACAGCGAGTGCGAGCGGACGACCCCGGCTGCGCGGCGGACGAGCACGCGGTAGCGGGCCGGGTGCCACGCCCCGGCGCGTGGGCGCTCCAGGCGGAAGGTCTCCGGCTCGAGGACCTTGGCCGTTGCCCCGCTGTGCCGTTCGAAGACGTCCTGGGCGGGCGTCTCCAGCTCGCTGGGCAGCACGAGACCACCGACGCCGGCGAGGTCCGGCTCCCGGGCGAAGCGCTCGGCGAGCGCGCGGGTCCAACCGCGGTCCACCTGGACGTCGTCGTCGGTGAAGGCGATGAGCTCTCCGGCAGCCTCGTCCACGCCGCGGTTGCGGGCAGCGGAGATCCCGGGCACGGGCTGGCGGAGCAGGCGCACCTTGGCATCGGTCAGCTGCGGGATGGTCGCGAGGACGTCGTCGGCGCTGCCCTCAGGCCGGTTGTCGACGACCAGCACCTCGAGCGGGAGGTCGTCCTGGTGGAGGAGGGTGTCCAGGCAGCGGGCCAGGCCCTCGGGGCGCTCCAGCATCGTGGGGACCACCACGGACACGCTGGGCAACCCGGTCCCGGACGGCGGTCGCGGCACCTCTGGTGCAGCCCCGACCTGACCCGCCGCTGCCTCGCGGGCAGCGCTGTCCAGGGCCTGCGGCATGGGCAGGGTGACCAGCGCGACCGGTCGAGCGGCGCGCCACACCACGAACAGCACCGCGCCGTAACGTGAGCCGTCCTCGACGCTGAGTCCCAGGTCGGCGGGCGCCGCGTCGAGGTCCCAGCGGACGACCTTGGTCGGCCTCCAGCTCTCGTCCAGGGTCTCGACGGCTGGGACCCGGGCCGCACGCCGGTCCGACCGGCGCTGCCGCAGGTAGGCGGCGGGCCCGCGCTTCATGCCGGCCCGGTTGGCGGCGAGCAGGTCGGTGGGGAAGTCCTCCGCCAGGCCCGACACCCGCAGGCTCGAGGGGCTCGTCATGTCGCGCAGTGCCTGACGGGCGAGCAGGGCCAACCGGACCAGGACGCGCGGGTCGTCGACGATCAACGACGTGTAGAAGGCCGTCAACCCGGTGCCGTAGCCCTCCATCTGCCTGCGCAGGCCGGCCAGGTCGCTGCGGTGGAAGTGCCGGGTGATCGCACTCGGTCGGTAGAGCGTCGCGCCGCCGGCCCGCAGCAGGTCGGTGAACACCCGGGTGTCCTCCGCGCCGTGGGTCAGCGTGCCCGCCCCCAGCGCGTCGTCGAACCCGATCCGGCGGAGGGCAGCCGTGCGGAAGGCCATGTTGGCCCCCACGCCGAAGGGCGGCAGCGGGTACAGCGGGCTCTGCTTGTCGGCACTGCCGCGCCCGAAGTCGGCGGGGACGAAGCCGCGGCCCTTGCTGTGGCCGCCGAACTGCTCGAACCACACCTGGGCTCGCGTGGCGAGCTCGGCGGGGACGACCAGACCCGACACGGCGTCGGCGTCGGGTCGTTCGGCCATCGCGCGGGTCAGCTCCGAGAGCCACATCGGGTCGGCGATCTCGTCGTCGTCGATCCACGCCACGACGTCACCCTCCAGGGGCAGGGCGAGCGCGTGGTTGCGTGCACGGGAGAGTCCGGCGTGCGGCTCGACGGTGTAGCGGACGTCGAGCCGCCCGGCGAAGCCGGCGACGACGTCCCTCGTGGCCGAGGTGACCGGCGCGTTGTCGACCACCCAGACCGCGAAGTCCGGGTGGTCCTGACGGGTGAGGCTCTCGAGGCAGGCGGCCAGGGCGTGGGGACGCTCACGAGTGCAGATCACCACGGTGGCCCGTCCGGCGCTGGCCAGGTGGCGGGCGTGCCGGTCTGCGAAGCGCTCGGTCGCCGTCCGGCGGCGCACCTCCTCGCCCCAGCGTTCGTCGAGCAGGAGCTCCACCTCGGCCGCCGTGAGACCCACCGGTGGCAGGGCGAGGACCTCCCAGCCCAACGGCTCGCCGTCAAGACGCACCAGCAGCCACGCCACGTCGGCTGTGCTGCCGTCGGCGGCCGTCCGCGGGACGGCCGGGGTCGGCCCGGCGAGGTCCACGTCCAGGACGTGGGCTGCCACATCGCACGCCGGCGTGGCGCGGTCCTCCACCGCGGTCATGTCGAACCGCTCCGTCCTCGAGGTGGTGCTCATGTCAGTTCGCGGTGCAGTACCTGCACAGCGGTCCGGCGGGCCAACCGCCACGCCGGCGCGGCGAACCGCTTGACGTGCGGGGCCACACCGGGTTCCCCGTCGCGGACGAGGGCAGCGAAGGCGTCACCGGTGACGCCCGGTCGTACGTGCAGACGTGGTAGACGGTACGGATCATCGCGGGACGAGGCGATCCTCCGGCCGACGATGCACCCGTTGGAGTAACCCGCTGCCGCGACGGCCCTGGCCACGCGCCGGGACGAGTAACCATGCGGATAGCAGAACGAGCGGACCGGGAGACCCAGCGCGTCCTCGATCTGGTGACGGCTGTCGGCGATCTCGGTGCGCAACTCCTCCCCGGGGAGCACGTCCATCGTACGGTGGTTGACCGAGTGGCTGCCGATCTCGACGCCGGCCGCGGCGGCCTCGGCCAGTTCGCTCCAGCTCAGGCGTGACCCGTGCGGGTCGTCCGGGGCCAGCCGCAGGCCCACGTCCCCCGTCGGCACGTACATGGTCGCCCGCGCGCCCACCCGCTGGAGCACCTCCACGGCGTTGCGGAAGTCGAGGAGGCCGTCGTCGAAGGTGACGCCGAGGACCCGCGCGGCGGGGTCGGCATCTCGCCGCGAGAGCGCCTCGGTGAGCCCGACCAGCTGCCAGCCGTCCTCGGTCAGAGCCGACAGCTGGTCCTCCAGCTCGCCCACCGGGACCTGGTGCTCGTTCGGATGGGCCGAGGCGACCGCGGGCACTGAGTGGTACATGAGGACCGGCATCCGCCAAGTCGCCCGCCCACCGGCGGCGCCCCGGCCGGGTAGCGCGGTCACGCCTGCGCCCCGTGCTGCTCGGTCTGCTCGGGCTCCGCACCGGCGTCGGTGGTCAGGCCCACCAGCGACGCGGTGGCCCGGGCCTGTTCCGCATCCCGCCGGTCCTGCGGCCGCACCGCCGCGCGTCGGGCCGAGACCAGGTAGCCGAGTCCGGCCGACGCCACGCCGAGGACCATCGCGCCGATCCGCGCCAGCGCCCAGACGTCACCGCGGAGCAGGTCCAGCAGGGCCCGGCCCACTCCCCGGGTCAGGACGGTCCGGACGAACGCCCGCTCCTCACCGAGGACGTCGGCGTCGGACCGGGACAACGCGGACATGACCTGCTTGCCCGATCCCTCGGCCCAGTTGCGGCGGAGGAAGAAGCCGAACGTCCGCCGCTCAGGCGGCACCTCGTGCGAGATCACCGCGCTCGGGACGAACCGCCACCTGGCGGTCGGTCCGATCCGGGCGTTCATCCGCAGGCAGAGCTCCGTGTCCTCCGGCTGGGAGGCGTGCCCGACCTTGCCGAACGCGTCGTCGAACCCGCCGACCGCGAGGAACGAGTCGCGGCGGACGGCCATGTTCCCGCCCCAGACGTTGCGGACGTCCGTGTCCTGCGATCGCGGCTCCGTGCCGCCGACCGTCCAGGAGAACTGCTGGGGGAACCACCGCGGGGTGCCGCCCGGCCACCGCGCCTCGACGGCTCCGCCGAGACCGGTCGCCTCGGGCGCTGCCCGGTGAGCTCGGACCAGGGCATCGATCCAGCCGGGGTCCGCCACCTCGTCGTCGTCCAGGAAGACCACCAGGTCGCCCTGGGCCACCCGGGCGCCGGTGTTCCGGCCGCCGGAAGCCCCGCGGGTGAACCGGTTGGCGACCACCACCGCCCGTTCGCCCAGCGACCGGCTCAGTCGCTCCAGCAGGAGGTCGTTGTGGTCGACGACCACGACGACCTCGCACGGGTGCGACTGCGCCAGCACCGACTGGACGGCCCGGAGGATCTCGTCCCACCGCTCCTCGGTGAAGCAGGGGATGACGACGGAGACCGTGGTCATGCCGCGCCGCCGTGGCGGCCGGCCAGCTGGCCGGGGGAGGTGGGCACGAGCTCCGCGACCGTGTTGGGCTCGGTGCCCAGCTGCTGGACGACGTTGTCGAAGTGGTGCCGGACCACCACCGCGTCCGTCGCCGACCGGAGCTGCTGCGCCCGTGAGCGGTCGACGCGGGCACCCCGGCCGACGCCGTTCACCCGCTCGACCAGGAGCGCCCGGAGGACGCGGGACCCGTCCCGCCAGGTGTTGAGGTTGCTCTCGCCGTGGATGCGCTCGAACTCGAAGCTGGGGACTTCGCTGATGCTGAGGTGTGCCTTGGCGACGCGGGTGTTGATGATGGTCTCGATCTCGAAGCCGTCGCCCCACAGCTTGCCGTCGCGACCGACGTCCGCGGAGTCGAGCTGGAGCACCGGCAGGCAGTGGGCCCAGAAGGCGTTGTAGCCGTAGCAGAGGTCGGTGTAGCGGGTGCCGAACAGGACGTTCACCGCTCGGTTCAGCCAGCGGTTGCCCCACGCACGAGTGGGCGTGATGTCGGCGCTGCCACCGCCGCCGGCGAACCGGGTCCCCTTGGCGAAGTCCGCACCACTCATCAGGACCCTGACGTAGTCAGCGATCTCCCGGGGGTCGGCGGACCCGTCGGCGTCGAGCATGACGACGATGTCACCCGTGACGGCGGCGAAGCCGCACGCGAGGGCGTTGCCCTTGCCGAGCCGGTTCTGCCGGACGATCCGGACGCCGGGGCGCAGGGAACGGGCGACGGCGATGGTGTCGTCGACGCTGCGGCCGTCGACGACGATGACCTCGTGCAGGTCGTCGGGAAGCGCAGCGAAGACCGGGGGGAGGTTCTTCGCCTCGTTGTAGGTCGGGATGACCACACTGACCTTGGGTGCTCGCGCATCCTCGGTCGTGGGGGTCGTCGTGGGCAGGTCGGCGGGTCCAGGGCTCAACGCCAGGTCCTCTCGGGATCATGACGGGCCCGGTTTCGCCACTGCTCACCGTCGGGCTTCGGCGACCAAGAAAGTGCCCGACGGGTCATCGCTACCCGTAGTACGTGTGCATGGCTGTCATCCGGCGGGGTGCCTCGTCGCTGTGCACTGATGACGAGACCGGCCAGGTCCGACGTTTCCCCCGTGTGCCCCCTCGCTCGTCACCGCCGTGACCCTGAGTCACCAAGGCGCCATGAAAACAGTGTTGCCTGACTGGCGAAAACCTGTCCACCTGCATACGAGGTGGTACCGCTCCGGGGTTCATCCGGATGGGTGAAGACAGTGAACTCGCCGATCAAACTGCACAAAGGGTAATCAATCAATGACTCTGAGCGGTGTGCGATCGGTCTCGGTGACCATCGTGACCACGTACGGGCCCACACACCGTGACGCCGGCCGAGCACGACCGGGCGTCCCTCGCGCGGGACCTGCCGATCACTGGTTGTTCTGTCAGTGCAGGGACAGCCCCCGGGCCGCTGGCGCCGGGACGCAGCAGCCGTCAGCTCCCGCCGAGGTGGTCCAGCACCCGCCGGGCGCTCTGCTCCACGCTGGACGAGCGGGTGTCGATCGTCAGCTCGGCGTCGGTGGGCTCCTCGTACGGGTCGCTGATCCCGGTGAACTCGGCGATCTCCCCGCGGCGCGCCTTCGCGTACAGGCCCTTCCGGTCGCGGGCCTCGCACTCGGCCAGCGGCGTCGCCACATGGACCAGCACGAAGGAGCCCGGCCCGGCCTGCTCCTCCACCAGCCGGCGGGCGTCGGCACGGGTGGCGGCGTAGGGCGCGATCGGCGCGCACACCGCCAGCCCGCCGTGCTTGGCGATCTGCGCAGCCACCCAGCCGATCCGGCGCACGTTGGTGTCCCGGTCGGCCTTGGAGAACCCCAACCCGGCGGACAGGTGGGTGCGCACCTCGTCGCCGTCCAGCAGCGTGACCGTGTGCCCGCCCTCGAGCAGCAGCTCGACCAGCTTGCCGGCGATCGTCGACTTCCCGGCGCCGGACAGCCCGGTGAACATCACCGCCCGCCCGCCGGTGTGCGGCGGCGCCGGGTCGACGTGGCTGGCCACCGGCCCGGCGCCGTAGGCGGTGGCGAGCTCCAGCCAGGTCACCTCCGGTGCCGCGGCGGTCACCGGCACCGGGACGACGATCGTCTCCCGACCAGCGGCGCGGTCGGCCCAGACGGCGGCGCCGAGGGAGATGACCGCGGAGTCCGGGGCGGTGCCGGCCACCGGCAACAGCACCAGCAGCCGGTCGGGCAGGCCGGCGTCGCTCTCCGGCGGCGTGCCCACCCAGGCGGCCGGCTCGGTCCAGCCGCGCGCCTGCAGCTCGGCGCGGACGCTGGCCGGCGAGCGCCAGCGCGGGATCTCGTGGACGGTCAGCCCGTCGGGGCTGGTGGTGGCCACCAGGACGCCCTCGGCGTCCTCGAAGTCGGTGCCCGGGGCGAGGTCGGGCGCGCCGGGGGTCAGGCCGAAGGCGTGCCGGGCCAGGTCGGCGAGCTGGGCGTGCAACAACCGGGTCCGGGTGGGGGCCATGGCTGCAGTCTGGCAAGCCGCTGCGGCGGGGGGCAGCTCAGATGGCGGGGCGGACGACGCCGCAGCGGCACCGGTACAGCGAGGACCCACTGAACGGGTCATCGCCCGACCGGGTGTACCGGTGCAGGTGCCAGGAGGCACCGTCAGCGCGGCGCACGTCGGACCGGGGGCCAGCCAGCACGCCCTCGAGGAGTCGGATCACCCGATGATCATGCGGTCATCGGGCCACGAAAGGCGAGACTGCCTCGTCTCCGTGACGAAGATCACGTCCCTCGCCGGGGTGACCCTCGGCGGGACGACGGCGGTGCGGCGGTGTCACCGCCGCACCGCTCAGCGGGCGGTACGGATGCGCTGGCAGCCCGAGCGCTGGGCGGCGAAGCCGGACTGCAGGGCGTCGGCGAGGGCGATCGCCGGGTCGAGGACCTCGGACACCGGAGCGGGAGCGGTGGTCGTCATGCCGGAAAGCTAGGGCAACGCTGTGTGCAGCCGCGGGCGACACACGGTGATCGTCAGGAGGGAGCGGTCGTGGTGTGCACTCCTGTCACACGGGCTGGACGGCGGCCGAGCGTGGCGTCCAGCCAGGCGTCGGTGCGCCGGTCCCAGGTCCGCTCGGCGGCCCAGTCGACCCGCTCCTTCGCGCAGCCGACCGGCTCGTCGACGGCGGCGCGCATCGCCGCGGCCATCTCCTGCGCGGTCGCGACGACGGAGGTGTGCGGCGGGGTCTCGCCGGAGTGCTCCAGGTGCCCGGCGGTCGCGACGACCGGCAGCCCGCGCGCGCAGTAGTCGTAGGTCTTCATCGACGACTGGCCCAGCGCGATGCCGGCGACGTCGGGGATGAGCCCGACCGTCGCGGCGTCCAGCACGTCGGCCAGCCGGGCGCGGGGGAGCAGCCCCTCGTAGCGGAACCGGCCGCCGGTCTCTCGCTCCAGCGCGAGGAACCGCTCGCGGGCCGCCTGCGCGGAGCTGGGGAAGACGAGCTGGCCGTGCACGGTGAGCGTCCAGTCCGGCAGTGCTGCGAGCAGCGCGCGGACGAGGTCGACGTCGAAACGCTCGGCGATGCTGCCGACGTACACCGCGTGCCGCTCGCGGCGCTCCGCCGTCCGGGGTGCGGTCAGCAGCGTCTCGTCGGTGCCGTTGGGGACGACGACCGGCGTCCGGCCGGGGAAGAGGTCGGCCAGCACCGGGTTGACCACGACGACCTCGTCGGCCTCGTCGGCGATCCGGCGCAGCTGGTCGGGCAGGCCGCGGGCGTGCGGGAGCAGCCGGGCCCAGTCGTCGGTGCAGTCGAAGACCCGCCGTCCGGGGAGGGCGCTGGCGGCCCGCCACTCCCAGGGGAGCATGAACACCGACAGCTCCGGGTCCCAGCCCGAGCGGTGCAGGAAGCCGGCGAGCAGGCCGGCGTCCAGTCGCTCGGCGGCCGGGCTGCGCAGGCCGGGCTGGACGGTGGACCGCTCGGTGACGGCGATGCCGGTCTCCGGGCTCTGGAAGCGGGCCCGGCGCAGGTGCGCCCACCAGTTGCCCGGGTCGGTGCGCAACCGGCGGGCGTCGGCCGGTGCCTGCACGAAGCGGACCGGCAGGCCGCGCTGCACCAGCTGCCGGGCGATCATCTGCTCGCGGCGGATGGCAGGGTCCCACGGGTCCTTGGCGAGGAACCCCACGCCCGTGCTCGGGGGATGTGCGTCCAGGGCCGGCGCTCCTCGCTCTTCCCGGGTGCCGACCCTCGATCGCTGTTGACGAGGCACCGCGGACCAGACTGTGCACGACCATGATGCGTGCTGCCGGTCGGCGCGAACGAGGAGGTGGCCGTGTCGGCGTGGCAGGGGCTGCTCGTCCGGCTGCCGCTGCCGGTCAAGCGCGCCGTGCTGTTCCGCCAGGCGCACGGCCGCTGGCCGCCGCGGACCCCGCGGACGTTCGTGGAGAAGGTGAACTGGCGGGTGGTGCACGACCGCCGTCCGCTGATCGGGCAGCTCGGCGACAAGCTGGCGATGAAGGCCTACGCGGCGTCCCGGTGTCCCTCGGTGCGGGTCCCCGCCGTGCTCTGGTCGGGGACGGACGTCGCCGCGTTCGCGGCCCTCGACCTGCCGTCCCGGTGGGTGCTGAAGCCCAACCACGGCACGATGCGGGTGCACATCGGCCGCGGCCGCCCGGACGTCGCCGAGCTGGCGCGGATCACAACCGGCTGGCTGGACGAGCCGCTGTTCCGGACCCGCGGGGAGTGGGTCTACAGCCAGGCGCGGCGGGTGTTGCTGGCCGAGGAGTTCCTCGGGTCGGGGGAGCCGCCGGTGGACTTCAAGATCCTGGTGTTCGGCGGGCGGGTGGCGCTGGTGCAGGTCGACACCGGCCGGTTCGGGGATCACCGGCGGCGGCTCCACCGCCCGGACTGGACGCCGATCGACGTCGCCGAGGACGTCGCTGCCGGGCCGGTGACCGCTCCGCCCGCGCTGCTGCCGCGGATGCTCGAGGTGGCCGAGGTGCTGGGCGCGGAGTTCGACTTCGTCCGGGTGGACCTGTACGCCGTCGACGGCGAGGTGTGGTTCAGCGAGCTGACGCCCTACCCCGGCGGCGGGCTGGACCGCTTCGACCCGGCGCTGGACGTGTCGCTCGGCGCGCTGTGGCAGCTGCCGCCCCGCTCGGCTGTGCGGCGCCGGCGCTAGGGTCGGGTGATGCTTCGTTGGGCCGGTGCGCTGCTGACGGCAGCAGTTCTGTCCGCATTCGCGTTCCTGCTGCTCACCGGGGACTACATCCGCGAAGGTCCGGTGCTGGTGTCCCTGAGCGAGGCGCACGGCATCCACCGTGGCGACGTCGGCATCGTCGCCTTCTGGACCATCGGGATGATCGGCCTGCTCATCGCTGCCTCGACCCGACCCCCCTCGAGGGCCCGGGAGACGGACCGCCGCTGACGTCGGGCTGGCATCGCGGCTCCGTGACGATGAGTTCCGGTGTGGATCCGGGTCTGCCTCTCCACGAGAGTGCCCACGCGAGGAGAACGTCATGACCGCCACGTACACCTTCGACGTCTTCTGCAGCCTGGACGGCTTCGCGTCCTACGGCGCCGGAGGCGATTGGGGCGGTTACTGGGGCAAACAGGGTCCCGAGTTCCTCGACCACCGCCTCGCCGTGGTGAGCAAAGCGCAGCGGATGGTCCTCGGTGCCACCACCTTCCGGCAGTTCCTCCACTTCCTGGGCCCGGGCAGCGCGGAGCCGGACGGCGGTGATCCGGTGAACACCCGGATGAAGAACCTGCCGACGACGGTCGTGTCGTCGACGCTCGAGGGACCCCTCGACTGGCCGGACGCCACCCTCGTGAGCGGGGATGCTGTGGACGTCATCGCCCGGCTCAAGGAGGAGTCGGACGTGCCGCTGCGCTCGCACGGCAGCCTGTCGCTGAACCGGGCGCTCATGGCGGCCGGCCTGGTGGACCGCGTCCAGCTGACGATCTTCCCGGTGATCACCGGCCGGACGGGGGAGGAGTCGGTCTTCCAGGGGGCGGCCGACTTCGACCTCGAGCTGCTCTCGGGTCGGACCTTCGACGGCCGCATCCAGGAGCTCGTCTACCGACCCACCCTGCACGGCTGACGTTCGGGCGCTGGTTGCGCACGTCGGCAGCGCGTGTGACGCTCCCCGGCGTCGCGCTGTGCCGGCGCGGTCCTCCTCGGATCGGCCGTGCTCGAGGCGCTGCTCCTGACCGTCGCGGACCGGCGCCGCGAAGGCCCTCAGCCACCAGCCGGAGCGGGCGGCTGATCAGCCGCTCCGTCGGGATCCGCCCAGTCCACGGAGACGTCCGTGAGATCCGCCAGGCTCGCCAACGGCACTGCGCGGCCCTCGCCCGCGCACGTGTCGAAGACCTCCAGTTCGCAGACCCGGCCGTGCAGGACGTGCAGCACGACGTCCACCCGGCCTCGGCTGGTGGCGGTGACCGCGACGCGATCGCTCCGGTCGGTGGCGGACAACTGTGCGATCCGCTCGGGCGGGATGGCCGGCCGGCCGGTGCGCAGCCGCACCGATGAGCAGCCGCAACGGCAGGTCGCGTCCACGAAGACCGTGGCGACCTGGTCGAGCAGCAGCGGCTCGTCGACGGCCGCAGCCAACGCGGTGAGCAGCCGGCGCTCCGGGGCCGTCGGCGCACGAGGTGGGTCGAGGTCCCGCCAGACGGGGTCGCCGACGGTGTCCACGACGGCCAGTCTGGCCAGGGTGACCCGGGCGGACCAGCGGATTCCGCGGGCCGACCGTGACCGCGTCGGGACCCGGTGCGGCGGCCGGCGGCCCTGGGGTGCTCGCCATGTCGGACGGCGCATGGCGCGCGGGGCCGGGGACGCTGGCACCTCGGGGGCCGGGTCGGCGCGCCGCGGCGATCAGCCTCCTGGCCGCCGCGCTCGCCGGTTGCCTGGTCACCGTCCCCGCTGCGTACGCCTACTACGACGACCCCTGGCGGCCGCTCGGCCACGCGCTGGGTCCGTGGGTCGCCCTCGTCCACGCGGTCAGCGCCCGGTCGTGCTGTCGGTCGCGCGCTCGGTGGCCTGCCTGGTCAGCGCGGTGTTCACCTTCTACCTTCCCCTGGAGGTCGGCCACGACATCCGCTGGGCCGGCAGCGGCAGCGTCATGGCGGTCGACTGGAGCGACGTCCAGTTGTGGAGCGGCTTCGCGGTGGTCGCCGGCGCCGTCCTCGGTCCCCTGTCGGCCACAGCCACCCGCCCGGGGTGGCGCGGCGCCTTCGCCGCAGCCGGCCTGGTCGGCCTCCTGCTCGGTGACGCCGCCCGCCGCGCCGTCGGCTGGGGAGGCTGGGACGTCGCCGTCGTCGTCGACGCCCTGCTGGCAGTGGCCGTGCTCATCAGCGCCGCCGGCCACAACCGCGCACCGGTCCGGACGGCGGTGCTCAGTGTGCTGGCCGCGGGCGTCGGCCTGGCCCTGATCTCGGTGCCGACGCGATCGAGCAGCTGCTCGTCCAGGTCTAGCCGTGGTCGTCGTCTTGACCGGTTCGGCGCTCCGGGCGCTGGGGGACAGTGCGCCGCGCCCGCGCGGAGGGGCGCGGCGACCGCCAGCTCTGCTGCGCCTCCTCGGCCAGCTGCCGGGCAGCGATGACGCTGGCCGACTCTCGGTCGTCCCCGGCCCAGGCACGCATCAGGCCACCCGCAGGGACGACGGCGCTGCGGCCCGGGCGAGCTGCGGCCGGAGCACCCGGGTGACGGCGACCGCGAGCGCCCGGGCGAGCAGCAGGGCGAGTGCCACGGTCAGCAGCACGGTGCCCAGGGCGATCGGCGACTGCGCGCCCGGCGCGTAGAGACCGCCGAGCAGGACCCCGGCCAGCAGTGGCCCGGTCGTCACGACGGCCAGCCGGCGGCGCTGCACCTGTTCGAGCACGGTCGGGTCGGCACCCAGCGCCGCGGTCGACGCCACCGCACGACGGGTCGTCACCAGGTCGTCGGTGGCGGCCAGGACCAGCGAGGCCACCGCGGCCAGCATCGCGAGCAGCCCGGCGAGCAGGGCGAACAGGATGCCCGGCAACGACTCGGACAGCGAGTGCTGCGGCTCCAGCAGCAGACCCGTCAGGCTGCCCACCACGCCGATCACCAGACCGGCGACGCACGTGGTGCCCGCCGTCCGGCCGGCCGGCCCGGCCAGGGTGCGCAACCCGCCGGCGGCGAGCACGTCGACCGCCGTCCCGGACCGAGCCAGCCGGCGGGCCCGAGCGGTCACCCAGATCGACCCCGTCGACAGCAGGCCCAACGCCAGGACTACGAGCGCGGCGCAGAGCAAGGTGGTGGAGCGGGCGTGCCGGTCGATGTCCCGGGGCGCTGACACCGCCGCGACCAGGGCGAGGACGCCGACCCCCACGGCCAGCAGCCGCGGCCACGCCCGCACCGGCCTGCGGCGCCGCGGCGTGGCGGCGAGTGCGCCGGCCACGCCGCCGACGAGCGTGCTGAGCGCGATGACCACGAGCCACGCGACGGCGTCCAGCGGGGACAGCCCGGGCAGCAACCGGGCGCTGGCCGGGGCGGCGACGTGCAGCAGGAGCCAGAGCGCCAGGTACACGGCGCCGGCCAGCAGGCCGCCGAACGCCCCGGCGACCGCGGGCTCCAGCATCGCCACCCGGCGCAGGTCGGCCGGGGTGGCCCCGCTGAGCCGCAGCCCCTCGTGGACGGCGGCCCGCCGGGCGCTGCCGGTGGTCACCGCCTGCCAGGCCAGGGCCAGCGCCGGGAGCACGAGCAGCAGGATGCCGGTGAGCACACCCGGCCGGAGACCCGCCTGGACGACGAGCGACGAGTACTCCCCGGACGAGCTGGACACCGTGCCGCCGCCGTCCAGGTACCGGACCTCCTCAGCGGGGACGCGGAGCACGGCGGCGGCGGCGATCAGCAGCCCGCCCCCGACCGCGGCGCCCCCGGCGACGAGGAGGGTGCGGGTGCGGCCGGCGGACGTGCGGGGACGGCCGATCAGCCAGGCGGTCGAGGTCTTCACGAGAGGGCCACCTCGTGCTCGATCACGCCGTCGCGCAGCCGGACCTCGCGGTCGGCCCGCGCGGCCACGGTGTTGTCGTGGGTGACCAGCAGGACGGCTCCGCCGGCCGCCACGGTGGTGGCCAACATCAGGTCCAGCAGCGCCCGCCCCGACCGGGTGTCCAGGCTGGCGGTGGGCTCGTCGGCCAGCAGCAGGGCCGGGCCGTGCACCAGCGCGCGGGCTGCCGCGGCGAGCTGCGCCTGGCCACCGGAGAGCTCGGACGGCAGGGTGTCCGGACCGACCGCCAGACCGACGCGGTCCAGCCAGCCGTCGGCCGCGGCCCGCGCGTCGGCGGCCGGGTGGCCCTCCAGCAGCAGCGGCAGCGCCACGTTGTCGCGCACCGGCAGGTCGGGCACCAGCTGGCCGAACTGCAGCACCAGGCCGATCGACCGGCGGCGCACCAGCGCGCGGGCGGTGTCGTCGACGCCGGAGAGCTCCGTTCCGGCCACGGTGACCCGGCCGCTCTGCGCGCGCAGCACACCGGCGGCGAGCAGCAGCAGCGTGGACTTGCCGCAGCCACTGGGGCCGGTCACCGCGACGACCTCGCCCGGCGCCACGGACAGGGTGGCGTCGCGCAGCGCCTGGGTGCGGCCGTAGGTGTGGCTGACCGCGGACAGGGTGAGGGTGGGCGGGTTCACGAGTGGGTCCTCTCGGGCGGGGTCGGGGAGGAGCGGAGGAGATCGGTGGCCAGGTCCAGCCAGCGCAGGTCGGCGTCGAGGTGGGCGATCAGGTGCTCGCGCACCAGCCGCTCGGCCGGGCTCGCGCCCGGTGGCACCTGCCCGAGCTCACGCATCCGGCGCAGGTGCACCGCGCGCTGACGGGCGACGTGGCCCTGGACGTCGATGCCGGTGTGCAACGCGGCGATCGTCTTGCGGACGATCTCCTCGGCGCCGGTCCCGGTGGGAGGCGCGGGCTCGGTCAGCCACGCCCGCAGCCGCTCGTCCCCGGCGTCGGTGAGGGCGTAGACCGTGCGCTCGGGGCCGCCGTCGACCCGGGTCTCGACCACCTCGGCCAGCCCGTCCCGCTGGAGCCGGGCCAGGGTCGCGTACACCTGGCCGAACGGCAGCGGACGGCTGTCCGGGAACCACGCGTCGTGCTCCTGCTTGATGTCGTAGCCATGGCGTGGTGCACCCGCCAGCAGGGCGAGATGTAGTTCGGTCAACGACATGCGCTGTGTCTACACGACGAGTAGACACTTGGTGAGTAGCCGCGCGGCGGTTCTTGCGGTGGGAACGCTCAGACGTCGTGCGGTGGCTGCCGGTCGTGCCAGCGCAGCACGCGGAGAGCCCGCAGGGTGTTCCAGCGGCTGGGCTGCCCGTCGCCGTCCTCGAGCGGGAAGTGGACGGCGCCGGGATGGGTGGCCTCCAGGAGCCACCGGCCGTCCGGCTGCTGCTTGCTCCGCACCACCGCGACCGCCTCGGCCAGCCGCTCGTCCCGACTGCCGGCCGTCCGGAAGTGGTCCAGCGCCCGCAGCACGTCGTGGTGCCACTGCGGCGGGAACGAGAACTGCAGGTAGCCGTCCTGAGCGGGCTGGCCGGTGCTCCTGCGGCGGAACAGCGACCGCTCGAGCAGGTACTCCTCGCCGCGCTGCCGGGCGGCCCGGGTCTGCGCGGTGCCCCGGCCGGCCTGCTCGTACGCCAGCAGCCCCTCCAGCACGTTGATCGTCGAGTCGAACGACGACCGGGTGGAACCGTGCTCGGTGAAGCAGTTCCAGCCGCCGTCCTCCAGCTGGTCGTCGAGCAGCCGTTGCACGACCGCCTCGACGTCCTGGCCGAAGTACGCACCGACCGCGACGACGCGGCCGTTGATGCACGGCTCCACCTCGCCGTCGAAGAAGCGCGCGCCGTCGTACTCCCAGCGGCAGTTCTCGCCGACCAGCGCGACCGTCTCCCGAGCCGCGTCCGACGCCGGGTCCAGCCCGAACTCGCGGAGCAGCGCCAGGGTGGGCAGCGTCGGCGTCCAGGGCTGGCCGCCCTCGCCGTCCCAGCCGGACGCCGGGAAGCACGCGCCGCCGGCCCACTGACCGTCCAAGTCGCGGAGCGCCAGCAGCCGGGCGCCCCACCCCTCGGTGGCCACCCGCGCCCGCTCGGCGGCCACGACGTCCTCCGGTGCGTCGGTCAGGTCGCGCAGCGCCTGCCAGCGGATGGCCGGGTCCGAGTCGGAGTCGAGCAACCAGTCCAGCGCCGTCATGCCCGGGGAACCTAGTGACCCGGCGCCCGTCGTGGCAGCACGCGCATCGGGTCAGGCCGCGTCAGCCGGGCACCGACTCCAGCTGCCGCTCGGTCGCCGGCGCTGTGGACGGCGTCCTGGCCCGCCGGGCGGTGGTCGCCAGCGCCGCCACCCACAGGCCGACGACGACCCAGCCGCCGGCGCTGCCGAGCGCGTCGGCGGCGGCGGCCACCGGGTTCGGCCGGCCGAGCCGGTCGAGCAGCCAGCCGAGTGCGGCGATCCCCGCCGTGGTCGCGCCGCCGACGCGGACGACGCGGTAGACGGCGTCCGACGGGGACAGCAGCACCAGCGCGGGCAGCACCACCGCCACCACCAGCAGCTGCACCAGCTCGATGCCCAGGTTGAAGCCCAGCAGCGAGACCACCAGCTGCGGGGTGGAGAGGTCCAGCTCAGCGAGGGTGAACGAGAAGGCCATGCCGTGCACCAGCCCGAACACGCCGGCGACCAGCGCCTCCCGGCCAGGGAAGAGCGGCCGGATGGCGTGCACGGCGCTGACCAGGATGCTCGCCGCGATCAGGGCCTCCACCGGTCGGGCGGGGAGCTCCAACCGGCCCAGTGCGCTCAGCGCGAGGGTGATCGAGTGGCCGACGGTGAACGCCAGGGTGATCCGGGTGATCGCCCCGGCCGCCCGGCGGGTGCCTGCGGGTCCACCCCAGCGACGCCGCCCGGCGAGCACCAACGGCGCGGGGAGCAGCAGGGTCAGCAGGAAGAGGAGGTGGTCGGTGCCCTCGGCGATGTGGTGCCCGCCGAGCTGCAGCATGGCCATGAAGCCGTGCCAGGCACTGGCGTCGTCTACGTCGACCTCGAGCGGCGGCACGGTCATCGCGCTCGTGTCGATCCGGATGACGCCGAGTTCGCGGCCGTCGTCGGTCCCGAGCTGACCGGCGGCCCAGTCCTGCCGGAGCGTCACGAAGACGACGTGGGTGACGACCTGGTCGACCACGACGTCGTAGTCCAACGTGAACTGCCGGACACCGACCCCGACCGGCGGGGTGAGGGTGAGCTGGGCGACCAGCTCCTGGTAGGGGCCGGTGGAGGTCTGCTCGGCGTCGCTGACCGACAGGTCACCGACCGCGACGGTCCACGCCCGCCCGTCGGTCGACGGCTGCACGTGTGCCGTCAGGTACTCCCGCAGCTGCTGCTCGTCCGCGGCGACCGCCTGCTCGGTGTCGGTGCGCAGGTCCAGCCCGGTGGCCAGGCTCAGGTCGTCGACCGGTACCTGCAGCTGCGCCCCGATGGACTCCTCGTGCACGTCGAGCTGCACCACCGTGTGCGGCATCGGGTGGGCGGACGCCGGGGCGGCGCCCACGACCAGCGCGATGCCCAGGAGCAGGGCGGTCGCGCCGGCCGTGAGCGCCGCACGGAGCAGGTGCATCAGAAGGACAGCTCGCCGCCGTAGTCGCGGGTGTGGTCCCGGTAGACCGTGTGGTAGTGGATCTGGTTCGAGATGACGACGCCGTTCTGGCAGACGAACTCGATCCACACGCTCGGCCCGTCGATGCGCACGTAGTCGCCCTGCGCGGTCAGGTCGGTGCCACCGGAGTAGGAGATGTAGGTGTCGTCCAGCTCGGACTCGTAGGTGGCCAGCAGGTCGTCGGCGGTGGCGTCGTCGGCGATCGACACCCACGGCGTCATGGCCGCCATGACCAGCTGCTTTTGATCGTCGGAGAGCTCGCTGACGGCCAGCCCCGCCTTGGTGTCGGGGAACCCGCCGTTCCCGTCGGGGCCCAGGAGCACGTCGGTGTAGGACTCGGACAGCTTGGCCGCGGCCAGCTGGTCCTCGCCCAGGCTGGCCGTGAGGGCCAGCATGCCGTCCTTCATGACGTCCAGCGGCGCGTACGGGGTGCCGTCGTCAGCGGTCCAGGTGGTGGGCTCCACGCCGACGAAGTAGGGGGTCGCACCGGCGACGACGCCGTCGACGTAGGTGATGTTGACCGCCAGGTGGTGGCCGCCGAAGTGCATCTGCCAGGTACCGGTGGTGCCCGGGGTCCCCAGGAACGCGAGGTAGTAGTTGTCGCTGGAGTAGCCACCACCACCGCCGGTACCGCCGCCTGCGCCTGCTCCGGTGTCGGTCGGGGCCGCGCCACCGCTGGGCATCGCACCGCTCGGCGGGGTCCCCCCACCCGCGCCACCGGTGGGCATCGCACCGGTCGGCGCAGCACCGCCGCCGCCTGCGCCGCCGCTGCTGCTGCCCTGCACGCTGCCCAGGTAGTCGTCGGCGAGCAGGATCTGCATCGCCTGGTCGTAGCCGGTGCCCGCGCCCGTGCCGAGTGAGGCCTGCAGCACCGCCTCCGCGGCGGTGATCTGGTCGTCGCTCAGCTCGCTGAACTGGATGCCCACCCGGCAGTCGGAGCCGCACGGCAGGTTCGACCAGGCCGTGGCGTTGTCCTCGTTGAACTCCAGCAGCACCTGCGCCGCCTGGTCGTCGTCCAGGGTGTCGACGAACGCGTCGGCGGCGTCCACGACGGACTGGACGTCGGCCGAGCCTCCTGCGGACGACGAGGCGGCACTGGAGCTCGAGGACGTGGACGACGTGTTCTCCGAGCCGCCACATGAGCTGATCAGCACCGTCATCGAGGCCAGCGCCGTCGCGGCCACCACCCGGCGGCGCGCTGAGCCGCGCAGTCGGGTCACCGTCGGCTGCCCGTCCCGAGGGCCGAGGGCCCTCGTCGATCCGTTCCGACGTCCTGACGCCTGATCACTCGTCCACCTCTCGTCCGACCGCCGAGGCGGTTCGTGCGTGCGGCGCTCCACCGGTCCGGGAGCGCCCCCGGGGCATGCGAGACCGACCGTGCCGTGTGACGCCCCGACGCTGGGGAAGGACACAGGTCTGGCTCAGCTCCTCCCAGCGATCGCCACGGACGATCGGTCCGGCACCTCGGGGAAGCGGCTGGCCTGGTCGGCCGGTGGGGACTCCTCGGGACGTCCGCCACCACGAGCAGTCTGGGAGTGCGCGATCGGACTGTCCAACACCATCTACCGGCCCCAACGATCGGAGAAGGCGATGGACCTGCGGCAGCTGGAGTGCCTGGTCGCGGTGGCGGAGGAGTCGAGCTTCACCCGGGCCGCCGCGCGGTGCCACGTCGTCCAGTCGGCGCTGAGCGCGCAGATCGCCCGGCTCGAGCGCGAGCTCGAGGTGACCCTCTTCCACCGCACCAGCCGCTCGGTGCGGCTCGCGCCGGCCGGTGAGCTGCTGCTGAAGCACGCCCGGACGCTGCTGCACGACGCAGAGGTCGCCCGGGCCGAGATGGCCGCCTTCTGCGGCCTGCTCACCGGGCAGTTGCGGCTCGGCGTGATCAGTCCCTCCGATGGGCGGATGCCCTACCTGGACGAGGCCCTGCTCGCGTTCCACGCCCGGCACCCGGCCGTGGAGATATCGGTGCAGGACACCGGCAGCCAGGTCATGGTCGAGGCGGTCCGCGCCGGCGAGCTGGACCTCGCGCTGGTCGGGCTGTACGCCGGTCAGGTCCCGGCCGGGGTCGGCCACCGTCTTCTCGACGACGAGCCGATGGTCGCTGCGGTCAACGCCGGACACCCGCTCGCGGGCCGCGGACGGGTGGGTCTGGCCGAGCTCGCCGCGACCACGAAGTTCATCGAGCCGCCGCGTGGCTCCGGCATCCGTCTCCAGGTGGACGCCGCCTTCGCCCGTGCCGGGGTCGACCGCTGTGCGGCGTTCGAGCCCGACACACCCGTCGGCGTGCTGCGCTGGGTCGCACTCGGCCTGGGGGCCGCGGTCATCCCGGCCTCCGCTCCCACGTCGGGGCGCAAGGTCATCACCCTTTCCCTGGACGATGACCAGGCCCGGCACCCGCTCGCGCTGGTGCACGGACCGCCGGGGACTGCGACACCCAGCGCACGCGTGTTCCTGGCGCTGTTGCTGGCCGAGCTGGACGGACGCTCAGCCGCGGGTGCGTGCGAGTAGCTCCTCCGCCGTCCCGGTGTTGATGACCCGGTCGGCCGGGACACCGCACTCCACCGCCCGCACGCAGCCGTTGTCCTGCCAGTCCAGCTGGCCGGGGGCGTGCGCGTCGGTGTCGATGGCGAAGTCGCAGCCCAGCTCGACGGCCTGGGTCAGCAGCCGGCGGGGCGGGTCCAGCCGCTCCGGCCGGGAGTTGATCTCCACCGCCGTCCCGTGCTCGACGCAGGCCCGGAAGACGGCGTCGGCGTCGAACTCGCTCTCCGGCCGCGGCTTCTGGGTGCCGTTGCCCTGCTGGCGGCCGATCACCAGCCGCCCGGTGCAGTGCCCCAGGACGTCGGTGTGCGGGTTGGCGACGGCGGTGAGCATCCGCTCGGTCATCGCCGCCTTGGGTGCCCGCAGCTCGGAGTGCACGCTGGCGACGACGACGTCCAGCCGGCCGAGCAGCTCGTCGGTCTGGTCCAGCGACCCGTCGACGTTGATGTCGCACTCGATGCCGGTGAGGATCCGGAAGGGCGCGAGCTCGTCGTTCAGCGCCGCGACCACGTCCAGCTGCTGTTCCAGCCGCTGCGGGGTGAGGCCGTTGGCGACGGTGAGCCGGGGGGAGTGGTCGGTCAGCGCCAGGTACTCGTGGCCGATGGAGATCGCCGCCTCGGCCATCTCGCGGATCGGGCTGCCGCCGTCGGACCAGTCGGAGTGCGCGTGCAGGTCGCCCCTGAGCGCGGCGCGCAGGGCCGCGGCGTCGTCGGCGAGCGGGGCCAGCTCGGCGTAGGTCTCCTCGAGCTTGGCGAGGTACTCCGGGACGTCGCCGCGGTGCGCCTCGACCACCACGGCCGCGGTCTTGTCGCCGACGCCCTTGAGGTCCTTGAGCGTCTTCGTGCGTACCCGCCGGTCGAGCTCGGCGTCGTCCAGGCCGGCGACGACGGTGGCCGCCGTCCGGAAGGCCTTGACCCGGTAGGACGGCTCGCGGGCGCGCTCCAGGAGGAAGGCGATCCTCCGGAGCGCGCCCGCAGGCGTGAGCTGTGCCGTCATGCCGCCCAGGTCAGCCCTTGAGCTTCTTGGCCTGCTTGGCGGCCCGCTTCTGCGCCTTCGCGGCCTTCTTGGAGGCCCGCTCGTAGCTGGCCTCGGCTGCGGCGGCCGCGGCGCCCGCGGTCTTCCGGGCGCGCCAGCCGACCGACGGCTTGCCCTCGGTGTCGACGGCGGCGAGCAGCAGCCCACCGAGCATGCCGGTGTTCTTCAGGAAGTTGCTCGTCTGGCCGAAGCGCTCCTTCGGGTCCTCGTGCTCCCAGAAGCGGTGGCCGGCGAAGGTGGTGGGCACCAGCGAGGTGGCCAGCGCGAGCGCGGAGAAGCGGGGGAACTTGCCCAGCGCGAGCAGGGTTCCGGCGGCGACGTGCACGCCGGCGTTGACCTTCACCCACTGCTCGACGTCGTGCGAGACCTCGATCGGCAGCTGCTTGTCGGCGATCTCGGTGAGCTGCTCGACGATCGGCGCTGCGCCGGGAACGCGGCTCTGCGGGTTCCGGAGGGTCTGGACCCCGCCGTAGATGAACGTGGAAGCGAGCATGGGCCGTGCGATCCGGCGGACCAACATCTGGAGACCTCTTCCCATCGGTGACGTCAGCAGGAACCTGCCCTGGTCAATGCCAGGACAACCCTGCCTTGCGACCGTAGTGAGAAGCGACCCCCGGCGCTGCGCGAACCTGCGCCGACGTCAGATGGCGGTGCGCACGCCCAGGATGTCGTCGACCGTGAGGTCCTGGGGCAGCCCGGCCAGGTGGTCGTTGAAGGGGGCCCGCCGGTCGGCCACCCGGATGCCCGCGCTGATGATGAGGGCGGCACCGACGGCGAGGATGAACCAGACGGCGACGACCACGACGGCGAACATGGGTTCTTTGTAGCGGCCCAGGCTTGGTGTCAACCCGATGTCCTGTAGGCGGAACCTGACAAAGCCTCCGCAGAGCCGTTGGGGCATCGCACAGGGATCGCGGTTGTGGCGGCATCTGGTTGGCAGAGTCAGGACGGGATGATGGACGCGTGACCAGGGAGGAGCTCGACGCGGCTCCTGCCGTGCGGGGTCGGTGGGTGCTGGCGCTCGCGCTGGTCGGCGGGCTGGTGTTCGCGATCGGGTTCGTCGTGGAGCTGCGCTGCGCGGTCGGGTCGTGCCCCGATCCCGCGGTCCGCCGGCTGTTCCGCCTCGACGCCCTGGGTGCGCTGCCGCGGCTGTTCACCACCGGGCTGCTCCTGGCCGTGGCCGTGCTCGCCGCGCTGACGGCGGTGCGGTCGGCGGGGCGGGCGCGGCTGTGGTGGGC
>NZ_SJEW01000027.1 GCF_005930475.1 Modestobacter altitudinis
CTCCTGGGCGGGGTCTTCGCCGGGCTGCTCGTGGGCGCGTTCGGGTCGGTGCTGCTGATCGCCCTCGGCCGGGCCGGCTGGCGCACCCGGGTGCCGTTCGGCCCGCCGCTGCTGGTGGGCGCCTACGTGGCGCTATGGCTCGCCGGACCGCTGCCGGTCAGCTGATCCGTGGGTGCCGGGGCAGCGCCCGACGGGGCTGCTGGCAGAATCGCGCGCATGTTGCGCTGGCTGACCGCAGGTGAGTCGCACGGTCAGCAGCTCACCGCCGTGCTGGACGGGCTGCCGGCCGGGGTGCAGGTGCAGACCGCCGACGTGGACCTCCAGCTGGCCCGGCGCCGGCTCGGCCACGGCCGCGGCGCCCGGATGAGCTTCGAGACCGACGAGGTCACGATCACCGGCGGGGTGCGCCACGGCGTCACCCAGGGCGGCCCGATCGCGATCCAGGTCGGCAACACCGAGTGGCCCAAGTGGTCGACGGTGATGGCGGCGGACCCGGTCGACGCCGAGGTGCTCGCCGGTCAGGCCCGCAACGCCCCGCTGACCCGGCCCCGGCCCGGCCACGCGGACCTGCCCGGGATGCAGAAGTACGGCTTCGACGACGCCCGCCCGGTGCTCGAACGGGCCAGCGCCCGGGAGACCGCCGCGCGGGTGGCGCTGGGCACGGTCGCCCAGGCGTTCCTGCACCAGGTGCTCGGCGTCCGGGTGGTCAGCCACGTGGTCGCGATCGGACCGGTCGTCGTCCCCGACGGGGTGCTGCCCGGGCCGGAGGACAACCCGCGGCTCGACGAGGACCCGGTGCGCTGCGCCGACCCGGCGACCAGCGAGCGGATGACCGCGGAGATCGACGACGCCCGCCGGTCCGGCGACACCCTCGGCGGGGTGATCGAGGTCGTCGTGCACGGCCTGCCGCCGGGCCTGGGCAGCCACGTGCACTGGGACCGCCGGCTGGACTCGCGGCTGGCCGGTGCGCTGATGGGCGTGCAGTCGGTGAAGGCCGTCGAGGTGGGCGACGGGCTGGAGACCTCGCGGCGCCGCGGCTCGGTGGCCCACGACGAGATCGACGTGATCGAGGGCGAGCTGTCCCGCCGCACCGACCGGGCCGGCGGCATCGAGGGCGGCATGACCAACGGCGAGGTGCTGCGGGTCCGGGCCGCGATGAAGCCGATCAGCACCGTGCCCCGCGCGCTGGCCACCGTCGACACCGCCACCGGAGAGGCCGCGGTCGCGATCAACCAGCGCAGCGATGCCTGCGCCGTCCCCCGGGGCAGTGTCGTGATGGAGGCGATGGTGGCCCTGGTGCTCGCCGACGCGGTGCTGGAGAAGTTCGGCGGTGACTCGGTGCCCGAGACCCGGCGCAACGTCGCGGGCTACCTCGACGGGCTCAGCTACCGGTGACCGGGCCCGCCCTCGTCGTCGTCGGCCCGCCTGCCTCGGGCAAGACCACGGTCGGGACGGCGGTCGCGGCCGCGCTCGGCCTGGCGTTCCGGGACACCGACGCCGACGTCGAGGCCGAGACCGGCACGACCGTCGCCGACCTGTTCGTCTCCTCCGGCGAGCCGCACTTCCGGGCCCTGGAGGAGCGCGCGGTCGCCCGGGCGCTCGCCGAGCACGACGGCGTGCTGGCCCTCGGCGGCGGTGCGGTGACCAGCGCGGCGACCCGGCAGCTGCTGGTCGCCGCCGGTCGTGCCGGGAGCGAGGTCCTCTGGCTGGACGTCGACGTGGCCTCGGCGGCCAAGCGCGCCGGGCTCTCCCGGGACCGGCCGCTGCTCGCGGTCAACCCACGCGCCATGCTGCGCACCATGCTCGAGGCCCGCGCCCCGCTGTACGCCGAGGTCGCCACCGTGACCGTCTCCACCTCCGGCCGCCCGGTCACCGACGTGGTGGCCGAGGTGCTGGCCGCCGTCGGGTCGGTGCAGCGGTGACCGCGCGGCGGATCACGGTGGCCGGCGACCGGCCCTACGACGTCCTCATCGGCCCCGGCGTGCAGGCGCAGCTCGGGCTCGTGCTCGACGGCACCGCCCGGGCCGCCGTGGTGCACAGCCGTGCCCTGGTCGCCGCGGCCGGCGCGGCGGTGGAGACCCTGCAGCAGTCCGGGATCGCCGCCGAGGCGGTCGTCGTCCCCGACGGCGAGGCCGCCAAGACCGCCGAGGTGGCCGCCGGTGCGTGGGAGCAGTTCGGCCGGCTCGGGCTGACCCGCTCCGACGCGGTCGTCGGCATCGGCGGGGGAGCGGTGACCGACCTGGCCGGCTTCCTCGCCGCCACCTGGCTGCGCGGCGTGCGGGTGGTGCAGGTGCCGACCAGCCTGCTCGGCATGGTCGACGCGGCCGTGGGCGGCAAGACCGGCATCAACACCGCCGCCGGGAAGAACCTGGTGGGCGCGTTCCACCCGCCTGCTGCCGTCCTGGCCGACACCGACGCACTCGCCGGGCTGCCCGGGGCGGAGTTCCGGTCCGGGCTCGCCGAGGTCGTCAAGTGCGGCTTCATCGCCGACGGGCGGGTGCTGGAGCTGCTCGAGGCCGACCCGACCGGGCGCGCCGACACCGCCGAGCTCATCGCCCGGGCGGTGCAGGTCAAGGCCGACGCCGTCGGCGAGGACCTCTACGACACCGGCCGCCGCGAGTTCCTCAACTACGGCCACACGCTCGCGCACGCCATCGAGCGGGTCGAGGACTTCGGCTGGCGGCACGGCGAGGCCGTCGCGGTCGGCCTGGTCTTCGCCGCCGAGCTGGCCGCGGCCGCCGGGCGGCTGAGCCGGGCCGATGCCGACCGGCACCGCGAGCTGGTCGCCGCGATGGGCCTGCCGACGAGCTACCGAGGCGACTGGGCGGCCCTGCAGTCGGTGATGCGGATCGACAAGAAGGCCCGCGGTGCGTCGCTGCGCTTCGTCGTCCTCGACGGGCTCGGCAACCCCACGATCCTGACCGACCCCGACCAGGCCTGGCTCGACGCCGCCTGGGCAGCCGTCAACGGAGAGGCCGCATGACCATCCAGGTGCTGAACGGCGCCAACCTCGGCCGGCTCGGCAGCCGCGAGCCGCTGATCTACGGCGACACGACGTACCCCGAGCTGGTCGGGCTCATCGAGGCCGCCGCCGCGGAACTCGGGCTGGACGTCGTCGTCCGGCAGACCGACTCCGAGGCCGAGCTGCTCGGCTGGGTGCACGACGCCGCCGACGCCGGGGACGCCGTGGTGATCAACCCCGGCGGCTGGTCGCACACCTCGGTGGTGCTGGCCGACGCGCTCGCCGCGCTGACCGGGCCGCTGGTCGAGGTGCACATCAGCAACATCCACCGCCGGGAGGCCTTCCGGCACCACTCCTACGTCTCGGGCGTCGCCGACGGCGTGATCGCCGGGCTGGGCATCGCCGGGTACGAGCTGGCGCTGCGCTACCTGGCCGGAAAGGGCGTCCGATGACCCGGGAGGCAGGGCGCCGCGACCGGCTGCGGGCCACCGCTGCGGAGGCGGGGCTGGACGCCGTCCTGGTCACCAACCTGCTCAACGTCCGCTACCTGACCGGGTTCACCGGGTCCAACGGTGCGCTGCTGCTGCGCACCGACGGAGCGGACCTGTTCGGGACCGACGGCCGGTACACGACCCAGGCCGGCACCCAGGTGCCCGACGTCGAGCTGCTGGTCGACCGGGCCACCACCTCGGCGCTGGCGGCCGAGGCGGTGCGGCGCGGTTCCGGGCGCATCGGCTACGAGTCCCACGACGTGACCGTCGACGGGCTGCGGGGGCTCGAGCGGGTGCTCACCGACACCGCCGGCAGCGGCCGGGCCGCCGAGCTGGTGAGCATCCGGCGGGCGGTCGAGGCGCTGCGCGCGGTCAAGGACGACGCCGAGATCGAGGCGCTGCGCCAGGCGTGCGCGGTCGCCGACCGGGCGCTGGCCGAGCTCGCCGCCGAGGGCGCGCTCCGGCCGGGCCGCAGCGAGCTGGAGGTCGGCCGGGAGCTGGACGCCCGGATGCTCACCCTGGGCGCCGAGGCCCCCAGCTTCGAGACCATCGTGGCGACCGGGGCGAACTCGGCGATCCCGCACCACCGACCCGACACCTCCGTGCTCCGCGACGGCGACCTCCTGAAGCTCGACTTCGGTGCCACCGTCGCCGGCTACCACTCCGACATGACCCGCACGCTGGTCCTCGGGCACGCCGCGGACTGGCAGCGCGAGGTGTACGAGCTGGTCGCGGCGTCGCAGGCCGCCGGCCGCGCGGCGCTGGCGGTGGGAGCCGACGTCATCGCCGTCGACGCCGCGTCCCGCGACGTGATCGTCGAGGCCGGTCACGGCGACCACTTCACCCACGGCCTCGGGCACGGGGTGGGCCTGGAGATCCACGAGGCACCGGGCATCTCCGCGCTCGGCGCAGGTACCCTGAGCGCTGGCATGGCCGTCACCGTGGAGCCTGGCGTCTACCTGCCCGGCCACGGCGGTGTCCGGATCGAGGACACCCTGGTGGTCACGGACGACGAGCCCGAGTTGTTGACCCTCACGAGCAAGGAACTGCTGGTCCTCTAGATGGCTACCACCAACGACCTCAAGAACGGCACCGTCCTCAACCTGGACGGGCAGCTGTGGACCGTGACCGACTTCCAGCACGTGAAGCCGGGCAAGGGCGGCGCCTTCGTGCGCACCACCCTCAAGAACGTGCTCTCGGGCAAGGTCGTCGACCGCACCTTCAACGCCGGCACCAAGGTCGAGACGGCGAACGTCGACAAGCGCTCGATGACCTACCTGTACGCCGACGGCACCGACTACGTCTTCATGGACGGCGACACCTTCGAGCAGATCTACGTCCCGGCCGCCACCCTCGGCGACGGCGCGAGCTACCTGCTGGAGAACACCGAGGTCGTCGTGGCGGTGCACGACGACACCCCCCTGTACGTCGAGCTGCCGGTGACCATGGAGCTCGTGGTGCAGCACACCGACCCGGGTCTGCAGGGCGACCGCTCCACCGGTGGCACCAAGCCCGCCACCCTGGAGACCGGCGCGGAGATCCAGGTCCCGCTGTTCATCACCACCGGCGAGAAGCTGAAGGTGGACACCCGCGACGGTCGTTACCTCGGCCGGGTCAGCTGACCTCGTGAGCGCTCGTTCCAAGGCGCGCAAGCGCGCGGTCGACGTCCTCTACGAGGCCGACCTGCGCCGCAACGACCCGCTCGCCGTGCTGCGCGACCGCATCGCCGACGGCAACCCCCCGGTGCCCGACCACGCCGTCCGGTTGGTCGAGGGCGCGGTCGAGCAGGGCGCCCGGATAGACGAGCTGATCGAGGAGCACGCGCAGGGCTGGTCGCTGGACCGGCTGCCCGACGTGGACCGCGCGATCCTGCGGATGGCGGTCTACGAGCTGCTGTGGGTCGACGACGTCCCCGATGCGGTGGTCATCGACGAGGCGGTGGAGCTGGCCAAGGCGCTCTCGACCGACGACTCCCCGGCCTACGTCAACGGCGTGCTCGGCGGCATCGTCAAGGCCGAGATCCCCACCCAGTAGGGATCCCTCCCGCTCGCCCCGGTCCCGTGCGGGAGCCACCGGGGCGCGTCATGGACGACGGGCGGTGACGAGCCAGGCCGACGAGCCGTAGGCGACCCGGTCCCCGTCCCGGTGCTCCTCCAGGCTGATCCGGAGCCGACCGCGGGCCTCGGCCCGTCCGGCGTCGTCCAGCCCGTCGAGCAGCCAGCCGAGGAAGCCGAGCACGAAGCGCTCCGCGTCGTCCGGGTCCCGTCCGAGGACCAGCGGCGCGCTGACCTGCTCCAGGCGACGGTCGGTGTAGCCGGCCCCGGCGAGCAGACCGTGCACGCGCTCGGGGTCGCTGAGCGAGAACGGTCCCGGCGCGTCCGGCGCGGGTGCCGGCAGCGCCCGGCCGGCGAGGGCACCGGCGAGCGCGGGCAGCCACTCGTTCGCCTGCAGGGGACCCCACACCAGCTGGACGAGCCGGCCACCCGAGCGGGTGGCCCGGGCGAGGTTCGCGAACGCGGCCGGCGGGTTCCCGAAGAACATCGTCCCGGTCCGGCTGAGGACCAGGTCGACGGACGCCTCGGGGAACGGGTGGACCTGCGCGTCCGCCTGGAGGAAACGGGCGCCGGGCAGGCCCTCCTGCCGAGCCAGGTCACGGGCGACCTCGATCATCCGGGCGGACAGGTCCACGCCGAGGGCGGACGACGCGCCGTCACGCACGGCATCGCGCGTCACCTGGCCGGTGCCGCAGCCCACGTCGAGGACGGCGCCCCCGGCAGGCACGGCGGCCGCCGCCCGGAGGGCCTCGCGGTAGCCGCTGACGCTGGTGTCGAAGCGCTGCGCCTCCGCGGCCCACGTGGCGCCCGCCGTCCCGTTCCAGGCGTGCGCCTGCTCCCGGTTCGACGGGTCCACGGTCACGTCCTGCGACATGCGCTCCTCCTGGAGGCCGGCGGCGGGATCGGTCAGCCCGGGCGGGACACCGCCACGGGGAGCGAGGTCAGCCCGTGCATGAGCATGCTCGGGCGGAGCAGCAGGCGGTCCGGGTCGGTGGCCAGCCGCAGGTCGGGACACCGGCCGAGCAGACGCTCGAGGGCGATCCGCCCTTCCAGCCGGGCGAGCGGTGCGCCCAGGCAGTGGTGCACCCCGTGCCCGAACGCCGTGTGGGGCAGCGGCGGCCTCCGCCGCGGCTGGAACACATCGGCCCCTCGGTGGCGCGGGTCGCGGCCGGCGGCCAGCACGGACGGGACGACGACGTCGCCCGGGGCGATCGGGGTGCCTGCGAGCTCGACCGGGGCGGCGGCGATCCGAGGGGTGGCGACCTGCACCGGTCCCTCGTAGCGCAACACCTCTTCCACCACCGCGGGCAGCAGGGTCGCGTCGGTGCGGACGGCCGCCAGTTCCTCGGGGTGCACGAGCAGGGTGAGCGTGCCGTTGGCGATCAGGTTCACCGTCGTCTCCTGCCCGGCGATCAGCAGCAGGAAGACCATGCTGGTCAGCTCGTCCTCGCTGAGCCGGTCCGTCCCGTCGCGCGCCGCGACCAGCGCATCGAGCAGGTCGTCGGCCGGCGTCCGTCGTCTGCGGTCGAGGAGGTCCCGGACGTAGCCGACCAACGCGGTGGCCGAGTGCACCCAGTCGGAGACGGGCGCGAGCGAGCCGCTGATCAGCGTGGTCGACCAGCCGCGGAACGCGGGTGCGTCGTCGGCGGGTATGCCCAGCAGCTCGCACAGGACGGTCATGGGCAGCGGGAAGGCGTACGCCGCGATCAGGTCGGTCTCCGACGCGGCGTCGGCCAGCATCCGGTCCAGCAGCTCGTCGGCGACCTGCTCGATCCGCGGGCCGAGGGCCTCCACCCGTGGCCGGGTGAAGGCCGACGACACCAGCCGACGGAGCCGGGTGTGGTCGGGAGGATCGAGGTGCAGCAGGTCGCTCATCATGGCGTGGTGCACGTCGGCGGGCAGCGGCTGGCCGGGCACCACGGGCGGCGGCCCGCCCTTGACCAGACGCGGGTCGGCGAGTGCCTGCCGCACCTCGTCGTAGCCGGTCACCAGCCACGCCGGCTCGCCGTCCGGCAGGCGGACACGGTGCACCGTGCCGCTGGCCGCGAGGTCGGCGTGGACCTCGTGGCGCTCGGCGAGGGTGGTCGCGGCGAAGGGAGTGCGCGCGCTGTCCGTGGTCATGGCGGTCCCGTGGGTGCGGCGGCGGTCGACGGTGCCCAGCGTGCTCGCTCCGGGCCCTCGGGAACACCCTGCTCCGGCCCCTGGTGCCGGCCCCGCCGCAGACCTGCAGGCGGTGGGGCCCTCCGGTCAGCGCGGGGAGCGGCGGCGATCGCCCCAGGCGGGCTCGTCGTCGTCGACGTCGGCGTAGATGCTGCCGTCGGCGCCGGGGGAGAGCACGCCCCACTCGATGAGCCGGGTGGTCAGCTCGTCGGGGCTCATGTCGTAGATGATCGCCAGGGACTTGAGGTCCTCGGCGCGGATCGACAGCACCTTGCCGTTGTAGTCGTGCCGCTGCGCCTGGATCGTCGAGGCGTAGCGCGCGAGCGGGCCGGCCTCGTCGGCGGGCAGCGAGCCCAGCGACTCCAGGTTCAGCACGATCTTGGTGCTCTTGGTGACCGCGGAGCTGGGCCGCGGGTCGGGCAGGAGCTCGGAGACCGGCACGCCGTAGAACACGGCGAGCTCGGAGAGCCGCTGCACGGTGACAGCACGGTCGCCGCGCTCGTACGAGCCGACGACGACGGCCTTCCACCGGCCGTGGGACTTGTCCTCCACGCCCTGCAACGACAGTCCTTGCTGGTTGCGGATGGCCCGCAGGCGGGCGCCAAGCGCCCTGGAGTAGTCGGTGCTCATGACCCTCTGCTCACTGACTGTCGTCGTATCGGGACGGTACTGGTGACGCAGAGTACTGGTTGCGGGGTGGCGGCAACAGTCAGGTGGCCCCGATGGGTCAGATCTCTCACCAGGACCGGGTGAACGGGCGCGAGCGGGGTCACAACGCGCTGTGCAGTACCGTCGTCCGCGGTCCACACCGCCGCCGGCGCAGCCGCGTCGACGACGGCCCACTCCTTTAACGACCCGTCCCGTGAGGCGGGGAAGGAGGCTGCGATGACCGAGTCATCCGCGCTGCCCGTCGAACCGTCGCCCGCTCCGCTGCTGTCCGCCGAGGACCTGGCCCGGGTGGTCGACCGGATCGCCCACCAGCTGATCGAGAAGGCGGGGCCGGACCTCGCCGGGCTCGTGCTCGTCGGCATCCCGACCCGCGGTGCCCCGCTGGCCCGCCGGCTCGCCGCCCGGATCGAGGCGTTCAGTGGCGTGCAGGTCGACGTCGGCACCGTCGACATCACCCTCTACCGCGACGACCTGCGGCTGCGCGGGGTGCGGGCGCTGGAGGACACCCGGCTGCCCGAGACCGGCATCGACGGCCGGCTGGTCGTGCTCGTCGACGACGTGCTCTTCTCCGGCCGCTCGGTGCGCGCCGCGCTGGACGCGCTGCGCGACCTCGGCCGGCCCCGCGCCGTGCAGCTGGCGGTGCTGGTCGACCGCGGCCACCGGGAGCTGCCGATCCGCGCGGACTACGTCGGCAAGAACGTGCCGACGTCCCGCAGCCAGTCGGTGAAGGTGCGCCTCGCCGAGGTCGACGGTGCCGACTCGGTGACGGTCACCCAGTGAAGCGGCACCTGCTGGAGGCCGCCGACCTGGACCGGGACGACGCCACCCTGGTGCTCGACACCGCGGCGCAGATCGAGTCCGCGCTGGCCGGCCGCGAGGTCAAGAAGCTGCCCACGCTGCGCGGCCGTACCGTGGTCAACCTCTTCTACGAGGACTCCACCCGCACCCGGATCTCCTTCGAGCTGGCCGCCAAGCGACTGAGCGCCGACGTCATCAACTTCTCCGCCAAGGGCAGCAGCGTCTCCAAGGGCGAGAGCCTCAAAGACACCGCGCTGACCCTGGAGGCGATGGGCAGCGACGCGATCGTGGTGCGGCACGGCGCCTCCGGGGCCCCGCACCGGCTGGCGCAGTGGGTGCAGGGGAGCGTGGTCAACGCCGGCGACGGCACCCACGAGCACCCCACGCAGGCGCTGCTGGACGCGTACACGATCCGGCAGCGGCTGGGCCGGCTCGACGGCATCCGGGTGGTGGTCGTCGGCGACGTGCTGCACAGCCGGGTGGCCCGGTCCAACGTCTGGCTGCTCGCCACGCTGGGCGCCGAGGTCACCCTGGTCGCCCCGCCGACGCTGCTGCCGGTCGGCGTCGGGAGCTGGCCGGTGCAGGTCGGCTACGACCTGGACGCCGTCCTGCCCAAGGCCGACGTGGTGATGATGCTGCGGGTCCAGGCGGAGCGGATGAACGCCTCGTTCTTCCCTAGCGCCCGCGAGTACAGCCGCCGCTACGGCCTCGACGGCCGGCGGATGGGCGCGCTGCCCGACGACGCGATCGTCATGCACCCGGGGCCGATGAACCGGGGCATGGAGATCGCCGCCGTGGTGGCCGACTCCGCGCGCTCCACGATCGTCGACCAGGTCGGCAACGGCGTCTCCGTGCGCATGGCCGTCCTGTACCTGCTGCTGGGAGGCGCATCCGCAAGTGAGTGAGCATCGAGTGAGCGCCAGCGAGCGAGGCGCGGAGCGAACGACGAGCGCCAGCGAGGCGGGGGTCGGAGCATGAGCACGCTGATCAAGGGCGCCCGCCCGTACGGCGAGGACGCCGTCGACATCCTCGTCACGGGCGGCCGGATCGCCGCGGTCGGCGACGAGCTGACCGTGCCCGGCGCCGACGTCGTCGAGGCCGCCGGGCTGGTCGCCCTGCCCGGCCTGGTCGACCTGCACACGCACCTGCGCGAGCCGGGCCGGGAGGACGCCGAGACCGTCGAGACCGGCAGCCGCGCCGCCGCGCTGGGCGGGTACACCGCGGTCCACGCGATGGCCAACACCGACCCGGTCGCCGACACCGCCGGCGTCGTCGAGCAGGTCTGGCGGCTGGGCCGCCACGCCGGCCTGGTCGACGTCGTCCCGGTCGGTGCGGTGACCGTCGGCCTGCGCGGTGAGCGGCTGGCCGAGCTCGGCGCGATGGCCGACTCCGCCGCCCGGGTCCGGGTCTTCTCCGACGACGGGCACTGCGTGGCCGACCCGGCGCTGATGCGCCGCGCGCTGGAGTACGTCAAGGCGCTGGACGGCGTGGTCGCGCAGCACGCCGAGGAGCCCCGGCTCACCGTCGGCGCGCAGATGAACGAGGGCGACCGATCCGCCCGGCTCGGCCTGACCGGCTGGCCGGCCGCCGCCGAGGAGGCGGTGATCGCCCGCGACGTGCTGCTCGCCGGGCACGTCGGCGCCCGGCTGCACGTCTGCCACGTGTCGACGGCGGGCTCGGTGGAGATCCTGCGCTGGGCGAAGAGCCGCGGCGTGCAGGTCACCGCCGAGGTCACCCCGCACCACCTGCTGCTCACCGACGAGTGCGCCGAGGGCTACGACCCCGTGTACAAGGTCAACCCGCCGCTGCGCACCGAGGCCGACGTGCAGGCGCTGCGGGCCGGGCTGGCCGACGGCACGATCGACGCCGTCGCCACCGACCACGCGCCGCACGCGGTGGAGGACAAGGAGAGCGAGTGGGCCTCGGCCCGCCCGGGGATGCTCGGCCTCGAGCAGGCGCTGGCCGTGGTCGTGCAGACCATGGTCGAGCCCGGGCTCCTCGACTGGCGCGGTGTCGCCGAGCGGATGTCGGTCGCCCCCGCGGCGATCGGCCGGCTCGAGTCCCACGGCCGCCCGCTCGCCGTCGGCGAGCCGGCCAACCTGCTGCTGCTGGACCCCGCGCACCGGGCCACCGTCGACCCGGCCGCGCTGGCCAGCCGCAGCTGCAACAGCCCCTATGCCGGCCGGGAGCTCCCCGGCCGCGTCGTCCACACGTTCCTGAGAGGAGCACCGACGGTGCTCGACGGAAAGGCACAACGGTGAACCGGCAGCGAGTGAGCATCGCAGCGAGGAACGAGCGAGGAGCGGAGCGAGCGTGGCCGGGAACGGTGGCATCGTGACCGCGATCTTGGTGCTCGAGGACGGGCGCACGTTCCGTGGCGAGACCTACGGCGCTCCCGGCACGACGGTCGGCGAGGCGGTGTTCTCCACCGGGATGACCGGTTACCAGGAGACCCTCACCGACCCCAGCTACGCCGGCCAGATCGTCGCGATGACCGCACCGCACGTCGGCAACACCGGCGTGAACGGCGAGGACGACGAGAGCCGCCGGATGTGGGTGGCCGGCTTCGTCGTCCGCGACCCCGCCCGCCGCCCGGCGAACTGGCGGGCCACCGGCAGCCTGGACGACGAGCTGGTCGCCCAGGGCGTGGTCGGGATCAGCGGCATCGACACCCGGGCGCTGACCCGGCACCTGCGCGACCGCGGCGCCATGCGCGCGGGCATCAGCACCGAGCTGGGGGCCGAGGAGCTGCTGGCGCAGGTCACCGGCAGCCCGAGCATGAGCGGCGCCGACCTCGCTCCCAGCGTCAGCGCGAGCGAGCCCTACGTCGTCCCGGCGGTGGGGGAGAAGCGGTTCACGATCGCCGCGCTGGACCTGGGCATCAAGACCGCCACCCCGCGCGCCCTGGCCGAGCTCGGGGTGGAGACCCACGTGCTCCCCGCGCGGGCGACCGCCGAGCAGCTGCTCGAGGCGGGCATCGACGGGGTCTTCGTCTCCAACGGCCCCGGCGACCCGGCGGCCGCCGACTACGCGGTCGAGGCGGTGCGTGGGGTGCTCGAGGCCCGTCGGCCGCTGTTCGGCATCTGCTTCGGCAACCAGATCCTGGGCCGCGCGCTCGGGCTGGGCACCTACAAGCTGCGCTTCGGCCACCGCGGCCTGAACCAGCCGGTGCTGGACCGGGTCAGCGGCACCGTCCGGGTCACCAGCCACAACCACGGCTTCGCCGTCGACGCCCCGCTGGACCGCCCGGTGGACACCCCGTTCGGCCCGGTCGAGGTCAGCCACGTCGGCTTGAACGACGACGTGGTCGAGGGCCTGCGGCTCACCGGGGCGCCGGCGTTCAGCGTCCAGTTCCACCCCGAGGCCGCCGCCGGCCCGCACGACGCCAACCCGCTGTTCGGCCGGTTCGTCGACCTGATGGCGGCGACCAGGGAAGGCAGCGCGGTGACCCCAGCACCCGTCGTCGACTCGAGCACGGGGGAGAAGGCCTGATGCCCAAGCGCACCGATCTGGAGCACGTGCTGGTCATCGGCTCCGGTCCGATCGTCATCGGCCAGGCCAGCGAGTTCGACTACTCCGGCACCCAGGCCTGCCGGGTGCTCAAGGCCGAGGGGCTGCGAGTCAGCCTGGTCAACAGCAACCCGGCCACGATCATGACCGACCCCGAGGTCGCCGACGCCACCTACGTCGAGCCGCTGACCGCGGAGTTCGTCGAGCGGGTCATCGCCGCCGAGCGGCCCGACGCGGTGCTCGCCACCCTGGGCGGGCAGACGGCGCTGAACATCGCGATCGGGCTCTTCGAGAACGGCGTGCTGGAGAAGTACGGCGTCCAGCTCATCGGCGCCGACGTCGAGGCGATCAACCGCGGTGAGGACCGGCAGCGGTTCAAGGACATCGTCCGGTCCATCGGCGCCGACGCCCCCCGCTCCACGGTCTGCTCGACGGTCGACGAGGCGATCGCCACCGCCGAGGAGGTCGGCTACCCGGTCGTGATCCGGCCCAGCTTCACCATGGGCGGGCTGGGCTCGGGGATCGCGACCGACGAGCCGATGCTGCGCCGGATGGCCGGCCACGGACTGGCCGACTCACCCGTCCACACCGTGCTGATCGAGGAGTCGGTGCTCGGCTGGAAGGAGTTCGAGCTGGAGCTGATGCGCGACCGCAGCGACAACGTGGTGGTCATCTGCTCGATCGAGAACATCGACGCGATGGGCGTGCACACCGGCGACTCGGTGACCGTCGCCCCCGCGATGACCCTCACCGACCGCGAGTACCAACAGATGCGCGACGTCGGCATCGCGGTGCTGCGCGAGGTCGGCGTGGACACCGGCGGGTGCAACATCCAGTTCGCCGTCCACCCCGGGACCGGCCGGCTGGTCGTGATCGAGATGAACCCGCGGGTGTCCCGGTCCAGCGCGCTGGCCTCCAAGGCCACCGGCTTCCCGATCGCCAAGATCGCCGCGAAGCTGGCCATCGGCTACACCCTCGACGAGATCACCAACGACATCACCGGGGTCACCCCGGCGTCCTTCGAGCCGTCGCTGGACTACGTCGTGGTGAAGATCCCGCGCTTCGCCTTCGAGAAGTTCCCGGGCGCCGACCCGCGGCTGACCACGACGATGAAGAGCGTCGGCGAGGTCATGGCGATGGGCCGCAACTTCACCGAGGCGCTGGGCAAGGCGATGCGGTCGACCGAGACCACGGCCGCCGGGTTCTGGACGACGCCGGAGGACGGGTCGAGCGCCGAGGAGCTGCTCGAGGCGCTGCGCACCCCGGTCGACGGCCGGCTGTACACCGCGCAGCGCGCGCTGGCCGCCGGCGTCACCGTCGAGCAGGTGTCGGCGGCGTCGGGCTTCGACGCCTGGTTCGTCGACCAGATCGCGCTGGTCACCGAGATCGGGGAGCAGGTCCGCGAGGCGCCGGCGCTGACCCCGGAGCTGCTCGCGACGGCCAAGCGGCACGGCCTGTCCGACCGGCAGGTCGCCGAGCTGCGCCCGGAGCTCGCCGGTGAGGACGGCGTCCGCCGGCTGCGCTGGCGGCTGGGCATCCGGCCGGTCTACAAGACCGTGGACACCTGCGCCGCGGAGTTCGCCGCCCGGACGCCGTACCACTACTCCTCCTACGACGAGGAGAACGAGGTCGAGCCGCGCGAGCGCCCGGCGGTGCTCATCCTCGGTTCGGGCCCGAACCGGATCGGGCAGGGCGTGGAGTTCGACTACTCCTGCGTGCACGCGGTCATGGCGCTGCAGGACGCCGGCTACGAGGCGGTGATGGTCAACTGCAACCCGGAGACCGTCTCCACCGACTACGACACCGCCGACCGGCTGTACTTCGAGCCGCTGACCTTCGAGGACGTGCTGGAGGTCGTCGAGGCCGAGCGCGCCGCCGGGCCGGTCGCCGGGGTCATCTGCACCCTCGGCGGGCAGACGCCGCTGGCGCTGGCGCAGCGGCTCAAGGACGCCGGCGTCCCGGTGCTGGGCACCTCGCCGGAGGCCATCGACGCCGCCGAGGACCGCGGCGCCTTCTCCCGGGTGCTGCGCGACACCGGACTGCTCGCGCCCAAGCACGGCATGGCCACCACGTCGGCCGAGGCGAAGGAGATCGCGGCCGCCATCGGCTACCCGGTGCTGGTCCGGCCCTCCTACGTGCTGGGCGGTCGCGGCATGGAGATCGTCTACGAGGACGCCATGCTCGAGGCGTACATCACCAAGGCCACCGACGTGAGCACCGACCACCCGGTGCTGGTCGACCGGTTCCTCGAGGACGCCATCGAGATCGACGTCGACGCGCTCTTCGACGGCACCGACCTGTACCTCGGCGGGGTCATGGAGCACATCGAGGAGGCCGGCATCCACTCCGGTGACTCGGCGTGCGCGCTGCCGCCGATCACGCTGGGCGGCGCGGACCTCGCCGCCATCCGCCGCGCGACCGAGGCGCTGGCCGCCCGGATCGGCGTGCGCGGGCTGATGAACGTGCAGTACGCGCTCAAGGACGACGTCCTCTACGTCCTGGAGGCCAACCCCCGGGCCAGCCGCACCGTTCCCTTCGTCTCCAAGGCGACGGCGGTGCAGCTGGCCAAGGCCGCCGCCCGGATCGCGGTGGGGGAGAGCATCGCCTCGCTGCGGCAGGCGGGGGTGCTGCCGGCCACCGGCGACGGCACCGACCTCCCGGTCGACGGGCCGATCGCGGTCAAGGAGGCGGTGCTGCCCTTCCACCGCTTCCGCACCGTCGAGGGCCACGGCGTGGACACGATCCTCGGGCCGGAGATGAAGTCGACCGGCGAGGTGATGGGCATCGACGCGGAGTTCGGCACCGCGTTCGCGAAGTCCCAAGCCGCTGCGTACGGCAACCTGCCCACCACCGGCACGGTGTTCGTCTCGCTGGCCAACCGGGACAAGCGGGCGGCGATCTTCCCGATCAAGCGGCTGGCCGACCTCGGGTTCACCGTGCTGGCCACCGTCGGCACCGCCCAGGTGCTCCGCCGCAACGGGGTGACCTGCGAGGTCGTCGGCAAGTTCTCGCAGGGTCCGGGCAACGTGGTCGAGCGGATCCTGGCCGGGGACGTCGACATCGTCGTCAACACCCCGTTCGGGACGCCCGGCAACAGCGGCCCGCGGCTCGACGGGTACGAGATCCGCGCCGCCGCCGTGGGCATGGGCGTCCCGTGCATCACCACGGTGCAGGGCATGGCCGCCACCGTGCAGGGGGTGGAGGCGCTGCGCCGCGGGGAGCTCGGCGTGCGCAGCCTGCAGGACCTGCACCGGGCGCTCGCCGCCGCCCAGGCCGCCGAGCGGGCCCAGTCGTGACCGACCCCGGGGGCCATGTCGGCCACCATGGCCCCTTGCTGACCGAGCCGGCGCCGCGGGCGCCGAGCGCGCCGGTGCAGCGGGTGGTCGAGGTGGTCGGCCGCCGGCCGGTCGGCGCGTACGTGGAGCTCACCTTCGACGCTCCGGAGGTGGCCGCCCGCGCGGTGCCTGGGCAGTTCGTCGCGTTCGCCGTCGGCGGCCGGGAGTCGGCGATGCTGCTGCGCCGCTCGATCGCGATCGCCGGCACCGGCGAGGGGCGGCTGACCGTCGTGGTCGCCCCGCACGGACCCGGGTCGACCTGGTTGGCCGGGCAGCAGCCGGGCGCCACCGTGGACGTCGTCGGCCCGCTGGGCCGCCCGTTCCCGCTCCCGGAGCCCGGCACGCCTGCGCTGCTGGTCGGCGGGGGCTACGGCGCGGCCGCGCTGGTCGGGCTCGCGGCGGCGCTGCGCGAGCGCGGCTCGGACGTCGCCGCCGTCACCGGCGCCGCCTCGGCCGACCGGCTCTGCTCGGTCGACGAGCTCACCGCGCTGGCCGACGTGACCGTGCTGACCGACGACGGCAGCGCCGGCCGCCGAGGCTGGGTCACCGACGCCGTCGCCGAGCTGGTCGGCGAGGTCGGCGTCGTCTACGCCTGCGGGCCGATGGGGATGCTCCGCGCGGTCGCAGAGCTGGCCACCGCGGCCGGGGTGCCGTCCTACGTCGCGGTGGAGGAGTCGATGGCCTGCGGGATCGGGGTCTGCATGACGTGCGTGCTGCCGGTCGTCGGCGCCGACGGGCGCACCCGGTTCAGCCGGTCCTGCACCGAGGGGCCGGTGTTCGGTGGCGACCGGGTCAGGTTCGCCGACGTCGGCACGCTGACCGCCGACGTCGTCGGCGCCGCCGCGATGGGGGTGCTGCCGGCATGACCGTCGTCCAAGCCCGCCACAGTGGCCACAAAGGCGAACCGGACGTCGACATGGGGACGGCGCTGGCGTTCGCGCCGATCCCGAGCCCGGTGCTCACCGCCTCGGGGTGCTCGGCGTTCGGTCAGGAGCTCGAGCCCTTCGTCGACCTCGGCGCGCTCGGCGCGGTGGTCACCAAGTCGGTCCAGCTGCAGCCGCGCTCGGGCCGCCCCACCCCGCGGATGGCCGAGACGCCCAGCGGGATGCTCAACTCCATCGGCCTGCAGGGGCCGGGCATCGACGGCCTGCTCGCCGACGAGCTGCCCTGGCTGGCCCGGCGCGGCGCCCGGGCGTTCGTCTCCATCGCCGGCACCCGGGTCGAGCACTTCGCCGAGCTGGCGGGCCGGCTGCGCGGCGTGCCCGGCGTGCTGGGCCTGGAGGTCAACATCTCCTGCCCGAACGTCGAGAGCCGCGGCGAGGTCTTCGCCTGCGACCCCGTCGCCGCCGCCGACGTGGTGGCCGCGGTGCGGGAGGCGGCGGACCCGGCCCAGCCGGTCTTCGCCAAGCTCAGCCCCGACGTCACCGACATCGTCTCGATCGCACGGTCGGTCACCGCCGCCGGTGCCGACGGGCTGTCGATGATCAACACCCTGCTCGGGCTGGTCATCGACCCCGACACCATGCGCCCGGTGCTGGGCGGGGTCACCGGCGGGCTGTCCGGCCCGGCGATCCGCCCGGTCGCGCTGCGGTGCGTCTGGCAGGTGCACCAGGCGCTGCCCGAGGTGCCCGTCCTCGGCATGGGCGGCATCCGCAGCGGCCTGGACGCCCTGCAGTTCGTGCTCGCCGGCGCCAGCGCCGTGTCGGTCGGGACGGCGGTCTTCCACGACCCCTCCGCCCCGGCCCGGGTCCACGCCGAGCTCGCCGAGGCGCTGGCCGCCCGCGGCTTCGGGACGCTCTCCGACGCCGTCGGGTACGCGCACCGATGACCGAGCTCGCGAGGTCGTCCAGGAGCACAGCAACGGCGGTCGCGAGGCCGACGAGCGCCAGCGAGGAGGACGAGTGAACGCCCCGTTCGGCGAGCGGCTGGCCGACGCCGTCGCCGCCCGCGGCCCGCTGTGCGTGGGCATCGACCCGCACGTGCCGCTGCTGGCCGACTGGGGGCTGCCGGACAGCCCTGACGGTCTGGCCCGGTTCACCGACGCCGTCGTCGACGCCCTGGCCGGGCAGGTCGCCGTCCTGAAGCCGCAGCTGGCGTTCTACGAGCGGCACGGCTCCCGGGGGCTGGCCGTGCTGGAGGACGCCGTGGCGCGCGCCCGCGCCGCCGGGGCCCTCGTCCTGCTGGACGCCAAGCGCGGTGACATCGGCTCGACGATGGACGCCTACGCCGACTACCTGCGCCCGGAGCACCCGCTGGCGGTCGACGCGCTGACGGTCAGCCCCTACCTGGGCCCGGGGTCGCTGCAGCCGGCCGTGGACACCGCACGGCTCACCGGCGGCGGGTTGTTCCTGCTCGCGCGGACGTCGAACCCCGACGCCGGCACCTTCCAGCACGCCCTGGTGGGGGAGCGGACCGTCGCCCAGGCCGTGGTCGACACCGTGCGCGGCTGGAACACCCCGGCGTGGGTGGTGGGCGACCCGCTGCCCGACATCGGCGCCGTCCGGGACGTCGCTGGGCGTTGGGGCCCCTCCACCGGGTCCTTCGGCGTCGTGGTCGGTGCCACCCTCCCCGAGCTGGACGTCGAGCTCGACGGGCTGGGCGGCCCGGTGCTCGCCCCGGGGCTGGGCGCGCAGGGCGGGTCGGTCGCCGACCTCCGCAGGCTGTTCGGTGCCGGCCGCGCCGTCGTCCCCACCGTCTCCCGGGACGTGCTCCGGGCCGGGCCGGACGTCGCCGCGCTGCGTGCTGCCGCCGACCGCTGGACGGCCGAGCTCACCGCGTGAGGCGGGCTGGCTGCTGGGCGGTGACACCCGCGCTGTGGACGCTGGGTGACGGCCGGGTGACGGGGAGGTGGCGGGTAGGGGACGGCTCGCTGACCAGCGGTGATGCTGTGGTTACGGCACCGTACGGTCCGCCGTCCGGGAGGGTGAGCACACGCATCGACGGCTGAGACAGCGGGGTACCGGGTGACCAGCCCGTTCGAGGTGACTAGGTTGACGCCAGGTTCGCAAACGAGCCGTTCGGCAGCAGTGCCCCAGACCGAAGAACACCGCCGGGTACCACCACCGGCATGAACACGATTGGGTTGCTCCGTGCCCCTTCCCGAGTTGTCCCCCGAACAGCGCGCCGCAGCCCTGGAGAAGGCCGCTGCGGCCCGCAAGGCGCGTGCTGAGCTCCGCGAGAAGCTCAAGAGCAAGGGCACCACGGTCGGCGACGTCCTCAAGCAGGGCGAGACCGATGAGGTCATCGGCAAGATGCGCGTCTCCGCCGTCCTGGAGTCGCTCCCGGGCGTCGGCAAGGCCCGCGCGGCCAAGATCATGGAGCGACTGGAGATCTCGCCGACCCGTCGCGTCCGGGGGCTGGGCGCGAACCAGCGCAAGGCGCTCGAGGCCGAGTTCGCCGGCGAGCAGGTGCAGCCCGACCAGGTCCCGGCCGAGGGCCTCGTCTGAGCACGTCGCTGTCCCGACCGACACCCGCCGCGAGGACGCCCGCAGTGGCCCGTCCGCAGGCCCGTCTGACGGTCCTGTCGGGTCCCTCCGGGGTCGGCAAGGGCACGGTCGTCGCCGAGGTCCGGCGCCGGCACCCCGCGGTCTGGGTGTCGGTGTCGGTCACCACCCGCAACCCGCGGCCCGGTGAGGTGGACGGCGAGCACTACTGGTTCGTCGACGACGAGCACTTCGACTGGCTGATCGCCCACGACGGCCTCCTGGAGTGGGCCGAGTTCGCCGGCAACCGGTACGGCACCCCGAAGGGGCCGGTGGAGGAGCAGCTGACCGCGGGGTCCCCGGCGCTGCTGGAGATCGAACTGCAGGGAGCGCGGCAGGTCCGGGAGCGGGCACCGGAGGCCCAGCTGGTCTTCCTGGCCCCGCCGTCGTGGGGCGAGCTGGTCAGCCGGCTGGCCGGCCGGGGCACCGAGCACCCGGAGGTCCAGGAGCGCCGGCTGGCCCTCGCGCAGGCCGAGCTGGACGCCGCCGGGGAGTTCGACGTGATCGTCGTCAACGACGACGTGGCCAGAGCTGCCGACGAGTTGGTAGGCTTGCTGACTGCGCCTCCGCCCGCTGGTCCCTGACCGCTGCCGAGGGCGCACCCGAGGCGACCGTGCGGAGCACATCCGCCGCCCGCCCGCACACCGAGTTGAGGAGCACGCCCGCCCGTGTCCGGAGTCGCACCCGCCCCTGAGGGCATCACCAACCCGCCCATCGACGAGCTGCTCGAGCGCACCAGCAGCAAGTACGGGCTGGTCATCTACGCCGCCAAGCGCGCGCGTCAGATCAACGCCTACTACAGCCAGCTCTCCGAGGGCCTGCTGGAGTACGTCGGCCCGCTGGTCGACACCGCGCCCCAGGAGAAGCCGCTCTCGATCGCCCTGCGCGAGATCAACGAGGGCCTGCTGACCCACACCGCCGGCGAGAACTGAGAGGACCACCCTTCCCCCCACGCCTCGCAGGCTCGGCGCGGGCCCCTGAAGGGTGGCCGTTCCAGCTCGTTGTGATGACGCCTCCGGCACCTGGTGCCGGGGGCGCTGTCATGTGCACGGGAGGATGACCGCATGAGCAGGATCGTGCTGGGCGTCGGCGGCGGCGTGGCCGCGTACAAGTCCGCGCTGCTGCTGCGCGCCCTCACCGAGCGCGGCCACGACGTGCGGGTGGTGCCCACCGCGTCCGCGCTGCGCTTCGTCGGCGCGGCGACGTTCGAGGCGCTGAGCGGCAACCCCGTCGCCACCGAGGTCTGGGACGACGTCCCCGAGGTGGCACACGTGCGGATCGGGCAGATGGCCGACCTGGTCCTGGTCAACCCGGCCACCGCCGACCTGCTCGCCCGCGCCGCCGCCGGCCGGGCCGACGACCTGCTCACCGCCACCCTGCTCACCGCGCACTGCCCGGTCGTGTTCGTGCCCGCCATGCACACCGAGATGTGGCTGCACCCGGCCACCCAGGACAACGTCGCCACCCTCCGCCGCCGCGGCGCGGTCGTGCTGCCGCCCGCCGTCGGCCGGCTCACCGGCCCGGACTCCGGTCCCGGCCGGCTGCCCGAACCCGCGGACGTCGCCGCGCTGGCCGAGGTGGTCCTCACCGCCGGTGCCCCGGCGCTGCGGCAGGACCTCGCCGGCCGCCGGGTCGTCATCAGCGCCGGCGGCACCCGCGAGCCGCTGGACCCGGTGCGCTTCCTGGGCAACCGCTCCTCGGGCATGCAGGGCTGGGCACTGGCCCGGGTCGCCGCCGCCCGCGGCGCCGAGGTCGTGCTGGTCGCCGCGAACGTGGAGGCGCCGGCGCCGTTCGGGGTGCGCGTCGTCCCGGTCGGCTCCGCCGAGGAGCTGCGGACCGCCGTGCACACCGAGGCCGCGGCGGCCGACGTGGTCGTGATGGCCGCCGCGGTCGCCGACTTCCGCCCCGGCACGGTCGCCGCCAGCAAGCTCAAGAAGGGCAGCGCGGGCGAGCCGACGTCGGTCGACCTGGTCCGCAACCCCGACGTCCTCGTCGAGCTGGTGGCCGCCCGCCGGGCCGGGCAGCGGGTCGTCGGCTTCGCTGCCGAGACCGGCGACGCCGAGGGCGACGTGCTCGCCCACGCCCGCGCCAAGCTGGCCCGCAAGGGCGTCGACCTGCTCGTGGTCAACGACGTCTCGGCCGGGCAGGTCTTCGGCCGCGCCGACAACGAGGTCACGGTGCTCGCCGCCGACGGCACCGTCACGCCCGTCCCGGCAGCTCCCAAGGACGTCGTCGCGGCGGGCATCTGGGACGCGGTCACCGCAGACCCCACCGGTTCGGGCTGACCGCCCCACCGCACCGCCCGTCCACACCGCTCGGCCGCGCCGGACGCCTGCCGGTCAGCGCCGGTAACCTCAGCCGACGGGGCCACCCATCAACCGGACGCGACCACCGCGTGCGGCCGCCGATCGCAGGGAGAACCGAGTGCCACGCCGTCTCTTCACCTCCGAGTCGGTGACCGAGGGCCACCCCGACAAGATCGCCGACCAGATCAGCGACTCGATCCTGGACGCGATGCTCGAGCAGGACCCCCGCAGCCGGGTGGCCGTCGAGACCCTCATCACCACCGGCCAGGTGCACATCGCCGGTGAGGTCACCACCTCCGGCTACGTGGACATCGCCGACATCGTCCGCCGGACGATCCTCGCCATCGGCTACGACTCCTCGCGCAAGGGCTTCGACGGCGCCTCCTGCGGCGTCAGCGTCTCCCTCGGCGCGCAGTCCCCGGACATCGCCCAGGGCGTCGACACCGCCTACGAGGCGCGCACCGCCGGCCTCAGCGACGACGAGCACCGCGCGGCGGTCGTCGACGACCTGATCGAGCGGCAGGGCGCCGGGGACCAGGGCCTGATGTTCGGCTACGCCTCCGACGAGACGCCCGAGCTGATGCCGCTGCCGATCGCGCTGGCCCACCGGCTGGCGCGCCGGCTGTCGGCGGTGCGCAAGGACGGGTCCGTGCCCTACCTGCGCCCGGACGGCAAGGTCCAGGCCACCGTCGTGTACGAGGACGACCGCCCGGTCGCGGTCGACACCGTGGTGGTCTCCAGCCAGCACGCCGAGGACATCTCGATCGACACCCTGCTCGCCCCCGACGTGCAGGAGCTCGTCGTGGAGCCGGAGCTGGCCGCGCTCGGCCTGCCCACCACCGGCTACCGGCTGCTGGTGAACCCGACCGGCAAGTTCGTCATCGGCGGCCCGATGGGCGACGCCGGGCTGACCGGCCGCAAGATCATCGTTGACACCTACGGCGGTATGGCCCGGCACGGCGGCGGCGCCTTCTCCGGCAAGGACCCCTCCAAGGTCGACCGGTCCGGCGCCTACGCGATGCGCTGGGTCGCCAAGAACGTCGTCGCGGCGGGCCTGGCGCGCCGCTGCGAGGTGCAGGTCGCCTACGCGATCGGCGCGGCCCACCCGGTCGGGTTGTTCGTGGAGACCTTCGGCACCAACACGGTGCCCGAGGAGCAGCTGGAGAAGGCGATCAGCTCGGTGTTCGACCTGCGCCCCGGCGCGATCGTGCGCGACCTGGACCTGCTCCGCCCCATCTACGCGCCGACCGCGGCCTACGGCCACTTCGGCCGCACCGACGTCGAGCTGCCCTGGGAGCGGCTCGACCGCGTCGACGTGCTGCGCGACGCCGTGGGGGCCTGACGGCGCTGAGTCAGCAGGAGCTCGCGACCGACGACCCGGGGACCCGAACGACTCGAGTGGCCCGGGTCGTCGTCGACGTGCCCCTGGCGCACCTGGACCGGCCCTTCGACTACGCGGTCCCGGACGAGCTGGCCGAGCAGGTGGTGGCCGGCTGCCGCGTCCGGGTGCGGTTCGCCGGCAAGCTGGTGGACGGCGTCGTCGTCGAGCTGGCCGGCAGCACCGACCACACCGGCAAGCTCGCTCCGCTGGCCAAGGTGGTCTCCGCCGAGCCGGTCCTCACCCCCGAGGTCGCCGAGCTGGCCCGGTCGGTCGCCGACCGCTACGCCGGGTCGATGACCGACGTGCTGCGGCTGGCCCTGCCGCCCCGCCGGGGCGCGCCGGAGAAGAAGCAGCGGCTCGACCCGCCCCCGCCGCCGGCGGCTCCCGACCCGGCGGGGTTCGCCCGCTACCCGACCGGCCCTGAGCTGCTCGGCGCCGTCGCCGGGGGGCATCCCGCCCGGGCGGTGTGGACCGCGCTGCCGGGGGAGGACTGGCCCACCCGGCTGGCCGAGCTGGCCCAGGCGGCGCTGTCCGGTGGCCGGGGGGCGCTGGTCGTCGTCCCCGACGGCAAGGACCTGGACCGGCTGGCCGCCGCGGCCGAGCGGCTGCTGCCGGCCGGGTCGGTCGCGGTGCTGCGCGCCGACGCCGCCCCCGACACCCGCTACGGGCGCTTCCTGTCGGCCTCCCGGGGCACCGCGCAGGTCGTGCTGGGCACCCGCGGGGCGGTGTTCGCGCCGGTCCGCGACCTCGGCCTGGTGGTGATCTGGGACGACGGCGACGATCTGCACGCCGAACCGCGCGCCCCCTACCCGCACGCCCGGGACGTGCTGGTGCACCGGGCGCACCTGGCGTCCTGCGCCGCCGTGGTCGCCGGCACCGCCCGCACCGCCGAGGCCGCGCTGCTGGTGGAGTCCGGCTGGGCGCACGAGCTGGTCGCCGACCGCGCCACGCTGCGGGCGGCCGCGCCCCGGGTGGAGGCGCTGGGCAGCGACTTCGAGCTCGCCCGGGACCCGGGCGCGCGGTCCGCCCGGCTGCCCACCCTCGGGTTCGCCGCCGCCCGCCGGGCGCTGGCCGACGGGACGCCGGTGCTGATCCAGGTGCCCCGGTCCGGCTACGTCCCCTCGCTGGTCTGCGACCGCTGCCGGGCGCCGGCCCGCTGCGCGCACTGCGCCGGACCGCTCGGGATCGCGCCGTCGCCCGGGGCCGGCGGGGTGCGGATCGCCGCGTGCCGCTGGTGCGCGCGGCCGGCGGCGACCTTCGACTGCCCGCACTGCCACGGCACCAAGCTCCGGGCCGCCGTCATCGGCGCCTCCCGCACCGCGGAGGAGCTGGGCCGGGCGTTCCCGGGCGCCGCCGTGCGGGTGTCCGGCCGGACCTCCGGGGTGCTGGCCACGGTCCCCGGCGGCGCGGCGATCGTCGTCGCCACCCCGGGGGCCGAGCCGGTCGCCGAGGGCGGCTACGGCGCCGCCCTGCTGCTGGACTCCTGGGCGCTGCTCGGCCGCGCCGACCTGCGGGCGGGGGAGGAGACGATGCGCCGCTGGATGAACGCGGCCGCGCTGGTCCGCCCCGGCGGTCAGGTGGTGGTCGCCGCCGACGCCGCCCACCCGGTGGTGCAGGCCCTGGTGCGCTGGGACCCGGCCGGGCTGGCCACGCGGGAGCTGGCCGACCGGCGGGAGCTGGGCTTCCCGCCGGTCACCCGGATGGCCTCGCTGTCGGCGTCGCCGGCGGCGCTCGCCGAGTTCCTGGCGGCGTTGCGGCTGCCCGAGGGGGCCGACGTCCTCGGGCCGGTGCCCGAGCCGCCGCGCCCGGGGCAGGAGGGCGAGCGCGAGCGGTACCTGGTGCGGGTGCGGCGCAGCGACGGGGTGGCGCTGGCCCGGGCGCTGCACGAGGTGCAAGGGGTCCGCAGTGCGAAGAAGGCACCCGAGCACGTCCGCGTGCAGCTGGACCCGCTCGAGCTGGCCTAACCGGCTGACCTGGGCGGTTTACAACGTAAACCGCTCGGGTAGCCGGACGGCATGCGGGCAGCCGGCGCGACGCGGGTCGACGGCGAGCCGACGGGTCGCCGGAGGAGCTTGGCCCTCCTGGTCGCCGGCCTGGTGCTGGCCGTGGTCCTGCTGCTCCTGCTGCTGGCCCGCTGCGGCGGCGAAGAGCCCGCCGGGGGCTCCGCGGCGGGCGCCGGCGCGACCACCCCGGCGGGCAGCGCCCCGCCGGCGTCCACGTCGGTGTCCCGAGCGAGCGGACGGCCCAGCAGTCTCGTCGCCGCCGACGGCACGGCCGTGCTCGACCCCGCGGCCCCAGCCGACCCCACCGTCGTCCTGTCCCGGGTCTCCGGCCAGACCGTCACCGGGACTGCGGTGCAGGTGCTCTCGGTCCCGGCCGACGAGGGCTTCTGGATCGGCCGCTCGACCAGTCAGCGGCTCTGGGTCCAGCTGACCGGCCCGGCCGGCGGGTCCCCGGACCCGGTGCGTCAGGGGGACCTGGTCGACCTCACCGGCACGGTCGTCGCGCACGACGCCGGCTTCGCCGCGGCAGCCGGCGTGGACGACGCCGGGGGAGCAGCCCAGCTGGTCGCGCAGGGCCAGCACGTCGAGGTCGACCGAGCGGACCTCCAGCTGTCCTGACGGACCAACCCGTCCTCCTCGACGGATCCGGCTCAGTTGGTCGGTGAGTCCAGCAACGCCGCGAGCTCGTCGTCCAGCGTCGCCGTCCCGCGGTCGGTGAGGGCGCGCATGGTGGCCTGCCGCCAGCGGGCCGGCAGCGTCGAGACAGCGGTGGCCAGGCCGACGGCCACCCCGAGCAGCAGGTGCGGGCGCCGCGCGCCGCGCTCCCGCAGCAGCCGGGCCAGCGGCCCGTCGGCCACGGTGACCGCCAGTCCCCAGGCGCCGGTGACCAGCCCCTGGTCCAGCCAGTTCGCCAGCTCGCCGGGGCTCACCGGCTCTGGTTCCACCCCGCGCACCGCGAGCCGGAGCGTGGGCAGCTCCTGGACCGCGGCGTCGAGGGTCGCGGCGGCACCGGCGGCCAGGTACAGCCGCCGGCGGGCGGGCGATCGGGCCGGGTGGTCGAGGGCCGCCTCGGCCAGTCCGACCGACAGGCCGTCGACCGTGCTGCTCACCAGGGCGCGGGCGTGATGGGCCGTGAACGGGGTCACCGGAGAACCGTAGCGACGTCGCCCTGCGGAGGCGCGCGGCGCGGCACCTACGATCGTCCGGTGAGCGTCACCCCCATCCGGATCATGGGCGACCCGGTGCTGCGCACCCCGGCCGCCCCCGTCGTCGACTTCGACGCGGAGCTGCGCCAGCTCGTCGCCGACCTGACCGACACCATGCACGCCGCCGGCGGGGCGGGCATCGCCGCGCCCCAGATCGGCGTCGGCCTGCGCGTCTTCACCTGGTACGTCGACGGCGAGGTCGGTCACCTGGTCAACCCCGACGTCACGCCGGTGGGCGAGGAGACCGAGGAGGACGCCGAGGGCTGCCTGTCGATCCCCGGCTTCCGCTTCGACTGCCGTCGGCACCTCTACGTGGCCGCCACCGGCTGGAACATGCACGGCGAGCCCATCCGGGTCGAGGGCTCGCACAAGCTGGCCCGCGCGATCCAGCACGAGACCGACCACCTCGACGGCGTGCTGTTCGTCGACCGGCTGGACGCCGAGGCCCGCGAGGCGGCGCTGTCGGTGCTGCAGGGTGCTCCGTGGCAGGGGGAGCAGGCCTACCTGCCCGACGGCTCGCCCCTCCCGGCGCCGGTCGTGAAGGTGAGCCCCCACTGAGGCTCCTGTTCGCCGGCACCCCCGCCCCGGCCGTGGTGGCGCTGGACGCGCTGCTCGGGTCGGACCACGAGGTGGTCGCCGTCCTCACCCGGCCCGACGCACCAGCCGGTCGGGGCCGGCGGACCAGCCGCTCCCCGGTGGCCGAGCGGGCCGACGCCGCCGGCATCCCCGTGCTCCAGCCGCGGTCCCCCCGCGAGCCGGAGTTCCTGGAGGCCCTGCGCGACCTCGCCGTCGACTGCGCCCCGGTGGTGGCCTACGGCGCGCTGGTGCCCCCGGCCGCGCTGGACCTGCCCCGGCACGGCTGGGTCAACCTGCACTTCTCCCTGCTGCCCGCCTGGCGCGGTGCTGCCCCGGTGCAGCACGCGGTCATGGCCGGTGACGAGGTCACCGGCGCGGCGACGTTCCAACTGGAGGCCGGCCTGGACACCGGCCCGGTCTTCGGCGTCGTCACCGAGCCGATCGGTGCCCGGGACACCGCCGGCGACCTGCTCGACCGGCTCGCGGTCAGCGGCGCCGGACTGCTCGTCGCCACGCTCGACGGCATCGCCGACGGATCGCTGCGCGCCGAGCCCCAGCCGGCCGAGGGGGTGAGCCTCGCACCGCGGATCGGGACGGCGGACGCGCGGGTCGACTGGACGCTGCCGGCCCACGTGGTCGACCGCCGGGTCCGCGGGGTCACCCCGGCGCCCGGTGCCTGGACCACCTGGCGCGGCGACCGGCTGCGGCTGGCACCGGTCGAGCCGCTGTCGTCCTCGCTGTCGCTGGAGCCGGGCGAGCTGTCGGTCGGCCCGACCGGGGTGCTGGTGGGCACCGGGCGGGGCGCGGTGCGGCTGACCGAGGTCCAGCCGGCGGGCAAGCGGATGCTGCCCGCCCTCGACTGGGCCCGCGGTGCGCGGCCCGAGGCCGGCGAGCGACTGGGCGAGCAGGTGGTCGCATGACCGGCCCGGCCCGGCGCGCCGGTTCCAAGCGGCGCAACGACCCCGGCACCGGCAACCAGCGGCCGCAGTCCCGGCGGCACCGGCCGGTCCTGGACGGTGCCCGGCTCACCGCCTACGACGTGCTCGACGGCGTCTCCAGCCGGGACGCCTACGCCAACCTGCTGCTGCCCCAGCTGCTGCGCGAGCGCCGGCTGGAGCCGCGCGACGCCGCCTTCGCCACCCAGCTCGCCTACGGCGCGCTGCGGGCCACCGGCACCCTGGACGCCGTGCTCACCACCCTGGTCTCCCGGCCGCTGGCCGAGCTGGACCCCAAGGTGCTGGACCTGCTGCGGCTGGGCGCCTACCAGCTCATCGACCTGCGGGTCCCGGCGCACGCTGCGGTCGACACCACGGTGGCGCTCACCCGGGCGATCGTCGGCACCGGTGCCTCGGGCCTGGTGAACGCGGTGCTGCGGAAGGTGGCCGCGGGCGGCGACCGGGCCGCCTGGCTGGAGCGGCTCGCCCCGGCCGACGAGGACGCACGGCTGTCGCTGAGCACCGACCACCCGCGCTGGATCGTCGAGGCCTGGCGGGAGGCGCTGGACGACCCAGCCGAGGTCGAGGCAGCGCTGCTCGCCGACGACGCCGCACCCGAGGTCCACCTGGTCGCCCGGCACGTCGACCGCGACGAGCTGGCCACCGCCTCGGGCGGGGAGCCCGGTCCGTGGTCGCCCTACGCGGTGCGGCTGCCCAGCGGTGACCCCGGCAAGCTGGCCGCCGTCCGGTCCGGGACCGCGGCGGTGCAGGACGAGGGCAGCCAGCTCGCCGCGCTCGCGCTGGTCCGCGCGCCGCTGGAGGGGCCGGACGCCGCCTGGCTCGACATGTGCGCCGGCCCCGGCGGCAAGGCCGGGCTGCTGGCCGCCGTCCGCCCGGCGGGGGTGCGGCTCACCGCCGCCGACCGCAGCGAGCACCGTGCCGAGCTCGTGCGCAACTCCCTCACCGGGGAGGACGACGTCGAGGTGCTGGTCGCCGACGGCACCGAGCCGAGCTGGCCCGCGGGCTCCTTCGACCGGGTGCTGCTCGACGCGCCCTGCACCGGGCTCGGTGCCTTGCGCCGCCGGCCCGAGGTGCGCTGGCGGCGCACCGCGGCCGACGTCGCGCCGCTGGCCGACCTGCAGCGCCGGTTGCTGGACAGCGCGCTGGCCTCGGTGCGGCCCGGGGGAGTGGTGGCCTACGTGACCTGCTCGCCGCACGACGCCGAGACCGTGGACGTCGTGGCGGCGGCCGCGGCGCGCGACGACGTCGAGGTGCTGCCCGTGGCGCCGCTGTTCCCCGAGGTGCCCGGGCTGGCGCGCGGGGCTTCTGCGCAGCTCTGGCCGCACCGGCACGGCACCGACGCGATGTTCATGGCCCTGCTGCGCCGGAGGGCCTGAGCCAGGACTTCCACCGCCTGCGGGTCGCCGGCGACCACGTCCGGTCCCGCGCGCGGACGCAGCGCAGTCGAGCGCGCGCGCCGAGTCACGCCTCCCGCCCGGGTCCCCGCAGGCAGGTTTGCCGGGACCCCCGCCCGCCGATGCAACGAGCCCGCCCAGCAGTCGGCGCGGGCCGCGGACCGGGGGTGGCGATGGCGGACGGGTTCACCGTGGAGGTGCGCCACCGCGACGGTGTCGTGGTGGTGGCCGCCCACGGCGACCTGCGCGGGGACGCCGGGGCGCTGAGCGACCTGGTCGGCCTCGCGGTGCGGGCGCTGGACGACCAGCCCGCGGTCATCTCGATCTGCGACGTCTACGTCCACCACGCCGAGGGCCTGGCCGCCCTGCGCTGGCTGCTGCGCCAGCGGCCGGCGGGGGCGCCGACCGTCGTCATCGCCCGGTCCGCGCAGCGGCGCCGGTTGCACGGGGTCTTCGGCAGCCAGGTGGCCTGGTACCCGGCCGAGCTGCACACCCCGTGGATCGGGGTGACGGCGTCGCTGTCCCACCGGCGGCGGCACCTCAACGGGGACCAGGTCACCGACCCCCACGAGGAGCAGATCAGCCGGCTGCTGTGGGCGGCCGCGCGCGAGCGGGCCGTCGTCCGCGCGGGCTGACGCGCTCGACGGGGTGGCGGGCACGGGCCACCTACGATCTCCCCGTGCCCCGGGAACCCATGATCGCGCCCAGCCTGCTGTCCGCGGACTTCGCCCGGCTCGCCGACGAGGTCCAGCGGATCGCCGCCGCCGACTGGGTGCACGTCGACGTCATGGACGCCCACTTCGTGCCCAACCTGACCCTGGGCCTGCCGGTCGTGCAGGCGATCCAGCGGGTCAGCCCGGTGCCGCTGGACTGCCACCTGATGATCACCGACCCCGAGCGCTGGGCCCCGGGCTACGCCGAGGCCGGCGCGCGCAACGTCACGGTGCACGCCGAGGCGTGCACGGACCCGCGCGCCGTGGCGCGCGACCTCAGGGCCGCCGGGGCCCTCGCCGGGCTGGCGCTCAAGCCGGGCACCCCGCTGGAGACCTACCTCGACGTGCTGCCGGAGTTCGACACCCTGCTGGTGATGACCGTCGAACCCGGCTTCGGTGGCCAGTCCTTCCGGCCCGAGGTGCTCCCGAAGGTCCGGGAGGCCCGCCGGCTGGTGCAGACCGGTCACCTGCGGCTCTTCCTCGAGGTCGACGGCGGCATCAACGCCGACACGATCGCCGAGGCCGCCGAGGCCGGGGCCGACGTCTTCGTGGCGGGGTCGGCCGTCTACGGCGCCGAGGACCCGGCCGCGGCGATCGCCGGACTGCGGGCACTGGCCGCCCGGTGACCCCCGCCGAGCAGGCGGCGATGGCCCGGGCCCGCGAGCTCGGGCTCCGGGTGCTGGGCACCACGAGCCCCAACCCGCCGGTCGGTGCGGTGCTGCTCGACGCCGCCGGCACCGTGGTGGGGGAGGGTGCCACGTCGCCCCCGGGTGGACCGCACGCGGAGGTGCAGGCACTGGCGCAGGCCGGCGAGCGCGCCCGCGGCGGCACCGCCGTGGTCACCCTCGAGCCCTGCGCGCACACCGGCCGCACCGGGCCCTGCGCCGACGCCCTGGTCGCCGCCGGGGTCGCCCGGGTGGTCGTCGCCGTCCCCGAGCCGACCCGGCTCGCCGGTGGCGGGGCCACCCGGCTGCGCGCGGCCGGCATCGACGTCGAGCTCGGCGTCGAGCAGGCCGAGGCGGAGGTCGGTGCGCTCGCCGCCTGGCTCACCGGCGTCACCGAGCACCGGCCGCACGTGGTGTGGAAGGTGGCCAGCACCCTCGACGGCCGGGTCGCCGCGGCCGACGGCTCCAGCCGGTGGATCACCGGACCCGAGGCCCGGGCCGAGGTGCACCGGCTGCGGTCCGGCTGCGACGCCGTGCTGGTCGGCTCCGGGACGGCGCTGGCCGACGACCCGCAGCTCACCGTCCGCGACGCCGACGGCCGCAACGTCGAGCGCCAGCCACTGCGGGTGGTCCTCGACCGCCGCGGCCGGGTGCCGGCCACCGCCCGGGTGCACGACGACGCCGCCCCGACCCTGGTCAGCCGCGCGCCGGACCCCGCCGCCCTGCTCGCCGAGCTCCACGACCGCGACGTCCGCCGGGTGCTGCTCGAGGGCGGTCCCACGCTGGCCGCCGCCTTTCTCGCCGCGGGCCTGGTCGACGAGGCCGTGGTGCACGTCGCACCGCAGCTGCTGGGCGCCGGCGCCTCGCTGGTGGGGGACCTGGGAATCAGCACGATCAGCTCCGCGCTGCACCTGCACGTCACCGATGTCACCCGCCTGGGCGGGGACGTGCAGATCCGGTTGCGGTCCACCCGGCACACTGGGGGACCAGGGACGACCGGCGGAGGGAGCTGAGGTGTTCACCGGGATCGTGGAAGAGGTCGGCAGCCTGGTCGTGCGCGAGGACGGCGCGGACAGCGCCGTGCTGCGCATCCGGGCTCGCAAGGCGCTGGAGGGGGTCGCGCTGGGCGACTCGATCGCGGTCAACGGCGTCTGCCTCACCGTCACCGGTGTGCAGCCCGATCCGGGCGCCACCGACGGGGCGAGCGTCTGGAGCACCGACGTCATGGCCGAGACGCTGCGGCGCAGCAGCCTGGGCGCCGTGCAGGCCGGTGACCCGGTCAACCTCGAGCGCGCCGTCACCCCGCAGACCCGGCTGGGCGGCCACATCGTGCAGGGCCACGTCGACGGGGTGGGCACCGTGGTGTCCCGCACGCCCGGCGACGACTGGGAGGTCGTGCGGATCGCCGTCCCGGCCGACCTGGCCCGCTACGTGGTGGAGAAGGGCTCGATCACCGTCGACGGCGTCTCACTGACGGTGAGCGGTCTGGGCGGGGACGGGCCGACGGACCCAGACCCGGAGCCGTGGTTCGAGGTCAGCCTGATCCCCACCACGCTGCGTGAGACCACCCTGGGCGAGCGCGCTCCCGGTGACACCGTCAACCTGGAGGTGGACGTGATCGCGAAGTACGTCGAGCGACTGTTGGGAGCACGCCGGTGACCGAGGTGCAGAGCGGGTTCCTCCTGGACTCCGTGGAGAGCGCCATCGCGGCGATCAAGAGCGGCCGCCCCGTCGTGGTCATCGACGACGAGGACCGTGAGAACGAGGGCGACCTGATCTTCGCCTCCGAGCTCGCCACCCCCGAGCTGGTGGCCTTCATGGTCCGCTACACCTCGGGCTACATCTGCGTCGCCGTCACCGAGGAGGACGCCGACCGGCTGGACCTGCCACCGATGTTCCGGGTGAACCAGGACCGCCGCGGCACCGCCTACACCGTGACCGTGGACGCCCGGGAGGGCGTGACCACCGGCATCTCGGCGTCGGACCGGGCACTCACCATCCGCACTCTCGCCTCGGCCGAGACCGACGCCGCCGACCTGGCCCGCCCCGGCCACATCGTGCCGCTGCGCGCCAAGGACGGCGGGGTGCTCCGCCGCCCGGGTCACACCGAGGCCGCCGTCGACCTCGCCGTCCTGGCCGGCCTGCGTCCCTCCGGGACGCTGTGCGAGATCGTCAGCGAGAAGGACCCGATCGGCATGGCGCGGGGCGAGGAACTGCGCGTCTTCGCCGACGAGCACGACCTGGTGATGGTGTCGATCGCCGACCTGATCGCCTACCGCAAGCGCTTCGACAAGCTGGTCGAGCGGGTGGCCGAGGCCCGGGTGCCGCTGCGGGCGGGGGAGTTCACCGCCGTGGGCTACCGCAGCTCCTACGACGAGCGCGAGCACGTCGCCTTCGTGTACGGCGACATCGCCGACGGTGCCGACGTCCTGGTCCGGGTGCACTCCGAGTGCCTGACCGGGGACGTGTTCGGCTCGCTGCGCTGCGACTGCGGCCCCCAGCTGGACGCCGCGCTGGCCGCCGTCGCGCACGAGGGCCGCGGCGTCGTCCTCTACATCCGCGGGCACGAGGGCCGGGGGATCGGCCTGCTCCACAAGCTGCAGGCCTACCAGCTGCAGGACACCGGCGTGGACACCGTCGACGCCAACCTCGACCTCGGCCTGCCCGCCGACGCCCGCGACTACGGCACCGGCGCGCAGATCCTGGTCGACCTCGGCGTGCACACCATGCGGCTGCTGACCAACAACCCGGCCAAGCGTGCCGGGCTGGAGGGCTACGGTCTCAAGATCACCGGCCGGGTCTCGCTGCCCACGCACGTGACGGCGGACAACGTCGGCTACCTGCGCACCAAGCGGGACCGGATGGGACACCTGTTGGAGATCATCGAACCGGACGGCCCCGCGGCCGCCGAGGGGAGCGACGTCCCGATGCGCCAGAACGAGCAGCCCGCATGAGCGGCTCCGGAGCGCCCGCCCAGCAGCCGGTCGACGGCGCGGGCCTGACCCTGGGCATCGTGGCCACCACCTGGCACGCGGAGATCACCGAGTCGCTGCTGCGCCGGGCCGTGGCCTGCGCCGAGGCCTCGGGCGTTCCCACGCCGACCGTCGTCCGGGTGCCCGGCGCCCTCGAGCTGCCCGTGGTCGCCCAGGCGCTGGCCGCCACCCACGACGCCGTCGTCGCCCTCGGCGTCGTGGTGCGCGGCGGGACCCCGCACTTCGAGTACGTCTGCGACTCCTTCACCGCCGGGCTGACCCGCGTCGCGCTGGACTCGGGCAAGCCGGTGGGCAACGGCGTGCTCACCACCGAGGGAGAGCAGCAGGCCCGCGACCGGGCCGGCATGGACGACTCGGCCGAGGACAAGGGCTGGGAGGCGACCGCCGCCGCGCTGCAGACCGCGCTGGTCCTGCGCGACCTGCGCACCCCCCGGCAGAGCACCGGCTTCGGCGTGGCGCAGGCGTGAAGTCCTTCGACGAGCTCTTCACCGAGCTGAGCGGCAAGGTGGCGGCCGGCGACCCCACCTCGGGCACGGTCACCGCCGTGCGGGACGGCGTGCACGCCGCCGGCAAGAAGGTCGTCGAGGAGGCCGCCGAGTCCTGGATGGCCGCCGAGTTCGAGGACGCCGGCCGGACGGCGGAGGAGATCAGCCAGCTCCTCTACCGGGTCCAGGTGCTGATGCTGACGCGTGGGCTGTCGCTGGACGACGTCTACGCTCACCTGTGATTACCGCCCGCAACCCCCGCTAGGAGCTCCCTCGTGCTGCGCGTCGCCGTCCCGAACAAGGGCGTCCTGAGCGAACCCGCGGCGGCGATGCTCGCCGAGAGCGGGTACCGGCAGCGCCGCACCACCAGCGAGCTGGCGGTGTACGACCCGGAGAACGACACCGAGTTCTTCTACCTCCGGCCGCGGGACATCGCCGTCTACGTCGCCGCCGGCACCCTGGACGTCGGGATCACCGGGCGCGACATGCTGCTGGAGACCACGCGGACCGACGGCGAGGGCACGGTCGCCGCCGAGGTCATGCCGCTGGGCTTCGGCCGCTCGTCCTTCCGCTTCGCCAGCCCGGCCGACTCCCCGGTCGACGAGGTCGCCAAGCTCGAGGGCAGGCGGATCGCCACCGCCTACCCGGGGCTGCTGCAGCGCTTCCTGGACGAGACGGGCATGAAGGCCTCGGTGGTCAAGCTGGACGGCGCGGTGGAGACCGCCTGCCGGCTCGGTGTCGCCGACGCGGTCTGCGACGTCGTGGAGACCGGGACGACGCTGCGCGCCGCCGGCCTGCGGATCATCGGCGACCCGGTGCTGGCCAGCGAGGCGGTGCTGGTCCGCCGGGCTGGTGCCGAGGACGTCCCCGCCGTCGCCCAGCTGCGCCGCCGGCTGCAGGGCGTCCTGGTCGCCCGGCGCTACGTGATGCTCGACTACGACTGCCCGGACGAGATCCTGGCCCAGGCCACCGCCATCACCCCCGGTCTCGAGGGGCCGACGGTCAGCCCGCTGCAGACCGAGAACTGGTCCGCCGTGCGCGCCATGGTGCTCAAGGACGACACCAACCGGGTGATGGACGAGCTGTGGGAGCTCGGCGCGCGGGCGATCCTGGTCACCAGCATCGCCGCCTCCCGCATCTGAAAGGACCCCCGTGCCCCCCGCCACTCGCAGGCTCGCGGCGGGACCCTGCACGGGGGCCGCCGTGCCCCCCGCCACTCGCAGGCTCGCGGCGGGACCCTGCACGGGGGCCGGCGGGGCCCTGGAGCACCGTTCCCGCACGTCACCGGGCATCCCGGCGGCCGTGGTCCTCGGCGCGCTGACCGTGCTGCTCTCCGCCTGCGGGTCGGACGGCGGCACCGCCGCGGGGCCGTCGTCGGCTCCGTCGTCCACCGCGCCGGCGACCGGGGAGCTGGTCGTCGTCCTGGACCGCGGGGAGGGTGCGCAGCCCGAGCGCTACACGCTGAGCTGCGCCGAGCCGGTGACCGGCGACCTGCCGGACCCGGCCGGGACCTGTGCCCACCTGCAGGGCCTGGCCGACCCCTTCGCGGCCATCCCCGGCGACCAGGTGTGCAGCCAGCAGTACGGCGGGCCGCAGACCGCGCACGTCACCGGCCGGTGGGCCGGGGACGACGTCGACCTGCTGCTCGCCCGCACCAACGGCTGCCAGCTGGCGCAGTGGGCCTCCCTGGGCCCGCTGCTCCCCGGCCCGGGCGGCTGACCCGGGCCGCTGCGGTCAGCGCGGGCGGGTGGTGCGGTCCACCAGGTCGATGGCGGTGCACAGCCCCAGCCCGAGAGCCCGGCCGCTGGTCGAACCGGTCGCCAGCAGCGCCCGGATCGCCGGGGCGAGCGCCCCGTCGCCGACCAGTCCGCGGAGCACCGCGGCGAACTCGCCACTGACCCGACCGGCCGCGGCGTGCCGCAGCAGTGCCCGGGAGAGCTCGGTGGTCCGGCCGGCGGCCAGCGCGGTCACCCCGGCGCCGAAGCGCTCGGCCGCCGGATGGCCGAGCAGCACCAGGCCGGCGGTGGTCCCGGCCAGCACGTCGTCGCCGGCCGGGGTCAGCCCGGGGCCGAGCCCGACGAGCCGGGTGGCGGTGCGCAGCGCGGCGTCGAGGTCGGCGCGGCGAACCGCGCCCCGCAGCGCTGCGAGCGGGCCGCTGGGGCCGCTGGGCAAGCCGGGCAGCACGAACGCGCTGTGCGGCACGCCCTCGCCGTAGAGCGCCGCGCGCAACTGGCGCACGCCCTCGGGCAGCAGCGCCGGCTGCGCGGTGGGCAGCTTGGGCCGGGGGTCCCACCAGGACGCGGCGCTCACCGTCAGGTCGCCGACGACCAGCCGGCCACCGCCCACCTGCGCGGGTGCGCCACTGGGCACCGACACCAGTGGCCGCCCGTTCGAGGGCCGGAACAGCACGCAGCCCAGCGGCAGCCGGGCCGCGTCGGAGGTCAGCACGCCGACGACGTCGGGACCTGCGGGCGTCTGCACCGTGAGGTACACCGCGGCCGGGACGCTGAGCAGCACCCGGGCCGACCGGACGGGGCCACGGAGCAGTTCGGCGATGCCGGTGCTGGCCTGGGCGGGCACGGAAGCCCGGCCGGGGCCCGATCCGTGCCGCTCCGTCGTGTGTGGCAGGTGGATCGTGGGTACACCCGCCCGCGACGCCCGCCCGGAGTGCGGAGTGCCGTGGGTCGTGGTCTGCTGGGTACCCGCGGCCGTCTGTCCGCCGGTGCTCTCGTAGGTGCGCATGTGCCCTCCACCCGTGCGGTCGACGGAGCCCTTCTCGGGCTGACCCCGTCCCGGTCCTCTCCGCCGGACGGTGGTCGACCGACCCGCGGGAACACAGGCGGCCTACCATCCGAGCCGGCACAGGTCCCGGGCAACGAACCTAGGTGGCGCGTCCCCGATGCCTGTATGGCGATTCTCGCCAAGCTCGGCTACTGCCGTCCAGAGACGTCTGACAGAATCTCGCGCAGATGTCTCGTGCGCGGTGTTTTGGGGGTACGTACAGTGACTGAACGTGAGGCATCCGTGATCTACGCCGCTCAGAGCGATCGAGCAGCTACTTTCAGTACCGTGTCAGCGTCCGCGGAACCGGTGCTGTCGCAGGTCGCCCCGGCGGACCGGAGCACCCTGCAGGACAGCATGGGGCTGACCGTCGACCAGCTGCTGGAGCTCCCCGGCCTCGAGGGCTCGATCGTCGTCGGCGGCGCCACGGGCACCCGGCGGATCGTGCGGCACGTCGCCGTCGACGACCCGGCGCAGCCGCTGGCCGGGGCCGGCCCGGACGTGCTGGTCGTGCTGGCCGGCCGGTTGCCGCAGGCGGACCCGGCGCAGAGCCGGGCGCTCATCGAGCGGTTGCACCGCGGCGGCAACGGCGCGCTGGCCTACCGCTCGGAGGTCGGTGCGGCCAGCGTGGCGGGGGAGATGCCGGCCGAGGTCCTCGCCGAGGCCGACCGCCGCGGTTTCCCGGTGCTCGCGCTGCCCAGCAGCACCCGGCTCGACGAGGTCGTGGCCGAGGTGCTCGGCGCGATCATCGACAAGCAGACCCAGGCGCTCTCGCTCGCCAACCGGATGCACAACCAGTTCATCGACGTCGCGCTGTCCGGTGGGGGGCTGGCCGAGGTGACCGCCCAGGCGTCCACCATCCTCGCCGGCGCCGCGGTGCTGGGGCTCGGGCCGGACCGCGAGGTCGCGTTCAGCGCCGGACCGCCGGAGGAGGTCACGGAGATCCGTGACTGGCTGTGGCTGCTGGACGCGGCGGCGGACGACGCCTTCGCCGACCTGACGCCGTCCCGGCGGCTGTCGGGCAACCGGGCCGACCAGAGCGTGGTCACCCCGGCGGACGTGCTCGCCGACGCCGACCTGTCGCCCGCTGACGGCATCCTGCTCGTCCCCGGGCACCACGAGCTGCCCGGCGGTACCGGCGAGTACGCCGTCGCGCCGATCATGGCCGGTGAGCAGCGGCACGGCTGGCTGGTCGCGGTCAACCGGCACGGCCCGATGCTGCTGGGTGCGGGGGCGGTCCTCGAGCAGGCCGCTGTCATCGCCGCGCTGTCGGAGATCCGCTCGCAGGCCGTGCACTCGGTCGAGCTGCGCTTCCAGGGTGACCTGGTGCGCCGGCTGGTCGGCGGCGTCGTCGGGCACACCGAGCGGACCCTGGCCTACACCCGGTCCTTCGGCTGGCGGCTGGACGGACCGGTCGTGGTCCTGGTGAGCGGCACCGAGACGGTGGCCGATGCCAGCGCCGACCCGACCCGGGCCCTGGACGTGCTCGACCGCCTCGCCGACGGCTGGCGCGCCGCGGTGGACGCCGAGGTGGCCGGCGCTGCGGTGGCCGGGCTGGCGACCGAGATCGTCACCGTGCTGCCGCTGGACGGGCGCAGCCCCGAGGAGCTCTCCGCCCTGGTCGCCGCGGTCACCGCCCGGGTCAACGCGCGACTGCGCCGGGTCGGCCGGTTGCTGGGCACCGGCATCGGGCGCCCGGCGGAGTCGCTGTCCGCGCTGGCCGAGGCCTACCAGCAGGCGCAGCGCGCGCTGGTCGTGGGCCAGGAGATCCACGGCGGGCACGCCGTCACCCACTTTGACCAGCTCGGGGTGTTCCGGCTGCTGTCGCTGATCCCGGACAGCAACGAGCTGCGCTCCTACGTCGACGAGGTGCTCGGGCCGTTGGCCGACTCCGGTGACGCGGACTCGACCGACCTGCGGGACACGCTGCGGGTGCTGCTGGAGACCAACCTCAACGTCGCGGAGTCCGCGCGCCGGCTGCACTTCCACTACAACACGATGCGGTACCGGATCGGCAAGCTGGAGCGGCTGCTCGGGCCCTTCACCACCGACCCCACGCTACGGCTGAACCTGCTGCTCGCCCTGCACGCGGCACGCATGCGCGGGCTGGACCAGCCGCACCGTCCACCGGTGGAGAGCATCGCGGCCCTGGTGCTGGACGACGGCCTGGAGTCCCTGGTCTGACGAAGGACCTCGTCCCTCCCCACGCCACGCTGCGCGCGCCGCGGGCCCCTGGGACGAGGCCGTGGTCGGGAGCCCGTCGCTGGACGAAACAGGAACGTGACACCAGGCCTCTGGTGTCGGCGCGTCCGGTCTGCCACTGTGCGATTCCTCAGCGCTGAGCTACTTGGCTCAGCGTCCGCTCGAGGAGGACCTGATGGCGTTGGGCTGGAAGCTGTACGGGGATGGCAAGACCCCGCCGGTAGGGGAGTCGGTGGCGCCGGACGAACGGCTCTCCTGGCCGCGCACGATCGGGATCGGCGCCCAGCACGTCGTCGCGATGTTCGGTGCGACGTTCGTCTTCCCGCTGATCATGGGGCTGGACCCAAACCTCGCGATCATGATGAGCGGTGTCGCGACCATCGTCTTCCTGCTCGTCGTCAAGGGGCAGGTGCCCTCCTACCTGGGCACCAGCGCCGCCTTCGTCGGCGGCGTGCTGGCGATCCGGGCCAACGGCGGGAGCTCCGGCGACGTCGTGGGGGCGATCCTCGTCTCCGGCGTCGTGCTCGCGCTGGTCGGCCTGCTCATCCAGGCCGCCGGGCCGCGGCTGGTCAACAAGGTCCTGCCGCCGGCGGTGACCGGCGCCGTCGTGCTCATCATCGGGTTCAACCTGGCGCCGGTCGTCGCCAACACCTACTGGCCGCAGGACCAGTGGGTCGGGCTGGCGACGATGGTCTTCGTCATCCTCGCCTCGCTGCTGCTGCGCGGCTTCTGGGCCCGCATCTCGATCCTGCTCGGCCTGGTCTTCGGGTACCTGCTCTCCGCCCTGCTGGACGCCACGGCAGGTCCGATCACGTCGGTCCTCGGGGGCGCCACCGAGGCGACCACGCACGACCGGCTGGACCTCTCCGGCGTCGGGTCGGCGGACTGGGTCGGGCTGCCGGACTTCACCGCGCCGCACTTCTCGGTGAACTTCAGCCTGCTGGTGCTGCCGGCGGTCATCGCGTTGATCGCGGAGAACGCCGGTCACGTCAAGGCGGTCGCGGCGATGACCAAGCGCGACCTCGACCCGGTGATGGGCCGGGCGATCTTCGCCGACGGTCTGGGCACCGTCATCGCGACCTCGGTGGGTGGGTCGCCGACCACCACGTACGCGGAGAACATCGGCGTCATGGCCGCTACCCGGGTCTACTCCACCGCGGCCTACTACGTCGCCGCGGTCGTGGCGCTGCTGCTCGGCCTCTGCCCGAAGTTCGGTGCGCTGGTCAACGCGATCCCCGGTGGGGTGCTCGGCGGGATCACCGTCGTCCTCTACGGGATGATCGGCCTGCTCGGCGCCAAGATCTGGAAGGAGAACCGGGTCGACTTCGCCAACCCGATCAACCTGGTGCCGCTGGCGGCCGGGATCATCATCGGGATCGGCAACGTCAACCTGGTCTTCAGCGACGAGTACTCCCTCGGCGGCATCGCGCTCGGGTCGATCGTCGCGGTGGCGGGCTGGCACCTGGCACGGTCCGTCGCGCCAGCCGAGATGCGGGCGGCGCTCGCCGCCGAGGACGGCTTCGCGGGCGGCACCGGGCCGGCTCTGGGCTCCTCCGGCCGGCACACGGTGGACGCGGGCGGGGCGGACCCCTCCGACCTCGACCGGCAGGACCACCGGCGCTGATCGTCCGTCCCAGCCGGCCCGGCTCCCGTCCCCGGGAGCCGGGCCGGTCCGTGTCCGGAGGAGGACGCCAGGACCGCGGGGATCGACGAGCCGGACCGCCGGGGACGCACCGGCCTGGACCGGGTGGGCCGGGACCTCACCGCAACGGCGTCCGGGTGCGGGACGTCGAGCTGCTGCACTTCTACGCCGGGCCCTGCAGCGCCGGCGCCGGCGCCCGCGCCACCGACGGCGGCGGCCTGGTCCCGCTGAACGCGGGAGGGGCCGCCCCGGTGTCCCCGGGGCGGCCCCGTGCTCAGCGGCCGAACAGCGCCTCGTGCACCACGTCGTGCAGGTGCGTGTTCGGGTGGTAGCCGACCAGGGCGTCGCTGCCGACGCCCTCGGCGGTGACCACGGTCGGGACGCCGGTGTGGCCGGACGTCGTCCAGTCCAGGACGAACTCCTCGTCGCTGTCGGCGACCGCGAACGGGCCGTCCTCACCGGAGATCTGGTCCTCGACGGCCGGGGTGCCGTCCAGCGTCCCGCCGGGGCCGCTCTCGTCGGCGTCGTCGACGTCCTCGACGGTCAGGCCGCCGCACTCGTGGTCACCGGTGACGATGAGCAGGGTGTCCGGGTGCTCGGCGACGTAGTCCCGGGCGACCTGCACCGCGTCGTCCAGCGCGGCCATGGCCTGCAGCATGCGGGTGGCGTTGTTGGCGTGGGACATCTCGTCCACCGCCTCCTCCTCGACCAGCAGGAAGAAGCCGTCGCGGTCCGCGGAGAGGGTGTCCAGCGCCTTCGAGGTCATGTCGGCCAGCGGCACGACCGGGTCGTACTCGTCGCCCTCGCCCTCCGGGCGCTGCTGGAACATCTCCTCGTTGGAGAAGAGGCCGAGCAGCTGGTCGCCCTCGGCCGCCTCGAGCGAGGCGGCGTCGGTGACGTACTCGTAGCCCAGGCCCTGCGCCTCGGCGACCAGGTCGCCCCGGGTGCTGCGGCTGACCTCCGGGTCGGTCTCGCTGCCCTGCTCCGCCGCGGTGCGCGGGGCGTAGACGCCCTCGTTGCCGGCGGGCAGCCACCAGTCCTCGCCGCCACCCAGGATGACCTCGGGCTTGGTGACCTCGAGGTACTGCTCGGCGATCTGGTCCTGCAGGCCGCGGTCGGGGGTGTTGGCGAAGAAGGCGGCGGGGGAGGCGTCGGTGACCTGGGCGGTGGTCACGATGCCGGTGGCCTTGCCTGCGGCCTCCGCCTCGGCGCCCAGGGTGACCAGCGGGTTGCCGTCCACGTCGACGCTGATCGCCCCGTTGTAGGTCTTCTCACCGGTCGCCCACGCGGTCGCCGCAGCGGCGGAGTCGGTGATCGTGTCGTCCGGGTCCCGCGGGTCGGTGGTCTCCAGGCCGGTCACCGGCAGGGAGTCCATCGCCAGGTCGCCCTCGAAGCCGGCCAGGGCGAGCCGCGCGGCCTCCCGGTGGGCGGCGCCCATGCCATCGCCGTTGACGAAGATGACGTTGCGCGGGTGCCCGTGGCCGTGGCCGTTGTCGTTTCCGCCGGCCAGGGCGGTGGTGGGCAGTGCGACCGCGACGGCAGCGCCGACGAGTGCGGCAGCCAGGGCGGCGGGCACGGCCCGCCGACGGGCGATCCGGTTGATCGACATCAGGTCCTCTCCGCGCCGGGCCCCGCGCCCGGTCGCACCGGCGACGCTGTGCGAGAGCTGCGAACGGGATGTGAGCCAGTGCTGGACACCTGGTGAACAGCCGGGTGGACCCCGCTCGGCGGGCACGGTGTGCGGCTGGTTCGTTGCTCTCAGCAACCTGCTCTGGATGCCGGTGTGCCAGGTCGGCGCCGGTCCCGCAGAGTGGACGACGGCCGCACCCTGCGGCGGAGGAGAGGCACCCATGACCGAGAGCAGCTCACCGCTTGCCGGGAAGGTCGCCCTGGTCACCGGAGCGTCGTCGGGGATCGGTGCGGCGACGGCGGTCGCGCTGGCCGGGGCCGGTGCCGCCGTGGCGATCGGGGCCCGGCGCCGGGACCGGCTGGACGCGCTGGCGGCCGAGCTCCGCGACGGCGGTGCGCACGTGCTGCAGCTGGACCTCGACGTGACCGACGAGCACGCCTGCACGGCTGCGGTGGCGCGCACCCGGGCAGAGCTCGGTGGGCTCGACGTCCTGGTCAACAACGCCGGGGTCATGCTGCTGGGCACGATCGTCGGCGCGGACACCGAGGACTGGCGCCGGATGCTGCAGACCAACGTCATGGGCGTGCTCTACATGACCGCGGCGGCGATCGACGGCATGGTCGCGCAGGGGTCGGGCGACATCGTGAACATGTCCAGCGTCGCCGGCCGGCAGGCCCGCGCAGGCGCCGGGGTCTACAACGCCAGCAAGTGGGCGGTCAACGCGTTCAGCGAGTCGCTCCGCCAGGAGGTCACCCAGCGCGGCGTGCGGGTGGGCCTGGTCGAGCCCGGCGCCGTGGCCACCGAGCTGACCGACCACATCACCCAGCCCGACGCCAAGGCCGGCGCGCAGCGGATGTACACCGACATGGTGCCCCTCCAGGCCGAGGACATCGCCCGCGCGGTGCTCTACCTGGTCACCCAGCCGGCGCACGTGGCGGTCAACGAGGTGCTCGTCCGCCCCACCGCCCAGCAGCGCTGAGCCCGCTCAGCCGGCCTCGAGCACCCGCTTGAGGGTGGCGAGGTCGGCGGTCACGGCACTGATGTCGGCCGACCACGCGTCGTCGCTGACGCCCGGCTGGCGCCGCAGCGTGAACACCACCTCACTGGTCCCGCCGTCGGCGAGCACCCGTACCGGGTTGGTCGTCACGGACCCGTCGGGCGCGACGACGTCGTGGTCGAGGACGCCGTACTCGTTGACCGGGACGAACCGCACCAGGACCCGGCCCATCGGGGAGTCGGCCACCCACTCGCCGCGCTCCCGGCGGATCCCCGCGGCCAGGCCGGCCGCCCACTCCGGCAGGTGGGCAGGGTCCCGGACGTAGGCGTACACCTGGCCCGCCGGTCGCTGGATGGACACGGTCAGGTGGCGGGACTCCGTCGGCATGCCGGCATGGTGCCGCACGGCACCGACAGCCCGGGGGGACCGCAACGATCCGGCCGATGTCCGGGGCAGGACGGCCAGCCGCAGTGCCACGGCCGGAAACCGCCGGTCCCCGTCGGGGGGTGTCCCTAGGGTCCTCCTCGTGCCCACCGCGACCCGCGCCCCGCTGACCCTGCTCGCCGTCGCGGTCACCGTGCTGGCCTGGGCGTCGGCGTTCATCGGCATCCGGGCGGTGGGGGAGGACCTCTCGCCCGGCGCACTGGCGTTGGGCAGGCTCGCCGTCGGCACGGTCGTGCTCGGCGCGCTGCTCGCCCCGCGGGGCTGGACCCGGCCCACCGCCGGGGAGTGGCGGCTGCTGGCCGTCTGCGGGGTCGGCTGGTTCGGCATCTACAACCTGGCGCTCAACGCCGCCGAGCAGCACCTCGACGCCGGAACCACCGCGATGCTGGTGAACATCGGTCCGGTGCTCATCGCGGTCTTCGCCGGGCTGCTGCTGGGTGAGGGCTTCCCGCGCTGGCTGGTCGTGGGGCTCGGCGTCGCGTTCTGCGGGGTCCTGCTCATCGGCTTCGCCACCCGGGACGCCGGGGCCGACCTCGCCGGCGTCGTGCTCTGCGTGGTCGCCGCGGTCACCTACGCCGGTGGGGTGGTCGCGCAGAAGCCGCTGCTGCGCCGGCTCCCGCCGCTGCAGGTGACCTTCACCGCCTGCGCGATGGGGGCGGTGTGCTGCCTGCCGTGGGCCGGTGCCCTGGTCGACGACCTGGGATCGTCGCCCGCCTCCTCGATCTGGGGGATGGTCTACCTCGGCGCCGTCCCCACGGCCCTGGCCTTCAGCACCTGGGCCTACGCGCTGTCCCGGATGAACGCCGGCCGGCTGGGCGCGACGACGTACCTGGTGCCCCCGATCGTCGTGCTGCTCGGCTGGTGGCTGCTCGACGAGGTGCCGCCGGCGCTCGCCGTCGTCGGCGGGGTGGTCTGCCTCGCCGGTGTCGCGCTCTCCCGCCGGCGCGGGCGGGTGCCCGCGCCGGTCGCGGTGCCCCAGGAGGCCGGCTCCACCGTCTGAGGACACCGGGACGACATCTGCGCCTGTTACGACTGTCCGGTGACCACCTCCGCCGGTGCCGGGTCCCTGATCGTGACCGAGGCGCGGCTGCGCGACGGGACCGTCGTCGACGTCCGGTGCGCGGACGGGCTGGTGGCCGCGCTCGCCCCCGCCGGGGAGCTGCCCCGGACGGCCGGGGTCCCGGTGGTCGACGCCGCCGGCGGGCTGGTCACCGAGCCGTTCGTGGACGCGCACCTGCACCTGGACAAGGTGCGCACGCTGCCGTGGGTCGGTGACGCGGCGCTGCAGGCCTACACCGGCGACGGGATGGCCGACTCCGCCCGCGGCATCGACCTGGCCCGGGCGGTCAAGGCGCAGTACAGCGTCGAGCGGCTGCTGCCCGCCGTCCGGCAGGCGCTCGCCGACGGCGCACGGCACGGCGTGCTGCACGTCCAGGCCTTCGCCGACGTCGACACCGCTGCCGGGCTGGTGGGCGTGCAGGCGGTGCTCGCCGCACGCGAGGAGTTCCGCGGCCGGGTGGACGTCTCGGTGGTCGCCTTCCCGCAGGACGGCGTGCTCCGCGACCCGGGTGCCGACGACCTGGTGGAGGAGGCGCTCGCGCTCGGGGCCGACGTCGTCGGCGGGATCCCGTGGATCGAGGCGACCGTGGCCGATCAGGAGGCGCACGTCGAGTGGGCGTGCGCGCTCGCCGCCCGGCTGGGCCGGCGGGTCGCCATGCTCACCGACGACGCCTCCGACCCGGCCTCGGACACGACCCGGATGCTGGCCGAGGCCCTGCGGCGGCACGGACTGCAGGGCCGCGGCGTGGCCTGTCACGCCCGCGCGCTGGGCCACTACGACCCCGCGCGGCAGACCGCGGTGCTCGAACTCGCCCGCGAGGTCGGGCTGGGGCTGGTCAGCGACCCGCACACCGGTCCGGTGGCGCTGCCGGTCGAGCGCGCGGTCGCGCTGGGTGTCGACGTCGCGCTGGGGCAGGACGACATCGAGGACGCCTACTACCCGTTCGGCCGGCACAGCCTGCTGGAGGTCGCCTTCCTGGCCGCGCACCTGCTCGACATGCGCACCGCGCGGCAGCAGGAGGTGCTCGTCGACCTGGTGACGACGTCGGCCGCCCGGGTGCTCGGGCTGCCGTCCTACGGGCTGCGCGTCGGCGGCCCCGCCGACCTGCTCGTGCACGACGCGACCCGCACGGTCGACCTGCTGGCGCACCACGCCCCGCCACGGGTGGTGGTGCGCGGCGGCAGGGTGCTGTGACTCAGCGCCCGCCGGGGAGCGCGTCGGTCACGCGGGCCAGTGCGCCGGGGACGAGCGAGTAGTACGCCCAGACACCTCGCTTGTCCCGCTGCAGGAACCCGGCGTCGACGAGCACCTTCAGGTGGTGGGAGACCGTCGGCTGGGACAGTCCCAGCGGGTCGGTGAGGTCGCAGACGCAGACCTCGCGCCCGTCGTTGCCGGCGACCAGGGACAGCACCCGCAGCCGCGCGGGGTCGGCCAGCGCCTTGAGCGTGCGGGCGAGGTCGCCGGCCCGTTCGGCGTCCATCGCCCTGGTGACCTCGGCAGGGGAGCAGGCGGTGCTCGGCCGCTCCAGGAGCGGCAACTCTGTTCGCCTGTTGTCCACCAGGCCAGTATCAGCCGGACATTGACGACTGTCGATACCCCAGGCATCCTCGTCCGCAGACATCGATCGATGTCGATGACCTGGAGGAGTGCTCCCTGCATGAGTGACACCGTTGCCGAGAGCCCCCGGTCCGGTACCGATCTGACGACCCCGGTCCTCGCCCGGCTGTCCACGCTGGACCGCTTCCTGCCGGTCTGGATCATCGTGGCGATGGCCGCCGGCCTGCTGCTCGGCCGGCTCATCCCCGGCCTGGACGACGCACTCGAGGCGGTGCAGGTCGGTGACGTGAGCCTGCCCATCGCGATCGGGCTGCTGCTGATGATGTACCCCGTACTGGCCAAGGTGCGGTACTCCGAGCTCGACCGGGTGACCGGTGACCGGAAGCTGCTGGTCGCCTCGCTGGTGCTGAACTGGCTGATCGGCCCGGCGCTGATGTTCGGCCTGGCGTGGGCGCTGCTGCCCGACCTGCCCGAGTACCGGACCGGGCTGATCATCGTGGGGCTGGCCCGCTGCATCGCCATGGTGCTGATCTGGAACGACCTGTCCTGCGGTGACCGGGAGGCCGCTGCGGTCCTGGTCGCGATCAACTCGGTGTTCCAGATCGTCGCCTTCGCCGCGCTCGGCTGGTTCTACCTGCAGGTGCTGCCCGGCTGGCTGGGGCTGTCGACGACGTCGGCGGACTTCAGCGTCTGGGCCATCGTGCTGTCGGTGCTGGTGTTCCTCGGCATCCCGCTGGTCGCGGGCTTCCTGACTCGGACGATCGGGGAGCGCACCAAGGGCCGCACCTGGTACGAGAGCCGCTTCCTGCCGAGGATCGGGCCGGTCGCGCTGTACGGGCTGCTGTTCACCATCGTCATGCTCTTCGCGCTGCAGGGCGACGCCATCACCTCCCAGCCCTGGGACGTCGTCCGGATCGCGCTGCCGCTGCTGGCCTACTTCGCGCTGATGTTCGGCGGCTCGTTCCTGCTCGGCATGCGGCTGCGGCTGGGCTACGCCAAGACCGCGACCCTGGCCTTCACCGCCGCTGGCAACAACTTCGAGCTCGCCATCGCGGTCGCGATCGGCACCTTCGGCGTCACTTCCGGCCAGGCGCTGGCCGGTGTCGTCGGCCCGCTGATCGAGGTGCCGGTCCTGGTGGCGCTCGTCTACGTCTCGCTCTGGGCCGCCCGGCGCTGGTTCCCCGGTGACCCGACCGTCCCGGCCCGCATCGACGAGGGAGCGTCCCGATGACCCAGACCGACCAGACCGCCGGCTTCCCCGGACTGCTGGATCCCAACCTGGTGCTGCGGCGCCACGTCGAGGACCTCTCGGCCCGCTTCACGGGGATGGTGAGCCCCGAGACCGTCGAGCGGATGGTGTTCGAGTCCTACGCCGCACTCGGCCGCACCGCCAAGGTCAAGGCCCACCTGCCGGTGCTCACCTGTCGCTTCGCGACCGAGCGGCTCACCGCCCTCGCGCAGGCCAAGGGAGTGCTGGCCAAGGAAGCCCCCGAGGTCCTGTTCATCTGCGTGCAGAACGCCGGGCGCTCGCAGCTGGCCGCCGCCATGGTGGAGCACCTCTCGGAGGGGCGCGTGCACGTCCGATCCGCCGGGTCCATGCCCGCCGACGAGATCGACCCCGTCGTCCTCGAGGTGCTGACCGCCCGCGGGATGGTGGTGACCGACGCCTTTCCCAAGCCGCTCACCGACGACGTCGTCCAGGCCGCCGACGTGGTCATCACCATGGGCTGCGGCGATGCCTGCCCGGTCTACCCCGGCAAGCGCTACCTGGACTGGGACGTTCCCGACCCGGCCGGCCAGGACCCGGCTGCGGTCGACGCGATCGCCACCGACATCGAGACCCGCGTCCGGGGGCTCCTCTCCGAGCTCGGCGCATGAGCCGCCGGCTGGTCGTCGTCGGCGGCAGCGACGCCGGCATCTCCGCCGGCCTGCGCGCCCGCGAGCTCGACCCGACCGCTGAGGTCACGCGACACCGGTCGGCTGCTCGGCGCGCAACTGGTCGGCCGGCTGGGCAGCGAGATCGCCAAGCGGGCCGATGTCTTCGCCACGGCGCTGTTCCATGCCATGACCGTGGAGGGCATGGCCGACCTGGACCTGGCCTACACCCCGCCGCTGGGTTCACCCTGGGACGCAGTCCAGATCGCCGCCCAGGCCTGGAGCCGTGAACACCGACCGCCCAGCATCGACGCCCTGCCGTCGGTTCTCAGCCGAACCGACGCCGTGAGCAAGGAGACCCCGTGAGTGACCGCCCCAGCGTCCTGTTCGTCTGCGTGCACAACGCCGGCCGCTCCCAGATGGCCGCCGGCTGGCTCCGGCACCTGGCCGGCGACGCCGTCGAGGTGCGCTCCGCCGGCTCGGTCCCCGGGGACCAGGTCAACCCCTCTGCCGTGGCGGCGATGGCCGAGGTCGGCATCGACATCTCCGACCAGCGCCCCAAGGTGCTCACCACCGACGCCGTCGAGGCCTCCGACGTCGTCATCACCATGGGCTGCGGCGACGCCTGCCCGGTCTTCCCCGGGAAGCGGTACCTGGACTGGGCGCTGGAGGACCCGGCGGGCAAGGGCGTGGAGTCCGTCCGCCCCATCCGCGACGAGATCGAGGGCCGCATCCGCGGCCTGCTCGCCGAGCTGCAGGTGCCCGGCGTCAGCAATGCCTTGTGACGGGCAGGCCCAGCGTCCTGTTCGTCTGCGTGCACAACGCCGGCAAGTCCCAGATGGCCGCCGGCCTGATGGAGGACCTGGCCGGGGACGCCATCGACGTCCACTCCGCCGGCACCGCACCCGGTGACGCGGTCAACGAGCAGTCCGCCCGGTCCCTCGCCGAGCTCGGCATCGACATCTCCGGTGCGCGCCCCAGGCCGATCAGCCCCGAGCTGGTGCGCGGCGTCGACGTCGTGGTGACCCTCGGCCTCGAGGCGCAGGTCGAACCGGTCGAGGGCACGCGCTTCGAGACCTGGGACACCGACGAGCCCTCGGCACGCGGCATCGAGGGCATGGAGCGGATGCGGCTGGTCCGCGACGACATCGCCGCCCGGGTGCGGTCCCTGGCCGCCGAACTGGGTGTGCAGCCCGACGTGGCACGCGATCGGGAGGGAGAGCTGTCCGGCTAGGGCCGGGCGCTGAACGCGGCGGCGCCGGCTGCCGCAGCCACGACCACGGTCAGCCCGGCGAACATCGCGGGATAGCTGCCGAGGGACTCCGCCAGCGCCGTCCCCGCCCACGGGGCGAGGGCGGCCGCGCCGGTGATCGGCGCGCTGAACCAGCCCGACAGCGCCCCGTACCGGGCGGTGCCCCACCGGTCGGCGACGGCGGTCGCCTGCAGCAGGGTGCCGGCGCCGCGGGCCGCACCGGTGAGCACCGCGAGCACCACCAGCAGCCCGCTCGGACCGGGGACCGCGGCCAGCAGCCCGATCGCCACCGCCGAGGCGGCCAGGACGGTGACCGTCCGGGTGGTGGGGGTGGTGCGGGCGGTCAGCGGCGCGTAGCCCACCCGGCCGAGCAGCTGCCCGGCGCCCAGCAGCCCCAGCGTGGTGGCGGCCAGCGACGCGGACATGCCCCGCCCGGTGAGCAGCGGGATCAGCGTCAGGCTCGCCGCGTAGAGGCCGAAGGCGGTGACGGTCAGCGAGCCGGAGAGCAGCAGGAAGGCGCGGCTGCGCACGACGGACCGCACCGACGACGGGGCGCCGTCCCGGTGCCGGTCCTCCGGGGCCGGGGTCCACGGCGGCGTGAGCAGGAAGGCGTGCAGCGGCACCGTCACCACGGCCAGGACGACGGCCAGCACCAGGTACGTGGCCCGCCAGCTCAGCTGCTCGAGCAGCAGGCTGGTCAGCGGCGCGAAGACCGTGCTGGACAGGCCGGCGGCCAGGGTCAACGTGGTCAGCGCCCGCACCCGGGCCGGGCCGTACCAGCGGGTGAGCGCGGCGAACGCGGCCTGGTAGAAGACCGCGGCCATCGCGACCCCGGCGATCAGCCAGGCGGTGACGAACCACGCGAAGCTCGGCGCCAGCCCGACCCCCGCCGCGGCCGGTGCAGCCAGCAGGGAGCCGGCGGTCATCACCCGCCGCGGCCCCGCGCGGTCCAGCCACCGCCCGACCGGGATGCCGGCCAGCGCGGAGACCACCAGCCCCGCGGAGAACGCCGCGGTGGCCGCCGAGGCCGACCAGCCGGTGTCGGCGGTGATCGAGGACAGCGCGACCGGGAAGGCGTAGTACAGGACGCCCCAGCTGACCACCTCGGTGAGGCACAGCGCCGCCAGCACCCGCCGGGGTGGCTGCCGGGCGACCTCCACGCCGGTGGTGTCGGGCCGGTCGCTCACCGCCCCGCGGCCGGGGCCCCGATGCTCACCGGCTGCGGGGCCGGGCCGCAGCAGGCGGCCGGCTCTGGCTCCAGTTCCGGTCCCTCGGCCGAGTACCCGTGCTCGCTGCCGGTGGCGAACCCGACGCCGGTGCTCTCGGCCGCCTCCCGGGCACCCAGGTCGGTGCTGCAGACCCCGGTCGAGGGCAGCTGCAGCTGGACGGAGCCCGCCGCCTCGACGTCCCCGGCCAGCGCGGCGGCGATCGAGCGGACCTGCTCATAGCCGGTGGCCAGCAGGAACGTCGGAGCACGGCCGTAGGACTTCATGCCGACCAGGTAGAGGCCCTCGTCGGGGTGGGCGAGGTCGCGGTGCCCGTGCGGGGGCACGGTGCCGCAGGAGTGCAGGTTCGGGTCGATCAGCGGAGCCAGCCGCGCGGGGGCCTCCACGCCGGGGTCCAGGTCCAGCCGGACCTCGCGCAGCATGTCCAGGTCGGGACGGAACCCGGTTGCGGCGGCCAGGGCGTCGACGGTCAACCTCAGCGGCGCCTCGTCGCGGCCGGTGCCGGTCACCTGCAGCTGCCCGCCTGCCGTCGGGGTCAACCGGGTGAGGGTCACCTCGCGGTGCAGCTCGACGTGCCCGGCCTGCACCGCGGTCCTCAGCGTGGAGCCGAGCAGCCCGCGGGCGGGCAGGCCGTCGGCGTCCCCGCCGCCGTAGAGCCGCGCCGGGGAGCGGCCGCGGATGGCCCAGCTGACCCGGGTGCCCGGCTCGTCCTGCTGCAGCTCGACCAGCGCGAGCAGGGTGTTGGCCGCGGAGTGGCCCATGCCGACCACCAGTGTGTGTCGGCCGGCGAAGCGGGCCCGGTCGGCGCCGAGCACGTCGGGCAGAGGTCCGACCAGCCACGGGGCTGCCTCGGCCTCGCCGACCGCGGGCAGGCCGGCGGCACCCAGCGGGTTCGGCTGACCCCACGTGCCGGAGGCGTCGACGACCGCCCGGGCGGTCAGGTCGAGCACCCGGCCGTCGGCGACGGTGCGCACCAGGTAGGCGCGACCCTCGCGGCCCACCGTGCGGGTCTTGTCCACCCCGACCCGGGACACCGCGACCACCCGCGTCCCGGTGCGGATCCGCCCGGACAGCTGTGCCGTCGCGGCCAACGGCGCCAGGTAGCGGTCGACCAGCTCGGCGCCGGTGGGCAGCGCGTCCCGGTCGGGGAGCTCCCAGCCGGTCGCCTCCAGGAGCCGGGCCGCCGCGGCGTCCACGTCGTACTCCCACGGGGAGAACAGCCGGACGTGGCCCCAGGAGCGCACCGCGGCGCCCGGCTGGTCGCCGGCCTCCAGCACCAGCGGCTCCAGGCCGCGCTCGAGCAGGTGCGCGGCAGCGGCCAGGCCGACCGGCCCGGCACCGATCACCACGACCGGCAGGGACTCCGTGCGGTACGCGCTCATGCCGTGCTCCGTCCTCGTGCACCGTTGTCCACCAATGCCGAGGGACGTTAACAGCCGATGCTGTTGTCAGCAACGTCCGTGTGGCACAATCCGACCATGCCCCAGGCCCTGGACGTCCGCCTGCTCGACGTCGACGAGCTCACCTCGCCGGCGGACCGCGCGCGCCTGCTCGCCCCCCAGCTGAAGGCCCTCGCCGACCCCAACCGGCTGCACCTGGTGCTGCTGCTGGCCGAGGGGCCGCGCACGGTCCGCGAGCTCACCGACGCCGCCGGCATGAGCCAGACGCTCGTCAGCCACCACCTCGCGCCGCTGCGCGAGCAGGGCCTGGTCACGATCACGCCGAGGGGGCGCAGCAACGTCTACGCGCTGTGCTGCGAGGCGCTGGCCGGGCCGGTGAGGGCGCTTGCCACGATCGCCGCGCTCACCCCCGAGGGTGCCGACGCCTGCTGCTCCTGACCCGGTCGTCCGGTGACGTCGTGGCCGGTGGTGCCCGGCCAGGCTGCGGGGACGGACGACCGGCGACGGTCGCGCTGCACGGCCTTCCTCGCGGCCGGGGTCCGGCGGCACCGCTGAGGCGAGCTGCCGCGCGTCCTGGCTCACCGGGCGTGCTCCTGGCTCACTCGACACGCTGAGCCAGGAGCACGCGCGATCAGGTCGGCTGATCCCGGGACGCGGTCAGCGGCGGCGAGGGGCCCAGGGGTCGTCGGGGTCGAAGTCGTCCTCGTCGTCGGCCGGGGCGGTCGACGACGAGGCGGGGGGCGCCGGGGCCGCGGGCCGCCCGGCGGCGCGGCGGGCGGCCTCCTCCAGCGCGGCGTCCCGCTCGGCCGCCCGCAGGGCGCGCTCGACCCGGGCGTCCTCCCGCAGCTGCCGGCGGCTGGGGGTCCCGTCGGCGTTGGTCAGCTCGAGCCAGTCGTCCTTCTGCCGCCACAGCGCGGCTCCGGCCAGCACCAGCCCGACCGGGATGACGTAGGCGGCGACCCGTTCCATGCCGCCCTCGCCGAGACCGAGGAAGACCGCCGAGCCGAAGAAGATGGTGCCGATGACGCCGACCAGGCCGAGGACGGCGAGGGTGGTGCCCAGGCCCTCCGACCGCGGCCGGACCGCGTAGGCCACCGCGATCAGCCCGACCGCACCGGCGAGCAGGTGGGTGCCGGCGGCGATCTGGTGCACCGTGGCGTTGCCGTCGGAGGGGAACAGCCCCACCAGCAGCACACCGAGGCCGGCGAGCACGAGCAGCACCCGGGCCAGCCGCCCACCGCTGCCGGCGAGCCCGGGCCCCAGCAGCAGGACGCCGGCGGCGATGAGCACCCCCTGCAGCACGAACGAGCCGTTCATGAGCAGCCGGGCGGCGGAGTCCGCCGTCCCCAGGTCGCTGATCACGTCCGCCGAGTAGGAGTAGCCGCCGTACCGCGCGGCCGCGATCGCCTCCACGACGAAGAACTGACACGTCAGGACCCAGGCGAGTCCGCCCCACCGGTACCGGCTGTCTGTCACGGGGAGCCATCGTCCCAGCCGCAGCTGTGCAGGCGGCAGAGTGTCCCGGGTGACCGCCCGTTCCATCGCCCTGTTCCTGCTCGCCGCGGTCCTGGAGATCGGCGGCGCCTGGCTGGTCTGGCAGGGCCTCCGGGAGCACCGCGGGTGGGCGTGGGTGGGCGCCGGGGCCGTGGCGCTGGTCCTGTACGGCGTGGTGGCCACCGCGCAGCCCGACGCCGCGTTCGGCCGGGTGCTCGCCGCCTACGGCGGGGTCTTCATCGCCGGGTCGCTGGTCTGGGCGGCGGTGGCCGACGGCTTCCGGCCCGACCGGTGGGACGTCGGCGGCGCGCTGGTCTGCCTGGTCGGCGTCGCGCTGATCATGTACGCGCCGCGGGGCTCCTGACCGGGCCGAGGAGGTCGAGGACGGCGGCGTACTGGGCGGCGGACAGCCACGAGGGGTTGCTGCCGGCCGGCATCCGCAGCACCTCCGCGTCCCGGGCCGCCGGGTGGGCCAGCAGCTCGGCGCGGGCCACCGGTTCGGCGAGCCGGGTCAGCCGGACGCCGACGACCGGGCCGTCGTCGCCCTCGGCCACGGCGGCGGTCACCTCGCCCAGCGCGTGCACCCCTGGCAGGTGGACGCCGCTGACCCAGAGCAGGCAGGGCTGGCCCGGGGCCATCAGCTCCAGCCGGTAGGAGCGGCGGACGCACCGGTCGAGCGCGTGGTCGCTGCCCGGTGTCCAGCCGGGTGCGATCACCTCTGGCGCGGATCGGCTCTTGAGCACCCAGCAGGCGACGTCCCCGGGCTCCAGTCGTGGCACCCGCCCAGCCAACCAGCCCGTCGCCGGCAGCGACCACCGCGGCCATCCGGTTGCGCGCGTCCGGATCTCGCGCTGCCGACCAGCGAGTTCCCCTCTAGCCTTCCCTGGGTGGTGTTCCCCCCGGTCCCCTGGCAGGCCGTCGAGCAGCGCGCGCGGACGGTGGCCGCCGGGCCGGTGACCTCCTCGGGGGCGGTCGACGGCCTGGTGCTGCGCCGGCTCGTCACCGACTCCCGGGCGGTGACGCCGGGCTGCCTGTTCGGCTGCGTGCGCGGGCAGGGGAGCGACGGGCACCGCTTCGCCGAGCAGGCGCTGGCCGCCGGTGCCGCTGCGCTGCTCGTCGACCGTCCGGTGAGCGGGGGAGCGCCGCAGCTGCTGGTGCCCTCGGTGCGCGCCGTGCTCGGCCGGCTCGGCGCCCTGCTCGCCGGCGACCCGGCCGACCAGCTGCGGCTGGTCGGGGTCACCGGCAGCAACGGCAAGACGACGACGAGCACGCTGGTCCGCGGCGTGCTGGCCGCCGCGGGCGAGTGCGCTGGGCTGGTCACCACCCTGGGTGCGCGGGTCGGTGGCCAGCAGCGCAGCACCCGGCTGACCACGCCGGAGGCGCCCGAGCTGCACGGCCTGCTGCGCTGGATGCTCGACGCGGGCGCGACCAGCGCCGTGCTGGAGGCGTCCTCGATCGCGCTCGACGTCGGCCGGGTGGACGGCGTGCACGTCCAGGTGGCGGTCTTCACCGGCTTCGAGGAGGACCACCTCGACCACCACGGCACCATCGAGCAGTACTGGGCCAGCAAGGCGCGGCTGTTCAGCCCCGAGCGGGCCGACCGCGCCGTCGTGGTCGTCGACGAGCCGTGGGGCCGGCGGCTGGCCGACCAGGCGCGCATCCCGGTGACCCGGGTCAGCACCGACCCCACCGCGGACGCCGACGTCCGGGTGGTCGGCTGGCGCACCGGCGCGGAGGGCACCAGCGTGGTCGTCGAGGACCCCGACGGCCGGCACTGGATCGGCTCGCCGCTGGTCGGCCGGGTGCACGTGGGCAACCTCGCCGCCGCCTGGGCCACCGGCCGTGTGCTGGGCCTGCGCCCGGACACGGTCGCCGCCGGGATCGCCCGCACCGCACCGCCCGCCGGCCGGAACACCCTGCTGCGCAGCCCGGACGGCCCGCTGGTGGTGGTCGACTACGCGCACACGCCCGGCGCGCTGGCCGCCGCCTTGCAGACGGCGCGGGAGCTGACCGGCCCGGCCGGCCGCGTGCACCTCGTGCTGGGCGCGCGCGGGCGGCGGGACCGGTACAAGCGCCAGGGGCTCGGTGTCTCGGCCCGCGCCGCCGACGAGGTGTGGCTGACCAACGAGGGCAGCCACGGGGAGCGGCCGGAGGCCATCGTCGAGGAGCTGCGGGTGGGGCTGGTCGGCAGCGAGGCGACCGTGCGGACCGTGCTGGACCGCCGGGAGGCGATCAGCGGGGCCGTGCTGGCCGCCGGCCCGCGGGACGTCGTGCTCGTCGTCGGCCGCGGCCACGAGACGACGATGACCGACGACGGCGCCCCGGTGCCCTTCGACGACGCCGCGGTGGCCCGCGCGGCGCTGGAGTCGGTCACGCTGGACCTGGTCACCGAGCAGGCCTCCTGACCGCTGCCCGGGGTGGGCCGGCTCACAGGAGCAGTCTTCAGGTGTGACCGAGGAGTGGGCGGGCCACCGGGTGGGTGAGCCCGGGTTCCGGCGGGCGGCGGTCGCGGTCTTCCTGGCCGGCATCGCGGTGTTCGCGACGCTCTACGCCCCGCAGGCGCTGCTGCCGGAGCTGACCCGCTCCTTCGGGGTCTCCCCGGCGTCCTCGACGCTGGCCATCTCGATCAGCACCGGGGCGCTGGCCGTCGGGCTGCTGGTCCTCGGACCCGTCTCCGACCGGCGCGGCCGGACCGGCATCCTGCAGGCCGGCCTCGCCTCCGCCGCGGTGCTGGCGGTGCTCATCGCGCTGGCGCCGTCCTGGTGGGTGCTGCTGGTGCTGCGGGGCCTGCAGGGCTTCGCGCTGGCCGCGCTGCCGGCGGTGGCGGTGGCCTACCTGCGCGAGGAGCTGCACGCCGGGGTGAGCTCCCGGGCGATCGGCCTGTACGTCAGCGGCACCGCGATCGGCGGGCTCTCCGGCCGGTTGATCAGCGGCTTCCTCACCGAGCTGGGCGGCTGGCGGACGGCGCTGGCCGGGGTGGCCGCCCTGGCGGTGGGCTGCGCGGTCGCCGTCCGGCTGCTGCTGCCGCCCTCCCGCCGGTTCACCCGGGTGCCGCGGGAGGGCCGGTTGCTGCGGCAGCTGGGTCAGGCGTTCACCGACCCGGCGCTGCTGGCGCTGTACGGCGTGGCGGCGCTGCTGATGGGCGGGTTCGTGGCGGTCTACAACGCGGCCACCTTCCGGCTGGAGTCCGCGCCGTACTCGCTGTCCCCGGCGCTGGTCGGGCTGGTGTTCCTGGCCTACCTGCTCGGCTCGGTGAGCTCGCCGGTCGCCGGCTGGCTGGCCGACCGGTCCGGTCGGCGGCTGGTCGTGCCCGGCACGGTGCTGCTGATGGGTGCCGGGATCGCGCTCACCCTGCCCGCTCCGCTGTGGTGCGTGATCGCCGGCCTGTGCGTGCTGACCGTCGGCTTCTTCGCCGCGCACGGCGTCGCGAGCGGCTGGGTGGCGGCGCGCGCCCAGCTCGGTGGCCGGGCGGTGGGGCAGGCGGCGTCGCTGTACTCGTTCTCGTACTACGTCGGGTCGTCGGTCGGCGGCACGCTCGCCGGGCGGGCGTGGTCCGACGCCGGGTGGTCCGGGGTGGCCGTGCTGGCCGGTGGGGCGACCCTCGGTGCGCTGGTGCTCAGCCTGGTGCTCGGCCGGACGCGCTCCCTGGGACGCCGCTGAGCCGCGGCGCCCCGGGGCGGAGGCCCGTCAGGCCTCGGTCGCGTCGTGCTCGTAGGCCCCGGCCGGGTCGGCGTCGTCGGACTGCACGGCCTGCCGCTCGAGCTCGGTGCGGTGCTCGAGCACCTCGTCGGACAGGTGCGGGTCCTTGGCGTGCTCGGTGCGGTCCCGGACCACCGGTTCCTCGGGGGCGATCACGTCGTCGAGCGTCGGTTCGTCGTGTGCGCTGGTCATGCCCTCCCGGTATCCCGCAGTGGTGCCCCCGCAAACGGCGCCTGACCCGGTCAGCCCTGCTTCAGCTGCTCGGCCGGGAGCCACGCCTCCACCAGCACCGGGCCGTGGACCCCGACGACGGTGTAGGCGACCCGGCCGTGCCAGCCGTCCTCTCGGTGCCGCCACTCGACCAGCAGTCCCGGCCAGGTGCCCGGCGCGTCCGGCGGGTCGTGCACCCAGCAGTGCCGGCCGTGGCCCTGCCCGGCCGCCCGGCGGACCGGTGGTGGGTCCGGCGGTGGGGCGGGCGCGGCGGGCACCCCGGAACGGGCGGCGCGGTCGGCCAGCGACCTCCCGTGCTGCCCCCGGTTCATCCCGCCCGCCACCGCAC
>NZ_SJEW01000028.1 GCF_005930475.1 Modestobacter altitudinis
GGTCACCCGCCGGGGGCGGGCCGGCTCCCGTGTCCGGCCTCCTGCACGAGTCGGGGTCGTCCATTCGTCCAGGGTGACCGGGTCAGTGCAGGGCGAGCTGTTCGACCGCGGTGGTCACCTCGTCCAGCAGCACGGCATCGGGCTCCACCCCCAGCCCCGGGCCGGTCGGCACGGCGAGGTGCCCGTCCTGCAGCTGGAACGGCGGGGTGATGTCGGTGGCGTAGTAGCGGTCCGAGGCCGAGGTGTCGCCGGGCAGGGTGAAGTTGGGCAGTGCCGCCAGCGCCACGTTGGCCGCCCGGCCCAGCCCGGTCTCCAGCATCCCGCCACACCAGACCGGGACGCCGTGCGCGGCGCAGACGTCGTGCACCCGCCGGGCCTCCAGGTAGCCCCCCACCCGGGCCGGCTTCACGTTGACGATCGAGCAGGCCCCCAGGCTGATCGCCGCGGCCGCGGAGCGGGCCGAGGTGATCGACTCGTCGAGGCAGATCGGCGTGCGCACCGTCCGGGCCAGCTGGGCGTGCCCCAGCACGTCGTCCTCGGGCAGCGGCTGCTCGATCAGCAACAGCTCGAAGGGGTCCAGCCGGGCCAGGTGCCGGGCGTCGGAGACCGCGTAGGCGGTGTTGGCGTCGACCTGCAGCGCGACGTCGCCGAACCGCTCGCGGACCGCCCGCACCGGCTCCACGTCCCACCCCGGCTCGATCTTCAGCTTGATCCGCAGGTAGCCGGCGTCGAGGTACCCGCCGACGGCGTCCAGCAGCTCGGGGATCGAGTCCATGATCCCGACCGACACCCCGCAGGGCACCCGGTCGGTGGCCGCGCCGAGGAAGGAGCCGAACGACCGCCCGGCGGCCCGCAACTCGGCGTCCAGCACCGCCGTCTCGATGGCCGCCTTGGCCATCCAGTGCCCTGCGAACGGTGCCAGCGCCCGGCCGACGGCGTACGCGTCCAGGTCGGCGACGGCGGCCACCGCGGGGACGAAGAACCGGCGCAGCACGTCGGCGGCGCCGTCGACGTACTCGGCGGAGTACCGCGGGTCGGCCAGCGCCGCGCACTCGCCCCACCCCTCGCCGACGTCGGTGCGCGCCCGCACCAGCAGCACGTCGCGGCTGGTCTGGGTGCCGAACGACGTCCGGAAGGGCGCGACCAGCGGCATGGCGATCCGGCGCATTTCGATGCTCTGGAGCTTCACGGTGCGGCCCTCCCGGCCTCGGGGGCGGCCGGGGTCCCGGCGCCGTCGACGACGTACCAGCCCTCGCGGGCGAAGCGGACCCGCACCGCCCCGGCCAGTGCCCCGGTCAGTGCCCCGGTCAATGCCCCGGCCAGGGCGGTGCGCACCGCCACCCGCCAGCGCGCAGCCAGCTGTGAGTCCCGGGCGCGCAGCCCCTCGACGTCCGGCGGCACCGCCACCAGCCACGGACTGCCCGGCACACCCGGCCGCACCACCGGCGCCCCGTCCGGACCGGCGGAGACCACGGCGACGGCCCCGGCCGTCTGCAGCGCCGGCAGGTCGACCGTGACGGGCTCGCCGGCGGCGGCGCGGACGACCGCGGGGGAGTCCAACGCCCAGCGGGTCAGCAGCCGGTCGGACTGGTCGGAGGCGTTGATGGTGTCCTCCATCGGGCCGTAGAAGTCCGGGAGGTACTCGACCGGCACCGCGCCCAGCCGGCCCAGGTTGAACCAGGCGTTGCGGCGCACCAGCGGGTCGAAGGTCCAGGTGATCCGGGTGATGCCGCGGTCCAGCGCCCAGGCCCGCTGGTGCAGCTTGAGCGCGCGGCCCACGCTGCGCCGCTGGGCGGCGGGGACGACGCCGGTGACGTGGCTGTGCAGGGCCGTGCCCGCCGGCGCGGCGAAGAAGCCGACGCACGCGCCCACCAGCTCCCCGTCGGCGTAGGCGCCGGTGAGCGGGTTGCCGGCCTTGGTCAGCGCCCGCATCAGCTCCACGGTCACCGGCGGGTTGTCCGGCGCCGGGTGCCAGATCGAGGCGAACAGGTCCTGCACCGCGCGCAGGTCGGCCAGGTCGGCGAGCTCGACCACCCGCACGCCCGAGCGGGCGGCGGCCTGCGCCGCGACCTCGGCGGCGTGCGCGGCCGCCGGGCTCGCCACGGGTGCGGGGTCCTCATCCACCGACGGTCTCCTCGTCCGGGACGCCGAGGCGGCCGCCGTCCCGGCCGTGCCTGCCGGACTGCGGGGCGAGCACGGCCTGCACCAGGCCGGCGACCAGGGCCGCGCGGCCGGGCAGCTCGCCGGCGAGCACGTGCTCCCCGGCGGCGTGCGCACCGCCGCCGACGGCGCCCAGCCCGTCCAGCGTCGGCACCCCGATGCCGGCGGTGAAGTTCCCGTCCGACGCCCCGCCCACGGTCACCGCGACCGGCGCAGCCAGCCCCAGCCGGGCGGCCACCTGCTGCGCCAGGGCGAACAGGTCCGCCGAGGACGCCACCTCCAGCGGCGGGCGGTTGACCCCGCCGCGCAGCTCGTGCTCCGCGCCGGGCACGTGCGGGGTGAGTGCGCGCATCCCGGCGTCCACCCGGTCCTGCTCCCCGGCGGTCAGCGCCCGGACGTCGACGCTCAGCCGGCCCGCTGCCGGCACGGTGTTGGTGGTGGTGCCCGACACCAGCACCGTCGGGGTGACGGTGGTTCCCTGCCCGGGGTCGGCCAGGTGGGCGATCGCCACCACCTGGTGGGCCAGCTCGATCGTGGCGCTGATGCCCTTCTCCGGCTCCAGCCCGGCGTGCGCGGCGCGCCCGGTGACCAGCAGGTCGTACATGGAGGCGCCCTTGCGGCCGGTCTTCAGCCCACCGCCGTCGGCAGCGGCCTCCAGGACGAACACCGCCGCGCAGTCCCGCGCCTCGTCGCGGATCAGGTCGGCGGAGGTGGGTGAACCGACCTCCTCGTCGCCGGTGACCAGCACGGTCACCCCGTCGAGGTCGGTTCCTGCCGCCCGGAGCTGCGCCAGGGCGGTGAACGCCAGCACGATGCCGCCCTTCATGTCCAGGCAGCCCGGCCCCCGGACCACGCCGTCGGTGACCGACCACGGGATCCCCGTCAGCGTGCCCAGCGGCCACACCGTGTCCTGGTGGCAGAGCACCAGGACCCGGCGGGGGCCGCCGCCCAGCCGCCAGCGCAGGTGGGTGCACCCCTCCCGGACGAGCACCTCCGGCTCGGCGCCGAGCGCCCGAGCGCCCTGCCGGGCGACCAGCTCGGCACCGCGCGCGACCGCCGCCAGGTCCGAGGACGGGGTCTCGCAGTCGACCAGCTCCTCGAGGTCGGCCAGCATGGCCGGCAGCAGGTCGGCGAAGACCCCGGGGGACAGGAGCTCGGGCATCGCGGTCATCCGTCCATCCTGGCGCTCACCGACCTGTGGCGTCAGTCGCCGTCGGACAGCCGGGTGACCACCGGCGGGTGGCGCGGACAGCCGGCCGCAGTCTGTGCACCTGCTTGCCGCGGCCTGTGACGCGTGGCAGGTTGGGCTACGTCCGGTGACGGGGCGCAGTCGAGCGCCCACCCCTCGATGCCGAGCGGAGCGTCCGTGCCCGCAGTCCACTGCAGCGCAGCACAGGGTGGTGCGCCGCCACGGCCGACCCCGGTGTCCCCGGGCGCCGAGCAGCACCTCCCCGGACCCGACGTCACCACCACCTGAGCGGCGCCGCGGCTCCGGCCGCGCGCACCGCCCGCCGCCAGGGGAGGAGGTCCCCGCAGCACAGCGACCCGGAGGCCGTGGCCTTCGGGTCGACGGGCACACACCGCCGTGGGCCCGGCAGGGACCCGGGGCGACGACGCCCCGGACCGACTCCAGGATCGAGCCGCCATGTACCGCACCACCTCATCCCCACCACGCGCCCGGACCCTCGGGCGCGGCGTGGTCGTCGCCGGGCTGGTCACCGCCCTGTGCGGCGTCGCCGACCCCGCTCTCGCCGCCCCCGCGGTCGCCGGGGCAGCCGACGGCGCCGCGCGCGCCGAGGGCCCCGTGCCGCAGGTGAGCGCCCCGCTGCCCTCGAGCGACGAGTCGCACCCCTTCGGCGGCGCCGCCTACCAGGAGGTGCCCGAGGACCTCGGCGCCGTCGGCTACACCGAGGAGGAGTTCCTCGCCAGCGGCACCGCGAACGTCTACAGCTGGCCCGCGGACGCTCCCGCCGTGGTCCGCACCGCGGACGCGCCCTACACCACCCGGGTGCTGGTCCGCCGTCCGGCCGACGCCGGGGACTTCAGCGGCAACGTCGTGGTCGAGATGCTCAACCCCTCGAACCTGTTCGACCTGAACATCGGCTGGGCCGTGGCCCGTCAGGAGATCATCGACAGCGGTGACGCCTGGGTCGGGATCACCGCCAAGCCGATCGCCGTCGAGGCGTTGCAGACCTTCGACGCCGAGCGCTACGGGTCGCTCTCCTTCGCCAACCCGCTGCCCGTGGACGACCCCGGCAACTGCTCGGTCGTGGACGCCGACGCCGACCCGGCCACCGAGCCGACGCCGCTGCCCGCCGACACCACCCAGGCCACCGAGAACGGTCTCATCTGGGACGTCTACACCCAGGTCGGCAACTGGCTGCGCAGCGACGAGGGGAGCAACCCGCTCACCTACGGCACCGGTGCCACGGCGGTCGACCACGCCTACGGCTTCGGCTACTCCCAGACCGGCGGCTACCTCGTCAACTACATGAAGGCTGTCCACCCGCTCGTCGTCGACGCCCAGGGCGCCCCTCCCTACGACGGCTACCTCCTGGGCGTCGCCGGAGGTGCCTTCGCCGGGGCCTACCCGATGAACCAGTGCGAGCCGGCGCCACCGGCGGAGGACCCGCGGCGCGACCTCTACGGCATCGGCGTGCCGGTGGTCCAGCTGATGTCCCAGTCGGACTACCTGCGGGGCATCGGTTCCCGGCGCCCCGACAGCGACGTCCCCGGCGACCAGTTCCGGCACTACGAGATGGCCGGCGCCGGGCACGCCACGCCCTTCGAGCTGTACTCCTCGGCGTCGTCGGAGGACATCGTCGCCGCGGGCCGCGAGGTGCCGCCGCAGGCGTGCAACGAGGGGCCGCGCAGCCGGTTCCCGAGCTCCATCTTCTTCGACGCGGCCCTGCACAACCTCGACCGCTGGGTCCGCGACGGCGTGCCGCCGCCGCGGTCCAACCCCATCCTCGTCGAGAACGGGCAGCCGGTGCTCGACCAGTTCGGCAACGTCCAGGGCGGGCTGCGCTCGCCGTTCCTCGACGTGCCCACCAGCACGTGGTCAGGCACCGCGACCGGGGCCTCGTTCTGCTACATCGCCGGCTACGAGGTGCCCTTCGACCCGGCCCGGCTCGGCGAGCTGTACAGCAGCCACCGCGACTACGTCACGAAGGTGACCGAGGACGTCGTCCGGCTGCAGGCTGCCGGTTTCCTCACCTGGTACGACGCCGCGGAGCTCATCCGGCAGGCACAGGAGGCCGACGTCGTCTGACGGCGGCCCCCGCTCGGCGGTCCCGGTGGCCCCGGCCACCGGGACCGTTCGACCGCAGGCACAGGTCCCGGTCGCCCGTGTCGTGGGGATCGGCTGTGTTGTGCATGATCGGGGACGGTCGCCGGCGCACCGCTGCGGGACCGCCGCGAGGGCAGAGGAGATGCATCGATGCGCACCGAAGCAGCCGTCGTCCGGGAGCAGCACGGACCCTTCCTGATCGAGCAGGTCGAGCTGGACGAACCCCGCCCGGACGAGGTCCGGGTGCGGCTGGTGGGTGCCGGGGTCTGCCACACCGATGCGGTGGTGCGCGAGCAGATCTACCCCACGCCGCTGCCCGCCGTGCTCGGGCACGAGGGCTCCGGCGTCGTCGAGGCCGTCGGCGACGCGGTGGCCGGGGTGGCGGTCGGCGACCACGTCGTCCTCTCGGTGAACACCTGCGGCCGGTGCCGGCAGTGCCTGGCCGGGGACAGCACCTACTGCGCGGAGCTCTACCCGCGCAACTTCGGCGGCACCCGGCCCGACGGGTCGACCGCGCTGCAGGACTCCGACGGCGGGCAGATCTCCTCCCACTTCTTCGGCCAGTCCTCGTTCTCCCGGTGGGCCAACGTGCAGGCCCGGTCGGTGGTCCCGATCCCCTCCGACGTCCCGCTCGAGCTGATGGGACCCCTCGGCTGCGGGATCCAGACCGGTGCGGGCGCCGTGATGAACTCGCTGCGCCCGCCCGCCGGGTCCAGCATCGCGGTGTTCGGTGCCGGCGCGGTGGGGCTGTCCGCCGTGCTGGCCGCGCGGGCGATCGGCTGCACCCGGATCGTCGCGGTGGACGTCGTCCCGGGACGTCTGGCGCTGGCGGAGGAGCTCGGGGCGACCGACGTCGTCGACGCGCGGGAGGGCAGCGCGGCCGAGCGCGTCATGGAGCTCACCGGCGGGCAGGGGGTCGACTTCGCCCTCGAGACGACCGGGGTGGCGGCCGTCCTGCGGGCAGCCGCGGACTCCCTGGCCATCCGCGGCACCGTCGGGGTGGTCGGTGCCCAGGCCCCCGGTGAGGAGACGGCGTTCGAGACCGGCCTGTCGATGACCCGGGGCTGGCGGCTGCAGATGATCATCGAGGGCGACGCGGTCCCGCAGACGTTCATCCCGCAGCTGATCGAGCTCTGGCGGCAGGGCCGGTTCCCCTTCGACCGGCTCGTCACCTCCTACGACTTCGCCGACATCGAGCAGGCCTTCGCCGACTCCGCCGCCGGCACCACGGTCAAGCCCGTGCTGCGCTTCGAGACCGCCGACGCCGACCCGCACCGGGGCTCCTGAACAGGACAGATGTCCCTGGTGCCCCGGGCATCGAGGTCGGACGCTCGGGGCACGAGCTGTGCCGGGCGCGCCCGGTGGGACATGGCGCGGACACGGGACCCAACGGAGGGGAACGACATGACGAGCACCCAGACAGCGGGCGACCAGACCGCCCGGACCGTCCGGACCGGGCTGTTCATCGGCGGGGAGGAGCGCTCCACCGCCGAGGTCCTGCAGGTCACGGACCCCGCCAGGCCGGGCGTGGTCGTCGGCGAGGCCGCGGCGGCCTCGGTGGAGGACGTGGCCGACGCGGTGGCCGCGGCGAAGGCCGCGTTCCCCGCCTGGGCGGCGTTGTCGCCGCAGGAGCGGGCCCGGGCGATGGCCGACGCGATCGCCGGGATCGCCGACGACCGGGACGCCGACGCGGCTGTCCTGTCGCAGGAGAACGGCAAGATCCGGATGGAGGCGTGGATCGACGCCCTGGTCTTCGAGCTGCGGTGGCAGCTGGCGCTGGGCCTCGCCGACGAGGTCGACGCGGGCACGGTGCTCGAGCCCGCTCCCGGCATCCCGGTGACCACGCAGGTCGGCCACCAGCCGCTGGGCGTGGTCACCGTCATCGTGCCGTTCAACTGGCCGATCGCGATCCTCGGCGCCGCGTTGCCGCACGCCCTGCTGGCTGGCAACACCGCCATCGTCAAGCCGCCGCCGTCGGCACCGCTGGCCACGGCCCGGGTCGTGCAGCGGGTCGCGGAGAAGCTGCCGCCGGGCGTGCTGAACGTCGTCACCGGTCGGGACGAGGACATGGCCGGCCTGATCCAGAACGCCGACGTCGCCAAGGTCTGCTTCACCGGCAGCGTCAACGGCGGCAAGCGGATGATGGAGATGGCGTCGAAGAACCTCACCCGCGTGACGCTCGAGCTCGGCGGCAACGACGCGGCGATCTTCACCGAGGACGCGGTCATCGACGACACGCACCTCGACCGGCTGTTCGCCGGGATCTTCGACACGACCGGGCAGATCTGCATGGCCGCCAAGCGGGTGTACGTGCACCGGTCCCGCCTCGGCGAGCTGGTGGCGGGTCTGGAGTCGCGGCTGCAGGCCGTGCGGCTCGGCCACGGCCTGGACGAGGGCACCACGATGGGCCCGCTGCACCAGGCGGCCCAGAAGGCGTTCGTGGCGGACATCGTGCAGGAGGCCAAGGACGCCGGTGCCGAGGTCCGCGAGTACGGCCAGCTGCCCGACGGGGACCTGGCCGGCGGCAACTTCCTGCGCCCGGCCATGGTGATCGACCCTGACCCGTCGCTGCGGGTCGTCACGCAGGAGCAGTTCGGACCGGTCATCCCGATCATCGGCTTCGACACCGAGGACGAGGCCGTCGCCGCTGCCAACGACACGTGGGGCGGCCTGTGCGGCTCGGTGTGGACGGCGGACCCGGCCACCGCCCAGCGCATCGGGTCCCAGCTCGCGTGCGGCTACGTCTGGGTCAACGACCACGGCGCCACCCGCCTGGACCTGCGTGCGCCCTTCGGCGGCGTCCGGCAGTCCGGCATGGGCCGCGAGCAGGGCATCGAGGGCGTGCGCGCCTTCCAGGACACCCGCGCGATCGCGACCATCGACGCCGAGGCCCTCGCCGCGATGGCGCACTGACCGCCGCACCCGACGGGCCGACCGCCGGCACCGGCACGGCGCGGCACATGTGACCGTGCGACGGCCGCCCCCGACCGGGGCGGCCGTCGCACGATGCCCAGGCACATCCGGACGACAGTGAGGACCTCCGTGCACGACGCGACCGATCACCTCTTCCGGGCCCCCCGCAGCACGCCGGCTTCCCGCGGTGGTCGCCCGCCGGAGCACCGGTTCGAGAACCGGCCGGGCATGGTGGTCGAGAAGGACGTCGCCGTCCCGTTCGGGGACGAGGGGCACGTTCTGTACGTCGACGTCTACCGTCCCGACAGCGACGTGCCGGCGGCGCCGCTGGTGAGCTGGTCGCCCTACGGCAAGCACAACCCGGCCCCGATCGGCCAGATCTACCCCAACAGCGGTGTGCGGCCGGAGTGGACCGGGGACCTGACCACCTTCGAGGCGCCGGACCCGGAGTACTGGGTGCCGCACGGCTACGCGATCGTGCTCGCCGACGTGCCCGGCACCTGGTACTCGGAGGGCCGGGCCACGTACCACTCGCCGGAGGAGGCGCGGGCCTTCGCCGACCTGGTGGAGTGGGCCGGCACCCAGCCGTGGAGCGCCGGGAAGGTGGGCCTGTCCGGGGTCTCCTACCTGTCCAGCCTGCAGTGGTTCGTCGCCGCGCTGGACCCGCCGCACCTGGGCGCGATCAACCCGTGGGAGGGGTGGAACGACACCTACCGGGAGGTGGCCCGGCACGGCGGCATCCCGGAGACCTCCTTCTGGCCCTACATCTGGAACCGCTGGGGGGCCAGCACCACGGAGATCGAGGACCTGGAGGCCGAGACGGCCGCGCACCCCTGGTTCGACGAGTTCTGGGCTAGCAAGGCCGCGGACCTGGAGGCGATCCGGGTGCCGGCCTTCGTCGTCGCCAGCTGGGCCGACCAGGGGCTGCACACCCGCGGCACGCTGGAGGGGTTCCGGCGCATCGGGTCGGAGCAGAAGTGGCTCGACGTCCACGGCCGGAAGAAGTGGGCCTACTACTACGAGCCGGAGAACGTCGAGCGGCAGCGCGCCTTCTTCGACCAGTTCCTGCTCGACCGGGACAGCGGCGTCGACGCCTGGCCGAGGGTGCGCGCCGAGGTGCGGGAGCGCTACGCCGAGGGCACCTGGACCGACGCCCGGGAGTGGCCGCTGGAGGACGTCGAGTACCGGCAGCTCCACCTCGATGCCGGCGGCGGCTCGCTGAGCTGGGACCCGGTCGCCGAGGAGGGCGCGGCCGCCTACGACGGCCTGGGCAGCGGGCTGGGGCCACGCCGCGCCGCGTTCGCGATCACCTTCGCCGAGCCGGTGCAGCTGGTCGGCCACGTCCGGGCGGTGCTGCACGTGTCCGCCGACGAGGCCGAGGACATGGACGTGTTCGTCGCGCTGTTCAAGCTCGACGCCGCGGGCGACCAGGTCGGGTTCCCCTACTACGGGCAGTTCGAGGACGGGCCCGTGGCCGTCGGCTGGCTGCGCGCCTCGCACCGGGAGCTCGACCCGGAGCGCTCCACCGACTTCCTGCCCGTGCTGGCGCACCGGCGGGCCCTGCCGCTCACCGCGGGCGAGCCGACCCGGCTGGACATCGAGGTCTGGCCCTCGGGCACCCGCTTCGAGGCGGGGGAGCAGCTGCTGCTGGTCGTGCAGGGCAGCGACGTGATGCGCTACCCGGAGCCGCTGACCTACGCCCGGCACACCGAGACGGTGAACGTGGGCCGCAACGTCGTGCACACCGGCGGCCGCCTCGACTCGCACCTGGTGGTGCCGGTGCTGCCGCCGGGCAGCTGACGGCCGGGACGCCCGGCCGGAGGTGCACGGCTACGTCGATTGTCGCGGCCCGCCAGCACCCGACGCCCGGCGGGAGTGGTCATTTGCACACTGCGAGTTCCCGGTCCTGGTGCGTAACGTCCACCCGGACGTGTGACCGGTGCCACCCGGCACGGTGCGCGCCCCCGACGACCCGAGTCCCGTGGAGGAGTCATGACGCGGCCCGCCGACGGTCAGCACGGCATCCTGGTGCTGTCCTGCCAGGATGCGCCAGGCATCGTGCACGCGGTCTCCGGACTGCTCGTGCAGGAGAAGTGCACGATCGTGGAGAGCCACCAGTTCGACAGCCTCTCCAGCGGCATGTTCTACATGCGCGTGGAGTTCCGGCACGTCGACGGGGCGCCGCTGGACCTGCCCGCCCTGCGAGGCGCCTTCGAGGAGACGGCCCAGCGCTTCTCGATGAGCTGGCGACTGGCCGACGCCGCGGAACGGCAGCGGGTGCTCATCATGGTCAGCCAGTACGCGCACTGCCTCAACGACCTGCTGTTCCGCAACTCGGTGGGCGAGCTCAACCTCGACGTCGTCGCGGTCGTGTCCAACCACCCGACCCTGCAGAGCACCGCAGACTTCTACGGTGTCCCCTTCCACCACGTCCCGGTGACCCGGGAGACCAAGGCGGACGCCGAGGCGGCGCTGCTCGACATCGTCCGCGAGGAGCGGGTCGAGCTGGTGGTGCTGGCCCGGTACATGCAGATCCTGTCCGACGACCTGTGCCGCCAGCTGGGCGGCCGGGCGATCAACATCCACCACTCGATGCTGCCGAGCTTCAAGGGCGCCCGCCCCTACCACCAGGCCCACGCCCGGGGGGTGAAGTTCATCGGCGCGACCGCGCACTACGTCACCGCGGACCTCGACGAGGGGCCGATCATCGAGCAGGAGATGCTGCGCGTGGACCACTCGTCGACCCCGGAGCAGCTGGCCGCCCGCGGCCGGGAGGCCGAGACCCGCGCCCTCGCGCACGCCGTCCGCTGGCACACCGAGAACCGGGTGCTCATCCACGGCAACCGCACCGTCGTCTTCGAGTGAGCTGACCGACCTCCGGCGGGCGGTGGGGGACACCCCGGTCGACTGCCCGTCGAGCTCTTCACCCGGTGGCGCGGGAGGCCTCCCGGTCGTGCCCGTCCCGGTCCGGGCGGGGCAGGAGGGGGACCAGCCGCGCTGCCCGCCAGCCCCGCAGCGAGCTGAGCACCGCGAGCTCCTCCGCGAGGACGAGGTCCTCGACGTGCAGCACGCGTTCGTGCAGCCGGCCGAGGTCCAGCAGGCGGCCGCGCTCGACCCCCGGGAGGCAGCCCGACGAGGTCGGCGGTGTCCACCACCGGCCGTCGAGCCGGACGGCGAGGTTGGCGATGGTGGTCTCGGTGAGCTCGCCGCGCTGGTTGACCAGGACGACGTCGTCGGCCTCCGGGTGCCGCAGCGCCCGGGTCCGGTAGGGGTCACGGCGGGTCGTCTTGTGCTGCAGCCAGGGACTGTCCGCGTCCACCGGCTCGTGGTCCACCACCAGCCCGACCGGGCCGGGACCCACCCCGGGGAGGTCGCTCGCCTCGGCCACCACGTGCCCGGTCCGGTCCAGCACGACCCGCACGCGCGCCGGTCCGGCGTGCCCGGCGACGGCCTGCCGGACCAGCGCCGGCACGGCGTCGCGGTCGAACCGGAACCCGAACCAGTCGGCCGAGTCGGCCATCCGGGCGAGGTGGCGGTCGAGGTTGCGGGGGCCGCCGGCCGGGAGGTGGGCGAGGGTCTCCACGAGCCGGTGGTCGGCGACGTCGTGACCGAGCACGGCGGCCTTCGCGAGCAGCTCGGCCCGTTCCCGGGCGGGGTCCGATCCCCAGGTGATGCCCCCGCCGGCGCCGTAGACGGCCGCGCCCGACGCCCGGTCGACCACGGCCGTCCGGATCGCCACGCTGAACCGGGCCCGGAACGGCGCGCCCGGCGGGGCGACGAGCCCGATCGCGCCGCAGTACACGCCCCGGGGCGTCGGCTCCAGCTCGCGGATCAGCTGCATGGTGCGCTGCTTGGGCGCCCCGGTGACCGAGCCGCAGGGGAAGAGCGCGCCGAACAGCTCGGGCAACCCGACGTCCGGCCGGATCCGGGCGCTGACCTGCGAGGTCATCTGCCAGACCGTCGGGTACCGCTCGACGGCGAGCAGCTCGTCCACGGTCACGCTGCCGACCTCGGCGACCCGGCCGAGGTCGTTGCGCAGCAGGTCCACGATCATCACGTTCTCGGCCTGCTCCTTGCCGCTGGCGCGCAGTGCCCGGCGCTGCTCCTCGTCCTCCGCGGTCGTCCGGCCCCGGGGAGCGGTGCCCTTCATCGGGCGGGTGCGCACCTGGTCGCCCACCCACTCGAAGAACAGCTCGGGGCTGGCGCTGGCCACCACGTGCCGGCCGAGGTCGAGGAAGGCGTTGTGGGCGCCGCGCTGGGCGAGTGCCAGGCGGTGGTAGAGCGCCTCGGTACCGCCGGTCACGGTCGAGCGGAGCCGGTCGGTGAGGTTGCACTGGTAGGTCTCGCCGGCGGCGATCCGCTCACGGACAGCACGGACGGCGCGCGCGTGGGCGGCATCGGTCCAGTCCGGGCGCCACGTGGCCGGCTGCACCGTCGGAGGTGCGGACCCGGTCAGCGGGTCCACCCGTGCCGGCTCGTCGCACAGGCCGAACCACACCAGCGGCGCCTGCCCCGGGCTCCAGCCACCCGGCAGCTGCGGGTCCAGGCCGGAGGCCGCCTCGTAGGACACGAACCCGTAGGCCCAGCTCCCCGCCTCGGTCGCCTCGTGCACCGCCTGCAGCACACCGGCGACCTCGTCGGTCCGGGTCGTGCTGAGCACCCGGTGCGGAGTGGGGCAGAGCAGGGCCTCGCCGCGGACCAGGTCGTCGAACCGCGCCCACGGCCGGCCCCCGGCCGGGGCCATCAGCCGCCGGAGCCCTGCTGTGCCGTGGCCGCGGTCAGCGTGTTCGCCAGCAGCATCGCGATGGTCATGGGTCCCACGCCTCCGGGCACGGGCGTGATCCTCCCGGCGACCGCGGCGACGGCGGCGGTGTCGACGTCGCCGTGCAGCCCGTCCTCGCCGCGGTGGATGCCGACGTCGATCACCGTCGCGCCGGGCTTGACCGCGTCGGCGCCGACGAGGCCGGGGATCCCGGCGGCGACCACGAGCACGTCGGCGCGCCGGCACACCTCGGCGAGGTCGCGGGTCCGTGAGTGGCAGATGGTGACGGTCGCGTTGCGCTCGAGCAGGAGCTGGGCCATCGGCCTGCCGACCAGCACGGAGCGGCCGACGACGACGGCCTCGGCGCCCTGCAGCGGGACGTCGTACTGGTCGAGCAGCACCATGACCCCCGACGGGGTGCAGGGCCGCAGCCCGGGCCGGCCCTGGGCGAGCAGGCCGGCGTTGGCGGTGGTGAGCCCGTCGACGTCCTTGGCCGCCGGGATGCGGGCCAGCAGGGCCTCGGCGTCCAGGTGGGCGGGTGTCGGCAGCTGGAGCAGGATGCCGGAGACGGCGGGGTCGGCGGCGAGGGAGTCGATGAGCGCGGCCGCCGACGCCTGGTCGACGTCGCCGGGCAGGTGCCGGTGCAGGTCGGCCATCCCGGCGGCCACGCACAGCCGGCGCTTGTTCCGGACGTAGACCTCGGAGGCGGGGTCGTCCCCGATCAGCACCGTCGCGAGCCCCGGGGCCGTGCCCCCGGCGGCGACCAGCTGCGCGACGCCCTTGCCCACCTCCTCGCGCACCTGGCGGGCCACCGCCGTCCCGTCGATCACCGCTGCGGTCATCGGGTGCTCCCGGGGACCAGGGAGGTGGCTGGGGTGCAGGTCACGCGAGGGCCCGCAGCGTCTGCTCCCGCCAGGCCTCGGTCGGTCCGAGGTCGTTGAACGTGAAGACGTGGAAGCCCTCGATGTGGTTGTCGGTCCTCCCGATGTGCGGGGCGAGGCCCTTGATGATGGTGTCGGGGCTGTAGCCGCCGGGGACGAAGAAGCGCCACAGCAGGTTCTGCTGCTTCTTCAGGAACTTCGCCGACTCACCGATGCCGAGCCCGCCGGAGACCCGGATGAGCTTCTGCCGGTGGACCGCCCCGGGGACGCCGACGTGCACCGGGAGGTCGATGCCCCGGTTCTTCAGCTCCCGCGCCCAGTCCAGGATCACCTTCGGGTCGAAGACGATCTGGGTCTTGATGTGCGTCGCCAGGGACGCCTTGTCCTTGAGCGCCTGGAACAGCACCTCGGGGGAGACGGTCGGGTGGCCCTCGGGGTGGCCGCCGATCCCGATGTCGGCGAACCCGTGGTCCAGCTCGTGCAGTGCGGTCAGCAGCGCGAGCGCGTCCTTGAACTCGGTGGGCGTCTCACTGGGGTCGCCGCCGACGACGAAGACGTCGGCGACGCCGGCCTCGCGGCAGCGGGCCACGACGTCGGCCAGGTGCGCGCGGTCACGGACCTGCTGGGCGGACAGGTGCGGCGCCACGGAGTACCCGTGCCCGGCCAGTGCCACGGTGAGGTCGATGGTCGCGTCCTGGCCCTTCGCCGGGGACGCGGTGACCGTCAGCCGCACGTCCTTGGGCACGTGCTGCAGGACCTGCTCCTCGGTCTTCTTGAACGGGATGACCTCGAAGCCGAGCTCGGAGAAGACCTGCCTCAGGGCGGCGCGGGTGGCGGGGTCCCGGGCGGTCAGCGAGCGCTTCATGGAAAGGGCCTTCCTCCTGTGCGGCGAGCCTTCTCTCCCCGGCGGGGGCGGTGCGCACCGGGCGCCGGCACGCACCGCCGCAGTCGAGTCGAGCGCACCACCATCGTGACGCGCGCCACGTCGCCCAGGGACGGTGGCATGACGGCTCCTGTCCCACCGGTTCGGCCCGCGGGCCGTACGTCAATCGTCGCGGGGCACGGGGGATCCCGCCTCCCGTGGCCTCCCGGCGCGCCACCCCCCACGGGTGGTCCGACGGGTCCGCTGCACCCGCGGCGCGCCCGGCATGTCAGCATCTGTGCAGCAGTGGTCTGCACCACAGCGGGCAGGCCGGCCGGGAGGCCGGGCAGGGAGGAGGAGGGGTGGACCCCACAGGACCGACCGCCGTGGACACGTCGGCCGCATCTCCCAGCGCAGCCGACGAGGTGGTGGAGCACGCCCCCGACGGGCTGGCCGTCATCGACCACGAGGCCCGTTTCCTCGAGGCGAACCCCGCGGCCGTCCGCCTGTGCGGCCTCCGGCCCGGCGCCGTGGCCGGTGCCCGCTCACCGTTCCCCCCGCCGGGCGACGCCGCGGTCGCCGGCCGACCGGGCGAGCTCACCCTCGACTGGGAACCACGACCGGGGCTGCGGCGCGAGTTCGCCTACGTCCTCACCCAGGTGCCCGGCCGGCGTCGCTGGGTCGTCTCCTTCCGCGACGTGACGCTGAGCCGGCTGCGCGAGCGGCGGCTGGCCGCGATCGCCACGGCCGCGTCCAGCGTCGCGTCCAAGCGCTCGCTGCTCGGCACGCTGGAGGTGCTCGCCCAGGAGGTGGCGCGCACCGACGCGCTCGCCGGGGTCCAGGTGCTGACGGTCCACGGGTCGGGGAACCGGCTGCAGGTCATGGGCTCGGCCGGTTTCGGCCGCTCGGACGAGTTCTTCGACCGGCTCATGCAGTGCCGTGCCCTGGGCGCCCGGTTGCGGATGCTGGACGCCCTCGTGAGCCGGGAGCCGGTCGTCGTCCCGGACCGGTACGACGCGGTGATGCGGGACCCGGCCTGGGCGCCGCTGCACGACTTCATGCGCCATCCCCGGTGGGACTGGTTCGTCAGCGTGCCGCTCCTCGCCCGGGGTGAACCCGTCGGCATCCTGAACGCCTTCTTCGCGCCCGGGCAGACCGTCGGGGACACCGAGCTGGAGTTCCTCCTCGCCATGGCCGAGCAGGCGGCGATGGCGGTGGACCACGCCGCCGTCCTGGAGCGGGAGCGGGACGTGGTCCGGCGCGAGGAGCGCCAGAAGCTGGCCCGTGACCTGCACGACTCGGTCGTCCAGCAGGTGTTCTCGATGAACATGCAGGCCACGTCGCTGGGCGTGCTCGTCGCCCGCGGCCTGCCGCCGGCTCCGGAGAAGGTGGCGCAGGTGGCCGAGGACCTGAGCAGCAGCGCTGCGGCCGTCCTGGCGGACCTCCGCGGCATGGTGGTGGAACTGCGGCCGGCGGCCACCTCGGCGGAGGGGCTGGCCTCGGCCCTGCGGTCCCTGGTGGACTCGACGGCGGCCCGGACCGGCGTCGACGTGTCGCTGGACCAGGCCGATCCCGACGGCTGCCTCGCCGCGGTCGACGCCGACCTGCTCGAGGACGTCTACCGCGTCGTCGCGGAGGCGTTGCACAACAGCATCAAGCACGCGGACGCGACGAGGATCCACACCCGGCTCACGGTGACCACGCACGGCGGCCGCCGGCGCCTGGTCGCCGAGGTCACCGACGACGGCCGCGGGTGCGGCACGCGGGTCGGACCGGAGCCCGGCGGCTCCGGGTCCGGCGGTCTGGGCATGACCGTGATGCGCGAGCGGGCGGCGCGCTGGGGTGGCGCCGTCGAGGTCCGTCAGCTCGACGGCGCAGGGACCAGCGTGCTGCTCACCCTCCCGTTGCCCGGCTCGTGGCCGGCGACCGGGGCGGAGCCGGTGCCATGACGGCACCGGACCCGATCCGGGTGCTGGTGGTCGACGACCACGCCGTCGTGCGGCGTGGGGTGGTCGCCTACCTGGAGGCGCTCGAGGACGTCGAGGTGGCCGGGGAGGCCGGCGACGGGCAGGAGGCGCTGGACCGGCTGGCCCGGGCGGCCGTCCACGAGGAACTGCCCGACGTCGTGCTGATGGACCTGCAGATGCCCGGCATGGACGGCGTCACCGCCACCGGTGAGGTGCTGCGCCGGTTCCCGCAGCTGCGGGTGGTGATCCTCACCAGCTTCGGGGAGACCGAGCGGGTGCACGCCGCACTGGAGAGCGGGGCGTCGGGCTACCTGCTCAAGGACGCCGGACCTGCCGAGGTCGACGCCGCGCTGCGGGCGGCGGTCCGGGACGAGGTCTTCCTCGACGCAGCGGTGACCCGCCGGCTGACCCAGGAGATGCGGGCGCCGCGCACCGGGCTCGGCGTGCTGACCGCGCGGGAGAAGGAGGTGCTGGTCCTGATCGCCGAGGGCAGGTCGAACAAGGACATCGCCGAGCACCTGGTCATCAGCGAACGGACGGCGCGGACGCACGTCAGCCACCTGCTCACCAAGATGGGGCTCACGTCGCGGACGCAGGCCGCCCTCCTCGCGGTCAGGGAGGGGCTCGTCCTGCCCCGGTGACGACCGGCGACCGCCTGCCCACGACGGATGACGTAGCGGGCCCGGACAGCTCCGGCCCCGGCGGCATGACATCGGACGGATCCGACCGCTCACCGCGGGGCTTATCGTGCTCGGGACCACATCTGCGCGCAGGCACGTCGCGGGCCGTCAGGACAGGGGAGCCATGACCACGTTCGTCCTCGTGCACGGGGCATGGCACGGGGGGTGGTGCTGGGACCGGGTGGCGCCGCGGCTGCGCGCGGCCGGTCACGAGGTGCACGCGCCGACGCTGACGGGGCTGTCCGAGCGCGGGCACCTGCTCTCGCCGCTGGTGGGCCTGGACACGCACGTGGAGGACGTGGTCCGGCTGATCGACGTGCTGGGCCTGGCCGACGTCGTCCTCGTCGGGCACAGCTACGCCGGGCAGGTCGTGACCGCGGTGGCCGACCGGCTGCCCCGGACCGTCGCCCAGCGGGTCTACCTGGACGCGTTCGTGGGGGAGGACGGCGAGGCGGCGCGGGACCTGCTGCCCCCGACCGTGGAGCACCACTGGGCGGGGTCCGCGGCGGAGCAGGGCTTCGGCTGGCTGGTCCCGGTGCGCAAGCTGTCGGTGCTCGGCGTGAGCGAGCAGACCGACGTGGACTGGTTGCTGCCGAAGCTGACCCCGCACCCGTGGAAGACCTACACCGACCCGCTGCGGCTGACCGGCGCGGTCGCCGACGTCCCGGCGAGCTTCGTCGAGTGCGTGAGCTGGATGCGCGTCTTCGCCGGCCAGGCCGACCGCGCCCGGGAGCGCGGCTGGCCGGTGCACGAGCTGGCGACCGGCCACGAGGCGATGGTCACCGCGCCCGAGGAGCTGGCCGGCGTGCTGCTCGAGATCGCCGGCCGGGTGCCGGTCCCCGCGGCGGAGACGGGAGCCTGACGTGGAGTTCCTGGTCCGGTCGGAGAACCGGTTGCCACCCGACACGCCCGCGCAGCGCCGGGAGGAGCTGCGGGCCGCCGAGCGGGCGCGCGCGATGGAGCTGCGCGCGGCCGGGGTGCTGAAGCGGTTGTGGCGGGTGCCCGGGCGGAACGCGACCGTCGGTCTGTACGAGGCCGACGACCCGGCGGCGCTGCACGACGCGTTGATGTCCCTGCCGATGGCGCCCTGGCTCGACGTCACCGTCGAGGCGCTCGCCACCCATCCGCAGGAGCGCACGTGAGCGCGGGGCCCGCCGGTGGCGCACCGGCGCGGGAGGGAGGAACACCGATGAGCGAGACCGCGCCCGACCGCTTCGGGCTGTCGGGCACCCCGATCTTCGACGGCGAGACCAGCCGGCGCGGGCTGCGGATGAACAAGCTGTTCATGAGCCTGCGCACGGCCGAGAACCGGGAGCGGTTCCTCGCCGACGAGGCCGGCTACTGCCAGGGCTTCGGGCTCAGCCCCGAGCAGCAGCAGGCGGTGCTGGCCCGCGACTGGCAGGCGATGATCGACCTGGGCGGCAGCATCTTCTACGTGTACAAGCTCGCGATGATGGACGGCCGGTCCATGCAGTACCTCGGTGGCGTGTTCACCGGCATGGGCGAGGACGACTTCCTGGCGGCGATGAGGGCAGGAGGCCGGCGGGATGGCTGAGGTGATCTGGGGTCTGGCGACCTCGCACGTCCCCTCGATCGGCGCGGCGATGGACCGCGGCAAGACCGAGGACCCGAACTGGAAGGCGCTGTTCGACGGCTACGCCCCGGCCCGTGCCTGGCTGGCCGAGCACCGGCCCGACGTGGCGATCGTGGTCTACAACGACCACGCCAACGGCATCGACCTGGACTTCGTCCCCACCTTCGGGCTGGGGACCGCCGAGGAGTACGAGGTGGCCGACGAGGGCTTCGGCCGGCGCCCGGTCCCCGACGTCGTCGGGCACCCCGAGCTCGCGCTGCACCTGGTGGAGAGCCTGGTCGACGAGGAGTTCGACCTGACGGTCTTCCAGGAGCTGGAGGTCGACCACGGGTTCACCGTGCCGTTGTCGGTGTGGACGCCGGACCCTGGGGACGCGTGGCCCTGCCCGGTCATCCCGCTGCTGGTCAACGTCATCCAGTACCCGCAGCCCACCGCCGCGCGCTGCTACGCGCTCGGCCGGGCCCTCGGCCGGGCCATCCGGAGCTACCCCGGGGACCTCACCGTCGGGGTGCTGGGCACCGGCGGCATGTCCCACCAGCTGGCCGGGGCCCGGGCGGGCTTCATCAACCCGGAGTTCGACGCCCGGTGGATGTCGGCGATCGAGACCGACCCCGCCTCGCTCGCCGCCCTCTCCCGGGAGGAGCTGATCCGGCAGGCCGGCGCCGAGGGGATCGAGCTGATCATGTGGCTGGTCATGCGCGGCGCGCTGGACGACGAGGTCGTCAAGGTCCACTCGGACTACTTCGTGCCCGCCTCCAACACCGCGGCCGGCATCGCGCTGTTCCAGAACGGCGCCGGCTGAGCGGAGTCCCAGCGCATCGTCTGCCGCGCGCTGGGACTCCGGTACCGAGGGGGGTCAGCGGGCCCGGTAGGTGTCGCGCGCGTCGTAGGGGCACGGGGCGACGACGGCGCGGATCCGGACCTGCTCGTGCTCCTCCACCGCCGGCTTCGCCGAGACGGGCCGCTCGCCCCAGATGACGGTCACCTCGGTGCCCGGCTGGGCCAGGGCCGTGTCGACGGTGGCCAGAGAGACCATCTGCCGCTCGTTGGCGAGGTAGCCGCAGTCCAGCGAGACGCCGACCTGCTCCCCGTCCTTGAGCACCTGGTCCTCGTGGTGGGTGGCGTAGCGGGCCTTGGGCATCTCGATGTACTTCGCACCGGGGCCCGGCCGGTAGGACGAGCCGACCGCGGTCGTGACGTCGTCGGCGTCCCAGACCAGGGTGACCTTGGTCCGCGAGGGTGTGGTCTGCGCCGTCCGCTCCAGGGCCTCCCGGCCGACGAAGTCGTGGTCGAACTTGATCGTCTTGCCGTAGCCGATGTCATGGGGGGTCAGCTGGTAGTCGGCGATGTCGGCGGAGTCGAGGCTCCCGCCGAGGGAGCCGACCTTCGACAGGGGCAGCCACTCGCGGTACTCGGCCAGCAGCGGGTCGTCGCCGAAGATGGCCGGCAGCGGTGCCGGCACCCAGCCGGACCCGAGGTTCGTCGTGGAGTAGGCCTTTGCCCCGACCCGCACGAGGCCGTGGTCCGCGCCGGCCTCGAGCAGCGCGGCCAGCACCGCCTCGCCGTCCTCCCAGGGTCCGAACAGCTCGAACCCCGGCTGGCCCGCCATGCCGTGCCGCAGGCCGCGGACCTCCTTGCCGGCGATGGTGAACCCCGTCATGTTGAAGAACTTCACGTCGGGCGCCGGCGCGCCGGTCGCCTGCTCGACGATCGCGGCGGCGGTCGGGCCCTGGAGTTCGTACCGGTAGAGCCTGGGCGGCCCGGACCTGCGCACGATCGAGTTGTCGTCGCGCACGGCAGTGGCGTCGTGGTCGCCCCGCTCCAGGTGGAACGTCACCCAGTCGATCACCATCGGGTGCCCGACCAGGTCGAACGAGCCCTCCTCGAGGTGGAACAGGATCGCGTCGCCGATGAGGTGGCCGTCCGGCGCCACCGCGACGAACTGCTTCGCCTTGCCCGGGCCGAAGGCCGCGAAGCTGTTGACCCCCAGGTCGCTGAACAGCTGCAGCGCATCCGGGCCCTCGACGAACAGGTCGGTCATGTGGTGGGACTGGTCGAGCAGGGCGCAGGTCTCCAGCCAGGAGCGGGACTCGGTGCGCCAGTTGGTGAACTCCGGCTGCACCGGGAAGGTGCTCGGCGGGAAGGCCAGGTTGCGGAGCAACTCCACCGGGCTGCCCGCTCGGGCGAGCGCGGTCGCGAGGCTCTCGGACGACGACATGGGGTCCCTTCAGGGCGGTGGGGACGTCGTCCGGAGACCTGCTGCCGGCAGGACGACGCGGATGGGCCGGGCGCAGCTGCAGGTGCGGAAGCGGTCCGGGGCCGGCCGGCGGGGGAGTCCCCGCCGACCGGCCCCGGACCACCGCGGGGTCAGCTGGCCGCCGCGCTCCGCCAGCCGCCGTGGTACTCGCTCCGGGCGGTCTCCGCGTACGGGGCCGGGCTCACCACGGCGCGCACGGCGAACTGCTCGTGCGGCTCGACGTTCGACTTGCCGCTGCCGCCGTCCGGCTCGCCCCAGACGACCCGGACCTCGGCCCCGATCGGCACGTTGGGGTCGACCGTGGCCAGCGACAGCCCCTTGCGCTCGTTGGCGCTGTAGCCGGTGAACAGCGACGCGCCGACCACCGTGCCGTCGGCGTCGATCACCGAGTCGAAGTTCGACGACCCGTAGTTGGCGTTGGGCAGGTCGAACACCTGGTACCCCGGTGCGGGGGCGACGATCCCGCCGAACAGCTTCGTCATGTCCTCGTCGTCCCAGGCGAGGGTCACCTTGCGGCGCTGGCTGGCCGGGTCGATGGCCTCCAGCGCGTCCCGGCCGATGAAGTCGTGGTCGAACTTCACGAACGAGCCGTAGCCGAGCTCCCAGGGGTTGAGGTAGTAGTCCTCGATCCGCTCGGAGACGAAGCTGCCCGCCAGCGCGTTGGTCGCCTCGTAGCCGTTGGCCGGGAGCCACTCGCGGTAGGCCCGGAGCTCCTCCGCGGTGTAGATGGCCGGCAGCGGGGAGGGGATCCAGCCCGACTCGAGGGTGTTGGAGGAGTAGGCGCGCGACCCGCACGGCTCCAGCCCGAACTCCGCACCCGCCTCGAGGATGGTCTCGCGCACCTTCTCATAGGACTCGTAGGGGCCCCAGATCTCCAGGCCCGGCGCGCCGGCCATGCCGTGCCGCAGGGTGCGCACCTTCTCGCCGCCGATGTTCATCTCCGACATGCGGAAGAACTTCAGCTGCTCCAGGTCGCCGCCGTGGAGCTTCTCGATCACCGGCCAGGCGTTGGGGCCCTGGATCTGGAACCGCCACACGTCGCGGCTCACGGCCTTGCCGTAGGGCCGCGACGACGAGCGCGGGTCGTTGCGCACCTCGACGTCGTAGCCCGTGGAGCCCTGGAACTCCAGCCAGTTGGCGACCGGGGCCCGGCCGACGAAGACGTAGGAGTCCTCGGCGAGGTGGAAGAGGATCCCGTCACCGATGACCCCGCCCTCGGGCGAGACCGGGACGAACTGCTTGGCCATGTTGACCGGGAAGTTGGCCACGCTGTTGATGCCGGTGTCGGAGATCAGCTTCAGCGCGTCCGGCCCGGAGATCCAGGTGTTGTACATGTGGTGCGACTGGTCGAAGAGCACGGCGGTCTCCCGCCAGGCCTTCTGCTCCCGCCGCCAGTTGGTGAACTCCGAAGGCACCACCGGGTAGATGTAGGTGCCGATCTGGGAGTTGCGCAGCATCCCGACGGTGTCACCGGTCTGGTCGAGGAGCTCCTGCAGGTTCTTCGCGGTCATGTGCATCCGTCCTCGTGTGGTCTCTGGTGTCGTCTCTCGCGGCCGCCCCGTGCGGCGGCTCGTGGCCGGGGCCGGGCCGCGGGCCCGCCGCCCGGCAGTTGCGCCCGCGGTCCGGACGCAGTCCACCGTTGGAGGATAGGTGCGGGGTGTGGCGCCGGACACAGCCGGATGGCGGGCGCAGGTCGGCCGTCCGGGGCGTCCCGGGCTACGTCAGATGTCGCGTCGGCCCGCCTCGGTCCCGGGGTGGCTGCACGGCACGCCGGACCGGGCCCGGCGGCGGTCGTCGACCCCGGCCTCGACGGAGGGCGGAAGAGGAGGGACGGCGTCGCCGCGCCCGGCGGGGCCGGCTGAGTCAATTGTCCCGAATCCGCGCTCGAGGGGCCGGTTGGTGCGGATCGAGACGTTGTCGTGACCGTCCTCACAGCTAACGTCTCGTAGCGTGCTCCCGGGCGGGTCGCTCCGCACTGCTGGCGTCGGCCGGGTGGCACCCCACCGGGACCCTCGACGAGTGCGTCGCGGCGGGTGGCGGCGCCGCGCAGCACTCCGCGCGCGCAGCACCCCGCCAGGACGACCACCCGGCGCACCCCGTGGTCGATGACGACTGAGAGGCAGGATGGGTACAACGACGGAGCACCAGGCGCCGCAACCGGCTCTCAGCGTGCGCGACCTGTCGCTGCACTTCGGCGGCATCACCGTGCTCGACGGCGTCTCCTTCGACGCGCCCCAGGGCGGCATCCTGGGTCTGGTCGGGCCGAACGGCGCCGGCAAGACCTCGCTGTTCAACTGCATCAGCGGGCACTACCAGCCCAGTTCCGGCTCGATCCTGGTCGAGGGGACCGAGACGGTCCGCGTCCCGGCCTGGCGGATGGCGAAGCTCGGGCTCGCGCGGACCTTCCAGCACCCGGCGCTGCGGCTGGACGCCTCGGTCTTGGAGAACGTCATGCTCGGGGCGCACTCCTGGATGCCGGGCGGCCCCGTCTCGTGGGCGCTGCGGCTGCCGCCGACCCGCCGGCGTGAGCGCGAGGCCCGCGCCACGGCGCTGCAGCTGCTCGAGCAGACCGGCCTGGGCTGGGCGGCGGCGATGCCCGCCGACGAGCTCTCGCACGGGCTGCACAAGGGCGTCGAGCTGTGCCGCGCACTGCTCTCCCGCCCCCGCCTGCTGCTGCTCGACGAGCCCGCCGCCGGCCTCTCGCACGGCGAGGTCGAGCAGCTCATCGGCACCGTCCGCGCGGTGCGCCGCGACTTCGACCTGACCGTCGTGGTCGTCGAGCACCACATGGGCCTGATCTCGGCGCTCACCGACCGGGTGGTCGTCCTCGACCACGGCGCCAAGCTGATGGAGGGCACCGCCGCTCAGGCGCAGTCCGACCCGCGCGTGGTGGAGGCCTACCTGGGCAAGGAGGTCGCGCGATGAGCCTGCTCGAGCTCGAGGACGTCACCGCCGCCTACGGTCACGCGCAGGTGCTGCACGGGATCTCCTTCTCCCTGCCGGAGAACGGCGCGACCGGGCTGCTCGGTGCCAACGGAGCCGGGAAGACGACCACGCTGCGGGCGATCAGCGGCATGGTGCGCACCACCGGCCGGATCCTCTTCGAGGGGCGCGACATCAGCGGCCTCGGTCCCGACCGGACGGCGCACCTGGGCATCGCCCACGTGCCGGAGGGCCGGGGCACCATCGGACAGCTCAGCGTGCGGGACAACCTGCTCGTGGGCGCCTACCAGCGCCGCGACCGCAAGCAGATCGCGACCGACGTCGACTACGTGCTCGACCTGTTCCCCAACCTGCAGCAACGGGTGAAGTCGAACGCCGCGGCCCTCTCCGGCGGTGAGCAGCAGATGCTGGCGGTGGCCCGGGCGTTCATGGCCAAGCCGCGGGTGATCCTGCTCGACGAGGCCTCCCTCGGGCTCGCCCCCAGCACCGCCCGCCGGGTGTACGACGCGATCGTGCGGCTGCGCCACGAGGCGCAGGTGTCGATGGTCGTGGTGGAGCAGAACGCCAACCTGGCGTTCTCGGTGGTGGACGACGCCACCGTGCTGGAGACCGGCCGGGTCGCGCTGAGCGGCAGCCGGGACGAGCTCATGGGCATGGACGCCGTTCGCCGCGCGTACCTGGGGGGTTAGATGTCGTACTTCATCCAGGTCGTGGTGGACGGGCTGTCCAACGGGGCGATCTACGCCGCGATCGCGCTGGCCATCGTGCTGGTCTTCCGGGCCACCGGACTGGTCAACTTCGCGCAGGGCGGCATGGCCGTCGCGGCCACCTTCGTGGCGTTCGCGCTGACCCGCGCCGGGGTGCCCGTCCTGCTCGCGCTGATCGCCGCGGTGGTGTTCGGGTTCGTCCTCGGCGGCGTGCTGGAGCGGGTCGTGATGCGGCACTTCGAGGGTGGTGACCCCGACACCGCGGTGGTGGCGACCATCGCCCTGCTCGTGCTGCTCACCGGCCTGTCCGCGTTGTTCTTCGGCTACGAGCCGCACCCGTTCCCGTCGCTGTTCCCCAACCGGACGATCGGCTTCCTCGGGGCGTTCGTGAGCCTGCGCTCGATCGGCACGATCGCGGTGCTGCTGGTGATCATGGCGGCGCTGCAGCTGCTGTTCCGGTACACCAAGCTCGGCCTGGCCATGCGGGCGGTCGCGGACAACCCGCAGTCGTCGGCACTGTCCGGTCTGCCGGTCAGCCGGCTGCTGATGATCGGCTGGGGCCTGGCCGCGGCGCTCGGTGCGATCGCCGGCGTGCTCGTCGCCCCGCAGCTGTTCATCAGCCCCGGGATGCTCGACTTCGTGCTCGTCTACGCCCTGGCGGCGGCGATCCTCGGCGGCCTGGACTCGCCGGTCGGCGCCGTGGTCGCGGCCGCCTTCATCGGAGTCGTGGAGAACCTCGCCGGGGCCTACCTGGACTTCATCGGTGACGACCTGAAGATCGCGGTGCCCTTCGTGGCCGTGATCGTGATCCTCATCGTGCGACCACAGGGGCTGTTCGGCCGGAAGGTCACGGTGCGCGTCTGATGAACACGTTCTTCGCCTCCCGCCCGCGGCGCATCGCCGGGCTCGTCGTGCTGGCCGTCGTGCTCGTCCTGGCGCCGCTGGTCTCCAGCCCCTACATCAACTACCAGCTGTCCTCGATCGCGGTGTTCGCCGTGGCGATCCTGGGCCTCAACATCGTGATGGGCTACACCGGACAGGTGTCGCTGGGCCAGAGCGCCTTCCTCGGACTCGGTGCCTACATCGCGGCCTACGGGGTCCTGCACGACTGGCCGCCGGTGCTGTCGCTGGTGCTCTGCGCGGTCATCCCGGCCGTGGTCGGGATGCTCGTGGCGCTCGCGGCTGCCCGGCTGCGCGGGCTCGCGCTGGCGATGATCACCCTGGCCCTGCCGATCGTGGGCGTCCCGCTGGCCCGGCGGCTCACCGACCTGACCGGCGGGTCGCAGGGTCGCGTGGTCAGCTGGCTGCGGGCACCGGAGGCGACCGGGCTGGCCAACGACCAGTGGCGCTACTACGTCGTGGTGGTCATCGCCGTGGTGGCCTTCGCGCTGGCCCACAACCTGGTCCGGGGCCGCATCGGCCGGTCCTTCGCCATCGTCAAGGAGAACGAGGCGGTCGCGCTCTCGATGGGCGTCTCGCCGTACCGGACCAAGGTGCTCGCCTTCACGATCGCGTCCCTGCTCGGTGGCGTGTCGGGGTTCATGTACCTCGCCGTGGTGCAGTACACCTCGCCGGAGACCCTGACCTTCTTCACCTCGATCAACCTGGTCGCCGCCATGGTGATCGGCGGCTCGGCGAGCATCGTGGGCACCGCGCTCGGCGCCGCGTACTACGTGCTGGTGCCGGTGCTCGCCGGTCAGGTGAACTCCTCGCGCACCGCGCTGATCTCCGGCGCCATCCTGCTGGCGGTGCTGTTCCTGCTGCCCGCCGGGCTGGTGTCCCTGCCGCGCCGGCTGGCGTCCCTCCTCCGTCGTCGTCCGCAGCCAGCGGCCGGCGCCCCCACCCCGGACGATGCGACGCACCGCGCGCCCGCATCGTCGACCGCCACCACCGAGTAGCACCCCTGACCTGAAAGAGGCGATTCAATGACGAAGACCCGGAACGCGGCACGTGCCAGTGGCGTGGTCGCCACTGTCGGCATCGCCGCACTGCTCGTGTCCGGCTGCACCCGCGACCCCGCGACGGGCGGCCCGGGCGGGGACGACTCCGGTGCGAGCCCCGGCATCACCGACGACTCGATCAGCCTCGGCATCAGCAGCCCGCTCAGCGGCCCCACCGCGGGGCCGGGGTCGTGCACGGTCGCCGGGCTGGACGCCTACATCGAGGCGAAGAACGCCGCCGGCGGGTTCGAGTTCGGTGACGGCAAGACCCGGCAGGTCGACTTCACCTACCTCGACGACACCTACGACCCGGCCAAGGCGGTGTCGAACTTCCGCCAGCTGGTCAACGACAACATCTTCGCCTACGTCGGGGCGCTGGGCACGCCGACCAACGCGGCCGTCATGCCCATCGCCGAGGAGGAGGAGATCCCGCAGGTGCTGCTCACGACCGGCGCCCGCACCTTCTCCGAGGACCAGGAGGCGCACCCCTGGACGACGGGGTTCGTGCCCACCTACGCCACAGAGGGCCGCGCCTTCGGTGAGCTGCTCGCGAACGCCAACCAGCCGCTCACCGTGGCGACGCTGGCGCAGAACGACGACTTCGGCCAGAGCTACCTGGACGGGTTCAACGAGGCCATCGAGGGCAGCCAGGTGGAGATCGTCGCCGATGCGACGTACGAGCCGACCGACACGACCCTCGACGCCCAGGTGACCGAGCTCGCGGCGAGCAAGGCCGACGTGCTGCTGAGCGCCGTGTCGGTCACCCCGCTGCAGGTCGGCGTGCTCACCAAGGCGCAGTCGCTCGGCTGGCTGCCGCGCATCTTCCTGCCCTCGAACACCTCGACGCCGGGGACCATCCTGCAGCCCGGTGGCGCGGCCGCCTACCCGGGCGTCTACACGCCGTCGTTCTCCAAGAACCCGAACTCGCCGGCGTTCGCCGCCGACGAGGACGTCATCGCCTACAACGACGCGTTCACGAAGTACGGGTCGAAGATCGCGTCGACGTACACACCGCACTGCACCTGGAGCTACACCGAGGGTGCCGTGCTCGACGAGGCCTTCCAGAACATGGAGAAGCCGACCCGAGAGTCGTTCATGACCGCGCTGAAGTCCATCAGCGGCTTCCAGGCGCCGCTGCTGCTCGACGGCATCACCGTGGACACCACCACGAACGACGACGCGGCCATCTCGACGGTCCAGCTGGTCCAGTACGACGGGCAGGCGGGCTTCAAGCCGGTCACCGCGTACTGAGCCCGCAGCTGGTCGGGGCCCGGGACACCGTCCCGGGCCCCGACCCGCTCAGCCGTTCCCCGCAGCAGGAGACCCGCGTCGGCAGCCGGCGCGGGTCGCTGCCCACCCAGGACGTGAGGACCCCCGCGATGTCGCCTGACCCGGGCGCGACGGACACCCAGCAGGACGTCACCTTCGGTCTCTTCGACTGGATCGACGCAGCCCCCGGGAGGACACCGGGGGAGGTCTACCGGAGCCGGTTGCGCCTGCTGGCCGAGGCCGACCGGGGCGGCTTCAGCATCTACCACCTGGCCGAGCACCACGGCACCCCGCTGGGGCTGGCCCCCTCGCCGGCGCTCTTCCTGGCCGCAGCCGCCCAGGCGACCGAGCGGATCCGGCTGGCGCCGACCACGTTCATCGTGCCGCTGTACGACCCGCTGCGGCTGGTGCAGGAGATCTGCATGCTCGACCAGCTCAGCGGCGGGCGGCTGGAGATCGGGGTGGGCAAGGGGTCCTCCCCGCACGAGGCCGCGATGTTCGGGCTGACCCCAGCGCAGGCCGCGGACCGCTTCGAGGAGCTGATGCCGGCTGTCCTCGCGGCCCTGGAGACCGGGGTCTTCGTGCGCCCGGGTCCCGGCGGCGAGGCGGTCGCGCTGCACGTGTCGGTGCGCCAGCGGCCGCACCCGCCGCTGTGGTACCCGACGTCCAACCCCGCCTCGATCCCGCGGCTGGGGGAGGAGGGCTACAACGTGATCTTCGGTTTCGGCTTCTTCTCCCCGCCGCTGGCCGCCGTCCGGGAGCAGAGCAGGCTCTTCTTCGACCGCTTCCGGGCGTCCAGCGAGCGCGGGGAGGTCCGGTACGGCCTGCCCGGGGTGACACCCCGGTTCGGGATGATGCGGCACGTGCTCGTCGCGCCGACCGACGACGAGGCGCTGGCCCTGCTCCGGCCGGCCTTCGCCGACCACCACAGCAACTTCACCCACCTCTGGCGGCTGCACGGCGACGAGCAGCGCACCCGACCGCTGGACGTCGACCAGCTGCTCGCGGAGGGCAAGCTGTACGCCGGTTCGCCGGAGACGGTCGCCCGGCAGGTGGCCGAGGCCGTCACCGACGGCGAGGTGAACCACGTCGCCGGCGCCTTCGCCTGGGGGTCCCTGGACCCCGCGACGTCCCTGCGCTCGGTCCGGCTGTTCCGCGACGAGGTGGTCCCCGCCGTCCGCGGGGTCGCCGCCGGCGTGGGGGCCTGACGTGACCGGGAGCCCGGCGCCTCCCGGGGCCGGATCCGAGGTGACGGTGCGGCGGGACGTGGTGTACCGCAGCGAGCCGGGGATCGAGCTGCAGCTGGACCTGTACCTCCCGGCGATCCGGCCCGCCCCGGTGTGCGTGTGGCTGCACGGGGGCGGCTGGCTGCGGGGGTCGCGCAGCGCCCGGGCCGCGGAACGGCTGCTGCCGGTGGCCGCGGCCGGGGTGGCGATCGCAGCCGTGCAGTACCGGCTGAGCGGTGAGGCGACGTTCCCCGCGCCGCTCGACGACGCCCGCGCCGCGGTCCGGTGGTTGCGCCGGAACGCCGCCGACCTCGGCCTCGCCGCCGACCGGGTCGGGGTCTGGGGCGGGTCGGCGGGCGGCCACCTCGCCGCGCTCCTGGCGTTGTGCCCGGACGAGCGCGACCCCGAGCTCGGGGACAGCTCGGTGCAGGCCGCCGTGTGCTGGTTCCCGGTCACCGACCTGACCCTGCGCGACACCGACGTGCCGGCCGGGCCGCTGCCCCCCTTCGTCACCGGTCCACGAGACGTCCCCTCCCAGGAGGCCCGGCTGCTGGGCGCCGCGTCGGTGCGGGAGGTGGCAGCCGCGGCCCGGGCCGCGAGCCCGGTCACCCACGTGCACCCCGGTGCCCCGCCGTTCCTGCTGACGCACGGGGACCGGGACGGGCTCGTGCCGGCCGAGCACAGCCGCACCCTCCACCGCGAGCTCCGGGCGCAGGGGGTCCCGGCGAACCTGCTGCTGCTCGCCGGCGCCAACCACGAGGACCCTGCCTTCGACACCCCGCCGGTCCTGGGAGCGGTGAGTGCCTTCCTGCGCAGCACCCTGCTGGCGGACCAGGCCCCGCTGGGGGGACCCGCCGGGCTCAGCTGAAGGTCACCCCGCCGTCCACGACCAGCGTCTGCCCGGTGATGAACCCGCTGCCGTCCGAGCACAGGAAGGACACCACCGGCGCCAGGTCGCCGGGCTCCATCCGGCGCGGGACGGCGCGGCGTCCGGCCGACGCCGCCAGGTAGTCCTCGTCGTTGAGGGCGCGGGTGGCCTCGGTCTCGACCAGCCCGGGCGCGACGGCGTTCACCGTGATGCCGTCCGCGCCGACCTCCCGGGCGATGCTGCGGGTCAGCGCGATCACCGCGCCCTTGGAGGCCGTGTAGTGGGCGAAGTACGGCACCCCCATGTGCACCGTGGACGAGGCGATGTTCACCACGCGGCCTCGCCCCTGGGCCTTCATGACCGGGTGGACCGCCCGCATCCCGAGCCACACGCCCCGGGTGTTCACCGACATGACCCGGTCCCACTCCTCGACCGTGATGTCGGTGAACGGCCGTTTGGCGCCCAGCCCCTGGTAGATCGCGGCGTTGTTGACCAGTGCGTCGATGCGGCCGTGCCGGTCGAGCACCGCTGCCACGAGCTGCCGCCACGACGACTCATCGCTCACGTCGGCCCGCACGTGGGTGACGTCCAGGCCGTCCGCGTCCGCGGTCGGCTCGACGACGTCAGCCGTCACCACGGCCGCTCCCTGGGACGCCAGGTGCCGGCTCAGGCCGGCGCCGATGCCGCGCGCGCCGCCGGTGACCAGCACGACCGTGCCGGGCGCGACGCTGCCGCGCAGGTCCGTCTGGTTCACGTGCGCCCCCGTGGTCGCTGGTCCCCGGACGAGCAGGTCGGGATGCGGCTCGCCCAGGACTTCATAGCGCACCCCGCCCCGGGCGGCCCGGTCACCTGCGCCCGGCCGTGCACGGTCGACACGATGGTTGACGATCCTGTCAACGCCGTCCTAGGTTCGTCGTCGGACCGGGAGGAGGACTCGATGGCAGCGGCAGCACGGGACGCAGCCCAGGGCGCTCTCCGCGCGGCGATCCTCCGGGGCGACATGCCCCCGGGACACCGGCTGGTCGAGGCCGAACTGGCCGAGCGGACGGGCGTGAACCGCAGCAGCGTCCGGTCGGCCATCGACGCCCTGATCGCCGACGGCCTGGTCGAGCGCATCCCCAACCGAGGCGCGCGGGTCCGGGTCGTGACCGTCGAGGAGGCGGTCGCGACGACCGAGTGCCGGATGGTGCTCGAGGGTCTGCTCGCGCGCAAGGCAGCCGAGCGCGTCACCGGCGAGCAGGTCGTCCAGCTGCGGGCGCAGCTGCACGTCATGGGCGATGCCGTGGGTGCCGGTGACCTGCTGAAGTACTCGGACCTCATCTCCCAGCTCCACGGCCTCGTGCGCGACGCGGCACGCCACCCGGTCGCGGCCGGCCTCGTCGACCGGCTGCAGGCCCAGGTGGTCCGCCACCAGTTCCAGCTCTCGCTCCGACCGGGGCGGCCGCAGGTCAGCCTCCGCGAGCTCACCGCGGTGGTCGACGCGATCGCCGCCGGCGATCCCGACCGCGCCGAGGCCGCCACCGTCGACCACTTCCGCAGCGTCATCGCGGCACTGTCCGAGCCGACCCGCACCCCCGGAGGACCCGCATGAAGAACGTCGTCGTCACCGACCCACCCCGCGCCGACGCCGGCGATGCCGAGACGCTCGGCGGGTTCGGGGTGGCCACCGTCCACGAGGCGCTCGGCCGGGTCGGCTACCTGGGACCGGGGTTCCGCCCCGCCTGGTCCGGGGCGCGCATCGGCGGCACCGCCGTGACGGTGCTGTGCTGGCCGGGGGACAACCTGATGATCCACGTGGCCGTCGAGCAGTGCCGCCCGGGCGACGTGCTCGTGGTCGCGACCAACTCCCCGTCGACCGACGGGCTGTTCGGCGAGCTGTTCGCCACGGCGCTGGCGCACCGCGGGGTGCGGGGCGTGGTGCTGGGCTGCGGGGTCCGCGACGTCGCCGAGCTCCGCGAGATGGGCTTCCCCGCCTGGTCGACCGCGGTGAGCGCGCAGGGCTCGGTGAAGGCGACCGCCGGGGCGGTCAACGTGCCGGTCGTGCTGGGCGGCCAGCAGATCGTGCCGGGCGACGTGGTCGTCGCCGACGACGACGGCGTGCTGGTGGTGCCGCGCGGCGACGTGCCGCGGGCGCTGGCCGCCTCCCGGGCCCGGCTGGACAAGGAGGCCGCCAGCCGTGCGGCCTTCGGCCAGGGCGAGCTCGGCCTGGACCGCTACGGCCTGCGCGGCAAGCTGGCGGACTTCGGCATCGAGTACGTCTCCCACGAGAAGTGGGCGGAGGGGCGATGAGCTACGACGACACCGGCGTCCGCTGCACGATGCTGCGCGGCGGCACCTCCCGCGGGCTCTACCTCGAGGCCCGCGACCTGCCCGCCGACCCCGCCGAGCGCGACGACCTGCTGCTGCGGCTGATGGGCACCCCCGACCCGCGGCAGATCGACGGGCTGGGCGGGGCCACCACGCTGACCAGCAAGGTGGCGGTCCTCTCACCCTCCGACCACCCCGACGTCGACGTCGACTACCTGTTCCTGCAGCTCGGCGTGGACGAGGCGACGGTCAGCGAGCGGCAGAACTGCGGCAACATCCTCGCCGGGGTCGGGCCCGTCGCGGTCGAGCGCGGGCTGGTGCCCGCCGGCGACGGCGAGACCAGCGTGCGCATCCGGATGGTGAACTCCGACAGCGTCGCCGTCGCCACCTTCCCGACGCCGGGCGGCCGGGTCGAGTACCGCGGCGACGTCGAGATCGCCGGCGTGCCGGGGACGGCCGCGCCGGTGGTGCTCGCGTTCACCGACACGGAGGGCTCGGCGACCGGGGCCCTGCTGCCCACCGGGCAGGTCCGGGACACCGTGGAGGGCATCGAGGTCACCTGCGTCGACAACGGCATGCCGGTCGTGCTGGCCCGGGCCGACTCGTTCGGGCTGACCGGGCACGAGTCGCACGAGGACCTCGCCGCCGACACCGCGCTGCTGGAGCGCATCGACGTCCTCCGCCGCAAGGCGGCCGAGCTGATGGGGATGGGCGACGTGTCGACGGCCTCGGTGCCGAAGACCGTGCTGCTCGCCGCGCCGCGGGACGGCGGCCAGGTGAGCACGCGCTCCTTCATCCCGGTGCAGCCGCACACCTCGATCGGCGTGCTGGGCGCGGTCAGCGTGGTCACCGGCATGCTGCTGCCGGGCGCGGTGGGGCACGAGCTCACCGAGGACTGGCCGCGGGACACCTCCCAGGTGGACGTCGAGCACCCCACCGGTCACCTGCTGGTCGACGTCGTCGTCGACGACGAGGTCACGCCGCCGCGGGTCGTCCGCTCCGGCGTGGTGCGCACCGCCCGCAAGCTCTTCGACGGCACCGCGTTCCCGCGCGCCTGAACACCCCGACCGACGACGACCTGGAGTCAGCTGTGCCCCCGTTGCACGACATCGCCCACCTCGCCCACGTCGAGGTCCTCACCGACAAGCCCGAGGAGTGCCTGGACTTCTACGTCCGCTACCTGGGCATGACCGAGAACGGCAGGTCCGGTGACTCGGTGTTCCTGCGCGCCTGGGACGACTACGAGAACACCACGATCAAGCTGACCGCCGCCTCGCAGCCCGGGGTGGGCCGGACCAACTTCCGGGCCAGCACGCCGGAGGCGCTGGAGCGCCGGGTCGCCGCCATCGAGGCCACCGGGCTGGGCAGGGGCTGGCAGGACGGCGACCCCGGCTACGGGCCGGTGTACGTGTTCACCGACCCCGACGGCCACGAGATGGGCGTCTACCACGAGACGGAGTGGTACCGGCCGGAGGGCGACCTCAAGCCGGCGCTGAAGAACCAGGCGCAGGCCTACCCCGGCCGCGGGGTGAGCGTCCGCCGGATCGACCACATCAACTACCTGGGCGTGGACCCCGTGGCCAACCGCGACTTCGCGCGGGACACCCTCGGCGGCATGGTCACCGAGCAGATCGTGCTCGACGACGGCGTCGCCGGCAGCTGGCTCACCTTCACCAACAAGGGCTACGACGCCGTCTGGACCCGGGACAACACCGGGACCTCGGGACGGCTGCACCACCTGTCCTTCGCCGTCGACAGCCGCGACGACGTCCTGCGGGCCGCCGACCTGGCGCTGGAGCACGGCATCCACATCGAGACCGGCCCGCACAAGCACACCATCCAGCAGAGCTTCTTCCTCTACGTCTGGGACCCGGCGGGCAACCGGATCGAGCTGGACAACCCGGGTGCGCGGCTCGTGCTGGCGCCGGACTGGCAGCCGATCGACTGGTCGGCGGCCGAGCGGGCCAAGGGCCAGGCCTGGGGGCTGCAGACCATCTCCACCTTCCACACCCACGGCACGCCGCCGGTGGGGGAGAGCCCCGCGTGAGGGCACCGTTGCGGGTGGCCCTGCTCGGGCTGGGGGAGGCCGGCTCGGAGATCGGCCGCGACCTGGTGGCCGCCGGCGCCGACGTGCGCGGCTACGACCCGCGGGTGTCCTCCGTCGAGGGGGTGGCCGCCCGCGCCGACGAGGCCGACGCCGTCCGGGACGCCGACCTGGTGCTCAGCGCCAACAGCTCGCACGACGCGCTGACGGCGCTGACCAACGCGCTGCCGGGCCTGCGGCCGGGCACGGTCTGGGCCGACCTCAACACCGCCTCGCCCGGGGTGAAGGTCGCGCTGGCGGAGGCGGCGGGCAGCGGCGTCGACGTCGTCGACGTCGCGCTGATGGCGCCGGTGCCCGGCAAGGGGCTGCGCACCCCGATGCTGGTGTCCGGCCCGGCCGCCGCGCGCTTCGCCGAGCTGGTGATGCCGCTCGGCGCTCAGGTGGCCGTGCAGCCGGGACCGGTGGGTGAGGCGATCTCCCGCAAGCTGCTGCGCAGCGTCTTCTACAAGGGGCTGGCCGCCGCCGTGGTGGAGGCGCTGGCCGCCGGGGAGGCCGCCGGCTGCGGCGACTGGCTGCGCGCCAACATCAGCGCGGAGCTGGCCGGCTTCGACGAGGCCACCATCGACCGGCTGGTCGACGGCACGCACCGGCACGCCCGCCGGCGGGCCGACGAGATGGCCGCCGCCACCGAGCAGCTGACCGAGCTCGGGGTGCAGCCGCGGATCGCCGCGGCCGCCCGAGACCTGCTCACCGAGCTCCGCGACCGACAGCAGGAGAGCGCCCGATGATCATCGACTGCCACGGCCACTACACGACCGCTCCGGCGGCGCACACCGCCTGGCGGGAGCAGCAGCTCGCCGCCTGGGAGGCAGGTGAGGCAGCACCGGCCTACCCCTCGATCAGCGACGACGAGATCCGCGAGACGATCGAGGGCAGCCAGCTGCGGCTGATGGACTCCCGCGGCATCGACCTCACCGTCTTCTCCCCGCGGGCCTCGGCGATGGGCCCCCACCTCGGCGACGAGGCGGTGAGCCTGGAGTGGACCCGCCGCAGCAACGACCTCGTCCACCGGGTCACCACGCTCTACCCGGACCGCTTCACCGGGGTCTGCCAGCTGCCGCAGTCCCCCGGCGCGCCGATCGAGGGCTCGATCGCCGAGCTGCGGCGGTGCGTGGAGGAGCTCGGGTTCGTCGGCTGCAACCTCAACCCCGATCCCAGCGGCGGGCACTGGTCCTCGCCGCCGCTGACCGACCGCAGCTGGTACCCGTTCTACGAGGAGATGATCTCCCTCGACGTCCCGGCGATGGTGCACGTGTCGGCGTCCGCCGTCCCGGCCTTCCACGCCACCGGCGCCTACTACATCAACGCCGACACCACGGCGTTCATGCAGCTGGTCCAGGGCGACCTGTTCACCGACCTGCCGGACCTGCGGCTGGTCATCCCGCACGGTGGGGGAGCGGTGCCCTACCACTGGGGCCGGTACCGCGGTCTGGCGGACATGCTGCAGCGGCCGCCGGTGGAGACGAACGTGATGGGCAACGTCTTCTTCGACACCTGCGTCTACCACCAGCCCGGCATCGACCTGCTGCTCGACGTCGTCGACACGGGCAACGTGTTGTTCGGCTCGGAGATGGTGGGCGCGGTGCGGGGCATCGACCCGGGCACGGGACACCACTTCGACGACACCCGCCGCTACGTCGAGGCGGCAGCCCTGGACGACGCGGCGCGGACCGCCGTCTTCGAGGGCAACGTCCGCCGGGTGTACCCGCGGCTCGGGGCAGCGCTGGCCGCCGCCGGCCGGTGAGCCCACGGGTGGCCGGGCCCGGCTACCCCGGGCCGACGCCGGTCAGCGCGGCGCGGACCGCCGCGGCGAACGCCTCCGGCGCCTCGACCGGCACGAAGTGCCCGGCATCGGGCAGCGGTGTGACGGCCACGTCGGCGAAGAACTCGCCCAGCCGGTCACCCCACTCCGGCGGGAACAGCGGGTCGTGGCCCGGCCAGAGCAGGTGCACCGGGACCCGGAGGCGGTCGGCGGGCTCAGGGGCGCGCTCGGCCAGACCCCGCGCGAGGATGCCCGGCCCGGCGCGGTACCAGCCGATCGAGGCGGTGAACGCACCGGGCTGCGCGTAGTCGGCGGTCAGCCGGTCGAGGGCGTCGTCGGACGGGGTGAACGACGGTCCCGACCAGTGCGTCCAGAAGTGCCGCAGGTAGCTGCGGACGGCGTCCGGGTGGCCGTCGAGGAGCTCGCCGGCCAGCGGCAGTCGATGGAGGTGCTGGTACCAGAACTCCGTCTGCGCGGCGGGGTCCAGCACGCGGCGACCCGCGCCGGGCGTCGGCGGGGTGATGACCAGCGCCCGGACGCGGTCCGCCGACGTCTGCGCGATGGTCTGGGCGATCCGGCTGCCGATGTCGTACCCGGCCAGGACGACGGGTCCGAGGGCGAGCTCGTCGAGGAGCCCGAGGACGCTGCGGGCCTGGGCCGCCCCCGAGTAGGCCTCGTCCGGGTCCACGGCGTGCTTGTCGGACTCCCCGAACCCGCGCAGGTCCGGCACGACGACGTCGGCTCCCTCGTCGATCAGCGGCCGGACCAGCCGGAAGTCGTCCCGGCTCCCGGGCCAGCCGTGCAGCAGCACCACGGCCGGCCCGCTGCCGGAGCGGTCGTAGGCGAGCGAGAACCCGTCGACGGGCTGCGTACGCGGCATGGGCAGCAAGGTAGCGGCCGGCCCCGGACAGCGGCCCTACGCTGCCCCGGTGGTCGATCCAGCCGCGCCGGTCCTCGCCAAGGCCGTGCTCCGCGAACGCCTGCTCGGGCGCCGTCGGGCGCTTCCCGCCGAGCAGGGCCGCGCGGCCGCGGCCGCGGTGGCGGACATCCTGGTGCAGGCGCTGGCGGGGGTGCGCACGCTGGCGGCCTTCGTCCCCGATGCCACCGAGCCCGGGCACGGCCGTCTCCCGGCCGCCCTCGCCGGGCTCGGCGCCCGGGTGCTGCTGCCGGTCGTCCCGCCGGGAGGTCGCACGCTGGACTGGGCGGTGGGCAGCGGCCGGCTGGCACCGGGCCGCTTCGGCCTGCTGGAGCCGGTCGGCCCGCGGCTGGGCCCCGACGCGCTCGGCACCGCGGACGTCGTCGTCGTCCCGGCGCTCGCGGTGGACCGCGCCGGGACCCGGCTGGGCCGCGGCGGCGGGTACTACGACACCTCGCTCGTGCACGCCAGATCCGACGCGGTCCTCGTCGCTCTCCTCTTCGACGGCGAACGCGTCGACGAGCTGCCCGCCGAGGCGCACGACCGGCCGGTGACCGCGGTCGTGTCGCCGTCCGGGGGATGGGAGGAGCTGCCGGGTCGCCCCAGCTGAGCGGCGCTCAGATCGTCTCGGGGACGCCCAGGTGGGCGAGCACCAGGTCGAAGTCGGCGGTGTCCACGACGTCGATGCCGCGGGCCGGCGCGAACTCCTCGCGGAACTGCCGCGCCCCCTCGCCCGCCTGCTCCAGGTCCGCCCAGCTGTCGTAGGACACCGCCGACACGGCCAGGCCGTCCGCGCGGCGCACCATCACGCTCACGCTGCAGAAGCCGGGCAGGTCGTCGAGCTTGGGCATCAGGGACAGCCGGACCGCGTCCACCGCGCGCTGGACGGCGTCGGGGTCGGTCCGCAGCCAGGTGACGCGGGAGCAGGCCCCGGGCTGTGCCTCGGGGACCCGGTGCATCGCGGCGATCTCCCACTCCGCCACCTCCGGTCGCCCGCCGAGCGCCGCGGCAGTCCGCTCCAGGTGCGGCTGGACGCCGTCCCGGCTGGCGGTCAGCGCCTGCTCGTCCCGCCAGGAGGTCGTGACCACGCACCGGCCGGAGTCGCGGTGGGCGAGCATGGACAGGCCGACGCAGCCGGCCATCCCGCGGAGCGCCGGCATGGACTCGTCCCGGACGTAGGCGGTGCCGGTCGCCAGCTCGCGCGGGTCGCCGTGGACGGTCGTGGTTCGGGCGTACATGCCGGGCAACCCCTCGTCTCGGTGGTCCCGGGCGGCCGTGCCGAGGCGCGCCGCCGGTGGGCACAGGGTGCTCGACGGGGGTGTCGGGAGCAACACCACCGCCGAGGGCGGCCTCCCGGGCCCGGCGCCGATGAGGACAGGCGTCCTCCGCGGACGCTCCCGGGGCCATGGTGGCCAACATGGCCGTTCTCAGGAGCAGCGGCTGGTCCTCGGGGCCACCACCTCTCGGGACTTCCTGACCCTGCTGGGCACGAGTCGCCGCCCGGACGGCCCCGGCGTGGCGTCGACGGCCATCAGAAGGGGCGTCACCGCCGGACACCGCGGAGCCGTGCAGAGGCCCACCCAGGTGCCCTCGTCGGGCGCTGGTGACACCGGATGGCCCTCACCCCCTGCTCGCCGTCGGCGAGCGCGTCGAGGCCGGGCGTCGCCCGTGTCCCCGCCGGCGACCGGGGCCCGGCGCCGGATCTCGGCCAGGACCCGCGCCGTGAACGCACCGGCGGGTCCTCCTGGCTGCAGGTCTCCCTCGGTCGGCGGGGAGGAGTGCACCCGGAGCCGCGGTCACCGCGGGAGGCGCGCGGGGTCCACCGTGCCCGTCACCGCGCCGCAGAGGACGGGGGCCGCCCCCGTCGGCGGACGGCGTGACCGTGCGTCCCCACCAGGTCACCGACCTGCCGCTGACCCCCGCGCTGTCGGTGGCGGGGCAGGGGACGCACGTGACGCTGCACTACGACTCCCGTCGTGGCCTGCACCACCCCAAGCCGCTGCTGCGCGGCTGGCTGCACCTGGCCTGGTTCGAGGTGTCCCTCGTCGCCGGGACCCTGCTGGTGCTCGCCGCGCACGGTCCCCGGCAGGTGGTGGGCGTCGGGGTCTACGTCCTCTGCCTCAGCGGGCTGTTCGGGGTCAGTGCCCTCTACCACCGGGGCAACTGGGGTCCGGCCGCCACCGCCGTCCTGCAGCGTGCCGACCACGTGATGATCACCCTGTCGATCGCCGGGACGGCCACCCTGGTGTTCCTCCTCGCCGTCCCCGGCACCTACGGCCTGGTGTGCCTGGTCCTCGTGTGGTCCCTCGCCGCGGTGGGGATCGGCACGCACCTGGTCCGGATGGACGCACCCGAGTGGCTCGTCGGGAGCGCGTTCGTCGGGTTGGGTGCGGTTCCCGTGCTCGGTCTGCCGGCGCTGTGGGTCAACGGCGGTGTCGCCGCCGCGGTCCTCGTCCTCACCGGCGGGGGCCTGTACGTCACCGGCGCCGTGGCCTACCACCTCCGCCGTCCCGACCCGTTCCCGACGGTGTTCGGCTACCACGAGGTCTTCCACGCCTTCGTCTGCGCCGCTGCCACCTGCCACTTCCTCGCCATCGCGCTGCTCGTCGGGTGAGGCCGGTCCTCAGGGGAGGAAGAGCATCGAGTCGCCGAACTCGTGCCAGAGCAGGTGCGCGGCGACCGCCGTCCGGTACGCCTGGTCGACGAGGTCGACCCCGGCGACCGCGGCGAGCAGCTGCAGGTGGCTGGCCTCGGCCGCGTGCAGCCCGGTGACCAGGCCGTCGACGACCCTGGCCGGTCGGTCCGGGCCGAGCACCAGGTCGGTCCAGCCCGACGCGGGGCGGGTCACGCCGTCCTCGCCGGTGGCCGTCTCCAGCGCCCGGGTGACCGTGGTGCCGACCGCGACGACCCGACCGCCGGCGGCGCGGGTGCCGGTGACGATCCGGGCGGTGGCCGCCGGGACGGCGTACCGCTCCGGCGCCGGGGGCTCGTGCAGCTCCGGGCTGGAGACGCCGGTGTGCAGCACGAGCGGCAGCACCGCGATCCCGCGGGCCATCAGCCGGACCAGCACCCGGTCGGTGAACGGCCGCCCGGCGCTGGCCATCTCCGCGCTGCCCAGCTCCGCGGAGGCGACCGGGGTGGCGTACACGTTCTGCAGGGCGGCGAGCGGGACGGCGCGGGCCAGGTAGCCGTACCGGATCGGCGTCCCGTGCCGGGCGAGGTGCGTCGCGGCGGCCACCGCCGGGTCGGTGCCGGCCCGCCACAGCCGGGAGCCGGGCACCGGGAACGCCGCGACCAGCCGCAGGTCGACGCCACCGGGCAGCTGCAGCACCGATCCCGGCTCCACGCCCAGGTCGGGTCCGGTGTTGTCCGGACGGCGGACCTCGACCACCCAGCTGCCGTCCTCGAGCGTGGTGGCGACGTGGACCGGGGTGACGGTGCCGTCGCCGCGCACCGCGTCCAGCCGGGCCGGGACGGTCGGCGAGGTGTTGACCACGACGACGTCGCCGGGTGCCAGCAGGTCCGGCAGCTCGCGGAACCGGTGGGTCGTCACGGCGCCGGGCCGGGCGGCCAGCAGCGTGACGCCGTCCCGGGCCAGTCCGCGCCGTTCCGGGGGAGCGGTGGCCTCCGACCCGGGCGGGAGGGTGAACGGGGCGGTCATGCCGGAGCTCCCGCGGGCGCCAGCTCCGCGGCGCGGTACCGCCCGCTCGGCAGCTCGCCGGAGACCAGCCGGAGCAGCGCCGGGACGACGCTCTCCGGGGCGGGGCGGTCGCCGACGTCCTCGCCCGGGAACGCGGCCTGGTGCATCTCGGTGGCCATGTCACCGGGGTCGACCGCGTACACCCGCAGGCCCGGCTCCTCGACGGCGAGCACCCTGCTGAGCTGGTCGAGGGCGGCCTTGCTCGCGCCGTAGCCGCCCCATCCGGCGTAGGCCTCGACGGCGGCGTCGGAGCTGACCTGCAGCACCCGGCCGCCGGCCCGGCGGAGCGCGGGCAGCAGCAGCTGGAGGAGCGCCAGCGGGGCCACGGTGTTGACCGCGAGCACCCGCTGGAAGGCATCGAGCGGCAGGTCGGCGAGCGCGGGGAGCGGACTGGGGCCGAGGTCGCTGGCGTTGGCGACCAGCAGGTCGAGCCCGGGCGGGACGGCGGCGGCCAGCGCGGCGCGGTGCGTGGGGTCGGCGACGTCGCCGGGCAGTGCGGTGACCAGGTCGGGGAACGGCAGGCCGGCGACGGCGGCGGTCAGGCGGTCGCCGCCCCGGGCGTCCAGGACGAGCTGCCAGCCCTCGGCGTTCAGCGCGGTGGCGAGGGCGAGACCGAGGCCGCGCGAGGCGCCGGTGACCAGTGCGGTGGGGGGTGTCATGGCGCTAGCCTCAGACTTCAAGGGGACTTGAGGTCAAGGGGCGCCAGATGGAGTTCTCGGTCGGGCAGATCGCCGCCCGGGCAGGCCTCGCGCCGTCCGCGGTGCGCTGGTACGAGGCCCAGGGTCTGATCAGCTCGACCCGGACGGCGGGCGGCGCCCGCCGCTACCCGCGCAGCGTGCTGCGCCGGCTGGCGTTCGTCCGTGCCGCGCAGAACGTCGGGCTGTCGCTGGCCGAGATCCGGGCGGCGCTGGAGACCCTGCCCGACGGGCGCACCCCGACCGCCCGGGACTGGGCGGAGCTGTCGGCGGGCTGGCGGGCGCGGCTGGACGAGCAGATCGCCGCGCTCACCCAGCTGCGCGACGGGCTGAGCTCGTGCATCGGTTGCGGCTGCCTGTCGCTGGACCGCTGCGCGTTGTCCAACCCCGGCGACCTGGCGGGGCGGGACGGCCCGGGCGCCCGGTGGCTGTCCCCGTCGCTGCGGAGGGCGCGGCCGGTCCGCGACAGCGGCTGAGGGCGCCTCCCCGCGACCACCGGGGAGCGTCGGGTCAGGAATGGGTGCCGGTCCGGTCGCGGAGCAGGTCGAGCACGCCGTGGGACTTCTGCTGGAGGCCCGTCGGCCCCACACTGCTCGCAGGGTGCAGGTCAACGGAGACCTGCCGTCCTCAGGCGGGGGTCGCCATGTCCGAGTCGACGATGTTCTTCGACATCGTGGCGCCGCTGCGCGCCGAGTTCGCCATCGACCCGAGGACGGGGGACCTCTGCCGGCGCCGTCGCGGGATCCTCGCCCGGCTGGTCCTCGGTCTGTCGGTGCTCGGCTGCGCGCAAGGCGTGGTCATGCTGACGCCCGACGCCACGCTCGGCGGCCTCCCGGATGACGCCCGGCCGTTCTGACCGGCCGTCAGCCCCTCGGCGCGCGCAGGCTCCGCGAGATCCCGCGCGCGGTGGCCTGCAGCAGCGGGACCAGGCTCCCGCCGCGACCGTCGTTGGGCACGATCACCGACAGGGCGGCGACCACCTCGCCCCGGGCGTCGCGGACCGGCACCGCCACCCCGGTCGCGTCCGGGTGCTGGTGACCGGCGAGCACGGCCGCGGAGGTGCGCCGGACCTCGGCCAGCGCCGATCGCAACTGGGCGGGGCTGCCGAAGCCGGCCCGGGTGACCGGGCTCAGCGGCCGTGCCAGCACGCGCTCCTGCACGTCCGGTGGCGCATGGGCCAGCAGCACCACCCCGGACGACGACGTGGGCAGCGCCAGCCGCCCGGCGATCCGGGAGAAGTTGACGACCGCGTCCCGGGCGCTCAGCCGCTCCAGGAAGAGGACGTCCTCGCCGTCCAGCACGCCGAGCTGCACGTGGTGCCCGACGACCGCGTGCACGTCCTCCAGGAAGGGCATGGCCGCCTCCCGCAGCGACACGGTGGACCCGGTCCGCGCCCCGAGCTCCCACAGCCGGACGCCGACCCGCACGCGCCGGTCCGGGCCGCGCTCCAGCAGCCCGTGCGCGACCAGCTCGGCGACCAGCCGGGACGCCGTCGCCACGTGCAGGCCGCTGCGGCGGGCGACCTCGCCCACGGAGAGCACCGGCTCCTCGGCGGTGAAGGCGGCGAGCACCCGCACGGCGCGGGCGATCACCGACTCGCCGGTCGGGGTCCGGGGCACGGGTCCAGTGTGACACCGGTCTCTCGTCCATTGAGAAGTCGCTTCTGCCCGGGGTGACCTGGGTCGCAGGCTGGGCACGACGACGAGGAGGTCGGGATGCTCACCGTGGAGCAGTCGAGCAGGACCCGCCGCAGCGGGGTGGACCGCACCACGGTGCGGGTGGTGGGCAAGACCCCGGTCGCCGACGGCGTCGTGACCCTCACCCTCGCCGCCCCGGACGGCGGTCGCCTGCCGGACTGGACACCCGGCGCGCACGTCGACCTCACCCTCGACAACGGCCTCACCCGGCAGTACTCGCTGTGCGGGGACCGCTGGGACGCGCACACCTACCGGGTGGGCGTGCTGCTGGAGCCCACCAGCCGCGGCGGCTCCCGCCACGTGCACGAGTCCCTGGCGCCCGGGCACGTGGTCGGGCTGGGCGGGCCGCGCAACGCCTTCCCGCTGGTGCCCGCGGAGTCCTACCTGTTCGTGGCCGGGGGCATCGGCATCACCCCGCTGCTGCCGATGATCGCGCAGGCCGAGCTCCTCGGTGCCGACTGGCGGCTGCTCTACGGCGGCCGGCAGCGCAGCTCGATGGCCTTCCTCGACGAGCTGGCGGTGCACGGGGACCGGGTGCTGGTCCGGCCGCAGGACGAGTTCGGCCTGCTGGACCTGCCCGGCTTCCTCGGCGCCCCGCGCGCCGGCACGCCGGTGTACGGCTGCGGGCCCGGGCCGCTGCTGTCCGCGCTGGAGCGCGCCTGCCTCGGCTGGCCGGCCCGGGCGCTGCACACCGAACGCTTCGTCGCCGCCGAGCGCGGGGCCCCGGTGCGCACCACCGCCTTCGAGGTCGAGCTGCACCGGTCCGGCCGCACCGTCACCGTCACCCCCGACGTCTCGGTGCTGGAGGCGATCAGCGCGGCCGGGGTCGAGGTGCTCTCCTCCTGCCGGCAGGGCACCTGCGGCACCTGCGAGACGACCGTGCTGGCCGGTCAGCCCGACCACCGCGACTCGCTGCTCGACGACGACGCGCGGGCCGCGGGCGACTGCATGTACCCCTGCGTCTCCCGATCCTCCAGCGACCGCCTCGTCCTCGACCTTTGACCCACGCCATCCCCGGTTTCGGCGCCGAAACCCGACCAGGTCCCGGCGCCGAAAGCGGACTCCTCGGATCCCAGGAGGACCCGCCCGTGACGCTCACCCACAGCCCGGTCGCCGACGTGCCGGTCAGCGACGTCGACCCGTTCAGCCACGAGGTCCTCGAGGACCCGCTGCCGATGCACGAGGAGCTGCGCGAGGCCGGCCCCGTCGTCCACCTCAGCCGCTACGACGTGTTCGCCGTCGCCCGGTACGCCGAGGTGCACGCCGCGCTGGTCGACTGGCAGCGGTTCCAGTCCGCCGCCGGTGTGGGGTTGTCCAACTTCCGCACCGAGGAGCCGTGGCGTCCGCCGAGCCTGCTGCTGGAGGCCGACCCGCCGCGGCACGACGCCCCCCGTCGGGTGCTGGGCGCGGTGCTCGGACCCCGGTCCCTGCGCCGGCTCCGCGACGCCTGGAGCGCCGACGCCGAGCAGCTCGTCGACGCCGTGCTCGCCGAGGGCACCGAGTTCGACGCCGTGCCCACCCTCGCCCAGGCGTTCCCGCTGCGGGTCTTCCCCGACGCGGTCGGCATCGGCCAGGACGGCCGGGAGAACCTGCTGCCGTACGGGGACCACGCCTTCAACGCCTTCGGCCCGAGCAACGACCTGGTCGCCAAGGGGACCCACCGGGTGCCCGAGCTGTCGGGTTGGGTGGGGGAGCAGTGCGCGCGCGAGGCGCTCAGCGGCGACGGGTTCGGCGCCGCCATCTGGGCCGCGGCCGACCGCGGCGAGATCACCCCGCAGCAGGCGCCGCTGATGGTGCGGTCGCTGCTGACCGCCGGGGTGGACACCACGGTGCACGCGCTGTCGGCGATCCTCTACGCCTTCGCCACGCACCCCGACCAGTGGGCCCGGCTGGTCGCCGACCCGTCCCTGGCCCGGGGGGCCTTCGACGAGGCGGTCCGGTGGGAGTCACCGGTGCAGACCTTCTTCCGCACCACCACCACCGACGTCCGGATCGGCGACGCCGTCGTCCCGGAGGGCCACAAGGTGCTGATGTTCCTGGCCGCCGCCAACCGCGACCCGCGCCGGTGGACCGACCCCGACCGCTTCGACCTGGGCCGCGACCCCTCGGGGCACGTGGGCTTCGGCATGGGCCTGCACCAGTGCGTCGGCCAGCACGTCGCCCGGCTCGAGGCCGAGGCCGTGCTCACCGCGCTGGCCCGGCGGGTGCGGTCGATCGAGCTCGCCGGCCCTCCCCGGCGGCACCACAACAACACCCTCCGGGCCTGGGACAGCCTCCCCGTCCGGCTCGGCGTCGTCTGACGGGGACGCGGGCCCGGCGTGACCGACGTCCTTGCGCGGTCCGGCTAGGGTCCTCCTCGCGGGTGCCGGAGGGTCGGCACGACGCTGTTCCACCCGGCCTGCAGCCGGTGCGCCTGGGTCGCCGACCGGTCACCCCTCATGGGGCGGGACCTGGTTGGAGAGCGGATGCCGGACGACGGGCACGATCACCTCACCGTCGCGGTGCAGACGATGCCTGCAGGCCCCGGGGTCGGCTTCGTCGACGCGGAGGGCCGGTCGCGCACCGAGAGCCTCGGCGAGCGCGTGCTGGGGTCGCTGCTCGACCGCGCCCACCTGATGCCGGCTCGGCTGGTGGGGCCGCTGGTGGCGCAGGAGATCGCCGCGGTCGGCGGCACCGACGTCAGCATCTGGCTGCAGGACTACGACCAGCGGACCCTGCAACCGCTGACCGGCCGCGGGCTGGTGGGCGCCTCGACGCCGATCGCCGGGAGCTGGCCGGGCCGCGCGTTCACCCAGGACGCCCGCATCGAGGAGGAGCTGCCCGGCGGGGCGGTGCGGCTCCACCTGCCGATGCTGGACGGCTCCGACCGGGTCGGCGTCCTGGCGTTCACCCTCCCCGGGGTCGACGACAACGACCGGCGGCTGGCCCAGCGGCTGGCCGGCCTGACCGCCGACCTCGTGGTCACCAAGTCCCTCTACACCGGCACGTTCGCCCAGATCCGCGCGGCGGCGCCGATGAGCCTGTCGGCCCACCTGCAGTGGCAGACGCTGCCGCCACTGGTGATGACCACGCCCGACGTCGCCCTGGCCGGCATCCTGGAACCCGCCTACGACGTGGGCGGGGACAGCTTCGACTATGCCCTGGACGACCACGTCCTGCACCTGGCGGTCTTCGACGCCATGGGCCACGGGCTGGAGGCGGCCATCATGGCCACCGTCGTGGTCGCCGCCTACCGGCACGGTCGGCGGTTCGACGCCTCGCTGCCCGACCTCTACGTGCACATGGACGACGTGCTCGGCGCGTCCCACCCGGGGCGCTTCGCCACCGCCCAGGTGGGCCGGCTGGACACCGAGACCGGCGTGCTCAGCTGGGTGAACGCCGGCCATCCCGCGGCCCTGTGGGTGAAGCCGGACGGCGCCGTCTCCGAGCTGTCCGGCCGCACCACCCGGCCCGTGGGGTTCGGCGGCGCGTCCCCGTCGGTCCAGACCGTGCAGCTCGCTGCGGGCGACCGCGTGCTGTTCTTCACCGACGGCGTCGTCGAGGAGCGGCTCGAGGACGGGCTGCAGTTCGGCGAGGCCCGGCTGCGCGAACTCGTCGAGCAGACCAGTGGCGACGGGATGAGCGTGGCCGAGACGGTCCGGTTGCTGTCGCACTCCCTGATGGCCGCCCGTGGCGGCCGCACCAGCGACGACGCCTCGTTGCTGCTCGTGGAGTGGCGGGGGCCGCCCCGGGACGACGAACTGGCCCGCGGCGTCATCGGCGGCCTGCCCGCCGGCGCGATCGACAGCTGACGGACGGGTTCAGCCCCGGCAGCCCCGTCGTCATGTGCTGCTCCGGTGCAGGGGCATGCCGGACCGGTGGCGTGGATCGTGGTCCCTCGTCCGCGGTCGGTGCGCTCGGGCGGAGGCTGCCTCTCCTCGAGGAGAGCACCATCGTCACCCGCGCGCCGCGGTGGGGCTGGGCGATCCCCTGCCGCCGGAAGTGTCGGGTACCGTGCAGATGGCCGCCGGTCATGGACGCCAGATGGTGGACTGACCGGCAGGCAGCGCGGCGGAAGAACGCTCAGACCACGGGTGCCCTCTTCGCCGGTGCCGGATGGTGCGCGCCCTCGCGCCCGACCGGCACGGAGCGGGAGGACCTCGCGAGTGACCAGCCCTGCGGACGTCCCCAGCGCCACCCGTACGCGGGCGGTGCTGGACCAACTCGGCCAGATGTTGCTGGCCCGGAACGACTCCCCGTCGGTGCTGCAGCGGATCGTCGACCTGGCCGCGCAGGCGATGCCGCCGGGGACGGAGGTGTCGCTGACCCTGGTGCGCGACGACCAGCCGACCACAGCGGCCTTCACCGGCGCACTGGCCGAGGAGCTCGACGAGATGCAGTACCAGCGGGGGTACGGCCCGTGCCTGGAGGCCGCGCTCGGCGGTCTGTTCATCGACGTCGCCGACGCCCGCACCGAGGACCGCTGGCCGGAGTACGTGCCGACCTTCCTCGAGCGGGGCGCGCTCAGCGCGCTCGCCGCGCCGGTGCCCGCAGCGCACCTGACCGGGGCGGTGAACGTCTACGCGCGCGCAGCGCATGCGTTCAGCGAGGACGACCGGGCCGCATTGGGGCAGTTCGCCGGCTACGCCGGGGCCGTGCTGACGAACATGGACGCCTTGCAGGACGCTCGGGACCTGGCGGAGAACCTGCACAAGGCCATGGAGTTCCGCTCGGTCATCGAGCAGGCCAAGGGCATCCTGGTCGAGCGGTACAAGGTGACCACCGACGAGTCCTTCCGGCTGCTCGCCGACGCCTCCATGCGCGCCAACCGCAAGGTGCGCGAGGTCGCCGAGGAGCTGGTGCTCACCGGTGAGCTGGTGGTGGCCCCGCCGAGCCACCACCGACGGACTCCCCGGTCCCCACGGGACCGCCGGGCGTGACCCGGCACCGTCCCACCACGCGAGGGCGACGGGCCGACGACCAGGGCCTCGCCGCCGCCACCACCGCTGAAGGGGACGCCGGATGACCGATCCCGCTGCTGAGAGCCCGATCCCGGCCGGGACCGGGCCGCTGGACCCGAGCCCGCCGGTGGACCTGGGCGCAGCGCTGAACCAGATGGCCGGCCTGGTGCTGTCCCGGGAGACCGTGGACACCGCCCTGGAACTGGTCACCAGCCTGGCGGCGACCGCCACCGCCGGCACGCTCGGTGCGGCGGTCACCCTCGTCGACGAGCACGGCAGGCGCTCGAAGGCTGCGTCCAACGCCGCTGTCGAGGAGGCTGACGCCCTGCAGTACGAGCTCGACGAGGGCCCGTGCCTGACCGCCTGGCGCACCCGGGAGCTCGTCCGGATCGACGACACCACCACCGACGGCCGCTGGCGGCGGTGGAACGACGCGGTCGGCCAGCTGGGTGTGCGTTCGGTGCTGAGCACGCCGCTGGTGGTCGGCGAGGAGTCGATCGGTGCGATGAAGGTCTACTGCGAGCGCCCGATGAACTACGGCCCGCACGACGAGCAGATCATGCGCCTGCTCGCCGGTCAGGCCGCGATCCTGCTGGCCAACACCCAGAGCCTGCAGGCAGCGCGCCGGCTCAGCCGGCAACTGACCGAGGCGCTCGCCAGCCGCGATGCGATCGCCCGGGCCACCGGGGTGCTGCTCGCCCAGGGCGCGACCAGCGAGCAGGACGCGTTCGTCGCTCTCGCCGGCGCCGCCCGGCAGGCCGAGCAGCCGGTGCAGGACGTCGCGCGCGCCCTCGTCGCCGCAGTGGTCGAGCGGAACACCCACCGTGCGGCGCCTGCCCGACCGTGACCATGACCAGCGACGAGCGTCACCAGCGCATGGACGCTGCCCGGATCCGCGCGGAGCTCAGCGTGCAGGACCTGTGGCTGCGCTACGTGGCGCTCGGCGGCACCGGCGACGCCTTCGACCTCGACGGCTACCTGCAGGCGCTGGTGCCATTGGACGTCTTCCAGCAGGACGTCCTCGCCCAGGCCCTGAACGAGGCACTCGAGGAGTCCTACCTCAGGTACTGCATCCCGCTGTCGACTCCACCCCCCGGCGCAGCGGGGGACGGTCGGCTGCGTCGTCTCGTCGACACGCTCCTCGACGACCAGGTGGCCGCCTTCCGGGACCGGTTGCAGCCGCCCTCCGCCGATCCACCGGAGGCCGACGCGGCTCCCTGACGCGGCGGTCGCCCCGCGACCGCGGTCGGCGCGCGCCTCAGCGCAGCGCCTGGCCGCCGAGCGGGGTCGGGCTCCCGGGCGCACCCAGGGCCGGGGCGGTCGTCGCCGCGGCCACGCGCCGCCGCACCTCCTGCGCCGAGCTCCGGATCAGGGGCGCGGAGGCACGGGCGTCCCGGGCTCGTGCGATCAGCCGGCCGAGCTCGACGGCGCTCCACCCGACGGTCGCAGCAGTCCCGTGCGTCGGGTCGCCGACCCGGCCGACGGGGCGCCTGTCACCGGTCGAGCGCGACCCCGGACGTCGGTCGGCCAGGAGGGCGTCGAGCGGGGCGACGCGTGGCCGGCCCCCCGGACGGGACCTCCGGCGCAGGTGCGGTGGTGCGTGACCGTCGTGCGGCAGCCCTCGGGGTCGGGACCTGCTCCCGTCCTCCGGAGAGGGGGATCGCACCCCGGCACGACCGGCCGCACCCCGATCGGGAGGACCCCGGGTCAGACGAGCAGCGCCGCCCAGACGTGCTTGCGGCTGCCCTCGACGGCCCAGCCGAACGCCACCGACAGCCGGGCGATCAGGTGCAGGCCCAGCCCGCCCAGGGACGGGTCACGGTCGACGGCCGGCGCGGGAGGCTGCTCGGGACACGCGTCGCTGACGTCGACGAGCCATCCCCGGTCGCACCCGTGCACCCGCACCTCGATCGGGGCGCCGCTGTGCCGCAGACCGTTGGAGGCGAGCTCCTCGAAGGCCAGCAGCAGCCGGTCGACGTCGTCGGGCGAGGACCCCGCGGGGAGGCTCCGCCGGAGGTCGTTGCGCGCGGCGGTGAGCTCGGCGGGACGGGTGATCGCCCAGGTCCACGTGTCGCGAGCCGCAGTGGGTGTCGGTGGGGCGCTGTGCGCCCACGTGGCGGCCTGGCCGGTGCTCATCGGCTCCTGCAGTGGTCGAGCGGCTGGTCTCGCCGCGTTGTGGTGGGACAGCGCCCGGTCGGCAGGGTCGGCCGGGCGCCTGGATGGCGATCAGCGCACGCCGCATCCGTCGGGGCCGGCAGGAGCACCAGGTCGTCACTCTGGCCCCGAGGGTCCCACCCCTCGAGCCGGCGGGCACGTCGATCACCGGGCGGGGCCGTCCCCGCCCGGGGTGGCGGCCAGGCCGAGGGTCCGCTCCAGCAGCCGGAGCCGGTAGGCCGCGCTGAGCAGGACGAACCAGACCACCAGGGCCGGCAGCACCGTCGAGAAGACCGGGTCGGCGGCGTGGGTGAGGCCGAACCAGTCGGTGAACCAGGGCACGAACAGCCCACCGGAGAACGCCAGGAACAGCGCGAGGACCAGCACGGCCGGTCGCCGGTCGCCGTCCGGCCGGGTCCAGGAGGCGAAGACCCGGGACGGCGGGCGCAGGAACAGGATGAGCAGGAAGGCCGCGTAGGAGACGAAGGTCGACAGCGCCGTCTGTGCCCCGATGGTCGCCGCAGCCTCGGTGAACCCGACGTCGTCGGAGCTCACGCCGGTGTAGCGCTCGAAGTCCGCGACCACGAAGTCGGGCACCTGGGAGGCCTGGAAGCCGTCGAGCAGCGTCGTGTAGTGGTAGGCGTAGACGGCCACGCCGGCGGCCGCGGTGAGCACCATCGCCGGGACGACGAAGCGCCACAGGTCGGTCAGCAGGTGCGGGTCCGGCGCGGTCGGGCGCGCCCAGGTGGTGAGGAACAGCGTCGGGACGCCGACCGTCAGCAGCGTGAGCCCGACCTGCGCAGGGGAGTAGGGGAACCCCAGCCCGAGCATCGTCACGGTGAGGATGACCAGGCCCTGGGTGCCGACCCGGGCCAGGAACACCTGCATGGAGGTCCCGATGCCGGAGATGATCCGGCGGCCCTCGTGCTGGGCCGGCAGCAGGGCGGCGAGCGAGTCGTCGGTGAGCACGATGTCGGCGACGTCCCGGGTGACCGCGCTGCCGCTGCGCATCGCCACCCCCACCTGCGCGCGCTTGAGGGCCCGGGCGTCGTTGACCCCGTCCCCGATCATCGCCACGTAGTGCCCGCGCCGGCGCAGCGAGGTGACCAGCCGCTCCTTCTGCTCCGGGGAGATGCGGCCGAACACGGCGCTCCCAGCGACCACGTCGTCGAACTCGGCGTCGGAGAGGGCGTCCAGCGCGGTCCCGCTGACCGGCTCCCCGGCGGTCAGCCCGGCCTGCCGGGCCAGGGCGGCCACCGTGCGCGGGTCGTCACCGGAGACGACCTTGAGGTCGACGCCATCGGCGGCGAACCGCGCGATCGCCTCGGGGACGCCGGGGCGCAGCTCGTCGGCGAGCACGACCAGCGCCAGCGGCTCCAGCGCGGGCAGCCGGGGCCGGCCGGTCCCGTCACGCAGCGGGGCCGCCGGGTCCACGGCCCGGGCGGCCACGAGCACCCGCAGCCCCTGGGAGGTGCGCGCGGCCACCGCTGCGGTGAGCGGTTCCCCGGACAGCTGCGGGGCCAGCCGGTCCGGCGCCCCCAGCACGTACACCGCGTCCTCGGTGCGCAGCGCGCTCCACCGCAGCGACGAGGAGAACGGGACCTCCTCGCGGACCGGCAGCCGGCCCCCGGGCAGCGAGCCGGCCAGCGCCGTCGTCGTCAGGTTCCCGGCCCGGGTGCTGGCTGCCATCGAGCCGATCAGCGCCTCGACGTCGCTCGCAGGCAGCGCGCCGACCGGCAGCACCTCGGCGAGGGCCAGCCGCCCGGTGGTGAGCGTGCCGGTCTTGTCGGTGCAGACGACGTCGACGTTGCTCAACGACTCCACCGCGTTGACCTGCTGCACCAGCGCCCCCCGCGCGGCGCTCCTCGCCGCGCCGACGGTGTAGGCGACGGCGACGAGGAAGAACAGCCCGTAGGGGACGAGCCCGGACAGCACGGCGGTGGTCTGCACGACCCGCTCGAGCGTGAAGCCCTCCAGAGCGGCCTGGGCGAGGATGGCGACGCTCATCAGGCCGACGAGGACCATGACCAGCCGGACGACGAAGCCGATCCGCCGCTGCAGCGGGGTGCTGTCGGTCGACACCCGGCGCACGTCGGTGGTGAGCCGGCTGGCGTAGCTCGCCGCGCCGACGTCGCGGGCCAGCTGGTGGCCCTCCCCGCCCACGCAGAAGCTGCCCGACAGCAGGTCCGCACCGGGCTCCTTGCGCAGCGCCTCCGGCTCGCCGGTCAGCAGCGACTCGTCCACCTCGACCAGGCCGCCGTCCAGGACCGGGCCGTCGACCACCACCTGGTCACCGGGGCGCAGGTGCAGCACGTCGCCGCGGACGACCTCGTCGGGGACCACCTCGACGTCCCGGCCGTCGCGGACGACGGTGACCCGGCCGCGGCTGAGCAGCTGCAACCGGTCGAGCTTGCGCTTGGCGCGGATCTCCTGGACGGCGCTGATGGCGGCGTTGACCAGGCCCAGGCCGACGCTGGTGAAGGCGTCGTCGTACCGGCCCAGCGCGAGGAGAGCCGCGCCGATGACGAACAGGACGAGGTTGAAGAAGGAGAAGACGTTGGTCCGCAGGATCACCGCGTAGCTGCGCGAGGACCCCCGCGTCGCCGTGTTGCCCTCGCCCCGCCGTCGCCGCGCCTCGGCCTCCCGCTGGCTCAGACCCGGGGGAGCCGCCTCACCGGGTACCACCTGCACGCCCATCGGGTCCCCGGTCTGCACGAGACGATCCTCGCCCAGCGGTGGCGACGGCGCGCCCGGCGCGCCAGTGGTGTCGCCCTCGTCGGGCCGGGCTCAGCGGGACGCGGGTGCCTCGACGGGTGCCGGTTCCTCGGTGCGGGGCGCCGGCGCGCCGGTCGTGGCGGCGCGGGACGACGTCCGCCGGGTCCGCGCCCGGAGCAGCCGCGACACCGCGGTCGGGTGCCCGAAGGACGCCGTCAGCCGGTCGAGGAAGATCGCCAGCAGGACCACGGCGAGGCCGCCCTCGACGCCGGAGGCGACGTCGAGCTGGGTCACCGCGCGCACCACCACCGCGCCGAGCCCGGCGGCGCCGAGCAGCCCGGCGGTGACCACCATCGACAGCGCCAGCATGATCACCTGGTTGACGCCGGCCATGATCGAAGGCAGTGCCAGCGGCAGCTGGACCTCCCGCAGGACCTGCCCCGGCCGGGCGCCGAAGGCCTGCGCGGCCTCCACCACCTCGCGGTCGACCTGTCGGATGCCGAGCTCGGTCAGCCGGACGCCCGGGGGGATGGCGAACAGGATGGTCGCCACGACCCCCGGCACGACGCCGACGCCGAAGAAGAAGACGGCGGGGATGAGGTAGACGAACACCGGGGTGGTCTGCATCGAGTCCAGGACCGGCCGGACCGCGACGCTGACCGCGCGGTGCCGCGCCGCCAGGATGCCCAGCGGCACCCCGATCGCCGCCGCGATCACCGCGGCCACCAGCACCAGCGCCAGCGTCTGCATCGTCTCGACCCACAGCTCCAGCGACACCACCAGCAGGAACGCCAGCAGCGTGTAGAGCGCCAGCCACGGACCGCGCACCAGGAGGGCGAGCACCGTGGCGACCACGATCCACACCACCGGCGGTGGGGACACCAGCGCGTCGGTCAGGCCGTCGACGAGCACCTGCATGACCGAGGAGATGGCGTCGAACAGCCACGGGACGGTCGCGAGCAGCCAGTCGATGAGGTCGGAGACCCACTGACCGAGCGGGACGTGCGGGATCACGAGCGCCTCCCGCGGAGCGGCACGGCCGACAGGGCGTCGAGCACCGTGGCCCGGGGGACGACGCCGAGCAGCCGGCCGTCGTCGTCGACGACCCCGAGCGGCACCGGGTGCCGGCCCAGGAGGTGCACGAACTCCACGACCGGGCGGTCGGCCGCGATGGTCGCGAAGTCGCCGACCAGCTCCGTCGGTCCGAGGGCTCCACGGCCCTCCTGCACGGCGCGGGCCAGCAGGTGGTCGCGGGCGATCCCGGCGATGCGCCGGCCGTCGTCGAGCACGTAGACGCCGTTGGCCTCCACCGTGCCCAGCGCCCGCAGCACGTCGCCGGGCGCGTCCCCGAGCCGGGCCGTCAGCCGCGGCTCGCGCAGCAGGTCACCGGCGGTGAGCACCCGGGTCCGGTCCACGTCGGAGGTGAAGTCGGCGACGTAGGCGTCGGCGGGCGCGGCGATGATCTCCGGTCCGGTGCCCAGCTGCACCGTCCGGCCGTCCTTGAGCATGAGGATCCGGTCGCCGAGCCGCATGGCCTCGTTGAGGTCGTGGGTGATGAACACGATGGTCTTCGACAGCTCCGACTGCAGCCGCTCCAGCAGGTCCTGCATGTCCCGGCGGATCAGCGGGTCCAGGGCGGAGAACGGCTCGTCCATGAGCAGCACCTCGGAGTCCGCGGCGAGCGCGCGGGCCAGGCCCACCCGCTGCCGCATGCCGCCGGAGAGCTCGTCGGGCCGGGCGTCGGCCCGGTCGAGGAGCCCCACCGTCTCCAGCGCCCAGTCCGCGCGCTCCCGCTGCTCGGCCGCGCGGGCGCCGCGCACCTTGAGCGCGTAGCCGGCGTTCTCCCGCACCGTGCGGTGGGGGAGCAGCGCGAAGTGCTGGAAGACCATGCTGATCTTCTGGTTGCGCACCGTGCGGAGCTCCGCGTCTTCAAGGGCCCGCAGGTCCCGGCCGTCGACCTCGACGGTGCCGGCGCTGGGCTCGATGAGCCGGTTCAGCAGCCGGACCAGGGTGGACTTGCCCGACCCGGACAGCCCCATGACGACGAACAGCTCACCGCGCGCCACCTCGAAGCTGACGTCGTGGACGGCCAGCGTCGCCTGGGTGCGCCGGTAGACCTCGTCGCGACCGACGCCCTCCCCGGCCAGCCGCAGCGCCTCGCTCTCGCGCGCCCCGAAGACCTTGGTCAGGCCCGAGACCCGCAGCACCGGCGAGGTCACGTCAGCCGATCCACTGGTCGATCTGGTCGGCGTGGTCGTCGACCCACTGCCGGGCGACGGTCGAGACGTCGTCCCCGTCCACGTCGACCTGCTTCTGCATGGCCTCCATCTCCTCGACCGAGATGCGCAGGTCGGTCAGCAGGTCGACGAAGGCCGGGGCCTGCTCCTGCAGCTCCTTGCTGGCCGCGATGTTGGCGCTGTACGAGGGCATCGCGCAGGCGCCGTCGCCGGTGGTCAGGCAGCCGTCGGAGTAGGGCGTGGGCTCCTCGAGCTGGACCATGTCGTACTGCGCGAAGACCGCGTGCGGGTGGTACAGGTACAGCACGATCGGCTCCTCGCTGCCGTAGGAGTTCTTCAGCTGGGCGAGCTCCGCCGCCTCGGTGGCGACGACGTGCTCCAGCGTGATCCCGTAGCCGTTGAGCCGCTTGGTGTTCTGCTCGGTGGTGATGTAGCCGGGGTCGGCGTCGTAGAACTTGCCGCCGAGCTCGTCGGCGTAGTCGTTGAGCTGGGTGACGCTGGTCAGCCCCTCCAGCGGACCGCCGGGGGCCACCGCGTAGGCGGGCACGAACCAGCCCTGCGCCGCGTCGCCGTAGGTCTCGGACACGACGTCGACCTGGTCGCCGGCCTTGTCGGCCAGCTCCTGCTGGTTGGGCAGCGCCACCTCGGTGAGCAGGTCGATGTCCCCGCGCTGTGCGCCCGCCCAGGCAGCGGCCGGGTCCAGCTGCGTGGTGGCCAGCGAGGAGACCCCGAGGTCGGGGTGGTCGGCGGCGATCTCGCCGAGGATGCCGTTGGTCAGGCCGGCCGCGGTCCAGCTGAACTCGGCGGTCTGGACCGTGACGCCGTCTCCGCCGCCGTTGCCTCCGCCGGAGCCGGCCTCCTCGCTGGAGCACCCGGCGAGGGCGGTGGCGAGCAGGGCGGTGAGCGCCAGGACGGACGCGCCGGGACGGCGGAGGGTGCGCTGCATGGGATCAACTCTCTCAGGGACGCCGGGCCGCTGCGCGGCGGACGTGGGCGCGCGACGAGGTGCAGGCCCGTACGAGCCTGCACCTCGTCGCCTGGCGGGGGGTGAGCTGCGCGCACCGGGCGCAACCGCTGGTCAGGACGCGGTCGGCCCGATCGGCGCGTCGCCGCGAAGGGTGATGCGGTGCATCACACGGCGGGTGTCGCCGTAGTCGCGGTTGGCGTAGTGCACCGTCGACCGGTTGTCCCACATGGCCACGTCGCCGACCGACCAGCGGTGCCGCACGATGTGCTCGGGCTTGGTGATGTGGGCGTAGAACAGGTCGAGCAGGTACCGGCTCTCGGCGTCGGAGACGTCCTTGAGGTGGGACACGAAGCCGGGGTTGACGAACAACCCCTTGCGGCCGGTGTCGGGGTTCACCCGGACGACGGGGTGCTCGACCGGCACGAGCGCGCGGTACTCCTCGCCCTCCCACTTCGTGCGCTCCTCGCGCTGGGCGAGGTAGTAGCCGAACTCGCGGGTGCCGTCGTGCACCGCGACCAGCTGGTCGGCCAGCCGCTGCACCGGCCCGCTGAGCGAGCGGTAGGCCAGCTCCAGGTCGGCCCACTGGGTGTCCCCGCCGGTCGGCGGGAGGACGACGGCGCGCAGGACGGAACCCAGCGGTGGGCGGCGGACGAAGGTGAGGTCGGTGTGCCACACGTCGGCGAAGCCGCCGGTGGAGCTGTCCAGCGCGTAGATCTCCGGGTGCTCCTCGTCGACGCCGGGGACGACCGGGTGGCCCTCGGTGACCTCGCCCAGCCGGCGGCCCAGGGCGATCTGGCTGTCGGGGTGCAGGTCGTGCTGGCCGGCGAAGAACAGCACCTTGTACTCGGCGAGCGCGGCCCGGATGGCCCGGACCTGGTCGTCGGTGGCGCTGCTGAGGTCGACGCCGTGGACGCGGGCGCCGATGGTCGGCTCGAGGCGCTCGAACTCGAGGGCGGCGCCGTCGAGGTCGGCGGGGGTGGTCGGGGCGGCAGCGAGCAGGGTCATGCGGGGACTCCGGGGTGATCGGTGCGGGCG
>NZ_SJEW01000029.1 GCF_005930475.1 Modestobacter altitudinis
ACCCCCACCGGCCTGACCGCGGTCACCACCCCACCACCGTTCTGAACGGCACAGGTCACCGCCGCGAGAGCGCCCGGCGACGAAGGGCATCAACGGCACTGTCACGGCGGTGTCACCCGGCGGCAACGCCGGCTCCCTACGGTTCCGGCAGCCGACCCGAGAGGAAGCCGATGACCGCCGTCCCGCTGGTCGACCTGACCCCCTGGTACGCGGGCGGCCCGGCTGGCCGGCGGCAGGTGGCGACCGACGTCGACCGGGCGTTGTGCGAGGCCGGCTTCCTGCTGGTCACCGGGCACCGGGTGGGCACCGGTGTCGCCGACCGGCTGTGTCGGGAGGTCCGGCAGTTCTTCGCGCTGCCACCGGCGAGGAGGGCGCGGCTGGCGTGCTTCTCGGGCGGTCGGGGCTGGGTCCCGCCCGGCGTCCCGGCGGCCGTCGACCCGGACGGCCGGGGCACCCCGCCGGACCTGCGGGAGTCCTTCGCCTTCGGCGCCGAGCGGGTGCCGGTGGCGGTGGCCGGGACGGCGGAGGAGGAGTGGTACGGCCCGAACAGCTGGCCGGTCGAGGTGCCCGGCCTGCGACCGGCGGCGTCCGCGTTCGCCGCCGCCTGCTCCGCGCTGGCCCAGGACCTGCTGCGGGTGGCGGCCCTCGCGCTGGACCTGGCGGACGACTTCTTCGTCGCCCGCTGCTCCGGCGAGACCTGGACCGTGGACCTCGAGCGGTGCCCCGCCCGGCAGGAGGTGGGCACGGTGGCACCGGGGCAGCTGCGGGTCGGTCCGCACACCGACGTCGGCACGCTCACCGTGTCGGACCGCCGGCCGCTCACGGACGGCCTGCAGGTGCGCGCGCTGGACGGCGGGTGGGTCGACGTGCCGTCCGCACCGGGGGCGCTGACGGTCAACGCCGGTGACCTGCTCGCCCGGTGGACCGGCGACCGGTGGCGCTCCACGCCGCACCGGGTGCTCCCGCCGCCGGTGGAGGACCCGACCGAGGAACTCCTCGAACTGGCGTTCTCCGCCGAGGCGGACCCGTGGACGGTGGTGGAGCGGCTGCCCACGGCGGCTGCGGGCCCGACCCGGTACGAGCCGGTGACCGCCGGTCGGTTCCGCCGGAGCCGGACGGACTCCATGACCGTCGGCTGACGCCGTACCGTGCCCCCATGATGGGGATGGGCAACCTCGGCCCGGATGGACGGCGGCGCCAGCGGATGGTCGCCGGGATCATCGTGGCGGCGATGCTGCTGGCCGCCGGGGCGGTGCTCCTGGGCACGGTGCTCTGACCGTGGCCGGCTGACCGTGGACGTGGACGACTGGTTCGCCGCGGCGGGGGACCGCGCCGGCGAGCTGCGCCGGGTCGACGCGCTGGTGCAGGCCGCAGCGCCCGGGATCGACCGGCAGCTGGTCCCGGTCGGGTCGGGGCAGATGCTCGGGTACGGGCTCATGCCCTACCGGCCGAGGTCGGCGAAGGAGACGACGACCTGGCCGTTGATCGCCCTCGCCGCGCAGAAGCGGCACCTCTCCCTCTACGTCTGCGCCGTGGTCGACGGGGAGTACCTGGCCGAGTCCCGGGCCGCACAGCTCGGGAAGGTCTCCTGCGGCAAGAGCTGCATCCGGTTCACCTCGCTGGACCGGGTCGACGCCGTGGCGCTGGACCAGCTCGTCCGGGACGCCGTCGCCAGCACCGCCGAGGGGCGCAACGCCTACAGCGGCTGAGAACCCGGTCGCCCGCTGCCGGATGATGGGCGCATGGGCTACGTCGACGTCACCGGGATCCGGCTCACCCTCCCGGACGGGCGGGTGCTGCTCGACGACGTGGCCTTCCGGGTCGGTGAGGGGGCCTGCGCCGCGCTGGTCGGCGAGAACGGCGCCGGCAAGACCACCCTGCTGCGGATCATCAGCGGTGACCTGCTGCCCGAGGCCGGCTCGGTCGCACGCACCGGCGGGCTCGGGGTGATGCGGCAGTTCATCGGCTCGGTCCGGGACGACACGACCGTCCAACGGTTCCTCGTCGACCTCGCGCCGCCCGCGGTCCGCGAGGCCTGGGACGCCGTCGAGGCCGCCGAGCTCGCGATGATGGAGATCGACGACGAGCCGGCCCAGATGGCCTACGCGAACGCGCTCGGCCACTGGGGTGACGTCGGCGGCTACGACGTCGAGGTCACCTGGGACACCGTGACCGTCGCCGCGCTCGGCGTCCCCTACGACGGCTGCAAGTACCGCGCGCTGGAGTCGCTGTCCGGTGGCGAGCAGAAGCGGCTCGCCCTGGAGTGCCTGCTCCGCGGCCCGGACCAGGTGCTGCTGCTCGACGAGCCGGACAACTACCTCGACGTCCCGGGCAAGCGGTGGCTGGAGGAGCGGCTGCGCGAGACCCGCAAGACCGTGCTGTTCGTCAGCCACGACCGCGAGCTGCTCTCCCGGGTCGCCGACCGGGTGGTCACCGTCGAGGGCGGGACGGCGTGGGTGCACGGCGGCGACTGGGCCGGCTACCCCGCGGCGCGCAGTGCTCGGCACGACCGGATGGCCGAGCTGCGCAAGCGCTGGGACGAGGAACACGACCGGCTGGTCGAGCTGGTCCGCACGCTGCAGCAGCAGGCGAAGAACTCACCCGACATGGCCGCCCGCTACCACGCCATGCAGACCCGGCTGGCCAGGTACGAAACCGCCGGGCCGCCGCCGGAGCGGCCACCGGACCAGTCGGTGACCATGCGGCTGCGCGGCGGCCGCACCGGCGTGCGGGTGGTGGTCGCCGAGCAGCTGGAGCTCGCCGGGCTGATGCGCGCCTTCGACCTGGAGGTCGAGTACGGCGACCGGGTGGCGGTGCTGGGCTCCAACGGCGCGGGCAAGTCGCACTTCCTGCGGCTGCTGGCCGGTCAGGACGTCGCGCACAGCGGCGACTGGCGGCTCGGGGCGCGCGTCGTCCCCGGCTTCTTCGCCCAGACCCACGCGCACCCGGAGTGGTTGGACCGGACGCTGGTCGACCTGCTGTGGCACGGCGAACCCGGCCGCCCCGGGGTGGACCGGGGCCGAGCGATGGCGACGCTGCGCCGCTACGGCCTGGCCGCGCAGGGCGACCAGCTGTTCCGGTCGCTGTCCGGCGGCCAGCAGGCCAGGTTCCAGGTGCTGCTGCTGGAGCTGTCCGGCTCGACCCTGCTGCTGCTCGACGAGCCGACCGACAACCTGGACGTGCTGAGCGCCGAGTCGCTGGAGGCGGCGCTCGGCGCGTTCGACGGCACGGTCATCGCGGTGACCCACGACCGCTGGTTCGCCCGCACCTTCGACCGGTTCCTGGTCTTCGGCTCGGACGGGCGGGTCTACGAGGCGCCCGAGCCGGTGTTCGACGAGGGCCGGGTCCAGCGCGCCCGCTGAAGCGGCTGACTGCTCATCCGAACACGCGGCCCTCGCCCCGGTAGGTCGGCAGGGCGTCGACGACGGCGTCGCCCCGGACGGCGTGCAGCACGTCGACCCGCTCGCACAGCTCGCCGGCCTTGGCGTGCCGGAACCACACCCGGTCACCGGTGCGCAGCCCCGCCGCCCCCGGACCGCGCAGCGGCGTCTGCACCTCACCGGCCCCCTCGGTCGGGACCAGCCGCAGCCCGGCCGGGTAGGTCGGCGTCGGCACCCGGTCGGCCCCCGGTGGCCCCGAGGCGATCCAGCCACCACCGGCCACGGTGACCGTCCCCGGCGCGGGCCGGCGGGTGACCGGCAGCGCGAACAGCGCCGCGGGCCGGCCGCGGAACGCGCGGTAGGCATCGAACAGCGTGGGGGAGTAGAGGCCCGAACCGGCCGCGAGTTCGGTGACGGCGGGGTCGGTCGCCGTCCGCTCCAGGCTGCCGGTGCCGCCGCCGTTGACGAACTCCAGGGCCGCCACCTCCCGGACGGCGGCCACCGCCGCGGCCCGCCGAGCCGCCAGTTCCCGGCCCGAGGCCCGCTGCATCCCCCGCACGGCGAGCCCGCGCAGCGGCCGCCCGGCCGGGGCGTCGCCGACGCCGGCGATCTGCGCCTCGTAGGCCATCACCCCGACCAGCACGACCCCCGGCCGGGCGGCCAGCACCCCGGCCAGCGCCGCCGCCTGCGCGGCGGTGTGCACCGGTGAGCGGCGGACGCCGACGTGCGCCGGGCCCAGCCGCCACGAGGCGTCCAGGTCCAGGCAGACCCGCACCGGCGGGCGGGAGCCCGGCGGGGCGACGGCGTCCAGGACCTCGACCTGGTCGGTCGAGTCGACCATCAGCGTCACCCGCGCGGCCGCCTGCTCGTCGGCGGCCAGCCGGCGGAGGGCCGCCCGGTCGACGGTGGGGTAGCCGACCACCACGTCGGTGCTGACCGGGTGGTCCCCGCCGGTCAGCCAGAGCGCCTCGGCCAGGCTGTAGCCGAGCACGCCGGCGAACCCCGGCCGGGCGAGCACCCGGCGCAGCACGGCCCGGTTGCGCACCGACTTGCTGGCCACCCGGACCGGGCGGCCGGCGGCGCGGCGGACCAGGTCGTCGGCGTTCGCGTCGAGCGCGTCGAGGTCCAGCACGGCCAGCGGCGGGTCCAGGTCGGCCGTGGCGGCATCCAGCCGGGCTCGCTCCGCCGGTGCGTCGCTGACGGGCGGGAGGGTCATGGTGCGGCAGCATCCTGGTCGGACGGCGAGTGGGTCAAGCGTCCCAGTCGCTTGACCAGCGCGCCGACGAGCGGCACGCTGCCGCGACGACGAACGAGGGGGTCCGCGTGCCGCACGAGCAGCGCTGGCGCAACTGGGCGGGCAACCAGACCGCGACCGGGTTCACCGCGGCCCACCCCCAGGGGATCGCGGAGATCGCCGCCGCCGTGCGCGCGGCCGCCGCGGCCGGGCAGCGCGTCCGGCCGATCGGCAGCGGGCACTCCTTCACCGCCATCGGCCGGCCCGAGGACGTCCAGCTCGTCCTCGACCGGCACGCCGGGCTGGTCGAGGTGATGAGCACCGGGCTGGTCACCGTGCAGGCCGGGATGCCGCTGCACCGGCTGACCGCGGAGCTGGCGGCCCGCGGCTGGGCGCTGACCAACCTGGGCGACATCGACCGGCAGACGGTCGCCGGCGCGCTGTCCACCGGCACGCACGGCACCGGCGCCGCGTTCGGTGGCCTGGCCACCCAGGTGCGGGCGTGCGAGCTGGTGCTGGCCGACGGTGCGGTGCTGCGCTGCTCACCCGGCGAGCACGCCGAGATCTTCTCCGCCGCCAGGGTGGGGCTCGGTGCCCTCGGCGTGCTGAGCGAGGTGACGCTGCAGGCCGTGCCCGCCTTCGCGCTGCGGGCCGAGGAGGGGTCGGCGTCGCTGACCGGTCTGCTCGCCGACCTCGACGCATTCCTGTCCTCGACCGACCACGTCGAGTTCTACTGGTTCCCGCACACCGATCGCTGCCTGACCAAGCGGAACACCCGGGTGCCGGTGGGCGAGCAGGACCCGCTGCCGGGCTGGCGGGCGGTCTGGGACGACGAGGTGGTGGCCAACGGTGCCCTCGCCGCGGTCGTCGCGGCCGGTCGGGTCGCCCCGCCGCTGGTGCGCCCGCTCGCCCGGGCCTCGGCCCGTGCGCTGTCCCCCCGGACCTACACCGACGCCGCGCACCGGGTGTTCGTCTCCCGCCGCCGGGTCCGGTTCCGCGAGATGGAGTACGCCGTCCCGCGAGCCGCGGCAGCCGAGGTGCTCGGCGAGCTGCGCCGGGCGGTCGACCGCAGCGACTGGCGGGTCCCGTTGCCCGTGGAGGTGCGGCTGGCCGCCGCCGACGACGTCCCGCTGTCCACCGCCTCGGGCCGGGACACCGCCTACGTCGCGGTGCACGTGCCCGCGCGGAGCGAGCCGGGCCCGTACTTCGCCGCCTTCGAGGCGATCGCCGGTGCGGTCGGCGGCCGCCCGCACTGGGGCAAGCTGCACGGCCTGGACGCCGCCGCGCTCGCCGACCGGTACCCGCGCTTCGCGGAGTTCACCGCGCTGCGCGACCGGCTGGACCCCACCGGTGTGTTCAGCAACGCGCACCTGGACCGGGTGCTCGGCCCGGCCCGGACGCGCACCGGCGGCCGCTGAGGTGGCCCGGCTGCCGGCGGACGCACGGCGGGCCGCGCTGGTCGAGGCCGCGCTGCGGGTGATGTCCCGCGACGGGCTCGCCGCCGGCACGACCCGGGCCGTCGTCGCCGAGGCGGGGATGTCGCTGGCGAGCTTCCACTACGCCTTCGCCTCCCGCGACGAGCTGCTGCGCGAGCTGGTGCACCGGGTGGTCGGCCACGAGCTGTCGGCCGCGACAGCCGAGCTCCCCGAGGGAGCCGGCCTGGCCGACTGCCTGCGCGCGGCCGCGGCGGGCTACCTGCAGCACCTCGAGGCCGAGCCGGGCGCCGAGCAGCTGATGCTGGAGCTGGCGCTGCACTCGCTGCGCGACCCCGCCCTGCGCCCGCTGGCCCGGCAGCAGTACCGCGCCTACACCGCTGCGGCGACCCGGCTGCTGGAGCAGTCGGCCGCGGCGACCGGGGCGACGTGGCGCCGGCCGGTGCCCGAGCTCGCCCGGCTGCTGGTCGCGCTCGTCGACGGGGCCACCACCACCTGGCTGGTCGACCGGGACACCGCCGCCACCCGGGCCGTGCTGGACGCCGCCGTCGGCCTCTTCGTCGCCGAGCACGCCGACGTGCCCCGGTGAAGCCGGTCGCCCCAGCGCTGGCGCCGTCCCTGGGGGTGGCCTGGACCGCCCGGTTCGGGCTGGTCTGGCTGGGGCTGTGGGCGGCCCAGCTGGCCCCGGTGCAGCTGCTGCTGCCCCTGCAGCTGGCGGACCTGGACCCCGCGCACAAGGTCCGCGACTTCGGGCTGGTCAACGGGGTGGCCGGGATCGCCGCCCTGGTCGCGCTGCCGGTGTTCGGCGCGCTGTGCGACCGCACCCGCTCACCGCTGGGCCGGCGCCGGGTGTGGGTGGCGGCGGGGGTGGTGGTCTACGTCGCCGGGCTGCTGCTCACCGGTGCCGCCGACGACTGGCACGGCGTCGCCGGCGGCTGGCTGGTCGCGCAGCTGGGGATGTACGCGGCGATGGCCGGGCTGACCGCCACCATCGCCGACCAGGTGCCGGCCGAGCACCGGGGGGCGGTCTCGGCCGCCGTCTACGGCCCGCAGGCGCTCGGCATCGTGGTCGGCCTGGTCCTGGTCACCGGGCTGGGGGAGGACGCCGGGTACCCGGCGCTCGCCGTCCTGCTGGCGCTCGCCGCGCTGCCGTGGCTGCTCCGGGCCCGCGACACCGCGGCGGTCCACCGCCCGTCGTCGCTGGGTGCCGCCGTCCGGGCCACCTGGGCCGCACCCACCCGGCACCCGGACTACGCCTGGGCCTTCGGCGGGCGGCTGCTGGTCAACCTGGGCAACGCCCTCGGGACGACGTACCTGCTGTACTTCCTCACCGACGGGTTGCGGGTGGCCGACCCCGAGGGCTCGCTGCTGGTGCTGACCGTGGTGTACCTGCTGGCCACGCTGGCGGCCACCTGGGGCGGCGGCGTGCTGTCGGACCGCACCGGGCGCCGGCGGGTGTTCGTCGCCGGCGCCGCGGTGCTGCAGGCGCTGGCCTGCGCGGTGCTGGTGGCCGTGCCGAGCTGGCCGAGCGCCCTGGTCGCCGGGCTGCTGCTCGGCGCCGGGTACGGCGCCTACACCTCGGTCGACCAGGCGCTGGTCACCCAGGTGCTGCCCGACGCCCGCACCGTGGCCGGCGACCTCGGGGTGATGAACGTGGCCGTCGTGGTGCCACAGGCGCTCGCCCCGCTGCTGGCCAGCCTGGTGATCGCCGAGCTCGGGGGCTACGACGTGCTGTTCACGCTGGCCGGCGGCGTCACCGTGCTCGGCGCGCTCAGCGTCGCCCGCATCCGCACCGTCCGCTGACGTCCGCGGTTTCGCGCGCGGAAGTACGCGTACTTCCGCGCGCGAAACCGCGGGTCGTCAGAGGTCCGGGTCGGGGGTGCCGGTGCCGCCGATGCGGTCGAGCTCGGCCATCTCCACCGGGCCGAGCACGCGGGCTGCCGACTCCAGGTTCTGCTCCAGGTGCTCGATCGACCGCGTGCCGGGGATGAGCACCAGGTTGGGGGAGCGGGCCAGCAGCCAGGCCAGCGCGACCTCCATCGGCGTGGTCTCCAGCGTCCGGGCCACCTGCTCCAGCGCGGCGGACTGAATCGGGCTGAAGCCACCGAGCGGGAAGAACGGCACGTAGGCGATGCCCTCCCGGGCCAGCGCGTCGACCAGCGGGTCGTCGGCCCGGTGCACCAGGTTGTAGTGGTTCTGCACGCAGACCACCGGGGCGATGCCCTGGGCCTCGGCGAACATCTGCGGGGTCACGTTGCTGACGCCGATGTGCTTGACCAGGCCCTCTTGCTGCAGCGCGGCCAGGGTCTCCATCGGCTCGGCCAGCGAGCGCTGCACCGGCTCGGCGAAGCCGGGCATCCGCAGGTTGACCACGTCGATCGCGTCGAGGCCGAGGTGGTCGAGGTTGTCGTGCACGGCCTGGCGCAGCTCGTCGGCGCCCAGCGCCTCCGGCCACTCGCCCTCCGGCGTCCGGCGGGCGCCGATCTTGGTGACGATGGTCAGCTGCTCGGGGTAGGGGTGCAGGGCCTCGCGGATGATCTCGTTGGTCACGTGCGGGCCGTAGTAGTCGCTGGTGTCGATGTGGTCCACACCCAGCTCGACCGCACGGCGCAGCACTGCGACGGCGCCGTCCCGGTCGGCCGGCGGGCCCATCACGTGGGGACCGGCGAGCTGCATGGCGCCGTAGCCGATGCGGTGCACCGCGCGGTCGCCGAGCGTGAACTGGCCGGACTTCTCCGCCGTCGTCGTCATGACCGGGGCTTACCCCCGCCCCCGGGGGCGGTCAAACGGTCAGCGGGCGGTGGCGGGTGTGGCGTCGGCGACGGGGGCGAGGGTCCGCTGCCAGGCGTCGACGTCGGCGCGGGCGGCGAAGGCCAGCGCGGCGCGCTCGCGGCGCTCGGAGCGGATGGTCGCCACGGCGATCCCCGTGCCGAGCAGGGCCAGGGAGGCCCCGACCCAGATGGGTGCGGTGTAGCCGAACCCCGCCGAGAGGGCAGCGGCGCCGAGCGCGGCCCCCAGGGCGTTGGCCACGTTGAACGCCGCCTGGTTGGCCGCGGACACGAGGCTGCCGCCGGGCACGCGGGCCGCCTCGATCACCCGGTTCTGCACGACCGGGCCCAGGGCGAAGGCGAGCATGCCGAAGAAGACCAGCACGGTGATCGCCGCGACCGGGGTGCGCGCCACCAGCGCCAGGACGGCGAGCGCGCCGGCGGTGCCCAGCAGCCCGACGGCCACGAACGACATGCCCCAGCGGTCACCCAGCCGGCCACCGACCAGCGTGCCGATCGTGGTGCCGGCGCCGAACAGGCCCAGCACCGGGGTGACCCACGCCTCCGGGATGCCGCCCAGCTCGGTGAGGATCGGGCTGACGTAGCTGTAGACCGAGAACAGCGCCGCGAAGCCGATCATGGTCGTGCTGAGCACCAGCCACACGCCGCGCCGGCGGAACGCGCCCAGCTCGCTGCGCAGGTCGGTGGGCTCCCCGGCGACCGTCGGCATCCAGGCCAGCAGCCCGGCGATGGTGACCAGGCCGATCCCCGCCACCGCGGCGAAGACCAGCCGCCAGCTGAGCTGCTGGGCGACGAAGGTGCCCAGCGGGACGCCGATCACGTTCGCCACCGTCAACCCGGTGATCATCAAGGAGATCGCCTGGGTGGCCTTCTCCTTGGGCACGAGGCGGCGGGCGGCGACCGCGCCGACGCCGAAGAACGACCCGTGCGCCAGGGCGGCGAACACCCGGGCGGCGATCAGCCAGCCGTAGCTGGGCGCCAGCGCCGACAGCAGGTTGCCGACGGTGAACAGCACCATCAGCGCGACCAGCGTCTGCCGCGGGGTGAACCGCACGCCCAGCGCGGTCAGCGTGGGGGCACCGATGACGACGCCGATGGCGTAGGCGGAGATCAGCAGCCCGACCGCGGAGACGGAGACGTCCAGCCCGTCGGCGATCTGGGGCAGCATGCCCATCACCACGAACTCGGTGGTGCCGATGCCGAAGGCACCGATGGCGAGCGCGAGCAGGGCGCGGGGCAAGGCGGAACTCCTGGAGCGTGGGACGAAGGGGGACGCGGACGTCGGCGTCCTCTCCTAGCCAAGAGCAGTGCGCCCCGGATCCTTGCCTCCGACGGGCATGAACCTCGTCACGTCGCGGGCCGGGACCCTGCGGCCCGGCCCGCGAGGGACGGGGATCAGGGCTGGAGCAGCACCTTGACCGCGCCGTCCTGCTTCTGCCGGAAGGTCTCGTAGGCCTGCGGCGCCTGCTCCAGCGGGACGTGGTGTGTGGCGAAGGTGTCCACGCCCAGCGGGTCGGCGTCGGTGAGCAGCGGCAAGATGTCCGGCACCCAGCGCCAGACGTTGGCCTGGCCCATCCGCAGCTCGATCTGCTTGTCGAACATCCGCATCAGGGGCATCGGGTCCGTCGCCCCGCCGTAGACGCCGGACAGCGAGATGGTCCCGCCGCGCCGGACGGCCTCGATCGCGGTGTTGAGCGCGGCCATCCGGTCGATGCCGACCACCTGCATGACCTTCTCCATCACCGCGTCCGGGACCAGCGCGGTCGCCTTCTGCGCGAACTTGGCGCCCGGTGAGCCGTGCGCCTCCATGCCCACGGCGTCGATGACCGCGTCCGGCCCGCGGCCGTCGGTCTTGTCCCGCACCCAGGCGACCACGTCGGCCTGGGCGGTGGTGTCCAGCACGTCGATGCCGTTGGCGCGCGCTCGGGCGAGCCGCTCGGGCACGGTGTCCGACGCCAGCACCTGCGCCGCACCCAGGTGCTTGGCGATCCGGGTGGCCATGTCGCCGATCGGGCCCAGACCCAGCACCAGCACCGTGCTGCCCGGCTTCACGTTGGCGTACTGCACGGCCTGCCAGGCGGTCGGCAGGACGTCGGAGAGGTAGACGAACCGGTCGTCGGCCGGGCCCTCGGGCACCTTGATCGGCAGCGTGTTGCCGAAGGGCACCCGCAGGTACTGCGCCTGCCCACCGGGCACCTGCCCGTAGAGCTTGGTGTAGCCGAACAGCGAGGCGCCGAAGCCCTGCTCGCGGTTCTGCGTCGTCTCGCACTGGCTCTGCAGCCCCTGGTCGCACATCCAGCAGGTGCCGCAGGAGATGTTGAACGGTACGACGACGCGGTCGCCGGCCCGCAGCTCGGTCACGCCGGGACCGACCTCGCGCACGATCCCCATCGGCTCGTGGCCCATGACGTCGCCGACGGTCATGAACGGCGCCATGACCTCGATCAGGTGGAGGTCCGAGCCGCAGATGCCGCTGGAGGTGATCTCGACGATCACGTCCGTCGGGTCGGTGATGGAGGGGTCCGGGACGGTGTCCACACGGACGTCGTCGCGGCCGTGCCAGGTCACTGCGCGCATGGGTGGTGCTCCTCGTTCTCGGGGGCTCGAGACGGCCGCGACTTCCTCAGCAGGCCGTTCTCCTAGGCGTGACGTTCCTCGCTCCTACCCGTGACGGCGCGTTGCAGTCACGACCTGCCAGGAACTGTGCCGTCACGCAGGGTGCGCATTTGGCAGGAAGTGTTGTGACCTCGCCCACTTGACCCCATGTGCGTGCCCTCTCGCCCACATCACGAAGCGGTCACGGCGTGTTTACATGGGCCCCGCCCGAGCCAGACCGCCCGACGGAAGACAGGTGCATGGACCCGCAACATCTCGCCCGGCTCGACGACGACGGACCGGTGTGTCGCATCCGCACCGGTACGGCAGGTGGCTCGACCACCACCGTGTCGCCGCAAGCCCCCGAGGTGCCGGCGCCCGCGCCCGCGCTCGCCTCCTGGCCGTTGCCGGTCGGGGGTGACGGCCCCGCGCTCCCGGACGTCTGGCCGCTGCCGGCCGCCGACCTGTCCCCGGTCGCCGGCGGGGACGTCGCGCCGCTCCGCCCGGCGTTCAGCGCCGAGGCGGTGGTCGCTGCCGTCGCTGCCGGCCAGGGGCCCCGGCACCGCCGCCCCTCCACCCGCACCCGCCGCCCGGCGCTCTACCTGGCCGCGGCGTTCATCGGCGCCGCCGGCATCGCCGGCACGGTCATGGCCACCGACTCCTCCCCGGCCGTCGCGCAGGCCGACGAGCCGGTCAGCGTCGCCGAGGAGCTCGGCATGGTGCAGGCCGAGCAGCCCGCCGGCGCGGACGACGCCACCTCGCGGCTGCAGCAGATGGTCGCCAGCCGGGCCGAGCGGGAGGACGCCGAGGCCGCCGCCGCGCAGGTCCAGGCCGACGCCGACGCAGCGGCGGTGGCCGCCGCCGCGGAGGCCGCCCGGCCTCAGGCCGTGCTGCCCGTGCAGGGCGCGCGGCTGTCCAGCGGGTTCGGCTACCGGTGGGGCACGCTGCACGCCGGCATCGACTTCGCTGCCCCGCTCGGCACGCCGGAGTACGCGGCCATGGACGGCGTCGTCGTCCGCGCCGGCGCGGCGAGCGGCTTCGGCCTGGCCGTGTACGTCCAGCACGCGAACGGCGACGTGACCGTCTACGGCCACATGCAGGAGATCCTCGTCGAGGAGGGGCAGGTCGTCCGGGCCGGCGACACGATCGCGCTGCTGGGCAACCAGGGGCAGTCCACCGGCCCGCACCTGCACTTCGAGGTGCACCTGGGCGGGATCGACGGGCTGAAGGTCGACCCGCTCCCGTGGCTGCGGGACCGCGGCGTCCAGGTCTGAGAAAGGACCCCCTTCCTCCCCACCCTTCGCAAGCTCAGGGCGGGCCCCTGGAAGGGGGCCGTTCCAGCACGTCACCACGCTCGCGGCGGGACCCTGCGAGGGGGCCGTTCCAGCACGTCACCGGGGCCGTTCCAGCAGGTCGCCTGCTCGGCCGGGCGGGATTCCTGGCATCCCGGTCTGACATGCGGCATCCTGCATGTCAGGAACGGCCGGAGGAGGACGTCGATGGGGCACGACCACGGGACGGCGCACGGCACCGCCGCGGCCGCGCACCGGGGCCGGCTGGCCGTCGTCCTGGCGCTCACCGGCGGGGTCTTCGTCGTCGAGGTGATCGGCGCGTTGGTGTCCGGGTCGCTGGCGCTGCTCGCCGATGCCGCGCACATGGCCACCGACGCCCTCGGCATCGGGATGGCCCTCGGCGCGGTCACCCTGGCCCAGCGGCCCGCCCGCGGACGCCGGACCTTCGGCTGGCAGCGGATCGAGGTGCTCGCGGCGGTCGCCAACGGCCTGCTGCTGATCGGGGTCGGCGCCTACGTCGTCATCGAGGCGGTGCGCCGCATCGGTGACCCGCCGGACATCCACGCCGGCTGGATGCTCGGGGTCGCCGTCCTGGGGTTGGCCGTCAACGTCGGGTCGCTGACCCTGCTGCACGCCGGCCAGGGGGAGTCGCTGAACACCCGCGGCGCCTACCTGGAGGTCGTCGGCGACGCGCTGGGCTCGCTGGCGGTCATCGTCGCGGCCGTGGTCATCGCCACCACCGGCTGGACCGCGGCCGACGTCGTCGCCTCCCTCGCCGTCGGCGCGCTGGTGCTGCCGCGCGCCTGGACGCTGCTGCGAGAGGCGTTCGACGTCCTGCTCGAGGCCGCCCCCAAGGGCGTGGACCTCGACGACGTGCGCGCCCACGTGCTCGGCGTCGAGGGCGTGCTCGACGTCCACGACCTGCACGCCTGGACCATCACCTCGGGCCAGCCGGTGCTCTCCGCGCACGTCGTGGTGCGCGAGGAGGTGCTGGCCGAGGGGCACGGCGGGCGGGTGCTCGACGCCCTGTGCAGCTGCCTGGGGGCCCACTTCGACCTGGAGCACTGCACGTTCCAGCTGGAGTCCCCGAGCCACCGCGGCCACGAGTCACCCGTCCACGACTGAGGGTGCACGGCGGTAGGCCGTGCACCCTCAGTCCGGCCCCCGTGCAGGGTGGGGGGCACGGGGATCCTTCCTCAGCCGGCGTGGACGGGGGCCGTGTCGGCGGGGAGGTCGTCCTTCGAGGCCTTGATCAGCACGCCGGCGACCACCGCGCCGACCACCAGCAGGGCGGCGGCCCAGGTGAAGGCGGTGGTGTAGCCCTCGACCTGGGCGGCCAGGCCGACCGCGGGGTCGTTCGGGTCGGCGCCGGCGGCCACCTTCGAGGTGATCGCGTCGGTGATCGCCCCGACCGAGAGGGTGGCCAGCAGGGCGGTGCCGATCGAGGCGCCGACCTGCTGGGTGGCGTTCAGCATCGCGCTGGCCGCGCCGGCGTCCCGCTCACCCGCGCCGATCAGCGCGAGGTTGGACAGCGGCACGAACGTGAAGCCCAGACCCAGGCCCAGGATCAGCTGGCCGGGGAACGCCAGCGTCCAGAACGAGGTGTCGACGTCCAGGAAGGACAGCAGGAACAGCCCCGCCGCGGCCAGCAGCGCACCGACCACCATCAGCGGCCGCGGCCCGAGCTTCGGCACCAGGGCGCTGGCCGCACCCGCCGAGACGAGCACGCCCAGCGTGGTCGGCAGGGAGGCGAAGCCGGCCTCGACCGGCTTGTAGGCCAGCACCTGCTGGAAGTACAGGCTGAGGAAGAAGAACGCCCCGATCAGCCCGGCGCCCACCAGGGTGGAGGTGAGGTACGCGCCCCCGCGGTTGCGGTCGAGGACCAGCCGCATGGGCAGCAGCGGGTTCCTGACCCGGAGCTCCACGACGACGAAGGCCACCACCAGCAGCAGGCCGACCGCGATGAAGGTCAGCGCGGCGGCGTTGGCCCAGGCGTTGGCCTGCGGGTCCTCCTGCGAGGCCTGTGCCACCTCGGTGAAGCCGTACACCAGCGACGCCAGCCCCAAGGTGATCAGCACAGCGCCCGGGATGTCGTACTTCGCGTCCCCGGGGGCCTTGCTCTCCGGCACGATCGGGATGGCCGCGGCGACGGCGATGACGGCCACCGGCACGTTGACCCAGAAGCACCAGCGCCAGTCGGCGTACTCGGTGAGCACGCCGCCGAGCAGCAGGCCGACGGCCGAGCCGCCACCGGCGATGGCGCCGTAGACGGCGAAGGCCTTGGCCCGCTCCTTGGCGTCGGTGAAGAGCACGGTCAGCAGCGCCAGCGAGGCCGGGGCCAGCAGGGCACCGAAGACGCCCTGCAGCGCGCGGGCGCCGAACAGCATCGCCTCGTTCTGCGCCAGGCCGCCGAGCGCGGAGGCGATGGCGAAGCCGACGGCGCCGACCAGGTAGGTGCGCTTGCGGCCCCAGAAGTCCGCGATGCGCCCGCCCAGCAGCAGGAAGCCGCCGAAGGTGAGGGTGTAGGCGGTGACGATCCACTGCTGCGTGGCGGCAGAGATGTCCAGGTCCGTCGACACCGCCGGCAGCGCGATGTTCACGATGGTCGCGTCCAGGATGACCATCAGCACGGTGACGGCGATGACCGCCAGTGCCAGCCAGCGCTTGGGGTAGGGCTCGGTCGCTGCGGTGTCCCCGGCCTGGGTGGTGGGGGCGGCGTCGCTCAATGGGTCCTCGTTCGTCGGTTCCGGTCGGCCGGTTCGTCGACCAAGAGGTGAAGGTAGCGGGCTGGGACGATGTCGTCGTGCCGGTTTCCGTGGTGTTCACCTCTGACACCCATCTGCCCACCCGGGCCCGAGACCTACCGGGTCCGCTCTGGGAACGGATCGAGAACTGCGACGTCGTGGTGCACGCAGGGGACTGGGTGGACGTGGCGCTGCTCGACGAGCTCGAGCGGCGGGCGCGCCGGCTGGTCGGGGTGTACGGCAACAACGACCACGGCGCGCTGCGGCAGCGGTTGCCGGAGATCGCCCGGGTCGAGCTGGAGGGCGTGCGGTTCGCCGTCGTGCACGAGACCGGCACCGCCCAGGGGCGGGAGGCGCGGTGCGCGGCGCGGTTCCCCGACGCCGACGTGCTGGTGTTCGGGCACAGCCACATCCCCTGGGACACGACGGCGGCGACCGGGCTGCGGCTGCTCAACCCCGGCTCGCCCACCGACCGCCGGCGGCAGCCCTTCGCCACCTACCTGACCGGCACCGTCGGGGCCGGCGTGCTCTCTGACGTGACGCTGCACCGGTTGCCCGTGCGACCACCCCGCCGGTGAGCGCGCCACCGCTCCCGGAGGCGGCGGTCGCCGTGCTCGCCTGCCCCGTCTGCGGCGCGGCGGTCGCCGCCGACGTCGCCGGGCTGCGGTGCGCCGTGGGCCACGGGTTCGACCGGGCGCGGCAGGGTCACCTGACGCTGCTGCCGCCGGGCGGCTCGCCGCACGACGGTGACTCCGCGGCCATGGTGGCCGACCGCGCCGGGTTCCTGGCGGCCGGGCACTACGCCGGCATCACCGCCGCGCTGGCCGACGCCGTCCTCGCCGACGGATCGCCGCGCACGCTGCTGGACGCCGGAGGCGGGACCGGAGCCCACCTCGCCGGCGTGCTGGACCGGACGCCGGGCGCGGTCGGGGTGGTGCTCGACGCCTCCCGGTACGCGGCGCGGCGAGCGGCCCGGGCGCACCCGCGCGCGATGGCGGTGGTCGCCGACACCTGGGCCCGCTGGCCGGTGCGCGACGCGGTGCTGGACCGGGTGCTGGTGGTGTTCGCCCCGCGCAACGGGGCCGAGACCGCCCGCGTGCTCCGACCGGGCGGGCGGCTCGTCGTCGTCACCCCGGCCGCCGACCACCTGACCGAGCTGGTCGGTCCGCTGGGCCTGCTCAGCGTGGACCCTGCGAAGGCCGCCCGGCTCGCGGCGAGCCTCGGACCGCACCTGGTCCCGGTCGGGACCTCGCCCCACCGGGAGCGGCTCGCCCTCGACCACGCCGCGGTCCGCACCCTGGTCGGGATGGGGCCGCACGCGCGGCACCTCACCGGTGCGGAGCTGGCCGCGCGGGTCGGCGCACTGCCGCCGGAGGTCGAGGTGACGGTGGCCGTCGACGTCGGCACCTGGTCGAAGGACCCCCTTCCCCCCACCCTTCGCCCGCTCAGGGCGGGTCCCTAAGGGGGCCGAACGCACGAGGGCCCGGCCGCAGTGGCCGGGCCCTCGTGGGGGAGTGGTGCCCGCTGACGCGGGCGGTGCGTCAGCGGGTGATGCGGCGCTTGTTGGTGGCCATCACGTAGATGCCCAGCACGACGATGGCGCCGATGATCGACCCGATGATGCCGGAGGTGCCCAGCTCGAACCGGTGGGGCTCGAAGATCAGGCTGCCGAGGAGGTTGCCCACCACGGAGCCGACGATGCCGAGCACGATGGTCAGGCCGATGCCGATGTCCTGCTTGCCCGGGATGACCGCGCGGGCGATGAAGCCGGCGATCGCGCCGATGACGATCAAGACGATGATGTTCCAGAGAACGTCCATGTGAGCCTCCTACGCATGACGGCAGCGCCGTCGTGCGCTGGGCCGTCCAGCGCAAGATCAAATGTGCCCCGTCATGATCGCTGCCAAACTTCCGGAACCAGCAGGTTTCATGGACTGCACCCGATCGGGTGACGTGCGACAGGCCTCCCACCTGCACGTCCGTCCGTCGGTGCGACGGCCCGCCGGCACGGTCGGTGTGCCGGTGGACACGCCCTCGGAGGGTGCCCCGACCGCGCGGCGCACCGGCTGCCTCTCCCGCCGCGTGAGGCGGCTGAGCACGGTCTAAGCTCCGGGCGTGACGATCGCACCCGCACCGATCGTGAGTCGGCCGAGTCCGGCACACGAAGCCGAGAAGGGGTCGCGGCTCCTCGGTCTGCTGCGCACCACCGACCACAAGACCATCGGCCTCATGTACACCACGGCGGCCTTCATCTGGTTCTTCGTCGGTGGCTTCATGGCGCTGCTGATGCGTGGTGAGCTGGCCCGCCCGGAGCTGCAGTTCCTCTCACCCGAGCAGTACAACCAGCTGGTCACGATGCACGGCACGATCATGCTGCTGTTCTTCGCGACGCCGATGTTCTTCGCGTTCTCCAACCTGATCATGCCGCTGCAGATCGGGTCGCCCGACGTCGCGTTCCCGCGGCTGAACGCCTTCTCCTTCTGGCTGTTCTTCTTCGGCTCCTCCCTGGCGGTCTCGGGCTTCCTGACCCCCGGCGGTGCGGCCGACTTCGGCTGGTACGCCTACACCCCGCTGTCCACCGGCGCGCACAGCCCCGGTGCGGGCGGTGACCTGTGGATCGCCGGCCTGGCCGTCAGCGGTCTGGGCACGATCCTCGGTGGCGTGAACTTCGTCGCCACGATCGTCTGCCTGCGCGCGCCCGGCATGACGATGTTCCGGATGTCGATCTTCACCTGGGCGACGCTGGTCACCAGCATCCTGGTGCTGCTGGCCTTCCCGATCCTGACCGCGGCGCTGATGGGCCTGCTGGCCGACCGGCACCTGGGTGCGCAGGTCTACACCGCGGCCAACGGCGGGCCGATGCTGTGGCAGCACCTGTTCTGGTTCTTCGGCCATCCCGAGGTCTACATCATCGCGTTGCCGTTCTTCGGGATCATCTCCGAGGTCATCCCGGTGTTCAGCCGCAAGCCGCTGTTCGGCTACAAGGGCATGGTGTTCGCGCTGATCGCGATCACCGCCCTGTCGCTGGCGGTGTGGGCGCACCACATGTTCGCCACCGGCGCGGTGCTGCTGCCGTTCTTCGCGTTCCTCACCTATCTGATCGCCGTCCCCACCGGCATCAAGTTCTTCAACTGGATCGGCACCATGTGGCGCGGCCAGTTGACGTTCGAGACGCCGATGCTGTTCGCGATCGGCTTCCTGATCACCTTCCTGCTCGGTGGCCTGACCGGCGTCCTGCTGGCCAGCCCGCCGCTGGACTGGCACGTCAACGACAGCTACTTCGTCGTCGCGCACTTCCACTACGTCGTCTTCGGCACCGTGGTGTTCGCCGCCTACGCCGGGCTGTACTTCTGGTTCCCGAAGCTGTGCGGCCGGATGATGGACGAGAGGGTCGGCAAGCTGCACTTCTGGCTGACCTTCATCGGCTTCCACGCCACCTTCCTCATCCAGCACTGGCTGGGCAACGAGGGCATGCCCCGCCGGTACGCCGACTACCTGGCCACCGACGGGTTCACCACGCTGCACACGATCTCGACGATCGGGTCGTTCATCCTGGGCGCCTCGGTGATCCCCTTCGTCTACAACGTGGTCAAGTCCTGGAAGCACGGGAAGCTCGCGCTGCGTGACGACCCCTGGGGCCACGGCAACTCGCTGGAGTGGGCCACCTCCTCCCCGCCGCCGCGGCACAACTTCACCGAGATCCCGCGGATCCGCTCCGAGCGCCCCGCGTTCGAGCTGCACTACCCGCACCTGAAGGACCGGCTGCAGGTCGAGGCGCACGCCGGCAAGCGCCACGAGCCCTACGCCCAGGAGGCCGGCCTCACCGGCGGAGGCCGGGCCGGGGCGAACGACCCCGACCCGACGTAGACGAAGTAGAAGGACCCCGTCCTCCTCACCCCTCGCAAGCTCGGGGCGAGCCTCTGGACGGGGCCGGTACCGACGCCCCGTCAGCCACTGGTCGGCGGGGCGTCGGCATGTCCGGGCCCGGACGGGGGTTCCCGAGGACGGCGGACGGCGGTCCGGCACGATGACGTCGTGACCGACGCTGCCCACCCCGCGCCGATCGACCTGCTCCCGACGCCCGCGTCGGCCGGTGCCCTGCTGACCGTCACCGGAGCCGACCGCCCCGGGGTCACCGCCACCCTCTTCGCCGCCCTGGAGTCCGCGGCCGGTGGCCCGGTGGAGGTGGTCGACGTCGAGCAGGTGATCGTGCACGGGCAGCTGGTTCTGGGGGTCGTGGTGCGGGGCACCGCACCCCCCGGTGCCGCGACGCTCGCCGACCGGCTGGGACCGGTCGCGGCCGACGTCGCCGAGCGCACCGGCATGCAGGTGACCGTCGAGCGCACCGCGCAGGCGGCGGCCGAGGTCGCCGCAGGCCCCGAGCGCACGGTCCGGCACCAGGTCATCGTGCTGGGCCGGCCGGTTCCCCCTGCGGCGGTCGCCGGTGCGGCCCGGGCCATCGCCGGCGTCGGCGGCAACATCGAGGCGATCCGCCGGCTGTCGGACTACCCGGTCACCAGCTTCGAGCTCACCGTCTCCGGGGCCGGCTCGACCGAGCTGCGCACCGCTCTGGCCACCGTCGCGGCCGAGACCGGCACCGACGTCGCGGTCGAGCAGGCCGGGCTGGCCCGACGCAGCAAACGGCTGATCGTGCTGGACGTGGACTCCACGCTCGTCCGCGGGGAGGTCATCGACGAGCTGGCCGCCCGGGCCGGCCGCGCCGCAGAGGTCGCCCGGATCACCGCCGCCGCCATGAACGGCGAGCTGGACTTCGAGCAGTCGCTGCGGGCCCGGGTGGCGGTGCTCGCCGGGCTGCCGGTGAGCGTGCTCGACGAGGTGCGCGAGCACCTGGTGCTCACCCCGGGGGCGCGCACCCTGATCCGCACGCTGCAGCGGCTGGGCTTCCGCTGCGGCATCGTCAGCGGGGGGTTCACCCAGATCACCGATCCGCTGGCCGCTGCCCTCGGACTGGACTTCGCCGCCGCCAACACCCTCGAGGTCGCCGACGGCCGGCTCACCGGAGGGCTGGTCGGCGAGGTCGTGGACCGGGCCGGCAAGGCCCGCGCGCTCGCCCGCTTCGCCGCTGAGCACGGCATCCCGCTGGAGCAGACGGTCGCGGTCGGGGACGGCGCCAACGACCTGGACATGCTGAACGCCGCCGGGCTGGGCATCGCCTTCAACGCCAAGCCGATCGTCCGGGAGCAGGCGCACGCGGCGCTCAACCAGCCCTACCTGGACGCCGTCCTGCAGGTGCTCGGGTTCACCCGCGACGAGGTCCTCGACGCGGCACCCTAGGCGGCCTGGGTGACCTCCCCCACCAGCTCGACGCCGGCAGCACGGAGCTGGTCGAGGGCGGCGTCGGTGCTGGCCTGCGCCACCCCGGCCGTCAGGTGCAGCAGCACCCGGGTCGAGAGACCGGCGCCGACCGCGTCCAGGGCGGTGGCCCGCACGCAGTGGTCGGTGGCGATGCCCACGACGTCCACCGCGTCGACGTCCCGGGCCCGCAGCCAGTCCGCCAGGGGCTGGCCGGCGAACGAGCCCTCGAAGCCGGAGTAGGCCGCGGCGTACTCGCCCTTGTCGAAGACGGCCTCGATCGGCCGGCGGTCCAGGTCGCTGTGCAGCTCGACGCCGGAGGTGCCGACCACGCAGTGCGCCGGCCAGGTGTCGGAGAAGTCGGGCTGGTCGGAGAAGTGGGCGCCGGGGTTGACGTGGTGGTCGCGGGTGGCGACGACGTGGGCGTACCCCGCGGCCCCGACGTGTGCGCTGATCGCCCGGGCGACCGCCGTACCGCCGGACACGGCGAGGCTGCCGCCCTCGCAGAAGTCGTTCTGGACGTCGACGATCACCAGGGCTCGGCTCATGCCCCCATGGTGACGTGCTGGCACGGCCCCGGTGCAGGGGCCTGCCGCGAGCTCGCGAGTGCTGGGGGGCAGGTGGTGCTCCCTCAGGAGTCGAGGGTCTCCAGCACCGGTTCGCCGCGCATCAGCGACCACGCCTCCGCAGGCAGGGTGGCGCGGACCCGCTCGTGCAGCTCCCGTGCCGCGACCAGCGCCTCGGCCGGGGTGCGGCGGTCCACCGGCTCGCCGCCGCGGACCAGCGGCACGATCAGCTCCCGGTCGTGCTCGGCGGCGGTGATCGGCGCGGCGCTGACCACCTCGGCGGTGGCCGTCCCGGCGGCGTCGTGCCGGCGCACCGCGTGCTTGCGGCCACCGACCGAGCGCTTGCCCTCGGAGTTCTTGGCCACCGGCACGCCGTCCCGCTCCACCAGCTTGTAGACCATGCCCACCGTCGGCGCCCCCGACCCGGTGACCAGCGAGGTGCCCACGCCGTACCCGTCGACGGGAGCGGCGGCGAGCGCCGCGATCGCGTACTCGTCGAGGTCGCTGGTCACGATCACCTTGGTCTTCGTCGCCCCGAGGGAGTCCAGCAGCTCCCGGGCGCGGGTGGCCTGCACCGTCAGGTCGCCGGAGTCCAGCCGGACGGCGCCGAGCCCGGGGCCGGCCACCTCCACCGCCGTCCGGATGCCCTGCTCGGTGTCGTAGGTGTCGACCAGCAGCGTGGTGTCCACGCCGAGGGTGTCCAGCTGGGCGCGGAACGCGGCGGCCTCGTCGTCGTGCAGCAGCGTGAACGCGTGCGCACTGGTGCCGGTCGTCGGGACGCCGTAGCGGGCCCCGGCGGCCAGGTTCGACGTCGCGGCGAAACCGACCAGCGCCGCGGCCCGGGCGGCGGCCACGGCGGCCTCCTCGTGGGTGCGGCGTGAGCCCATCTCGATGCACGGCCGGCCGCAGGCGGCGCCGACCATCCGGGCACCGGCGGCGGCGATCGCGCTGTCGTGGTTGAGGACCGACAGCGCCAGCGTCTCCAGCAGCACGGCCTGGCCGAACGGTGCCCGCACGGTGAGCACCGGAGAACCGGGGAAGTAGAAGTCGCCCTCGGCGTAGCCGTCGACGTCGCCGGTGAACCGGAACCCGGCCAGGTGGTCCAGCAGGGAGGGGTCGTCGAGGCCCTGCGCGCGCAGCGAGTCCAGCTCCGCGTCGCCGAACCGGAAGTCGGCCAGCGCCTCCAGCAGGCGCCCGGTGCCGGCCAGCACGCCGTAGCGACGGCCGTGCGGGAGCCGGCGGGCGAACACCTCGAAGACGCAGTCCCGGTCGGCGGTGCCGTCGGCCAGGGCGGCGGCCAGCATGGTCAGCTCGTAGCGGTCGGTGAGCAGTGCGGGGCTCAGCGGGGACGGGCTCGGCATGGACCATCACGATAGGTGGCCGCTGGCTGCACCGCCCGGGCGGCCGTCCTAGAGTGATCACGTGGCCGGACCGCTCGCGCCCGAACGGACGCCCGACACGACGCCGGGGGAGGACTTCGACCTCGACCGTCCGTGGGTGACCGTCGTCTGGGACGACCCCGTCAACCTGATGACCTATGTGACCTTCGTGCTGCAGGAGCTGTTCGGCTACGACGAGCAGACCGCGACCGAGCTGATGCTGCAGGTGCACCACGAGGGCAAGGCGATCGTCAGCTCCGGCCCGCGTGAGCGGATGGAGCACGACACGAGCCGGCTGCACGCCTACGGCCTCTGGGCCAGCTACCAGAGGGACTCATGAGGCCCTTCCGCCGCCGTGGCGACGAGCTCGTCGCCCGGCTCGTCGACGCCGAGGCCAGCATCGTCGGCCTGCTGGTGGACCAGCTCGAGCAGCTGCTGGCCGCCGACCCGGATGACTCCGGAGGCGACCCGGTGGTGGAGCGGCTGCTGCCCCCCGGGCACGCCAGCGACCCGGAGATCGCCGCCGACTACCGGGACCTGACCGAGGCGGCGCTGCGCAGCGGCAAGGCCGACGACCTGGCGATCGTCCGGGCCACGCTGCCCCCGGACGGCGGCGAGGTCCGGCTGGACGACGACCAGGCCCGGGCCTGGCTGCGCACCACCAACGACCTGCGCCTGGCGCTGGGCACCCGGCTCGGGGTGACCGCGGACACCGAGCCGCCAGAAGACCCGACCGAGGAGGAGGGCTCCCAGCTGGCGGTCTACTACTGGCTCACCGCCGTGCAGGGGTCGCTCGTCGACGCGCTGGTGGCGGGCGGAGGCGGCCGACGGTGAGGAACACCAGGGTGGCCACCAGCAGGTCGGCGACGAAGAACACGTAGACCAGGCTGGGCACGGGCAGGCCCTTGACCAGCCCGCCGATGCAGGACACCAGGGTGACGGCCGAGAGCGCGAACAGCAGCAGCAGGCCGATCAGCCGGCCGGTGACCAGCAGCACCAGTTCCATCCGGTCGGTGCGCTCGTCGGTGCTGGCCCGGCCGGTGCGGTGCAGCAGCCGCCGGGAGCCGATGACGAGCGCCGGCAGTGGCAGCGCCACCACGCCGACGATCATGAGCACCTCGACCACCACGGTCGGCGACGTTATCGGTAGGACACCTGATCGACACAGTCCGTTCCGGTCGCCGTCCTGCAGGCGGTCCAGCGGGAGGGCGAGGCGGACGGTACGTGCGGCGGCGCCTAGACTGACCGTGTGCTGCGCATCGACCGCGCGACCTACGACGCCATCGTGGCCCACGCCCGGGAGGACCACCCGGACGAGGCCTGTGGCGTCGTCGCCGGTCCCGAGGGCAGCGACCGCCCCGAGCGCTTCCTCCCGATGCTCAACGCGGCCCGGTCGCCCACCTTCTACGAGTTCGACAGCGCCGACCTGCTCAGGCTCTACCGGGACATGGACGCCCGCGACGAGGTGCCGGTGGTCGTCTACCACTCGCACACCGCCACCGAGGCCCGTCCCTCGCGCACCGACATCAGCTACGCCTCCGAGCCCGAGGCGCACTACGTGCTGGTCTCGACCCGGGAGCACGGCGCGCAGACCGGCCTGTCCGGGGACACCGTGGAGTTCCGCAGCTTCCGGATCGTCGACGGCGAGGTGAGCGAGGAGGACGTCGAGGTCGTCGAGTCCTACCTGTTCGGCCACTCGCCGACCACCGTCGTCTACGACTGACGAAGGACCCCGCTGCCCCCCACGCCTCGTACCTCGGCGCGGGGCCCTGCAGCGGGGCCGACGGGCCGGGCGGAATCGTCGTCCGGTCCGTGGCGTTCCCCGCAGGAGTCGCATCTCCCGCGTGCTCGCACGCGGTTCCCCATCACCCCGGTACGAGGAGTTCTCCCGCAATGGCCATCGAGGTCCGCATCCCGACCATCCTGCGCACCCACACGGGCGGCAACAAGACCGTCGAGGGCAGCGGCGCCACCCTGGGCGCCCTGGTCGACGACATCGACAGCCAGCACCCCGGCATCAAGAACCGCCTCGTCACCGAGGAGGGCAAGCTGCACCGCTTCGTCAACGTCTACGTCAACGACGAGGACGTGCGGTTCACCGGTGCGCTGGACACCGCCGTCAAGGACGGCGACTCGGTCACCATCCTCCCGGCCGTCGCCGGCGGCTGCTGACCGGGCCACCCCGCCCCGGTACCGCAGCACCCCCAGGAGACCGTCATGGCCCGCTTCGCCTCGCTCATCGACTCGCTCGGCAACACCCCGCTCGTGGGGCTGCCGGCGCTGTCACCGACCCCGGACGTCCGGCTGTGGGCCAAGCTCGAGGACCACAACCCCACCGGGTCGATCAAGGACCGCGCCGCCATCTCGATGATCGAGGCGGCGGAGAAGGAGGGGACGCTGCAGCCGGGCAGCACGATCCTCGAGCCGACCAGCGGCAACACCGGCATCTCGCTGGCGATGGTCGCCCGGCAGCGCGGGTACGAGCTGATCTGCGTGATGCCGGAGAACACCTCGATCGAGCGGCGCCAGCTGCTGGAGATGTACGGCGCGAAGATCATCAGCTCCCCGGCGGCGGGCGGCAGCAACCAGGCCGTCGCCGTCGCCAAGGGCCTCGCCGCCGAGCACGAGGACTGGGTGATGCTGTACCAGTACGGCAACCCGGCCAACGCCGACGCGCACTACACCGGCACCGGTCCGGAGATCCTCGCGGACATGCCCTCCATCACCCACTTCGTGGCCGGGCTGGGCACCACCGGCACGCTGATGGGCGTCTCCCGGTACCTGCGGGAGCACAAGCCCGGCGTCCAGGTGATCGCGGCGGAGCCCCGCTACGGCGAGCTCGTCTACGGGCTGCGCAACATCGACGAGGGCTTCATCCCCGAGCTGTACGACGCCGACCTGCTCGACTCCCGCTTCTCGGTCGGCCCGGACGACGCCATCCACCGCACCCGCCAGCTGGTGGAACGCGAGGGGATCTTCGCCGGCATCTCGACCGGGGCGATCCTGCACGCTGCGCTGGGCATCGCGGACAAGGAGGTGGCGGCCGGTCGCAAGGCCGACATCGTCTTCATCGTCTGCGACGGCGGGTGGAAGTACCTGTCCACCGGCGCCTACGCGGGCACCCTGGAGGAGGCGTCGTCGGCGTTGGAGGGTCAGCTCTGGGCCTGATGGAGGACGTCTTCCTGCCTGCTCGCGGGCTGCTGTTCGACAACGACGGCGTGCTGGTCGACTCCGAGGCCAGCGTGGTCTCCTCGTGGAGCCGCTGGGCCGTCGACCACGACCTGGACCCGGCGGAGGTCATGGCAGCCGTGCCCGGCCGCCGGGCCGCGGACACCGTCGCGTTGTTCGTCCCGGCGTCCGACGTCCCGGCGTCGACCGAGAAGATCACCCGCTACGAGCTCGAGGACGTCGCCGGGACCACCGCCGTCCCGGGGGTGCTGGACCTCGTCCCGCAGCTCACCGGGGTGCCGTGGGCCGTCGTGACCTCAGGCGTCCGGGAGCTGGCCACCGCGCGGCTGCGCGCCGCCGGCGTCCCGCTGCCGGAGATGCTGGTCACGGCCGAGGACGTCAGCGCCGGCAAGCCGGACCCGGAGGGCTACATCGCCGGCGCCCGCCGGCTGGGGCTGCTCCCCGCGGACATGCTGGTCCTGGAGGACAGCGCCAGCGGCATCGCCGCCGGTCAGACCGCCGGCTGCCGGGTCGTCGGCGTCAGGCCGGACGCGCTGCGGACGACGGCCGACGTGGTGGTGCGTGACCTCACCGGTGCTCGGTGGACCGGCGGCGGCCTGGTGCTGCCGGCCGCGGCGCTGCTCCGGGATGTCAGCACCGCCGGTTAGCCTGACCCGCGAGATGACGACTGCTGCTGGGGCCGACGCGCCCATCGGGATCTTCGACTCCGGCGTCGGCGGGCTGACGGTGGCCCGCGCGGTCCTCGACCAGCTGCCGACCGAGTCGGTCCGCTACGTCGGTGACACGGCCAACGGGCCCTACGGTCCGCTCCCGATCGCCGAGGTCCGCCGGCACTCCCTCGCGGTGATGGACGACCTGGTCGCCGCGGGCGTCAAGATGCTCGTCGTCGCCTGCAACTCCGCCAGCGCCGCCTGCCTGCGCGACGCCCGCGAGCGCTACGACGTCCCCGTGGTCGAGGTCGTGCTGCCCGCCGTGCGCCGGGCCACCGCCGCCACCCGCAACGGGCGGGTCGGGGTGATCGGCACCCAGGCGACGATCACCAGCGGGGCCTACGAGGACGCGTTCGCCGCCGCCCCGCAGATCACCGTCACCAGCGCCGCCTGCCCCAGCTTCGTGGACTTCGTCGAGCGCGGGACCACCAGCGGGCGTCAGCTGGTGGGGCTCGCGCAGTCCTACCTCGACCCGCTGCTGGCCGCCGGGGTCGACACGGTCGTGCTCGGTTGCACGCACTACCCGCTGCTCACCGGGGTGCTGTCGCTGGTGCTCGGCGAGGAGGTGACGCTGGTGTCCAGCGCGGAGGAGACGGCGAAGGACGTCTACCGCGTGCTCACCCGCGCCGACCTGCTGCGCGACCCCGACGGACCCCCGCCGGTGCACCGCTTCCTGGCCACCGGCGACCCCGAGCCGTTCGCCCGGCTCGGCCGCCGCTTCCTGGGCCCCGAGGTCGACGTGGTGACCCAGGTCGGGGCCGCGGCGTGAGGCTGACCGTCATCGGCTGCGCGGGCAGTGCGCCCGGGCCGACGTCCCCGGCGTCGTGCTACCTCGTCCAGCACGGGGAGTTCTGCCTCGTGCTCGACCTGGGCAACGGCTCCTTCGGTGCCCTGCAGGGGCTGATCGACCCCACGGACGTGGACGCGGTCTACCTCAGCCACCTGCACGCCGACCACTGCCTGGACGCCGCACCGTTCATCGTCTGGCACCGCTACTCCGGGCGGTCCGACGGCCGGGCGGTGCCGCTGTACGCCCCGGTCGGCGCCGACCGCCGGCTGGCGACCGCCTACGACCCCGCGGGCGGACCGATCGACGACGTGTTCGACGTGACCCCCATCGGCCCGGGCAGCTGGACGCTCGGGCCGTTCGAGGTGACGACCGCGCGGACTGCGCACCCCGTCGAGTGCTACGCCGTGCGGCTGACCGTCGGCGGGCGGTCGCTGGTCTACACCGGTGACACCGGCCCGAGCGATGCGGTGGTGGAGCTGGCCCGTGGCGCCGACGTGCTGCTCGCCGAGGCCGCCTTCCCGGAGGGCCCGGACCTCCCGCCCGGGCTGCACCTCACCGGCCGGCAGGCCGGGGAGCTGGCCGCCAAGGCAGGGGTGGGACGGCTGCTGGTCACCCACGTACCCGCCTGGGTCGACGCCGCGGCTCAGCTGGCGGCCGCACGCGAGGTCTTCGCCGACACCGAGCTCGCCCGGCACACGGCCGTCCACGAGGTCTAGCGGGCAGGCCGGGAGCGCTTGCTGGGTGCCCTCCGGCGCGGCATGGTGACGGGGTGGCCGAGACCGAGGAACGGGACGGCGTCCGGCTGACCAGCCTGGACTCGCCGCTGGGCGACGGGCTGGAGGTGACCAAGCGCGACCTGGTCGACCACGTGGACGCCTTCGCCGACCGGCTGGTGCCGCTGCTGGCCGACCGGCCGCTGACGGTCAAGCGGGTGCGGCCGGGCGCGGCGCCGTTCATCCAGCGCGACGTCCCCAAGGGCGCACCGGAGTGGGTGCGGACCGTCGCCACCTGGTCCGACCGGGCCCGGCGTGAGGTGCACCAGGTGCTCGCCGACGACCGGCGCACGCTGCTGTGGCTGGCCAACCAGCGGGCCGTGGAGTTCCACGTGCCGTTCAGCCGGGTGGGGGAGACCCAGCCCACCGGCCTGGTGCTGGACCTCGACCCGCCCGACGGCGCCGCCTTCGACGTCGTGGTCCGCACCGCCCTGCTGTGCCGGCAGGCGCTGGCAGATGCCGGGCTCACGGCGGCGGTGAAGACCAGCGGGTCGACCGGGGTGCACGTCGTCGTCCCGGTGCACGGCTCGTCGGCGGAGGACGTCGCGGCGGCCACCCGTGCCCTCGCCGCGCGCACCGAGCGGCTGGACCCCGAGCTCGCGACCACGGTCTACGTCGTCGCCGAGCGGGGGGAGCGGGTGTTCGTGGACTCGACCCGTTCCGGGCGGGGCACGATCGCCGCTGCGTACAGCCCCCGGGTGCGGCCCGGGCTGCCGGTGTCCGCGCCGGTGAGCTGGGAGGCCCTCGCAGACGTCCGGCCCGGCGACGTCACCGTGCAGACCGCGGCCGGGCGGTTCGGGAACGGCGATCCCTGGGCTGCGGCGCTGCCCGAGCCGCAGGAGCTGCCCGCCGACCTGGTCGCCGAGGGGCACACGATCCCGATCGCCCGCGTGCAGGCGATGCACGAGGGCAAGCGCCGCGCCCGGGCGCGGGCGGCGGAGGACGCCGGCTGAGGGCGTAGCACGGCCGGTCCCCGGTTGCTGGCCGTCGTCCCCGGACGGGGGGTCCGTCCACAGGCACGTCCAGCCACCCCGGTCGTGTCGGTGCCACCCGGCAGCGTCCCGGTCATGACGGACCCGCAGACGACGGCCTGGCTCGACCAGGAGGACACCCATCTCGCCCAGCTCATCCGCGCCCACCGGTGGGCGGTGCAGTACGTCTTCCCCGGCGACTGCGCCGACGAGGCTGACGACGAGTGCGACGACGATGGTGGACCGCCGTTCGGCTACACCGTCGGTCTGTTCGGGCTCGGGCACCCCGAGCTCGTCGTGGTGGGCCTGGGGCACGACAACAGCCACGCCGTCCTGCAGCGGGTGGCGGGCCTGGTGGCCGGCGGCCGCGACCTGGTGCCCGGCGAGCTGCTGACCTTCCACGACCGACCCGACGGGCTGGTCGTGGAGGAGCTCGCCAACCCCGGAGAGGTGCTGTTCGGGGCCAACCGCCACTACCGGCGCCCCGACGAGCACTCGGTGCCGGCGTTCCAGCTCACCTGGCAGCACCGCGACGGCACGTGGCCGTGGGACCCGGCCTACCCGTGCGGTCCGGCGTGCCAGCCCCGGCCGGGGACCTGGCGCGCGTGAGCAGGGCTGTCGCCGCAGCGCCGGCCGGGCCACCATGGGCGGCGGCGGGGTCCACACCGAGGAGGTCGCATGGCCGAGATCCGCACCGGGCGCTACGGCGCCGAGATCGACGGGGACTTCGTCGTGTTCCTGATCGGCGCCCGGCTCAACAAGCCGCAGCACCTGCTCGCCAGCGTCCGCGACCTCGGCGGACGGCGCCGGGGGATGCAGGCGATGCTGGCAGCCCTGGTGGCCGACCCGGAGAAGGGCCTGCTCGGCTACCGCATGGGGTTCCCGGTCATCGTCCAGTACTGGCGGAGCTTCGAGCACCTGGAGGCATTCGCCCGCGACCCCGGCGACCTGCACCGGCCCACCTGGCTGGAGTGGTTCCGCCGCGACCCGAAGGGCCGCACCGGCATCTGGCACGAGACCTTCCTCGTGCGGGCCGGGGAGTACGAGGCGATCTACGACAGCGTGCCGGAGTCGGGCCTGGCGGTCGCCGGCCGTGTCGTCCCGCTGGCCGGCAGCACCTCGGCGCGAGCTCGGCTGCGGCGGACGGCCGCCGCCGAGCAGGTGCCCGTCCCGCCGGGCTGACGGGGACCGTGGTCCGACGGGGCCCGGGGTCGGTCAGAGCGCGTGCAGCACCGACCGCTGGTCGGGGCGGCCCGGGCCGCGCATCCACGCGCCGAGGTCCCCGGCGGGCATCGGCCGGCTGACGTACCAGCCCTGCACGAGGTCGCAGCCGGTGCTCGCGATGAGCTCCCAGGTGCGCCGGTCCTCCACGCCCTCGGCGACCACCTCCAGACCGAGGTGGCGGCCCAGGTCGACGATCGCGCGGACGATCGCGATGTCCTCGCCGGTGTCCCGCAGCCCGGTCACGAAGCTCTGGTCGATCTTCACCTCGTGCACCGGCAGCCGCTTGAGGTAGGAGAGGGAGGAGTAGCCCGTCCCGAAGTCGTCCACCGAGAGCCGGCAGCCCAGGTCGCGCAGCTCGTGCAGCAGACCGATGGCCCGCGCGGGATCGGCCATGACCGAGCCCTCGGTCACCTCGAGGGTGAGCCGGGAGGCCGGTACGCCGTGCCGGCGCAGCAGTCGCCGCACGGTGTCGACCAGATCGGCGTCGTGCAGGCTGCGGGTGGACAGGTTGACCGCGATGCTCAGCTCGAGTCCCTGCCGCTGCCAGCTCGCGACCGCGGCCAGCGACTGGTCGAGGACGTGGGTGGTCAGCGGCCCGATCAAGCCGCTGCGCTCGGCGATCGGGATGAACTCGACCGGGGAGATCCAGCCCAGTTCCGCGTGCTCCCACCGGACCAGAGCCTCGACGGCGACGGTCTGGCCGGTGTCCGGCCGGGCCTGCGGCTGGACGTGCACGGTGATGTCGCCACGGGTCAGCGCCGCGCGGAGCTCGGCCACCAGGGTCAGGCGGCGGGGGTCGGTGGAGTCGAGGTCCGCCTCGTACACCCGCAGCCCGCGGCCGGAGGCCTTGGCGTCGTACATGGCCAGGTCGGCCTGCTTGAGCAGCCCGGCCGGGTCGGTGGCGTGCAGCGGTGCCAGGGCGATGCCCATCGAGCCCCCGACCTCGACCTCCATGCCGTCCAGCACGACCGGGTTCTCCAGGGAGCGGAGCGCGCGCCGGGCGACCCGGATCACCTGGTCCTCGTCGGTGGTGCCGTCGACCAGGACGGCGAACTCGTCGCCGCCGAGCCGCGCGACCAGGCCACCGGCCCCGAGGGCGGTGGTCAGCCGCTCGCCGACCTCGATGAGCAGCTGGTCCCCCTGGGCGTGTCCGAGGGTGTCGTTGATCTCCTTGAACCCGTCCAGGTCGAGGATCATCACGGCGGCACCGGGGGAGACCCCGTCGGCCACCCCGGTGAGCGCGGTGGACAGCCGGCGCTGCAGGAACGCCCGGTTGGGCAGGCCGGTCAGCGCGTCGTGCAGCGCCTCGTGCCGCAGCCGGTCGACGAGTTCACCGTTCTGCAGCGCCACGCTGGCGTGGTTGGCGACGGTCTCCATCAGCAGCACGTCGTCCTGGTCGTACGTGCGCACGTCCCCGAGCCGGTCGGTCACGATGAGCGCCCCGAGCACACCGGCGCCGCCGCGCAGCGGAACGGCCAGCGCCTCCCGGGCGGAGTGCCTGTCCAGCCACTGGCGCATCTCCGGGTCCCGGGTGCCGCGAGGCAGCAGCAGCGTGCTGCCGTCCCCGACCACCTGGGAGAGCAGCCACTCGTCCTCGGGGCTCTGCGGGGCCTCGGTGCGGGTGAGCCGGTCGGTCGCGCCCAGCCGGACGGTGGCGACGTCGCCCTGCGAGGACGCGAGGAACGCGACCTCGGCACGCTCGGAGTGCAGCAGCTCCTTGGCCTCGCCCAGCACGCTGCCCAGCACCTGGTCGACCTCGGGCGAGCTGCTCACCGCCTGGGTGAACCGGAACAGCCGTTCCAGGTTCAGGTGCCGGTCGGTGAGCGACGCGTAGGCCCGGTAGCCCAGCAGCAGGCCGGCCAGGGTGGGCACGAGCAGCCAGGCGTTGGCCGCGGCGGCCTGGAGACTGGTGACGGCCACCAGGGCGAGGGTGATCACCACCGGGGCGGCGGGCTCTCCCCGGACCAGGTCACGTGCCAGTTCGCGCAGGTCGATGTCGCGTTCGTAGACGGCGATGACGAGGGTGAGGGCGATGCTGCCCAGGCAGTTGGCCGCGATGGGCCCCAGGTAGGCGCCCACCCACAGCCACGGGACGTCGGGGTGCCCGGTGGCGACCAGCCGGAACAGCAGCACGGCGATGACGGTCTGCAGGCTGATCAGCGCGAGGTTCCAGCTCGTCTTCAGCGGTGACGAGCGGCGCTGGAAGACGAAGACGGCGCCGGAGCCGACCAGCCTGCCGACCAGGAGGGCCAGCGGCCCGGCGAAGACCAGTCCGAGTACCAGGGGCAGCTCGCTGACCGAGACGGTGCGCGCCTCGCGCTTGGTCTGCAGGTGGAACACGCAGGCCTCGGTCGCGGCGAACGCGACGGCGATGAGCCACCACGGCAGCGTCACCGAGGTGCGGAGCGGGCCGGCCGTGGGGAGGGAGGACCCGGCGGCGGCCGCTGCTGCCACCAGCACGACGCTCTGCAGCACGACCAGACAGCTCTGCTGGTGCGTGCGCAGCCACGGCAGCCGCGACGACGCCGTCCCGGGTTCTGCTCGATCGACCATCGCGGCCCCACCTCCTCCCTGGACAACGGCAGGGCGGGGTGGGCCGTTGAGGCCCACCCCGCCCTGTCTCACCCGCGCGGGTCAGCTGGTCGGAACGTCAGCTGTGCGTCGTGCGGACCCGGTTGGACCGGCCGCCCCAGGTCGTCGACATGGTCAGGCCCACCCCTCGCTCCGCCAGGTGCGCGCCGACCACGAGTCGTCGCGCCAGGTGCGGGCCGCCCAGGACTCGTCCCGCCAGGTACGGGCAGACCACTGCTCGGAGGCGTAGGACACCCCGGTCCAGTCCGAGCCCGTCCACGGGGCGGTCGGCCAGGTGCTCCCGCTCCAGCCGGCGCCGGTCAGCGTCAGCCCGCGCCAGTTCCCGTCGACCCAGGCCTTGGCGTCCTTCGTCGCCCTCGCCCAGGCGGCGCCGTCCCAGGCCCGGCCGAAGACGTCGACCTCGCCCGTCAGCTCGGTCGTGCCGGTGGAGACGTGGGACGACCCGCGGGACGCCTCGAGGGACCCGCTGCCGTTGCCCCACGCCGCTGCGCCGGCCAGCGGCACGGTGCCCTTCGGCAGCTTCTGCGCCTTCTTGACGTCGATCAGCCCGGAGCCGCTCATCACGGCCGAGGAGGTGGTGACCCCACTGGCGGACTGGGTGATCACGAGCTTCACCTGGTCGGGCGTGAGCTTCGGGAACGCCTGGAGCAGCAGCGCGACCTCGCCGCTCACCACGGCGGCGGCCTGCGAGGTGCCCGAGGCCCGGGCGAACCGGTCCCCGACCACGGCCTGCGGGTTGCGGACGTCGGCGTAGCCGCCGGGGTTGCGCAGTCCGAGCACCGAGACACCGGGAGCGACCACGTCGACGTGCCTGGCGTCGGTGCCCTTGGTCGACCAGCTGGGCACGGTGTCGTCGTCGCGGCCGACCGTGCCGGCGTCGTCCATCGCACCGACCGCGAGCACGTTCGGGTCGCTGGCCGGGTTGGCGAGGTTCTTGGTGCTGTCGCCCTCGTTGCCGCCGGACACCACGACCACGATGCCGTGCTTCCAGGCGTTCTCGACCGCGTAGGCCAGTGGGTCCACGGCGCTGCTCTGGGTGGAGTCGGTGCCGTAGGAGAGGTTGATGACCCGGATGTTCAGGCCCTTGTCGTCGGCGTGCTCGACGACCCAGTCGATGCCGGCGATCACCTGGGACACGTCGACCGCGCCGTTGCCGGCGCCGACCTTCACGTTGACCAGGGTGGCGTCCGGCGCGACACCGTTGAACCGGGTGGGGTCGAGGTAGGACGTCGGGCTGCCGGCGACGTCACGCCCGGCGATGATCGACGCCAGGTGGGTGCCGTGGCCGAACCCGTCGACGTGGGCGGTGTCCGGGTTCTGGCTGTCGAAGGACAGGTCCGGCCCGTTGACCAGGTTGCCGCTGGTGAGCCCGGCGACCGGGGTGACACCGGTGTCGATCAGGGCCACGCCGACGCCCTTGCCGGTGACCCCGGCGGCGTAGGCGTCCTGCGCGCCGACCACGCGGGCGATGTTGTTCAGCGAGCCCTTGTCCCCGGCAGCGTCGTAACCGAGGCTCCCGGCGGCGCTGGCCGGTGCCGCAGTGAGGACCACCGCGGCGAGCGCGGAGGAGGCGACGACCGCGGCACCCGCCCGGCGGCTGCGGCCCGGCGACCGCGGGGTCATGACGGGGCTCCGAGGGAGCGGTTCGATGACAAGGCGACGTCCTTACTGCACGGTGAGTGATCACGAGGTGCCGCACGAGGATGTGACAGCACGCTGAGTAGCGCATCCGCAACTCTACGTGTCACGAGGCCTGACGGAATGGTCACCCGTGCGAGCGAGCACGGCGGCCCCCGGCGAGGGACCCGCCCGGGTTCAGCCGCCCCTGATCGACGCGAACAGCACCATGTCCCGGCGTCGCCCGCCGATCTCGGTGTGGCTGCGCAGCAGCCCTTCCCGCACGTAGCCGGCGTTCCGGGCGGTGCGCACCGAGGCGGTGTTCCACGGCTCGATGAGCAGCTCGATGCGGTGCAGTGCGGGGATCGTCCAGCCGAAGGTGGTGACGGCGGTCAGCGCGGCGGCGGCGAGTCCGCGGCCGCGGTCACCCGGTGCGACGAAGTAGCCCGCGGTCGCCCGGCCCTCGGGGAGCTGGCGCAGCCACAGGCCGACCGTGCCGACCGCCCGGCCGGTCGCCGCCTCCGCGACCGCGAAGGAGAACCCGGCGCCCTCGGCCCACCGCCGCTGCTGACGCACGATCCACTCCGCGGCGTCGTCGACCGTGGCGTGCGCCGGCATGGTGCCGATCAACGGGGCGTAGGGGTCGGTCGACAGGTCGAGGGCCATCGGCAGGTCCGCGGCCTCGAACGCACGCAGCAGCACCGGCCCGGACGCCGGCGGGACGGTCGGCCAGGGCGGCAGCGGCGGCGCGGTCATGCCGTCCACCGCCGCCGGCCGCCCCCTCAGGCCGTGATCTCGCGGCCGTCCTCGCCCCACATCGTGTGGAACGCGCCCTCCTTGTCGGTGCGCAGGTAGGTGTGCGCGCCGAAGAGGTCGCGCAGCCCCTGGATGAGCGCGGCGGGCAGCCGCTCGGCCCGCAGCCCGTCGTAGTAGGCCAGCGCACTGGCGAAGCCGGGCACCGGGACGCCGTGCCGGGCTGCGCCGGCGACCACCTGGCGCCAGCCCTCCTGGCCCTCGCTCACCGCACCGCGGAAGTAGTCGTTGGTCAGCAGCGTGGTGACGTCGGGCTCGTCGGTGAAGACCTGGGCGATCCGGTCCAGGAACTTGGCCCGGATGATGCAGCCGCCGCGCCAGATCTTCGCCAGCGCGGCCCGGTCGATGTCCCAGCCGTACTGGTCGGCGCCCTGGGTGATCTGGTCGAACCCCTGCGCGTAGGCCACGACCTTCGAGGCGTAGAGCGCCTGGCGCACCGACTCGATGAACGCGTCGCGGTCGGACACCTGCTCGTCCCACTCGCGGCCCGGACCCGGCAGCACAGCCTGGGCGGCCCGGCGCTGCTCGCGGTGGCCGGACAGCGCCCGGGCGAAGACGGCCTCGGCGATGCCGCTGACCGGCACCCCCAGGTCGAGCGCGGACTGCACGGTCCAACGGCCGGTGCCCTTCTGCTCGGCCTCGTCCACCACCACGTCCACGAAGGGCTTGCCGGTCTCGGCGTCGGTGTGCCGGAGCACCTGGGCGGTGATCTCTATCAGGTAGCTGTCCAGGTCGCCTTCGTTCCAGCTCGCGAAGACGTCACCGATCTCGGCGGGGGTGAGCTGCAGCCCCTGCCGCAGCAGGTCGTAGGCCTCGGCGATGAGCTGCATGTCGGCGTACTCGATGCCGTTGTGCACCATCTTCACGAAGTGCCCCGCGCCGCTGGCTCCGACGTGGGTGCAGCAGGGCTCGCCGTCGACGAAGGCAGAGATCGACTCGAGCAGCGGGCCGACCAGCGCGTAGGCCTCCTTCGACCCGCCCGGCATGATGCTCGGCCCGTTGAGCGCGCCCTCCTCGCCACCGCTGATCCCGGTGCCGACGAAGTGCAGGCCCTGCGCGGTGAGCGCCTCGGTCCGCCGGATGGTGTCGGTGTAGCGGGCGTTGCCGCCGTCCATCAGCACGTCGCCCTCCGCGAGGAGGGGAGCGATCTCGTCGATGACGGCGTCGGTGGCCGCGCCGGCCTGCACCATGATGATGATCTTGCGCGGCCGCTGCAGCGCGGTGACGAACTCCTCCACCGTGCCGGTCGGCACGAAGTCGCCGTCGCTGCCGTGCTGGTCGACCAGGGCGTCGGTGCGCCCCCTGCTGCGGTTGTGCAGCACCACCTGGTGGCCGTGCCGGGCCAGGTTGCGGGAGAGGTTGGCGCCCATGACAGCGAGCCCGGTGACGCCGATCTGATCACTCATGCCCCGACCCTGCCCGATCAGGCCAGCCACTGCCAGGCCTCCGGCCCTTCTGCAGGGGCCCGCCGCGAGCTTGCGAGTGGTGGGGGGCAGGAGGGTCCTTCCTCAGGCGAGGCCGAGGTCCCGGCGGAGCTTGGCGACGTGCCCGGTGGCCTTGACGTTGTAGGCGGCCTTCTCCACGTGACCCTCGCCGTCGATGACGAAGGTCGAGCGGATCACCCCGACGACCTCCTTGCCGTACAGCTTCTTCGGGCCGTAGGCGCCGTAGGCGGTGAGCACCTGCTTGTCCTCGTCGGAGACCAGGGTGATGGACAGCTGCTCCTGCTCCCGGAAGCGGTGCAGCTTCTCCGGGGCGTCGGGGGAGATGCCGATGATCTCCAGCCCGGCCTCGGCGAGGTCGCCGGCCGCGGCGGTGAAGTCGACCGCCTGGGTGGTGCAGCCCGGGGTCAGCGCCGCCGGGTAGCAGTAGACGATGACCCGCCGGCCCAGGTGGTCGGCGAGGGACACCGGCGTGCCGTCGGCGTCGGGCAGGGTGAACGCCGGCGCGGGGTCGCCGGGGGCGAGGCGGACGGGCGCGGTGTTGATGCCGCTGTCGGTCTCGGTCATGGCCCGCATCGTCCTACACCCGGGGAACGGTTCCCCACCCGGGCGGTGTCACCCGCGCAGGAAGGTGAACCGCACGTGCCGTGACGGGTTGTCGATGTTGGTGTCGACGAAGCAGATCCGCTGCCAGGTGCCCAAGGTGAGCCGCCCCTCCAGCACCGGCACGCTGGCGTGCGGCGGGACGAACGCCGGCAGCACGTGGTCGCGCCCGTGGCCGGCCGCCCCGTGCCGATGCCGCCACCGGTCGTCGCGGGGGAGCAGCACGTCGAGCTGGGCGAGCAGGTCGTCGTCGCTGCCCGCGCCGGTCTCGATGACCGCGATGCCGGCGGTCGCGTGCGGCACGAACACCTGGAACAGGCCGTCGCCCTCCCCGCGGACGAACTCCGCGCACTCGTCGGTCAGGTCGACGATCGAGGGCACTCCTCCGGTGCGGACCGCACGCAGCTCCGAACGCATGGGGAGAGCCTCGCAGAGCCGCACTACCCTCGGTCCACGTGACCCGCCCCGACGGCCGCGCGGCCGACCAGCTCCGCCCGGTGACCATCACCCGCAACTGGCTCGACCACGCCGAGGGCTCGGTGCTCGTCGAGTTCGGCCGCACCCGGGTGCTGGTCGCGGCCAGCGTCACCGAGGGCGTGCCGCGCTGGCGCCGCGGCTCGGGGCTGGGCTGGGTCACCGCCGAGTACTCGATGCTCCCGCGGGCCACCCACACCCGCAGCGACCGCGAGTCGGTCAAGGGCAAGATCGGCGGCCGCACCCACGAGATCAGCCGGCTCATCGGCCGCTCGCTGCGCGCCTCGATCGACCTGGCCGCGCTGGGGGAGAACAGCATCGCCCTGGACTGCGACGTGCTGCAGGCTGACGGCGGTACCCGGACCGCCGCCATCACCGGCGCCTACGTCGCCCTGGCCGACGCGGTCAGCTGGCTCGAGGGCCGCGGGAAGCTCGCCAAGCCCGCCGCGATCGCCCAGTCGGTCGCCGCGGTCAGCGTGGGGGTCGTCGACGGTGAGCCCCGGCTGGACCTCGCCTACGAGGAGGACGTGAAGGCCGGCACCGACATGAACGTCGTCTGCACCGGTGCCGGGGACTTCGTCGAGGTGCAGGGGACGGCGGAGGGTGCCGTCTTCGACCGGGCGACCCTCGACCAGCTCCTCGACCTCGCCGTCACCGGCTGCGCCGAGCTGACCCGGGCTCAGCAGCAAGCGCTGTCGGCATGACCCGGCTGCTGCTGGCCACCCGCAACGCCGGCAAGCTCGCCGAGCTCCAGCGGCTGCTGGCCAGCGCCGTCCCGGGCGTCGAGGTGATCGGCCTGCGCGACGTGGCCGAGTACCCCGAGGCGCCCGAGACCGGCGCGACCTTCGAGGAGAACGCGCTGCTCAAGGCGCGCGAGGCGGTGCGGTACACCGGCCTGCCGGCGGTCGCCGACGACTCCGGCCTGGCCGTCGACGCGCTGAACGGCATGCCCGGGATCTTCTCGGCGCGCTGGTCGGGCCGGCACGGGGACGACGGCGCGAACACCGCGCTGCTGCTCGGCCAGCTCGGCGACGTCCCGGACGAGCGCCGGGGTGGCGCGTTCGTCTGCGCCGCGGCCCTGGTGACGCCCGAGGGGGCCGAGCACGTGCTGCGGGCGGAGTGGCGCGGCGCCGTGCTGCGGGAGGCGCGGGGCACCCACGGCTTCGGCTACGACCCGGTGTTCCTGCCCGCCGGCTCGGCGCGCACCGCGGCGGAGCTGGAGCCCGCCGAGAAGGACGCGGTCAGCCACCGGGGACAGGCGTTCACCGCGCTGCTGCCGGTGGTCGCCGAGGTGCTGGACCGCAGCTGATGGCCGACCTGGAGGCGTTGCGCCGGTTCGGCCTCGTCCTGGAGATGGCCGAGGCGGCCGGGGACGGCGACTGGCGCGCGTGGACGACCGTGTTCGCCGGCCTGGACCAGGACACCCGCGCCGACGTCGTCCGGCACGCGTCCCTGGTGATCGCCATGCTGTGCGAGCGCGAGGCGGAGCGGCGGGGGATCACCCGGGACCAGTTCATGGCGCAGTTCCGCGCCGAGGCGATGCAGGGCTGGGCGGACGACGACCTGGACTGAGCTGGGCGCGCGACCGGCCGCCGGGCCCGGCACAGTGGACCGGGTGCAGGTCTTCGTGGACGACGTCCGGGCGCTGTGGTTCGACGACGGCTCGCCGGTGACCGCGGCGTCGGCCCTCGCACCGCTGGGCGCGGGCTGGCTCATCGCGCAGGACGACGCGACCTCGGCCGCCTGGCAGCACGCCGGCCGGGTCGACCCGCTGCGGCTGCTGCCCGCCGTCGAGGGGCACGACCGGTTCACCGAGGCGGCCGGGACCAAGCCCCTGAAGCCGGACCTCGAGGTCGCGTGCCCGGCGGAGGTGGACGGGCTCCCGGCCGTCCTGCTGCTGGGCTCCGGCTCCACCGGGCGGCGCATGCGCGGGGTGCTCGTCCGCCTCGTCGACGGCCGGCCGGTGGTCTCCGCTGCCGACCTGGACCCGCTCTACGCCCGGGTCGCCGCGCGGCTGGGCGTCCCTCTCGACCAGCTGAACCTGGAGGGGGCCGGCCGGTCCGGGGCGACGCTGCGCTGGTTCCAGCGCGGCAACCTGGCCGCCGGGCTGCCCTCGGCCAGCATCGACGTGGCCGTCGCGGACCTGGTCGAGGTCGTTCTCGGCCGGGCCGACCCGGACGCGGTGGCCGTGGCGGCCCCGCGGACGTACGACCTCGGGGAGGTCGGTGGCGTCGGCCTGGCCGTCACCGACGCCGTCGCGCTGCCCGACGGGCGGCTGCTGCTCAGCGCCGCTGCCGAGGACACCCCCAACGCCGTCGACGACGGTCCGGTGGTCGGCACCGCGCTGGTGCTGGTCGACGGCGACGCGGTCGTGGCCGTCGCCGCGATCCCGGAGGTGCACGGCCGGGTGCAGAAGGTCGAGGGCCTGGCGCTGCGCGGTGCCCGCGACGGCGCGGTGCACCTGCTGGGGGTCGTGGACGCCGACGACCCCGAGGCGCCGTCGGTCCAGCTGGACCTGCGGGTCGACCTCGGCTGAGCTCAGGCGGTCGCCCGGCCCGCGGACAGGAAGCCGGTGGACCGCGGTGCGCCCGGCAGGTACCAGCTGGTCAGCTCGGTCACCGTCAGCGGGGAGACGGCGAGCAGCCCGGCGACGTCGACGTCCAGCTCGCACCCGGACAGCGCGCGGCTGAGCGGGTTGGCTCGCCGCTGCCACCGGACGACCTGCGGGTCCGGGGCCAGCCCGTGCTCGACGAAGTGCAGGCGGCCGCCGGGGCGGAGGACGCGGGCCACCTCGGCCAGCGCCCGACGGCGGTCGGGGACGCTGCACAGCACCCAGGTGCACAGTGCCGCGTCGAACCGGTGGTCGGGGAAGGGCAACGCCTGGGCGTCGTCGCCGGCGACCTCGACGCGGACCGGCGAGGCGTCCCGGCGGGGAGCGGAGAGCCGCACCGCGGTGGCCGACGGCTCGACCGCCCACACGCCGGTGACCGCCGGCGGCAGGTGGGGGAGGTTGAGCCCCGAGCCGAACCCGATCTCCAGCACGTCCCCGGACAGCCCGGCGCAGACGCGTTCCCGCACGTCGGACGTGGCCGTGTCGGCGAGGAGCCGGTCGTGCAGCCGCGGCCGGAGGTGCCGGCTGTAGACGCCCATGCGGACGCAGGGTCCTCCGGGACGCCCGGGGCGGGCAAGACCTCGCGTGCGGGAGAGGGGAGTCGAACCCCTACGCCCGAAGGCACCAGATCCTAAGTCTGGCGTGGCTGCCGTTACACCACTCCCGCGTGGCCGGGAGTCTAGGAGGCGGGCGCGGGAAACCGGTTGACCGTCCGCGCAGCCTCGAGGTGTGCGCCTGACCGTCCGGCGGCTGGCCGACCGCCGTCCCGTCGAGACGTCGGTCGAGCGGGACGACGGCGTGGTGTTCGAGATGCGCGGGGCCGGCGGCGGCGCCGACCTGCCGCACGACCTGGTCCACGCGCTCGTCGAGACCGAGCTGCGGGTGACCGACGGCATCTGGGGCTGCGTCGCCGACGGCGTGGTCTGGAACAGCATGCGGCACGTGTCCGGCCGTCAGCCGCCGCACGCGGGGGAGCGGTCCGCCGCGCTCAAGCGGGAACGGGCGGCACGGGTCCAGCACGCGGAGGGGCTGGCGGACGTCGTCGCCCGGCTGGCCCGCGGCGCCGAGGTGCTCCCCGCGGAGATCGGGGCCACGGGTCACCGGCCCGATCAGCTCACCGCCGCGGCCGCGGCGCTGCGGGAGGCGCAGCGAGCGTGGGCCGCGTTGCGACCGGGGGAGGTCCAGGTGGTCGAGTGGCCGGCGGCCGGCTGCGGACGGCGGTCCCCGCGGCGGGGCGGCTGAGCACGCCGAGGAGGCGCCCCGGTGCACCCCATCGGGTGCTCGTGGACCGCTGACCGGGCCGCTCGGCACACGATCTGGCAGGCTGTCGCGCGTGCCGCGCAGCCCTGAGCAGATCCAGAACGAGATCGACGCCGCCCGCGAGTCGCTGGCGGCCACCTTGGACGAGCTGGCGTTCCGAACCAGCCCCAAGCGCCTGAGCGACCAGGCCAAGGAGAAGGCGCAGGCGTTCCTGCAGAGCCCGCCCGGCATGGCGATCATGGGCGCGGTCGGCCTGACCGTCACCTTCGTCGTCACCCGGAAGATCGTCCGGCGCGTCCGCCGCTGACCCGAGCGCTCTCGGTGGCGCACGATCGGGGAGTGCGCCACCCACAGCCCGACCCGACCGGCCCCGGTCAGGAGTCCGTCTGGGACTACCCGCGCCCGCCGTCGGCCGAGGTGACCCGGCGGCGGATCGAGGTCGTCCTCGGCGGCCGCGTCGTCGCCACCACCGACCGCGCCGTCCGCGTCTGCGAGACCAGCCACCCCCCGGTGTTCTACGTGCCCCGGGACGACGTCGCCCCCGGCGTCCTCGAGCGCGCCGCGGGCTCGTCGTGGTGCGAGTTCAAGGGGACCGCGACCTACTGGGACGCCGTCGTCGACGGCGTCCGGCACTCCTCGGTCGCCTGGTCCTACGAGCAGCCCACCGCCGGTTACGAGCAGCTGCGCGGCGCGCTGGCGTTCTACCCCAGCCGGGTCGACGGGGCGAGCGTCGACGGGGAGCCCGTGCGCGCCCAGGCCGGCGACTTCTACGGCGGCTGGATCACCGCCGAGGTGGTCGGCCCGTTCAAGGGGGAGCCCGGCACCCGCGGCTGGTGATAGGTACCCCTGGGGGGTACCCTTGCAGGCATGACCGGCTACGCCGACAACAAGGAGCAGGTCCTCGCCCGCCTCAAGCGCGTCGAGGGCCAGGTCCGGGGCATCGCGCGGATGGTGGAGGAGGACACCTACTGCATCGACGTCCTCACCCAGGTCTCCGCGGCGACCAAGGCCCTGCAGGCGGTCGCCCTCGGCCTGCTCGACGACCACCTCGGGCACTGCGTCCGGGACGCGGTGACCAGCAGCGCCGACGACGACGGCGCGGCCGCCGAGGCGAAGATCGCCGAGGCCTCGGCCGCCATCGCCCGGCTCGTCCGGTCCTGAACCCCACCGAAGAGGAGCACCCCCGTGTCCACCCTGGACTTCACCGTCAGCGGCATGACCTGCCAGCACTGCGTCGCCTCCGTGACCGAGGAGGTCACCGAGCTCCCCGGCGTCAGCGGGGTCGACGTCGACCTGGCCACCGGACGCCTCCAGGTGGTGGGCGACGTGACCGCCGAGCAGGTGCAGGCGGCCGTCGCCGAGGCCGGCAGCTACACCGCCCAGCCCGCGTGACTGCCGGCCCCGAGGCGGCCCCGTCCGAGAGCTCCACGCCGCTGGACGAGGTCCGCCTGGACATCACCGGCATGACCTGCGCCAGCTGCGCGAACCGGATCGAGCGCAAGCTCAACAAGCTCGACGGCGTCCAGGCCAGCGTCAACTACGCCACCGAGGCGGCCACCGTCCGGTTCGACCCGGCGCGGGTCGGCACCGACCGGCTGCTGGAGACCGTCGCGGCCGCGGGCTACGCCGCCGCCCTCCCGGCGCCGCCGACGGTCGAGGACGAGCCCGTCGCCGCGGACCCGGAGGCGGCGCTGCGGCAGCGGCTGGCAGTCAGCGCGGCGCTGGCGCTGCCGGTGCTGCTGCTGTCGATGGTGCCCGCGCTGCAGTTCGACGACTGGCAGTGGCTGGCGCTGACGCTGGCCAGCCCGGTCGCGGTGTGGGGCGCCTGGCCCTTCCACCGCGCCGCCGTGCTGAACGCCCGGCACGGCGCCAGCACGATGGACACCCTTGTCTCGATCGGGATCACCGCCGCCTACCTGTGGTCGCTGTGGGCACTGTTCCTCGGCGACGCCGGGATGACCGGCATGACGATGACCTTCCAGCTGCTGCCCGAGCGGGGCACGGGGAGCGACGAGCTGTACCTCGAGGTCGCCTCCGCCGTCACCGTCTTCCTGCTCGCCGGCCGGTACGCCGAGGCGCGGGCCAAGCGCCGCTCCGGTGCCGCGCTGACCGCGCTGCTGGAGCTGGGTGCCCGGGACGCCGCCGTGCTGCGCGACGGAACCGAACACCGGGTGCCGATCGGTCAGCTCGTCGTGGGCGACCGGTTCGTCGTCCGGCCGGGGGAGAAGGTGGCCACCGACGGTGTCGTGGTCACCGGCACGTCCGCCGTCGACCTGTCGATGCTGACCGGCGAGAGCGTCCCGGTGGAGGTCTCCGTCGGCGACCGGGTCACCGGTGCCACCGTCAACGTCGGCGGCCGGCTCGTGGTCGAGGCGACCCGGGTCGGCGACGCCACCACGCTGGCCCAGCTGGGGCGCCTGGTCACCGCCGCGCAGAGCGGCAAGGCGCCGGTCCAGCGGCTGGCCGACCGGGTCTCCGCGGTCTTCGTCCCGGTCGTCCTGCTCGTCGCGCTCGGCACCCTGCTCGGCTGGCTGCTGACCACCGGCGACGCCACGGCGGCGTTCACCGCGGCCGTCGCCGTCCTGGTCATCGCCTGCCCGTGCGCGCTGGGCCTGGCCACCCCCACGGCGCTGCTGGTCGGCACCGGCCGCGGCGCCCAGCTCGGCGTGCTGATCAAGGGCCCGGAGGTGCTGGAGAGCACCCGTCGGGTCGACACCGTGCTGCTGGACAAGACCGGCACGGTCACCACCGGGCAGATGAGCCTGGTGGACGCCGCCGGCTCCCCGGACACGCTGCGGCTGGCCGCCGCCGTCGAGGCCGGCTCCGAGCACCCGATCGCCCGCGCGATCGTCGCCGCGGCCGGAGGCCCGCTCCCGCCGGTCGAGGCGTTCGTCAGCCGGCCGGGGCTGGGCGTCAGCGGCACCGTCGAGGGGCGTCCGGTGGTCGTCGGCGGCCGGGAGGCGCTCCCCGCCGGGCTGGCCGCCGTGGTCGACGCCGCCGAGGCCGCGGGCCGCACCGCCGTGCGGGTGGCCTGGGACGGCGAGGTGCGCGGCGTGCTCGTCGTCGCCGACACCGTGAAGCCCAGCAGCGCCGCGGCGATCGGCCGGCTGCGCGCGCTCGGGCTGTCCCCGGTGCTGGTCACCGGGGACAACGCCGGCGCCGCCGCAGCGGTGGCCCGGGCCGTCGGGCTGGACGCCGGCGAGGTGGTGGCCGGGGTGCTGCCGGCCGGCAAGGTGGACGTGGTCCGCCGGCTGCAGGCCGAGGGCCGGGTCGTCGCCATGGTGGGGGACGGCGTGAACGACGCGCCGGCGCTGGCCCAGGCCGACCTCGGGCTGGCGATGGGCTCGGGCACCGACGTGGCGATCGAGGCCAGCGACCTGACCCTGGTGCGGTCCGACCTGGACGCCGCGGTCGACGCGGTCCGGCTGTCCCGGCGGACGCTCGCGGTGATCCGCGGCAACCTGTTCTGGGCGTTCGCCTACAACGTCGCCCTGGTGCCGCTGGCCGCGCTCGGCTTCCTCAACCCGGTGCTGGCCGGGCTGGCGATGGCGGCGTCCTCGGTGCTGGTGGTCGCCAACAGCCTGCGGCTGCGCGGCTTCCGGTCGGCGGTCGAGGCGGTCTGAGCCTCAGGCGGCGTTGCGCGCGGTGATCAGCGGCATGACGACGTCGGCGAGCAGCTCGTCGGCGAAGGCCTCCGGCACCGGCTCGCCGCTGAACAGCCAGCGCTGCAGGATCGGTGCGCTGGCTGTCGAGGAGACCGCCGTCCCGGCGATCGGCTGGTGGACCTCGCCGCGGGCCTCGGCCCGCTCCCAGACCTCGCGGAACGTCGTGCTCCAGACGCCCATCGGGCCGCTGTGGAACGCCTCGCGCAGCCCCGGCTCGTGCGGCAGGGCCGACAGCAGGGACAGGGTGGCCGCCCCGAGCGGGCCGTTGACCGCGCCGACCAGCGAGTGCAGCAGCACCCGCAGGTCCCCCTCAAGCGACCCGGTGTCCGGGGTGTCGATCGACATCGAGCTCAGCTCGGCGACGGCATCGGTGACCAGGTCGGACTTGGTGCGCCAGCGGCGGTAGATCGTCGCCTTGCCCACGCCGGCCGCGGCGGCCACCGCGTCCATGGTCAGGCCCGCGTAGCCGGACTCGGCCAGCACCTGCAGGATCGCCGCCCGGATGGCGCCGTCCCGGGACGGGTCACGAGGGCGGCCTCCGCGACCCGGTCGTCCACCGTCGGAGGCGTTCTGGTTGGGCACAGCTGAACAGTAGACGTGTTGATCTTCATGTCTCATCTCAGGTCCCGACCAGTGAGCGCAACGCTGCACGGTCCCGCCCGCGCGCCTGCCGGGCGGCGGCTCGGCGGTCGGTCATCCTGCTGCGGTGACCGGTCCTGTCGACGTCGTGCGTCCCTCGTGGGAGACCCCCCAGCGTGCCCGCCGGCTGCTGCTTGCCAGCACGCTCAGCCACGTGCTGCCCAGCATCTCCCGGGTCGCCGGGGCGATGGGCCTGCGGATCGGCACCGCACCGGGGCTGCTCGACATCGTCGACGACGAGGGCGGCCGGCGGATCGACCGGCTGCTGCAGCGGCTGGCGCGTGAGCTCACCACCGCGGAGACCGAGGCCGTGCGGGTGACCACCGACCCGCCCGCCGACGGCGTCGCCCTCGCCACCCGGCTGCTCACCGCGCCGACCCTGGCGGTGGAGCTCGCCCGCCGCGGCGTCACCGTGGAGATGTCGCTGCTCACCGACGCGGTGCTGTGGCCGGTGTACCAGCCGATCATGTCGCTGGCCAGCGGCGGGATGGTCGGGCACGAGGCGCTGCTCCGCGGCCGGGTCGACGGCCGCGAGGTCGGCGGCGGAGACCTGTTCTTCCTGGCCGAGCGGGCCGGCTGGCTGCGCCGGCTGGACCGGCTGGCCCGGGAGGCCGCGATCACCGGCGCCGCCGGCTGGCTGGGCGGCGCGGACCTGTACGTGAACTCCAACCCCGCCGCCGTCCACCGGCCGTCGGTCTGCCTGGCCAGCACCGAGGCGGTGGTGCACGACAGCGGCATCGACCCCCGGCAGCTGGTGTTCGAGGTCGTCGCCTCGCACGCGGTCACCGACCGGGAGCACCTGCTGTCGGTGCTGGAGCACCACCGCTCGCTGGGCTGGCGGATCGCGCTGGACGACGTGCACGTCGGCTGGTCGAGCCTCGCGCTGGTCTCCGTCGTCCGGCCCGACGTGCTGAAGCTGAGCAAGACCCTGGTCGCCCGGCTGCACGAGCCGGGCCCCAACGCGATCGCCCGGGCGCTCATCGAGCTGACCCACGTGCAGGGCGGCCTGGTCGTCGCCGAGGGGATCGAGAGCGAGCGGACGGCGGAGCAGGCGCGGGCCGTGGGCGCCGACCTCGGGCAGGGCTGGCTGTTCGGCCGGCCGGTGCGGCCCGAGCCGGAGTCCGAGCCGGAGCTCGTCCTCGCCTGACCCTGGACCCAGCGGGCCGGACTCAGCAGCCCAGCGCCGCGGCCCAGTCGTCGCGGTGCTCGGCCAGGTGGTCGGCGGTCCGCTGCCAGTAGCTGCCGTCCTCGGTCCAGATGCGGGCCCACGGCTGCTCGCCCGAGGCGGCACCGTCGCGGAGCAGCTCGACCATGGCGGCGACCCGGCGGTGCAGCAACGGGACGAGGCCGGCGCGTCCGGCGCCGTCCAGGCCGTAGCCCTCGGCCATCGCACGCAGCCCGGGCAACGAGGCCGACACCGGCCGGCCGGCATGCAGCGGGACGGCCGTCTGCACGGCGTAAGAGAGGTCCCAGAGCCGCGACCCGGGGCCGGCGAAGTCCCAGTCGATCAGCGCCCAACCTGCTGGGCTGCGCACCAGGTTCCACGGCGCCGGGTCGTTGTGGACGACGAGGTCCTCCCGATCGGGGGCGATGGCGCGCTGCCAGACGGCTCCTGCGGGTGGCGGGAACGACGCTGTCGCCTCGTGCAGCTGACGCAGGAAACCGCCGAGCTCCCGGAGATCCGCGTCGGTCCAGTCCGGGTCGGGGGACCCCGCCACACCGGGCAGGTACTCCAGCACCTGGCGCCCCTGACCGTCGCGACCGAGCGGCCGGGGCGCGCCGCGGAACCCGACGCCGTGCAGGTGCGCCAGCAGGGCGTCCACGGAGTCGGTCCACGGGCCGGAGGGGCGGCGGACCGTGTCGCCGACGCGGACGACGCCGCTGCTCGCGTGGGTGGGCAGCGGCTCCTCGGTCACGGGCAGCCGGTGTTCCAGCCGGTCAGCGCGGGCCAGTCGTGCTCGGAGCCGAGGACGCCGTAGCGCCCGGTGGCCAGCGGGAACAGGGCGCCCTTCTCCGGCCCGAGGCCCAGGTAGCGGGCGGTGAGGATGCGCAGCACGTGCCCGTGCGCGACCAGGGCGACGTCGCCGTCGGCCAGCAGCGGGCGGGCCCGCCCCAGCACCCGGTCGACCCGCTCGGCGACCTGGTCCAGGCTCTCGCCGGGGGTGTCGCCGGGCTCGGTGCCGTCCTCCCACAGCGACCACGGGTGTCCGAGCTCGGCGCGGATCTCGGGGGTCGTCCGGCCCTCCCAGCGGCCGTAGTCGACCTCGACCAGGTGCGGGTCCACCGCGGTCTCGATGCCGTCGTCGAACAGCCCGGCGAGCTCGGCGGTGCGCCGGGCCCGGGTCAGCGGGCTGACGAAGGCGTGCGTGATGTGCCGCTGGGCCAGGACCGGGCGCAACCGGCGGGCGTCGTCCTCACCTCCGGGCAGCAACGGCAGGTCGGTGAGGCCGGTGTGCTGCCCACTCGTGCTCCACTCGGTCTGCCCGTGCCGGACGACCACCAGCTCACCCACGTCGATCCTCTCCCGCGGCGACCGTCCCCGGTCCCGCCCTGTGCCTGCTCCCGACCGGCCGACGCCTCCGGACATGTCCAGCGGCGGGCCGGCCCAACCGCTCCCACCCTGCACCATCACCGGGTCGTGTCGCCGATCACATCGCGGTGGTGCGGGAAGGGTCGGCGTCCTCACCCGCTTGTGCGCAACGGGACCCCGGTGGCACCGACCCGGGGCGACGACGACACCAGGAGGACCCCCATGACCACGTCCACCACGCAGCTCACCTTCGACCTCGGCGGCGACCTCACCGTCCACCGCCTGGGTTACGGCGCCATGCAGCTCACCGGTCCCGGCGTCTGGGGTGAGCCGGCCGACCGCGCAGGTGCTCTCGCCGTCGTGAAGGCCGCCCTCGAGCAGGGCGTCGACTTCATCGACACCGCGGACTCCTACGGCCCGCAGGTCAGCGAGCAGATCATCGCCGAGGCCGCCTTCCCGTACCCCGACGGACTGGTCATCGCCACCAAGGCCGGCCTCACCCGCACCGGCCCGGGCGTGTGGCCGCCGTGCGGTCGGCCCGAGTACCTCACCCAGCAGGTCGAGCTGTCGCTGCGGAACCTCCAGGTCGACCGGATCGACCTCATCCAGCTGCACCGCATCGACCCCCAGGTGCCGCTGGCCGACCAGCTCGGCGCCTTCGCCGACCTCAAGGAGCAGGGCAAGGTCCGGCACATCGGCGTCTCCGAGGTCTCCGTCGACGAGCTGAGGGCGGCGCAGGAGATCACCCCGATCGCCAGCGTGCAGAACCTCTACAACCTGACCAACCGGCAGTCCCAGGACGTGCTCGAGTACGCCGAGGCGCAGGGCATCGCCTTCATCCCGTGGTTCCCGATCGCCACCGGTGACCTGGCCAAGCCCGACAGCCCTGTCGCGGCGGTGGCTGCGGAGCTCGACGCGACGCCGTCCCAGGTCGCGCTGGCCTGGCTGCTGCAGAAGTCGCCGGTCATCCTGCCCATCCCGGGCACCAAGTCCGTCGACCACCTGACGGAGAACCTGGGCGCCGCCCAGCTCACCCTGACGGCCGACGAGATGGCCAAGCTCGACGCCCTGGCGTGATGCCCTGAGGGCAGAAGTGGCCACTTCTGCCGTCCTGGACCCCCGGTCGCGATCGTCGCGGCCGGGGGTCCAGCATGTCCGGCATGGACGCTGATGTCTTCGCCCAGGTCAAGGACGCCGTTCGGCAGCTGGTCCGCGAGGTCGTGGTGCCCCGCGAGGAGGAGATCGACCTCTCCGATCGCATCCCCGAGGAGCTGCGCGGCGCGGCCGCCGACATGGGGCTGTTCGGCTACGCCCTGCCCGAGGAGCACGGCGGCCTCGGCGTCACGATGAGCGAGGACGTGCAGCTGGCCTTCGAGTTCGGCTACACGACGCCGGCCTTCCGCTCGCTGTTCGGCACCAACAACGGCATCGCCGGTCAGGTGATCGCCCGGTTCGGCAGCGACGAGCAGAAGAAGGCCTACCTGCCGCGGCTGGCCGCCGGGGAGCTGATCGGGTCCTTCGCGCTCACCGAGGCCGAGGCGGGCTCGGACCCGGCCGGCCTGCGCACCACCGCCCGGCGGGACGGCGACGGCTGGGTGATCTCCGGCGGCAAGCGGTACATCACCAACGCGCCGATCGCCGACCTCTTCGTCGTCTTCGCCCGCAGCGACCCCGCGGAGCGGGGCGGGCGCGGCATCTCCAGCTTCGTCGTCGATGCCACCGCCCGGGGGGTCTCGGTCGGCCCGCACGACAAGAAGATGGGCCAGTCCGGCGCCTGGACCGCCGAGGTCTTCTTCGACGACGTCCGGGTGCCTGCCGACGCCCTGATCGGGGAGGAGGGCCGCGGCTACGCCAAGGCGCTGACCGTGCTCTCCCGCGGCCGGCTGCACATCGCCGCGCTCTGCGTGGGGATGGCGCAGCGGGTGCTCGACGAGTCCGTCGCCTACGCCGCCACCGCCAAGCAGGGCGGCGCCCCGATCGGCCGGTTCCAGCTGGTGCAGGCGATGATCGCGGAGACCCATGCCGAGCTGCTCGCGGCCCGGAGCATGGTCATCGACGTCGCCGCCCGGTACGACTCGGGCGAGGACACCTCGGTGGGCCCGTCGTCGGCCAAGCTCTTCTGCAGCGAGATGGTCGGCCGGGCCACCGACCGCGCCGTCCAGGTGCACGGCGGGCTGGGCTACCTGCGGACCACGCCGGTCGAGCGCTTCTATCGCGACGCCCGGCTGTACCGCCTCTACGAGGGCACCAGCGAGGTGCAGAAGGTGATCATCGGCGGCGCCCTGCTGCGCGCCGCCGGCATGCCCCGGGGATAGGTCATGCGAATCAGCCGGCCCCCTCGCAGGGGCCCGCCGTGAGCTTGCGAGCGGTGGGGGGCGAGGGGGTCCTTTACTAGGCCGGGGTGTGCTCGGGACCGGTGCCCGGGTGCAGCAGCGGGCCGGTGTGGCCCGCGCCGCTGCCCAGCGCCGCGACGAACTCCCGCAGCAGGTCACCGCCGCTGTGCGTGGCCCGCCAGCCGAGCAGCGAGCGCGCCCGGGTGGTGTCCAGCGGCGGCACCCCGATGCCGAGGTCCAGCCAGCCGGGCTCGATCTGCAGCACGTGGGCCAGGAACGCGGCCTGCATCCCGGTGCGCAGCACGACGGCGGGCACCGGCACCCGGCGGACCCCCAGCGCGTGCGCGATCCCGTCGGCGTCGAGGTCCGGAGGCGCGGACAGGTTGAACGGTCCCGGCGCCTGCCGGTCGAGGATGCGGGCGATCCCGTCGGCGACGTCGTCGCTGTGCACGAAGCCCAGGTGCAGGGAGCTGGGCAGCGGCAGGGGGAGCAGCTTGGCCACCGCCCCCGGCACCGCCCGGGCCGCGGGGAACAGCAGCGGCCCGAGGAAGTACCGGCCGATCTCGCTGGCGGCGTCGGGCTGCAGCACCAGGGTCGGCCGGGTCACCGAGACGGTCGTGGTGGGGTGCTCCGCGTCGAACGCGGCGACCATCTGCTCGCACTCGACCTTCTGCCGGCTGTACTGCGAGCTGGGCACGCCGGTGGCGGGCCAGTCCTCGCGGACCGGGTGCACCTGCGGCCCGGCGGCGTAGGTGCCGATCGAGGACATGTGCACCACGTGCGGCACCCCGGCCGCCCCGGCCGCGGCCAGGACCCGCCGGGTGCCCTCGATGTTCACCGCCTGCAGGACGTCGGGCCGCCGGTCGGGGATCAGCGCCCAGGCGAGGTGGACGACGGCGTCGGCCCCGGCGAGGAACTCGGCGAGCACCGGTTCGCTGTCCGGGGAGCCGAGGTCGGCGGAGAACCACCGCACCCCCGCGTAGGGCTCGGTCTCCGGCGGACGGCGCCGGGCCAGCCCGCGCACCTCACCCACCCCGGCGTCGGCGAGGGCGCGCAGCAGCGCCGTGCCCACGTTGCCGCTGGCGCCGGTGATCGCCACGGTCATGCCCGGGAGGAGTCCGCTGGTCAGCTCAGCCATGCAGGACCGCTACCCGGACACGTGCACCGCTCAACCGCTGACCTCCACCCCGGCCAGCCGGCACCCGCGGACGGCGGCCAATCGGGCGGCCTGCTCCTCCAGCGCGGTGCGCGGGACGGGGGACCACGGCTCGACCTGCACGGTCAGCTGCGCACCGCGCTTGCGCGGCCGCCAGGTGCCGGCGACCTCCCCGTCCACGAGCACCGCGCCGGGGCGGCCGAGCGTGCGCCACAGGTCCTTGGCCCGCGCCCCGTCGGACACCAGCAGCGACCGGTCGCGGGTCTGCAGGTACGGGTCGAACGGGCCGAGCAGCCGGGTGCTGCGGGTCGGGCCGGCGTGCAGCCGGTCGACGTCGGCGGCGACCACCCACCGGCGCTGGCCCTCGACGGTGACCTCGACGGCGTCCTCGGGCCAGTGCGCCGCCACGTCCGCCACCGGCGCGTCCAGGTAGCCGGCGACCTGCTGGCGGGTGGCCGGGCCGTGCAGCCGCAGGTAGCCCCGGACCACGTCGAGGTGCGCGGGCACGGTGTCGGCGGCGGTGAGGCCGGGGACGGGCTGCAGCACCGGGGGAGAGGTGTCCGGCTGCAGCTCCAGCCCGGCGCGCAGGGCGGCGAGCCGGAAGGTCTGCTCGTGCACGTGGACGGCGTTGCAGGGGCGGCAGTCGCGCAGGTACGGCCGGTCCAGTCGCTCGGTGAGCTGCCGGGACATCTCGCCCTTGATCGTCGGGGCGGTGACCACCGCCCGCATCGCGGCCGCGACCTCGTCCAGCGCGGACAGGTTCGGGATGCCGGCGGCCTTGAGCGGCCTGGCCGCGTCGAAGATCCGCTTGCCCGCGTCGGCGTCGGAGAACGGCGCCGTCGCCGCGGCCACCCCGGGGAGGTCGGCCCGGCGGTAGAGGTGCGGGGCGCCCCGGATCGTCCACACCAGCGCGAGGTCGGCGGGGTCGGCGTCCTCGACGCCCCGGACCGCCAGCGCCCACCGGCCGGCGTCGGCGCCGGTGTCCTGCACGCCCAGGTCGAGGACGGCGGTGTCGGCGAGCGTGCCCGCCGGCCGGTCCAGCTGCTGGGCGCGCACGCGGAAGCCGAGCACGTCCGCTCGGGTCAGCTCCAGGGTCACCCGGTCACCGTAGGGGCCGGCTCCCGACCATCAGGCACGGGTGCGGACGTGGGCGGTGATCAGCTCCCCGGTGCGCTCGGCGGCCAGCTCGGGGATCCAGTGGTCGACGTCGTCGAGGACCTCCAGCGCGTACGGCGCGTCGACGAACTCGGCGGTCGCCTCGGTCGCCGCCCGGCCGAGGAAGGCATCGCCCGCGCCCCACACGTGCAGCGTCGGCACCCGCACCGCGCCCACCGGGGTGCGGGCGGCCAACGGCATCGCGCGGTACCAGTTCAGTGCGGCGGTCAGCGCGCCCGGCTGCTGCATCCGGGTCGCGTACTCCTCGACGAGGTCGGCCGGCAGCCCGCCCTGCCGCAGCATCCGCCGCAGCAACGCGCCCCCACCGGCCAGCAGCACGCGCTCCGGCACGAGGGGCAGCTGGAAGAAGCCGATGTAGGCCGAGCGGAGCGCCTGGTCGCTGTGCACCATCGCCTGCCCCATCGCGGCGGGGTGCGGCACCGAGAGCGCGGTCAGCGTGCGCACCCGCCACGGGTGCCAGGCCGCCAGCGCCCAGGCCGCGATCCCGCCCCAGTCGTGCCCGACGACGTGGGCGCTCTGCAGGCCGGCGGCGTCCAGCAGGGCCAGCACGTCGTCCACCACCTCGCGCATGACGTAGGCAGACCGCCCCTCCGGCCGGGCGCCGGGGGAGTAGCCGCGCTGGTCGGGGGCGAGCGTGCGCAGCCCGGCAGAGTGCAGCACCGGGCTCAGCCGGTCGAACGCCCCGGCGTCCTGCGGGAAGCCGTGCAGCAGGACGACGGGGACGCCGTCGGCCGGGCCGGAGTCACGGACGTCGAAGACGAGGTCGCCGCGGGAGAAGCTGTCCATGGAGCCCACAGTGCCCGCTGCGTCGGACCCGCGCACCCGGCGGTCGGGGCCGTCCGCGCACGTCGTGCGCGCGTCGGGGACGATGGAGGGCGTGGTGGCATCTCCGACGGCAGAGCTGATCGTCCTCGTCGACGAGCAGGGGACGGCGATCGGCACGATGCCCAAGCCGCTGGTCCACCACGGCGAGACGCCGCTGCACCGGGCCTTCTCCGCCTACCTCTTCGACGACGAGGGCCGGCTGCTGGTCACCCGCCGGGCGCAGACGAAGGCGACGTTCCCCGGCATGTGGACCAACACGGTGTGCGGGCACCCCGGGCCGGGGGAGGTCGACGCCGAGGCGATCGCCCGGCGGGCCGACTTCGAGCTGGGCCTCGGCGTGGCCGACCTCCGGCCCGCGGTGCCCTCCTACCGCTACCGCGCGGAGTTCCGCGGCGTGGTGGAGAACGAGATCTGCCCGGTCTACCTGGGACGGTTCACCGGCACGCCCACCCCCGACCCGAGCGAGGTCGGCGAGTGGGAGGTGCTGGACTGGGCCACCTTCCGCGACCGGCAGGAGACCCAGCAGCACGACGACTGGTCCCCGTGGTGCCGCGAGCAGGCCCGCCTCATCGAGGCCGCAGGCCTGGTGAAGGACCTCGTTGCCCCCCACCACTCGCAGGCTCGCGGCGGGCCCCTGCAACGAGGCCGTTAGGCGTTGACGACCAGGCGGACGGTGCAGCCGTCGCCGGACTCGTCGGCCGGGGACGCGGTCAGGCTGTCGACCGAGCGGCGGGCCAGCCACAGCCCCATCCCGCCGACGGCCATGTCCCCGTGGGCGGGGCCGTAGCCGACCAGCGGGTCGTCGAAGCACGCGCCGTGGTCGGTGATCGCGCACAGCAGCCGCTCCGGCGTGCACCACAGCCGCACGTCGACCGGTGGGATGCCGTGCTCGGCGGCGTTCGCGGTCACCTCGTCGATGGCCAGCACGAAGTCCTGGGCGGCGTCAGGGGACAGCGCGCTCTCGGCCAGCACCCGGTTCAGCGCCCGGCGCAGCACCCGCATGTCCTCGAGGTCCACCAGGGCCAGGGTCGGCTCGGTGGCCTCCAGCGGGTCCGGCTCCCCGGCCCGCTGCACCTCGCGGAGCAGCTCCTCGGGTGCGCGGTAGTCCGGGCTGGGCACCATGCCCTCGGCGGTGAGCAGCCACGGGTGGGTCGCCCGGGCGACCGCGGCGGTGTCCGCGGTCTCACCGGCGGCCATCAGGCAGAGGTGGTCGACCGGCCGGGCGGCGAGCACGTGGTTGAGCAACGCCTCGGTCTGCAGGAACGACGACCCGGCGTCCTGCGGACCGGGGCCGGTGACCAGGTGCAGGCGGCGACCGTCACCGGGCAGGTCGCGGTCGATCAGGTCGGCGATCGCGGCGAGTGCGTCCGGCGGCCGGTGCTCCAGCGGCTCGGCCGGCACCACGTGGACGCCCCGGTCGCTGCCCAGCACGGCGGCGAGGGCAGAGGCCAGCGGGTCGGGGGAGGCGATCACCACCGGTTCCCCCGCGGCGAGCGCGCTCTGCAGGAACGGCCCCACCAGGGTGGCGACGTCCTCATGGTCGTTCATCACGTGGCCGACGTGCCGGTACACCTGCTGGTCCTGGCTCGGCTGCACCACGGACCCCCCGTTCTCGTGTCGGTTGCTTCGACACCACCACGTGTGCCCGGAGACAGTGCTCGGGACACATGTGTCACCCAGGTCACAGCTCCCCGGCGCGCCACCGGGCGTTTCGCGTCTCGAGGAGCGGGACAGCGACAGGGGGTGAGCCCGCTCCCGGACGACCCGACGGCCCCGGCCGGGTCCCGGGCGGGCTGCCCGAAGCGGATGGTGTTCGGGCCCTGCGGCGGCGTCCGGGACGACGGCCGGTGCGAGGTCGCCGAGCACGCCTGCGTCTTCCTGGCCCCACCGCTGCCCCGCTGGAC
>NZ_SJEW01000002.1 GCF_005930475.1 Modestobacter altitudinis
CACCGTGTTCGAGTACGCCCCCGCGCCCGAGTCCCGGTCCATCGTCGACATCCGGCCCAGCTACGGGCTGTTCATCGACGGTGAGTTCACCGACGGCACCGGCACGCCGCTGAAGACGGTCAACCCGGCCACCGAGGAGGTGCTCACCGAGGTCGCGACCGGCAGTGACTCCGACGTCGACCGCGCCGTCCGGGCCGCCCGGCGCGCCTCCACCCGGGTCTGGGGCCCGATGCGACCGGCCGACCGCGGCAAGTACCTGTTCCGGATCGCCCGGCTGCTGCAGGAGCGGGCCCGCGAGTTCGCCGTCCTGGAGACGCTGGACAACGGCAAGCCGATCCGGGAGAGCCGGGACGTCGACGTGCCCCTGGCCGCGGCGCACTTCTTCTACCACGCAGGCTGGGCGGACAAGCTCGAGCACGCAGGCCTCGGCCCGGCCCCCCGCCCGCTCGGCGTCGCCGGGCAGGTCATCCCGTGGAACTTCCCGCTGCTGATGCTGGCCTGGAAGGTCGCCCCGGCGCTCGCCGCGGGCAACACCGTCGTCCTCAAGCCGGCCGAGACCACGCCGCTGACCGCGCTGCTGTTCGCCGAGGTCTGCCGGCAGGCCGACCTGCCCCCGGGCGTGGTCAACATCGTCCCCGGCGCGGGTGAGACCGGACGCGCCGTGATCAGCCACCCCGACGTGGACAAGGTGGCGTTCACCGGCTCCACCGAGGTGGGCCGGTCGATCGCCCGCGCGGTGGCCGGCACCTCCAAGCGGCTCACCCTGGAGCTGGGCGGCAAGGCGGCGAACATCGTCTTCGACGACGCCCCGATCGACCAGGCCGTCGAGGGCATCGTCCGGGGCATCTTCTTCAACCAGGGCCACGTGTGCTGCGCCGGCTCCCGGCTGCTGGTGCAGGAGTCGGTGCACGACGACGTCGTCGCGGCGCTGCAGCGGCGGATCGGCACCCTGCGCGTCGGTGACCCGATGGACAAGAACACCGACCTGGGCGCGATCAACTCGGCGGAGCAGCTCGCCCGGATCCGCGAGCTGACCGCGTTCGGGGAGACCGAGGGCGCCACCTGCTGGCAGCCCGAGGGCGAGCTGCCCGGGCGCGGGTGGTGGTTCAAGCCGACCGTCTTCACCGACGTGTCGCCCGCGCACCGGATCGCCCGCGACGAGGTCTTCGGCCCGGTGCTGTCGGTGATGACCTTCCGCACCCCCGACGAGGCCGTCGCCAAGGCCAACAACACCACCTACGGGCTCTCGGCCGGCATCTGGAGCGAGAAGGGCTCCCGGATCCTGTCCGTCACCAGCAAGCTGCGGGCCGGCGTGGTGTGGGCCAACACGTTCAACGAGTTCGACCCGACCTCGCCGTTCGGCGGCTACAAGCAGTCCGGGTACGGCCGCGAGGGCGGCCGGCAGGGCCTGGCCGCCTACCTCTCGACCGGAGACGCCCGATGACCGACCGGCTGGCCGTGCGCAAGACCTACAAGCTGTACCTGGGCGGGGCGTTCCCCCGCTCGGAGTCCGGCCGCACCTACGAGGTCACCGACACCAAGGGCCACTTCCTGGCCAACGCCGCCTGGGCCTCGCGCAAGGACGCCCGGGACGCCGTCGTCGCCGCCCGCGGCGCGTTCGCGAAGTGGTCCACCGCCACCGCCTACAACCGCGGCCAGGTGCTCTACCGGGTGGCCGAGGTGATGGAGGGCCGCGCCGCCCAGTTCGCCGAGGAGGTCGCCGCCGGCGAGGGCATCTCGTCGTCCAAGGCCCGGGCCGAGGTGGACGCCGCCATCGACCGGTGGGTCTGGTACGCGGGCTGGACCGACAAGCTGGCCGCGGTGCTGGGCAGCACCAACCCGGTCGCCGGTCCCTACTTCGGCTTCTCGCTGCCCGAGCCGACCGGGGTGGTGGCCGTCCTGGGACCGCAGCGCAGCTCGCTGCTGGGCCTGGTCAGCGTGCTCGCCCCGGTGCTGGCCGGCGGCAACACCGCCGTCGTCGTCAGCTCGAGGGCCCGGCCGCTGCCGGCCATCACCCTCGGGGAGGTGCTGGCCACCTCCGACGTCCCGGGTGGGGTGGTGAACCTGCTGACCGGGGACGCTGCCGAGATCGGCCCGTGGCTCGCCGAGCACGCCGATGTCGACGCGATCGACCTGGCGGGCGCCCCGGCGCCGCTGGCGATGGAGCTGGAGCGCTCCGCGGCCGGCACGGTCAAGCGGGTGCTGCGGGCACCCGCCGAGGAGCCGGACTGGACCGCCGACCCCGGCCTCACCCGGCTCCGCCCCTTCCTGGAGACCAAGAGCGTCTGGCATCCGATCGGCATGTGACGGTCCCCGGGCGGCGGAGCCGGAACCGGACTGCGGTGCCGCAGGCGGACCGGGCAGGATGGCGGGGTGGCCCGTCCCAGCATCGTCCCCATCGCCCTGACCCTCGACGACCGCACGGGCTACACGCTCTGGGCGCCGCCCTGGGAGGAGGACGGCGAGGAGTGGCAGGCGTTCCTCGGCAGCACCGTCGACCTGCCGGCGGACATCAACGACGACGACCCCGAGGCCCCCGGCCCCACCGCCGTCGTGCACCTGTTCCCCTCGCCCGCGGCGCTCGCCGCGTTCTGCCGGGTGAACACCGACCACGACCTGGCCGACCACCCCGTCTGGCCGGTCGTGTCGACGCTCGGACCCGAGGACCTGACCCCGGACGAGGACCACCGCTTCGATCTCGACGGGGTCTACGACGTGGTCGCGGAGAACCCCGACCGGTGGGCCGTCGACGAGCTGGCCGCGACCCTCGACATCGTCGGCCGGCTGGCCGAGTGCTGCGACACCCCGGCCGAGGACGACGACGACGAGGACGACGACGACGACGAGACGGCGTTCGAGTCCGTCGCCGAACTGGTCTCCCGCCCCGAGGCCGCCGCCCTGGGCCTGGGCATCGACGCGTTCCTCGGCCGCGACGGCGAGGAGGCCTGGGCGCGCCTGGGCACCGCGATCGACGAGCTGTGGGAGGACGTCCTCGAGGAGCTGGACGACCACCTGGACTGGACCGGCGCCGGCACCGTCTCCCTCGAGGCCTACCCGTCCGCCGCCGAGGAGGCCGAGTCCCGGGTCGCCGAGCCGGAGGACGACGACGAGGACGAGGACCTGGACGGCACCCCGGCCCGTCCCGCTGCCGGCTCGACCGCCGCGGCCCCGGCCGAGGCTGCGACCGCCGGCATCCGGACGATCCGCAGCGGCAGCGAGCTCACCGCCACCCCGGCCGCCGTCGCGGCTGCGCAGGAGTTCTGGGAGGCGGTCGGCATCCTCCCGGTCGAGCTGGTGGTCCCCGACGGCGCCGGGCTGACGCTGCGCTGCTACGTCGAGGACCGGGCCCGGTTCCTCGGCCGCGAGGGCCAGGTCTTCCTCTTCCCGACGCCGGTCGACCTCGCCCGGTTCTGCGCCGGTGACGAGGCCCACGACCTGACCGAGATCGCGTCGTGGGCCGAGGTCGCCGACACCGACACCCTGCCGCTGCCGGCCGACCAGGACCGCTACGACCTGGTGGAGATCTCCGAGGTGCTCGGTGAGGTGGCCCAGGGAGCCGGCGGCCTGGTCGAGCTCCGGGCGCTGCTGCAGCCGGTCGAGGGGGTGCTCGACCTCGCCGAGTACGCCGACCTGCCGCGGGTGCAGCAGCAGCTGGGCGCCGACGCGCCGCTGGGCCGGGCCGTGGCCCGCGCCGACAGCGACCCCCGCGCGCCGCTGGCCGCCGAGGAGGCACCGGCGCTGGTGAGCGCGTGGCAGCAGATCGTGGAGGACATCGGCACCGCGCTGGTCTTCCGCAGCGACCTCCGTCGGTAGCCGCCGTTGATCATGGGCGTCCTGCCGAACGACACGCCGTCCCTCGCGTGTCACCTGGCAACCACCCCATGATCAACGGAGTGAGCCGCGAAGACGGCAACGGCCGGCCCCCGCAGTGCGGGGACCGGCCGTTGCCGTCAGATGCTGCTGCTCAGAAGGAGCGAGCCGGGCGCGCGGGGCGACCGCTGGAACGCTGCCCCTCGACGGCGCCGCGGTACCCACCGGGACGACGGTCCCGGTCGCCGCCACCCGCGGAGCGATCCCGATCGCCGTAGGAGCGCTCGCCCGAGGGGCGGCCTCCGTACGAGCGGTCGCGGTCGCCACCGGCGGGATGGTCAGCAGCGGTGCGATCCCGATCGCCGTAGGAGCGCTCGCCCGAGGGGCGGTCTCCGTACGTGCGCTCGCGGTCGCCGGTGGGCCGACGCGGGCCACCCCGGTAGCCGGGACGGTCACCGGTGGGACGACGCCCGTCGCGGCCACCGGCCGGACGACGCGACTCGCGCACCGGACGGACGATCGGCTCGACGAACGTGCCACCGGCGACGAGGTCGGTGATGGGCGCGTCGCCCGGACGGATCCGGCTCACCTGCGGGTCCAGCTTGGCCTGGCGGAACCGGCGCTTGGCCTGGCCCACCTGGTCGGGCAGGAGCAGCGAGACCACGACACCGGCGGCGCCGGCGCGCGCGGTGCGGCCGGAGCGGTGCAGGTAGGTCTTGTGGTCTGCCGGCGGGTCGTAGTGCAGGACCAGCGACACGTCGTCGACGTGGATGCCACGCGCGGCGACGTCGGTGGCCACCAGCACCGGGCTGCGGGCGTCGGTGAAGGCCTCCAGCGCCCGGCGACGGGCTGCCTGCGGCAGACCACCGTGGATGGGCTCGGCGTTGATGCCGGCGCGCTGCAGGTTCTCAGCGAGCCGGTCGGCGCCGTGCTGGGTGCGCACGAAGATGATGATCCGGCCCGGACGGGCGGCCATCGCCTCGGCGATCTTCAGCTTGTCCGGGAAGGACACGCTGTAGGCCAGGTGCTCGGCCTGGGGACCGGAGTCCTCGGCCTTGGCGACCTCGTGCCGCGCCGGGTCCTTGAGGTAGCGACGCACCAGGGTGTCGACCTCGCCGTCCAGCGTGGCGGAGAACAGCAGGCGCTGGCCGTCGGAGCGGGTCTGGTCGAGCAGCTCCTTGACCACCGGCAGGAAGCCGAGGTCGGACATGAAGTCGGCCTCGTCGATGACCGAGACGATGACCTCGGAGAGGGTCGCCTCGCCCTGGTTGATCAGGTCCTGCAGCCGGCCGGGGGTGGCGATGAGGACGTCGACACCGCGACGCAGCTGCTGGATCTGGCGGTACATCGAGGCGCCGCCGTAGACGGCCGCCAGCTGCACGCCGTTGCTCTGGCCGAGGGGGGCCAGGTTGTCGTGCACCTGCTGGGCCAGCTCACGGGTCGGGACCAGGATCAGGCCGCGGGGTGCGCGGCGACCCTGCTGCACGTCCGCGCCGAGGCGGGCCAGCAGCGGCAGGCCGAAGGCCAGCGTCTTGCCCGAACCGGTGGCGGCCTTGCCGAGCACGTCGCGCCCGGCGAGGGCGTCCGGCAGGGCGGAGGTCTGGATGGCGAACGGGTGGCGGATGCCCTTGCGCTCGAGCGCGGTGACCAGCGGCTGGGGCAGGCCCAGCTGGGCGAAGGTCGGGCCGGTGGGCTCGGCGGGGATCTCGGGGGTCTCCTCGGTCACGGCGGCCGTGATCTCGGGGAGGTCGTTCTGGCTTGCGGTGAACGGGGCGTCGACAGAGTCGAACGAGGACAAGCGGGGACTCCGATACAGATCGGCGCGCGTCCCGTGGTGGTGCTTGCCGCCGGATGCCCGGCGGCCACACTGGTGATCGTCGCCGTCTGCGTTGACGCGTGATCTGCACGGATGCGCTGCCCGGACAGGACCGTCCGGGAGGATGGCCGGCACTCACCGGCACGATCAGGTTAGCAGCGTGGGCGCCGGATTGATTCCCGGGCCGGAGTGACGTGCCCCGCGTCGCTCAGCCGCGCAGTGCGGCGTACCCGGGGCGGACGACCTCGCGCAGCAGCCGGGACCGCTCCGCGTCGTCGAGGAAGGCCGCGGCGAGCGCACGCTCGGTGACCGTCTGCACGTCGTCCCAACCCCAGCGGTGGGCGGCGACGACGTCGGCGAACTCGCTGGTCAGCGACACCCCGCTCATCAGCCGGTTGTCGGTGTTGAGGGTCACCGTGAAGCCGCCGCGGTGCAGCCGGCCGACCGGGTGCGCGGCCAGCGAGGGGTAGGCGCCGGTCTGCACGTTGGACGAGGGGGCGACCTCCAGCGGCACCTGCTCCTCCAGCACCCGCCGGGCGACCGGGCCCAGCGGACCGTCCAGCGGCACCTCGTCGGCGATCCGCACGCCGTGCCCGAGCCGTTCGGCACCGGCGCCCTCCAGCGCGGCGCGGATGGACTCGATGCCGGCGGCCTCGCCGGCGTGGATGGTGCGGTGCGCGCCGGCCCGGTCCAGCAGCGCGATGGCGTCGGGGATGCGGTCCGGCGGGAACCCGTCCTCGGGCCCGGCGAGGTCGAAGCCGACGACACCGGAACCCTGGTGCCGGACGACCTGCTCGGCGACCTCGACCCAGCGGTCGGCCTGGCGCATCGCGCACAGCAGGGCGCCGACGCCGATCGGCCGGCCCGCCGCGGCGGCCTCCCGGCTGCCCTGGGCGTACCCGTCGAGCATCGCCTCCACCGCGGTCTCCAGCGGCATTCCGGACAACAGCTCGGGCGCCATCCGCACCTCGGCGTAGACCACCCCGTCGGCCGCCAGGTCGAGCGCACACTCCCGGGCCACCCGCTGCACCGCCTCGGGCCGCTGCATCACCCCGACGGTGTGCGCGAACGTGAGCAGGTAACGCTCCAGCGAGCCGGAGTCCGCGGACTCGCGGAACCAGCGGCCGAGGGCCTCCGGCTCGTCGGCCGGCAGCTCGCGGTACCCGGCCTCGTCGGCGAGCTCGAGGACGGTCTGCGGCCGCAGCCCGCCGTCGAGGTGGTCGTGCAGCAGCACCTTGGGAGCGCGGGCGAGGGTGGTGGCGTCCAGTGGTGCGGCGGGCATCCCCGCACGCTACCTACCGGTCGATCCTGTCCTGCCAGCGGAAGGTGCGGACGCAGAGCACCAGCCCGACGACGCACCAGATGCCGAGCACCAGGGCGACCCGGCCCAGCTCCCAGCTGCCGGCCGGTTCCTGGGCGGCGAGGGCGTCGGGGAGGAACACCGAGCGCAGACCCTGGGCCATCCACTTGAGCGGGAACAGCGCGGCGACCGTCTGCAGCCAGGTCGGCACCTGGCTGAACTGGAAGAAGACGCCGGAGATGAACTGCAGCACCAGGGCGATCGGGGTGACCGTCGCCGAGGCCGACCGGCCGTTGCGGGCCAGGCTGGAGACGGCGATGCCCAGCAGGGTGCAGGCCGCGGAGCCCAACCCGGCGACCCAGACGAAGGTGATCCAGTCCGAGCCCGAGGGCAAGTCGACGCCGTAGAACAGCGCGCCGATGGCCAGCAGGATCACGATGATCGCCAGCGTGACGGCGAAGACCTGGACGACCTTGCCGACGAAGTAGGCCGCCTTCGGCATCGGGGTGCCGGCCAGGCCCTTGAGCGTGCCGTCGCTGCGCTCGGTGGCGATGTTGATCGCCATGTTCTGCAGGCTGGCGCCGAGGATGCCGGCGGCGATCACCCCGGCCATGAAGTACTGGGTGAAGGAGACGCCGCTGCCCAGGTCGTAGTCCAGGACCGCGCCGAAGACGAGCAGCAGGATCACCGGGAACATCAGGGTGAAGACGACGGACTCCCGCTGCCGGAAGAACTCCTTGAGCTCCACCCCGGCGCGGGTGCGGCAGACGCTGCCGACCGACGGCAGCGGGCGCTCCACGGTGGTCACCATGACATGCTCCCTCGGTCCGCTCGGCCGGTCACTCCGCTCCTCGCTCGCTGGCGCTCGCTGCGATGCTCGTTCACTCCCGTGGCTCGCCGATCATCCGCAGGTACACGTCCTCGAGGGTCGGCCGGGCGACGGCCAGGTCGGGCACCTCGCTGGGGAACCGCGCCGCCAGCTCCGCGACGAACGCGGTGGGGGTGGCGGTCTCGGCGGTGCGCCGGACGCCGTCCTCGGTCCAGTGCACCACCGCGGGCGCCTGCCCGCGGCCACCCAGCTCACTGGGGACGGCCACCTCGACCAGCCGGCCGTGGGCGATGACCCCGACCCGGTCGGCGAGCTCCTCGGCCTCGTCGAGGTAGTGGGTGGTGAGCAGCATCGTCGTCCCCAGGTCGCGCAGGGAGCGGATGAGCGACCAGAACTGCCGGCGCGCCTCGGGGTCGAACCCGGTGGTCGGCTCGTCCAGGAAGAGCAGCCGCGGGCGGCCGACGATGCCCAGCGCCACGTCCAGCCGGCGCCGCTGGCCACCGGAGAGGGTGCGGCCGCGGGCGCCGGCCTTCTCGCTCAGCCCGACCAGCTCGAGCACCTCGGCGGGGTCGCGCGGCTCGGGGTAGTAGGCGGCCTGCGCGCGGAGCAGCTCCAGGCAGGTCAGCTGGCTGTCCCCGGCGCCGGACTGCAGCACGATGCCCAGGTCGGCCTTCCACCGGCGTCCACCGCGGGCCGGGTCGACGCCGAGCACCCGGACCTCCCCGCCGTCACGCTCGCGGTAGCCCTCGAGCACCTCGACGGTGGTGGTCTTGCCGGCGCCGTTGGGACCGAGCAGCGCGAAGATCTCACCGCGCCCGATGTCGAGGTCCAGCCCGTCGACGGCGTTGCGGTCGCCGTAGCGCTTCACCAGTCCGCGCACGGAGATGGCGGCGTCAGGGTCCACCGGGCTCATGACCGGCGCTGACACGGTCGACGGGCGGCTCACGAGGTACCAGTCTGCCCCGCGCCCCTGTGTGAGCTGCAACGGAGTGCCAGGGCGCGGAAAACGCGCCCCTGGCACTCCACTCAGGCAGTGATGCGGTCGAGCAGCAGCGGGAGCGGCTGGTCGGCGGTGTCGACGCCGATCGCGCCCTCCAGCGCCTCCAGCGCCCGCGGGATCCGCGCGGCGTCGTCGGTCTGCAGCTCGAGCAGCGGCTGGCCGGCGGTCACCTGCTCCCCCACCCCGGCGGTCCACACGACGCCGGCCGCGGCCGAGACCGGGTCCTCCTTGCGCGCCCGCCCGGCGCCCAGCCGCCAGGCCGCGACGCCGAGGGCGTAGGCGTCCAGCCGGGTGAGCGTGCCGGTGGCCGGCGCGGTGACCACGTGCCGCTCGGCCGGCTGCGGCAGCGCGGCGTCCGGGTCGCCACCCTGGGCGGTGATCATCCGGCGCCACACGTCCATCGCCCGGCCGTCGGCGAGGGCGTCGGCGGGGTCGACGTCGTCCCGCCCGACCCCGGCGAGCATCTCCCGGGCCAGCGCCAGGGTCAGCTCGACGACGTCGGCCGGGCCGCCGCCGGCGAGCACCTCGACGGACTCGGCGACCTCGACCGCGTTGCCCGCGGCCCGGCCCAGCGGCCGGTCCATGGCGGTGACCAGCGCGACGGTGCGCACCCCGGCGGCCTCGCCCAGGCCGACCATCGTGCGGGCCAGCGTGCGGGCGTCGTCGGGGTCGCGCATGAACGCGCCCGAGCCGGTCTTCACGTCCAGCACGAGGGCGTCGGCGCCCTCGGCGATCTTCTTGCTCATGATCGAGCTGGCGATCAGGGGAATCGACTCCACCGTGCCGGTGACGTCGCGCAGCGCGTACAGCACCTTGTCCGCCGGGGCGAGGTCGTTGCCGGCCGCGCAGATGACCGCGCCGACGTCCCGCAGCTGCTGCACGTACTCCTCGTCGCTGAGCGCGGCGCGCCAGCCGGGGACGGCCTCCAGCTTGTCCAGCGTCCCGCCGGTGTGGCCCAGACCGCGGCCGGACAGCTGCGGCACGGCCACCCCGCAGGCGGCGACCAGCGGCGCGAGCGGCAGCGTGACCTTGTCGCCGACGCCGCCGGTGGAGTGCTTGTCCGCGGTCGGGCGGCCGAGCCCGGAGAGGTCCTTGCGGACCCCGGAGTCGATCATCGCCTGCGTCCAGACGGCCAGTTCGTCCGGCGTCATGCCGCGGAAGAACACCGCCATGAGCAGCGCGCTCATCTGCTCGTCGGGCACCTGCCCGCCGGTGTAGGCGCCGATCACCCAGCGGATCTGGTCGGCGGAGAGGACGGCGCCGTCCCGCTTGGCCCGGATGACGTCGATCGCGTCGAACGGCGCGCTCATGCCCGCTCCGCTGCCTTGACCAAGTCCTCGGGACCGAAGGCGTCGGGCAGCACCTCGCTCATCGCCACGATGCCCAGCGACACGGTCTCGATGAGCATGTCCGCCCCGCCGTGCTCCCACAGCAGCTGCCGGCAGCGGCCGCACGGCATCAGCGGCTGGCCGTCACCACCCACGCACGCCACCGCCACCAGCCGGCCGCCGCCGCTGCGGGCGAGGTCGCTGACCATGCCGCACTCGGCGCACAGGCCCAGTCCGTAGGAGGCGTTCTCCACGTTGCAGCCGGTGACGACCCGGCCGTCGTCCACCAGTCCTGCGACGCCCACCGGGAACTGCGAGTACGGCGCGTAGGCGTGCGTCATCGCCTCCTGCGCCGCCGCGCGCAGCGCGTCCCAGTCCAGGTCCGGTACCTGACCCACTAGTGCTCTCCTCGTCGGTAGACCAGGCCGTCGGCCTTCGGTGGGCGCAACCGCTGGGAGGCCAGCGAGAGCACCAGCAACGTGACCAGGTGCGGGGTGAACGACACGATGCCGGTCGGCAGCTCGTCGATGGTCAGGTAGCCGACCAGCGCGAGCACGGCGAACACCACGGCCAGCGAGCCCTGCAGCCACCGGCGCCGCGGGAACTGGAAGATCGCCACGACGGCGAGGATCAGCGCGACGATCAGCAGCAGCGCCACGACGGCGCTGCGGCTGCGCAGCTGCAGGCCGTCGGCGAAGCCGAACAGGAACGCGCCGCCGGTCAGGCCGCCCGGGCGCCAGTTGCCGAAGATCAGCGCGGCGAGGCCGATGTACCCGCGACCGTTGGTCTGCCCCTCGCGGTAGATGTTGGCCACGAAGACCAGCACCACACCACCCAGCCCGGCGAGTGCACCGGAGATGACCACCGCGATGTACTTGATCCGGTAGACCGGCACGCCGAGGGAGTCCGCCGCGGCCGGGTTCTCCCCGCAGGAGCGCAGCCGCAGCCCGAAGGCGGTGCGCCACAGCAGCAGGTAGACGGCCGGCACGAGCAGCACCGCCACCACGGTGAGCACCCCGACGTCGGAGGTGAAGCCGCGCAGGATGCCGGCGACGTCGCTGATCAGGAACCAGTGCCTGGCCTCGAGGTCGCCCAGCAGGTCCGGCCCGCTGGACAGCACCGGCAGCGAGAACGACGGCGGCTTGGACGACAGCGACGGCGACTGGGTGATGCCGGCGCCGTCGCTGCGACCGCTGTACAGCGACTCGGAGAGGAAGCGGACGACGCCCGCCGCCAGGATGTTGATCGCGACACCGGAGATCGTGTGGTCGACCCCGAAGGTGACCGTGGCGACCGCGTGCAGCAGCCCGCCCAGCGCGCCCATCAGCAGACCGCCGACGATCGCCGCCACCCAGCCCCACTGGTAGCCGGCGTACCCGGCACCCCAGGTCCCGAGGATCATCATGCCCTCGAGGCCGATGTTGACCACGCCCGCGCGCTCGGAGAACAGCCCGCCGAGGGCCACCAGCAGCAGCGGGGTGCTGAGCAGCAGCGCCGCCGTCATCACCGACGACGACGTCAGCGCGTTCTGCCCGCTGACCACCCGGACGACGGAGAACAGCACGACCAGCCCGGCCAGGCCGATCGCCAGCCGGCCCGGCGTCCCGGCGGCCCCCAGCCGGCGCATCGGCGACGGGCGGCCGGCGGCAGCGGTGCCACCGGGTCCCGTCGTCGTCACAGACGTGCTCATGGGGTCCCCTCCGAGACGACGCCGGGCACCCGGCGGGTGGTCATCGAGTCGTCCGGGGGCGGGCCCGAGGACTGCCGGCTGGCCCGTTCGGCGGCCCGCCGGGTGATCCGGCCGGCGATCTCGTTGGCGACCACGACGGCCAGCACGATCGTGCCCTGAATGATCGTGACCACCGAGGACGGCAGGCTCGCGGCCTGCAGCGGCACCGAGGCACGGTCGAGGAAGGCGTACAGGATCGCGGCCAGGGCGATGCCACCGGGGTTGTTGCGGCCCAGCAGCGCGACGGCGATGCCGAGGAAGCCCAGCCCGGAGGTGAAGTCGGTGTTGTAGTCGTAGGTGCGGCCCAGCAGGTCCGGCAGCCCGATCAGGCCGGCGACCGCACCGGACAGCAGCATCGCCTTGACGACCATCCGGCGGGCGTCCACGCCGCTGGCGCTCGCCGCGGACGGCGAGAGGCCGGTGGCCCGCAGGTCGAACCCGAACCGGGTGCGCTGCAGCAGCACCCAGACCACGATGCCGACCAGGACGGCGACCAGGAGGAAGCCGTACAGCTGCCGCGGCGGGTTCGCCAGCCCCAGCACGTCGAAGATGCCGTTGAGCCCGCCCAGCCGGCCGGACTCGGGGATCTGCGCGGTGCTGACGGTCGAGGCGCCCTCCGGGCTGCCCCGGAACGGGCCGGTGAGCAGGTAGGAGGCCAGGCCCAGCGCGATGAAGTTGAGCATGATCGAGCTGATCACCTCGCTCACCCCGCGGGTGACCTTCAGGACGGCGACGATCCCGGCCCAGATCGCCCCGACCGCCATCGCGACGACGATGATCAGCAGCACGTGCAGCGGGCCGGGCAGGGTGACCGCGGCACCGACCGCGGCGGCCATGATCGTGGCCATCCGGTACTGGCCCTCGACGCCGATGTTGAACAGGCTCATCCGGAAGCCGATGGCCACCGCGAGCCCGGCCAGGAACAACGGCAGCGCCCGGTTGAGGATCGCCACGACCGCGGTGATCTGCTGGCTCGGGGTGTCGCCCAGGTCGACCATGACCGACAGGACCTGGAGCGGGTCGACCCCCAGCAGCGCCATGACCGCCGCGGAGATCGCGACGGCGATGAGCACCGCCAACGCGGGTGCGAGCAGGAGGGTGCCGAGCCGGCGGAGCACGGTCATGCCACACCCGCCGGGGAGGTCTCGTGCCCGCCGGTCATGTACCCACCGAGCACCTCGGGGGTGACCTGCCGCGGGTCGACGGTGGCGACCAGCTTCCCGCGGAGCATGACGTGCAGGGTGTCGGACAGGCCGATCAGCTCCTCGAGGTCGGCGGAGACCAGCAGGATGCCCAGCCCCTCGGCCCGGGCGTCCTTGAGCAGCTCCCAGATGACCGACTGGGCACCGACGTCGACACCGCGGGTGGGGTGCGCGGCCAGCAGCACGCGCGGCGAGGCGCTCATCTCGCGGCCGACGATGAGCTTCTGCTGGTTGCCGCCGGAGAGCGCGACCGCCGGGGTGTTGGGGCCGGGTGCCCGGACGTCGTACTCGCGCATGATCCGGGAGGTGTCCGTGCGGGCGGCCTTGCGGTCGATGAAGGCGCCCTTGACCGCCGGCGGGCGGGTCTGGTGCCCCAGGATCCGGTTCTCCCACAGCGGCGCGTCCAGCAGCATCCCCTGCCGGTGGCGGTCCTCGGGGATGAAGCCGACGCCGCGCTCCCGCCGGCGGCGGGTGGACCAGTCGGTGATCTCCTCCTCGCCCAGCAGCACCGTGCCCGCCGCGGGCAGCCGCAGCCCGAGGACGGCGTCGATCAGCTCGGACTGCCCGTTGCCCTCGACACCGGCGATGCCGACGACCTCGCCCTCACGGACGGTCATGGAGACGTCGTCGACCACCGCCCGGCTGCCGACACCGCCCGGCACGGTGAGGTGGCTGATCCGCAGCACCGGGGCCTCCCGGACGGTGGAGTCCCGGGTGGCCGGGGTGGGCAGCTCGGCGCCGACCATCATCTCGGCCAGCTGCCGGGCGGTCGTCGTGGCCGGGTCGGCCGTGCCGACGGTGGTGCCGCGGCGGATGACGGTGATCGAGTCGGCCACCTTCCGCACCTCGTCGAGCTTGTGCGAGATGAAGATGACGGTGAGGCCCTCGCGCTTGAGCTCGGCGAGGTTGCCGAACAGCTCGTCGACCTCCTGCGGGACGAGGACGGCGGTCGGCTCGTCCAGGATCAGGATCCTGGCGCCGCGGTAGAGGACCTTGGCGATCTCCACCCGCTGCCGGTCGCCGACGCCGAGGTCCTCGACCAGCACGTCGGGCTGCAGCCCGAGGGAGTAGCTGTCGGAGATCTCGGTGATCCGGCGACGGGCGGCGGCCCGGTCCAGCCTGCCGCCCTTGGTGGGCTCGCTGCCCAGGACGATGTTCTCCAGGACGGTGAAGTTGTCGGCCAGCATGAAGTGCTGGTGGACCATGCCGATGCCGGCCGCGATCGCGTCGTTGGGGCTGCGCAGGTGCACCTCCCGCCCGTCGACGAGGATCTGGCCCTCGTCCGGGCGGTGCATGCCGTACAACGTCTTCATCAACGTGGACTTGCCCGCGCCGTTCTCACCGACGATGGCGTGCACCTCGCCGCGGGCGACGCGCAGCTCGATGTCGGAGTTCGCGACCACGCCGGGGAAGCGCTTGGTGATCCCGCGCAGCTCCACCGCCAGCGGTGTCGACTCGGTCAACGGAGCTCCTCGGGGGGCCGGGTGGGCACGGAAGGCGTGCGGACCGGAGGTCTTCCGGCCGCACGGGCGTCGGGCGGTGTCCCCGTCCGACGCGGAGACGGTACACACGGAAAACGGCGGGCCCGGGGGCGTGTGTCGCGCCCGGGCCCGCCGCTGTCAGTCGTTGCTCACGACGCCCGCGTCACGGGGCCGTGGGGACCTCGATGTCACCGGCGATGATCTGCTGGGTGTAGTCGTCCAGCTGGGTCTTGATGTCGTCGATCTGGCCACCGGAGGTGGACAGGCCCACGCCGTCGCTCTCCAGGTCGTTGACGACGTCGCTGCCGCCCTCGACCGACCCCTCGGAGTAGTCGGTGATCCAGGTCTGGATCGCGACGTCGACCCGCTTGAGCACCGACGTCATGATCACCGCCTGCAGGGCCGGGTCACCGACGGTCTCGTACTGGTCGGAGTCGACACCGATCGCCCGGCCGCCGGCCTCGGCGGCCGCCTCGAAGACGCCCTGGCCGGAGCCACCCGCCGCGTGGTAGACGATGTCCGCGCCGCTCTGGAACATGCCCTGGGCGAGGATCTTGCCGCGGGCGGGGTCGGCGAAGCCGGAGAAGTCACCGGCGGCCGAGATGTACTGGCGGTCGATGACGATGCCGGGCTTGGCAGCTTGGGCGCCGGCGACGAAGCCGGCCTCGAACTCCTGGATCAGCGTGGTCTCGACACCACCGACGAAGCCGATGTGGCCGGACTCGGACTTCAGCGCCGCCGCCACACCGCCGAGGTACGAGCCCTCGTTGGCCGCGAAGAGCAGGCCGGTCGCGTTGTCCAGGCCCATGTCGGCGACCGACTGGTCGACGATCGCGAACTCGGTGTCCGGGTACTGCGGGGCGACCTCGGCCAGGGCGTCGGCGAAGGCGAAGCCCACGGCGATGACCGGGTTGTTGCCGTCGTCGGCGAGCTGGGTCAGCAGGTCGACCCGGTTGGAGCCGTCGGCGTTCGGCGAGAGCTCGGTGACGTCGCCGCCGAGGTCCCCGATCGCGGCCTCGACGCCGGCGTACGCCGAGTCGTTGAACGACTTGTCGCCGCGGCCACCGGTGTCGTACGCCAGGCCGATCTGCAGGTCGCCGCTGGCGGCGCTGCTCTCGCCGCCGCCTCCACTGCCGCTGCTGGGCTCCTCGTCGCTGGCGCAGGCCGCCAGGGCCATGCTCCCGGCCAGCAGCAGCGCTGCGGCCTTCATCCCACGCACTCGGCGCAAGACGGTCTCCTCTCTCGGAGGGCGCGGGCGGCCGTCGGCAGGCCGCGCCCCGGTGCGGTGTGGTCCAGGCTCACCCGCCGTCCGACTGCCGCGGTGAGGCGGCTCGGCCGGCGACGGCGACCTGGGCACGCTAACTGCGGCCCTGCCGCAGATGACCGCCCGGGAGCGGATAGAGACCCGATCGTTGCCAACGGGCAACCTCGCCCACACACGACCGGTGAGGCCCGCCACACCGCCGTCCCGACCCCGCGCCACGGCCCCCCGGCGCCGGGTTAGCGTCCGGGGGTGCGCCGACCTCCTCCGTTGCGCCGGCTGACCGCCGCGGCCCTGGTCGCCGCGACGCTGCTGCTGGGCGTCGCCGGCCCGGCCCTGGCCGAGGAGAGCCGGCCGACGGTGGACCCATCCGCGCCGACCCCCACGGTGCCCTGGCCCGGGCCGCCACCGCAGGGCAGCGCACCCGACGGGAGCACGGTCGGCGGCCCGGGACTGGACACCCGCGGGCTGGTCACCGTCCCCGGCGCGCCGACACTGCCGGCCGGGACCGACGCGCACGGCTGGCTGGTCGCCGACGCGGGCACCGGCGAGGTGCTCGCGGCGCAGGACCCGCACGGCCGCTACTACCCGGCGAGCACGCTCAAGACGCTCACCCTGCTGACGCTGGCCCCGGTCCTCGACCACGGGCTGGTCGTCGAGGGGACTCCCGAGGACGAGGGGATCGAGGGCAGCCGGGTCGGGCTGGTCCGCGGCGGGCAGTACCCGGTCGACCTGCTCTTCCGGGCGCTGGTCATGCAGTCGGGCAACGACGCGGCCAACGCGCTGGCCCGGGCTGCCGGCGGCGTGGAGGCGACGACCGCGGCGATGAACGCCACCGCGGAGCGGATCGGTGCCCACGACACGGTCGCCGGCACCCCGTCGGGGCTGGACGTCGCCGGCCAGTCGTCCTCGCCCTACGACCTCGCGTTGATCATGCGGCAGCTGGTCGCCGACCCCTACACGCTCGACGTGCTGCAGACCCGCACCGCGCAGATGCCCGCCGTCGCCGACCTCACCCCCGGGTACCAGATCCAGAGCCAGGACACCCTGCTCGACAGCTACCCCGGCACCCTGGGCGGCAAGACCGGGTTCACCGACGCCGCCCGGCACACCTTCGTGGCCGCGGCCGAGCGGGACGGGCGGCGGATCGTGGTCAGCCTCATGCAGGCCGAGCGCCGGCCGGTGCCCGAGCTGCAGCAGGCGAGGAACCTGCTGGACTGGGGCTTCAGCACCGCGCCCGACGCCTCCGGGCTCGGCCGGCTCGTCGACCCCGGCGAGGTGTCGGCGGTGAGCACCCCGATGGTGCCCGCCCCCACCGCGGCGGCGGACGGCCGGCTGTCGTCGGAGGAGGCCGCGTCCGCCTCGGCGGCGACGGCCCGGCCCACGGCGCAGCCGAGCGCGCAGCGGGCCGACCCCGGGTCACCGGTCCTCCCGCTCGCGCTGGCCGGGGTCGCGCTGCTCGTCGTCGCCGCCACGGTGCTCGGCCGGCGGCGTGCCCTGCGGCCGGTGGCCGTCACGGGCGGCGCGCGTCGGCCGCCGTCCCGCGGTCCGGGTCCCGGCGCCGGACCGGTCGGGACCGGGGCAGCAACCGGCTCCCCAGCGCACCCGCCAGCGCCCCCACCGCCAGCAGGGCGAGGGCCAGACGCCCCGGCGCCGGGCCCGACCTCGGGGACCGGTCCGGCGACCGGGCGGCCAGCGGCGGCCCCGGAGCCGCCGGGGTAGGCCCCGCGGCGGGAACCGGGTGCTCGACGGCGGGGATCGTCGCGGTCCAGGAGGCCGTGTAGAAGGCGAACCGGGCGACGACGTTGATCCAGACGATCAGCCCGACGAACCCGCCCAGGGTCTGCGCGGTCACGTTCGTGCCGATCCGGGTCAGGTACCAGTTGCCCACGAGCTTGAGCACCTCGAAGCCCACCGCCCCGAACACCGCCCCGGGCAGCAGCAGCCGGACCGCGGTGGTGTTGTCCGGCACGCCCTTGAGCAGCCAGAGGAACAGCAGCACGTCCCCCGCCAGGGCCAGCGCGATCGCCACCGCGCCGGTGAGCAGGGAGTACCCGGGCACACCGTCGACCCCCAGCAGCTCCAGCACCCGGGACGACGCCGCCGTCGCCCCGGTGGTCAGCGCGATGCTCAGCACGCCCGCGGCGCCCAGCCCGAGCAGCGCCCCCAGGTCCTTGAGCCGGTCGACGAGGAAGTCCGGCGGGTCGGGCCGGCCACGCCACACGACGTCCATGCCGACCCGGAGCTTGTCCACCGCCCCCAGCCCGACGAACAGGAACCCGACGAGGCCGATGACCCCGAAGGTCGCCGCCCGGTCGATCGCCGCAGCGGCCTGCTCGGCGAGGTCCGCGCCGGTCGACCCCGGGACCGCATCGCGGATGCCGCGGATCAGCTGCTCCTCGAGCAGGGCGTTGCCGCGCAGCACGAACCCGGCCACGGAGGCGACCAGCAGCAGCACCGGGAACAGCGCCAGGAAGACGTAGTAGGTGACCCCGGAGGCGAGCAGGTCGCCCTGCACCCGGTTGTAGTGGCCGCCGGCGTGGACCAGGTGGTCCAGCCACGGCCGGCGGTCCCGCTGGCGGCGGAGCTGACCCCGGCCGGCGGCCAGCACCCGGCTGACGGGGTCGGTCAGCGCGGCGGGCCGGTGAGCGGGTACTCGTGGGCCACGGCCCACGCACCGTCGGGCAGCTTCTCGAACTCGGTGAACGAGGAGACCCGGAACTCCGCCTGCAGGTCCGCCAGCCCGGCCGAGGCCATGTCGAGCATGTCGGTCGGGACGTCGTGCGCCACGGTCACGTGCGGGTGGTACGGGAAGGTCAGCGACCGGGCCAGCGGTCCGCGGCGGACGTCACCGGCGATCCGCGCGCACTCCGCCACCCCCCGGGCGACCGTGAGGAAGACGACCTCGGAGACCGGGCGGAAGGTGTCCGTGCCCGCCAGGTGCAGGTCGAACGGGGCGTGCGCGGCGGCCACCGCGGCGAGGTGCCTGCTGATCACCGCCCGGTCCTCGGCCAGCACCTCGGTCGGCGGCAGCAACGTCACGTGCGGCGGCACCAGGCTGGCCTGCGGGTCGCCGCACTTGCCCCGCCACTCCACCAGCAGCTGCGCCCACGGTTCCGGGATGGAGACCACGACGCCGAGCACGGCGGTCTCCGGCGAGGTCCGCGGGACGGCGATCGACCTGTGCACGAAGGTGTCATCGGCGCGCAGCGGTCGGCCGGTCACGTCAGCGGCCTCCCGCGGCCGGCAGGAAGCCCACCCGGTCGTAGACCGCGGCCAGCGTCGCGGCGGCGACCTCGCGGGCCCGGGCAGCGCCGGCGGCGAGCACCCGCTCCAGCTCCGCGGTGTCGGCCAGCAGCTCCGCCGTCCGCGCCTGGACCGGTGCCAGCGCGTCGGTGACGACCTCGGCGAGCTCCTTCTTCAGGTCGCCGTACCCGTGGCCGGCGAAGTGCTCCTCGAGCTGGGGCACGGTCTGCCCGGACAACGCCGCGTGGATGGTCAGCAGGTTGGTCACGCCGGGCTTCTCCACCGGGTCCGCGACCACCTCCCGGCCGGTGTCGGTGACCGCCGAGCGGATCTTCTTCGCGGACACCTTCGGGTCGTCGAGCAGGTTGATGCAGCCGGCCGGGGGCAGGCTCTTGCTCATCTTCTTGTCCGGCGACTGGAGGTCCAGCACCTTCGCCGCGCCCGGCGGGATGTAGGCCTCAGGCAGCACGAACGTGTCGCCGTAGCGGCTGTTGAACCGGGTGGCCAGGTCGCGGGTCAGCTCCAGGTGTTGGCGCTGGTCCTCGCCCACCGGCACCCGCTGGGCCTGGTAGAGCAGGATGTCGGCGGCCTGCAGCACCGGGTAGGTGAACAACCCCACGGACGTCCCGGACGTCCCCTCGCGGGTGCTCTTGTCCTTGAACTGGGTCATCCGGCTGGCCTCACCGAAGCCGGTCAGGCACTGGAGCACCCAGGCCAGCTGCGCGTGCTCGGGCACGTGGCTCTGCACGAACAGCGCACTGCGGGCCGGGTCGACGCCCAGCGCCAGCAGCTGCGCGGCGGAGACCAGGGTGCGCTTCCGCAGGACGGCCGGCTCCGGCTGCTCGAGGGTGATGGCGTGCAGGTCGACGACGCAGTAGAAGGCGTCGTGGTCGTCCTGCAGCGCCACCCACTGCTTCAGCGCACCGAGGAGGTTGCCGAGGTGGAAGGAGTCCGCCGTCGGCTGGATGCCGGACAGCACACGGGGAGCAGGCACGCCCTCCATCGAACCACGCGCCCCACGCGCCACCGCTCAGGTGCCCGCGGCTCCTGCGGGCTCGCTGGTCAGGACCGCGTCCAGCGCGCCGAGGAAGACGTCGTCCTCCTCGGGGGTCCCGACGGTCACCCGCAGCCCCTCACCGGCGAACGGCCGGGTGATCACCGCCCGCGCCTCGAGCGCCGCCGCGACGTCGGTGGTGCGCTCCCCCAGCGGCAGCCAGACGAAGTTGGCCTGGCTGTCGGCCACCGCGAGGCCGCGGCGGCGCAGCTCACCGGTCAGCCGGGCCCGCTCGGTGACGACGGCGGCGCAGCGCGCCCGCACCTCGTCCTCGCTGGCCAGCGCGGCCACCGCGGCGGCCTGCGCGAGGGTCGAGACGCTGAACGGCACGTGGGTGCGGCGGACGGCGTCGGCCACGGCCGGGTCCTCGGCCAGCAGGTAGCCCACCCGCAGCCCGGCCAGCCCCCAGGCCTTGGAGAAGGTGCGCAGCACCGCGACGTTGGGCCGCCCGCGCATCAGCTCGACGCCGTCCGGGACGTCCGGGTCGGTGACGAACTCCCGGTAGGCCTCGTCCAGCACGACGAGGGTCGAGGCGGGCACCTGGTCCAGGAACCGCTCCAGCTCCGGCCGGCGCACCGCCGTCCCGGTCGGGTTGTTCGGGTTGCAGACGAACACCAGCCGGGTCGTCCCGTCGACCGCCGCGGCCAGCGCGGGCAGGTCGTGGGTGTCCGGCGCCGCGCCGGGCGACCCGGGGACGAGCGGCACCTGCTGGGTGCGGGCGCCGGCGACCTGGGCGAGCAGCGGGTACATCTCGAAGGACCGCCACGCGAAGGCGATGCTGGTGCCCGGGTCGTTGAACGCCTGGGTGAGCTGCTGGCAGACGGTGACCGCGCCGCAGCCGGCGGCCACCTGCGCCGGCTCGACGCCGTACCGCTCGGCCAGCGCCGCGGTGAGCACGGCGGCACCGTTGTCGGGGTACCTGTTGGTCTCCGCGGCGGTCGTGGCGATGGCCTGCAGCACGGCGGGGAGCGGGGGGAAGGCGACCTCGTTGCTGGCCAGCTTCACCGCCCGCTCGACCCCGATCTCCCGGGCCAGGTCGGCGGGGTTGCGACCGGGCCGGTACGCCGGCATCGCGGCCACGGCGGGACGTGCGCTGACCACGCGGGCTCCTCCTCCGCATGTCCGGGCCGCTCCCCGGACGGGGCGCTGTCTAGGCTCGCACCATGCGCGTTCTCGTCACCGGCGGCGCCGGGTACATCGGCAGCGTAGTCACGGCAGCCCTGCTCGAGGGCGGTCACGAGGTGACCGTGCTCGACGACCTGTCGACCGGCCACGAGGACGCCGTCCCGGAGGGCGCGAGGCTGGTCCGCGCCTCGCTGCACGACTCGGCGCCGGTGCTCGCCGACGTCCGCCCCGAGGCCGTGCTGCACTTCGCGGCCAAGAGCCTGGTCGGGCAGAGCCAGGAGTCCCCGGAGCTGTACTGGGAGAACAACGTCGGCGGCTCGCTGGCGCTGCTGGAGGCGATGCGGGCCGCCGACTGCCGGCGCATCGTGTTCTCCTCGACCGCGGCCACCTACGGCGAGCCCGAGGAGGTGCCGATCCTCGAGACGGCGCCCACCCGGCCGACCAACACCTACGGGGCCAGCAAGCTCGCCGTGGACGCGATGCTGACCTCCTACGCGGTCGCGTACGACTTCGCCGCGGTCAGCCTGCGGTACTTCAACGTCGGCGGCGCCGCCTACGGGCGCGGCGAGCGGCACGCCACCGAGACCCACCTCATCCCGATCGCGCTGCAGGTCGCGGCCGGCACCCGCGAGGCGCTCACCGTCTACGGCCAGGACTACCCGACCCCGGACGGCACCTGCATCCGCGACTACGTGCACGTGACCGACCTGGCGGCCGCCCACCTGCTCGCGCTGCCGGCCCCCGCCCCGGGCGAGCACCGCATCTACAACCTGGGCAGCGGCAGCGGCTTCTCCGTGCAGGAGATGGTCGACGCGGTGCGCACGGTCACCGGGCACCCGCTGCCGGTCGTGGTGGGTCCCCGTCGCGCCGGCGACCCGGCCCGCCTGGTGGCCAGCTCCGAGCGCATCCACGCCGACCTGGGCTGGGCGCCGGCGCACACCGCCCTCACCGAGATCGTCGCCGACGCGTGGGAGTTCGCCCAGCAGCACTGAGGGCGGACCCCCTCAGCGGGTGGGGGCCTCCGTCGTCGACTCGGCCGGGTCGGCGTCCTGCTGCGGTGCGGCGCTGACCGAGATGCGGGCGATCCGCCGTCCGTCGAGCTCGAGCACGGTGAGCGTCCGGCCCTCCACGTCGACGGTGTCGCCCACGACCGGCAGCCGGCCGAGATGGGCCAGCACGTAGCCCGCAACGGTCTCGTAGGGCCCCTCGGGGAGCCGCAGCCCGGTCGCCTCGGCGAAGTCGTCGAGGTTCCAGAGGCCGTCGACGTCGTGCGGCCCCTCGGCCGGCTCGTCGGAGTCGGCGGTGACGTCGTCGTCGTACTCGTCGTAGATGTCGCCGATGACCTCCTCGATGAGGTCCTCGAGGGTGACGATCCCGTCGGTGCCGCCGTACTCGTCGACCACGATCGCGAAGTGCCGGTTCTCCTTGCGCATCTCCGACAGGGCGGTCAGCACCCGCGCCGTGCCGGGGAGCCGCTTCACCTCACGTGCCAGGTCGCCGACGGTGGCGGCGCGGCCGGCCGCGTGGGTCGGCAGGAAGAGGTCGCGCACGTGCACGAAGCCGACGACGTCGTCCTCGTTGCGTCCGGCGACCGGGTACCGGGACCAGCTGGAGTCGGCGACCTGCTTGGCTGCGCGGCTGGCGGTGGTGCCGGCGTCGAGGAAGTGCACCTCGGTGCGGGGGGTCATGACCTCCCGCACCTCGCGGTCACCGGCGCGGAAGACCTCGTCGATCAGCCGGCGCTCGTCCGAGGACAGCGACTCGTGCGCCGCGACCAGGTCGCGCAGCTCCTCCTGGCTGATCGACTCACCGCTCGCCCGGGGGTCGCCGCCGAGCAGCCGCACCAGCACGTTGGTGGACGCGGAGAGGAACCAGATGATCGGGCGGAACAGCTTGGCGATGGCGTTCAGCGGGGCGGCCACGATCAGCGAGAACCCCTCGGCGCGCTGCAGGGCCAGCCGCTTGGGGGTCAGCTCGCCGACGACCAGCGACAGGTAGCTGATCGCGATCGTGACGGCCACGAAGGCGAGCGGGTCGGCCAGGCCGCGGGACATCCCGAGACCGCTGACCGCCCAGTCCGCCAACGGGGCCGACAGGGTGCTCGCGCCGAACGCGGCGGAGAAGAAGCCGGCCAGGGTGACGCCGACCTGCACGGCGGCGAGGAACTGGTTGGGGTCGGCGAGGAGCTTGTTCAGCGCCTGTCCGCGGCGGCCCGTCTCGGCCAGCGCGCGGACCTGCGACTCACGGAGGGAGACCAGGGCGATCTCCGCGCCGGAGAAGGCGCCTCCGATCAGCACAAAGGCGATCACCATGACGATGTTGAGCCAGACGTCGCTCACGAGCGGCGTGCTCCTCCAAGATGTGGTCCTCGACGGGAGTGTCCCGTGACCGACCACGGTAGTGGCTGCGGCAGCCCGCAGATTCCCCAGAGCAACACGTCCGCCTCGTCGGGGTGTTCCGCACGCGACACTCCGGTGACGCAGCGCATGTGGTTACCCTCGCTCGGTAACGATTCGTGATCTGCCGTGAGGACTCCCATCGTGCGCTCCCGCTCCCTCCCCTCGTCCGCCCGACTGCGGGGGTGGCGCCGGCTGTGGGCGCCGCTGGCGCTGTCCTGCTCCGTGGGCTCGGTGGCGCTCACCGCCGCGATCGGCGGAGGGTCGCTCCCCGGGACGAGCGATGCCTCGAGCGCGTCGGCCCCGCAGCTGAGCAACGCGGCCCCCGCGACGCCGACGGCCCTCAGCAGCAGCCCGACGACCCCGGTCCCGCCCGTCGTGGTCCCGCCGACGTCGCCGACGTCGGTGCCGCCGGTGCCGCCGGTCGCGGCGCCGTCGTCGTCGTCGTCGAACGCTGCGGCGACCGCCAGCGCGATCCCGTCGCCCCGCACGACGGCCACCGCCTCCGCCCCGGCGGCGCGGGGCACGACGCGTCCGACGCCGACGCGTTCGACCACGGCCGTCCCCTCTCTGGCTCCTGCCCCGGTCCCTGCCCCGGTTCCTGCCCCGGTGGCGACCAGCACCGCGACGGCCACTCCCCCGCCGGCTCCCGCGCCTGCGCCGGCTCCTGTCCCCGCTCCCGTGCCCGCGCCTGCTCCCGCCACCCCGGCGGCCGCGCCCGGACCGGAGGGGCAGGTGCTCGCCCTGGTCAACGCCCAGCGGGCCAGGGCCGGGTGCGCCCCGGTCACCGCCGATGACCGGTTGGCCACCGTCGCCCGGGCGCACAGCGCCGACATGCGGGACCGCCGCTTCTTCGACCACACCAACCCCGACGGCCTGGACCCGTTCGCCCGGGCGCGGGCGGCCGGGATCAGCTACGCGCGGGCCGAGAACATCGCCTACGGGCAGCCCGACGCCGCGGCCGTCATGACCGCCTGGATGAACAGCGCGGGGCACCGGCAGAACATCCTCAACTGCAGCCTGACGACGCTCGGGGTCGGTGTGGCCCAGGGGGCCGGCGGCCCGTGGTGGACCCAGCTCTTCGGCGGCTGATCCTGGGCCGGGGCGATCACCTCGGGTCGGTCGTGGTGATCGGTCGTCGATGACCACACCCGGTTCGAGGTGATCACCGGAGCTCCGCGCGGAGCCGGGCGAGCAGCCTCTCGGGCCGCCGTAGGTCGGCTGCCGGAGACCACCGCGGCCCCCTCACCCGGTGGGTGAGGGGGCCGTGGTGACGGCGTCCTACGTCAGGCCATGGCCTTCTGCAGGTTGGCGTCGATGGCTGCCAGGAAGTCCTGGGTGGTCAGCCAGGGGGCGTCCTTGCTGATCAGCAGGGCGAGGTCCTTGGTCATCTGGCCGCCCTCGACGGTCTCGACGCAGACCCGCTCGAGGGTCTCCGCGAAGCGGGTCACCTCAGGGGTGCCGTCGAGCACGCCACGGTGGGCCAGGCCACGGGTCCAGGCGAAGATCGACGCGATCGGGTTGGTCGAGGTCTCCTTGCCCTGCTGGTGCTGGCGGTAGTGCCGGGTCACCGTGCCGTGGGCGGCCTCGGCCTCGACGGTCTTGCCGTCCGGGGTGGCCAGGACCGAGGTCATCAGGCCCAGCGAGCCGAAGCCCTGCGCCACGGTGTCGGACTGCACGTCACCGTCGTAGTTCTTGCACGCCCAGACGTAGCCGCCCTCCCACTTGAGCGAGGCGGCGACCATGTCGTCGATCAGGCGGTGCTCGTAGGTGATCCCGGCCGCGTCGAACTGCTCCTTGAACTCCGCGTCGAACACCTCCTGGAAGATGTCCTTGAACCGGCCGTCGTAGGCCTTGAGGATCGTGTTCTTCGTCGACAGGTAGACCGGGTAGCCGCGGTTGAGCCCGTAGTTGAGCGAGGCCCGGGCGAAGTCGTAGATCGACTGGTCCAGGTTGTACATCGACAGCGAGACGCCGGCACCGGGGGCCTGGAAGACCTCGCGCTCGATCGGCTCGCCGCCGTCCTCGGGGGTGAAGACGACCTTCAGCGTGCCCGCGGTCGGGAACGTGAAGTCGGTGGCGCGGTACTGGTCGCCGTAGGCGTGACGGCCGATGATGATCGGCTTGGTCCAGCTCGGCACCAGCCGCGGGACGTTCTGCATGATGATCGGCTCGCGGAAGATGACGCCGCCGAGGATGTTGCGGATCGTCCCGTTCGGGGAGCGCCACATCTTCTTCAGGCCGAACTCCTCGACCCGCGCCTCGTCCGGGGTGATGGTGGCGCACTTGACGCCCACACCGTGCTGCTTGATGGCGTTGGCCGCGTCGATCGTGACCTGGTCGTCGGTCGCGTCGCGGTTCTCCATGCCGAGGTCGTAGTACTCGAGGTCGACGTCGAGGTACGGGAGGATCAGCTGGTCCTTGATGAACTGCCAGATGATCCGGGTCATCTCGTCGCCGTCGAGCTCGACGACCTTGCCCTCGACCTTGATCTTGCTCACAGACTTCTTCTCCTTGTGCTCTTGTGGCCCCGCTGCAGGGTCCCGCCGCGAGCGTGCGAGCGGTGGGGGCAGGGAGTCCTTCTTCAGAGGTCGGTCACGTCGGCCTGCTTGGCGCGCACGGCTTCAGCCGCCTCGCGCAGGCCAGCCAGCTCACTGTCGGACAGGTCGCCCTCGACGACCCTCCGCACACCCTCACGGCCGATCTCCGCCTCGACACCCAGGTAGACCCCGGAGATCCCGTACTGGCCGTCGACCCAGGCGCACACCGGCAGCACGGCGCCGGAGTCCTCGATCACGGCGCGCGCCATCCGGGCGGCGGCTGCGGACGGCGCGTAGTGGGCCGACCCGGTCTTCAGCAGCGCCACCACCTCGGCGCCGCCGTTGCGGGTCCGGTCGACCAGGTGCGCGATCCGGTCGGCGGGCAGCACGTCGGCCAGCGGCCTCCCGTCGACCGTGCACCGCGAGGGCACCGGGACCATCGTGTCGCCGTGCGAGCCGAGGGTCAGCGTGCGGACCGAGCCGACCGGGACGCCGAGCTCCTCGGCGACGTTGTCGGTGAAGCGGGCGGTGTCCAGCATCCCGGCCTGGCCCATGACCCGGGCCTTCGGGAAGCCGGTCGCCAGCTGCGCCAGGGCGGTCATCTCGTCCAGCGGGTTGGACACCACGATGACGACGGCGTCCGGCGAGGTCTGCGCGACGTTCTCGGCGACCTGGCGGACGATGCCGGCGTTGGTGGCGATGAGGTCCATCCGGCTCATGCCGGGCTTGCGCGGCAGACCCGCGGTGATGACGACGACGTCGGAGTCCTCGGTGCCCGCGTAGGAGCCGCCGCCGACACCGACGACCCGGGTCTCGAAGCCCTCGATCGCCCGGGACTGGTTGATGTCCAGCGCCAGGCCCTCGGGCCTGCCCTCCACGATGTCGGTCAGGACGACGGTCTCGAACACGTCGTACTCCGCCAGTCGCAGGGCGGTGGTCGACCCGTAGAAACCGGCACCGACGACGGTCACCTTGCCGTTCCGGGCCCGCTCTGCCATGACCGCCAACCTAGCCCCGGGCGGCGTCCCCCGGCCATGCGGGGGCCGCTCCGCGCTGGTCAGGTGTGCGGGATCGCCAGCGCGATGACCGCCACGGCCACCCCGGTCGCGAGCATCAGGGCGACGTCGACCGGCCGGCTGCGGACGGCGAGGAAGCCGATCCGGCGCAGCGGGAGGAGCAGCCGGAAGAGCCCGGCCACCACCACCGCCAGGCCCATGACGACCAGCCCGCTGCGCCACCGCTCGGCCGCGACCAGCAGCAGCCCGCACCCGACGGTGACCAGCACGACCAGCAGCGGCCACTGCCGCAGGAACCCGGCGATGAGCGGTCGCCGCAGGTACAGCGGCCGTCGCTGCGTGCTCCCCGGGCGCCGGACCGGGCGGGTGGCCGGGCCGGTCATGCCGACAGCGCCGCGACCCCGGCGGCCTGCTCCGCGGCGAGCACGACGTTGGCCAGCAGCATCGCCCGGGTCATCGGGCCGACGCCCCCGGGGTTGGGCGCCACGTGCCCGGCCACCTCGCGCACGTCGGCGGCGACGTCCCCGGCGATCCTGCCGTCGACCCGGCTGACCCCGACGTCCAGGACGGCCGCGCCGGGCTTGACCATGTCGGCGGTGACCAGGCCCGGGACCCCGGCCGCGGCGACGACCACGTCGGCGGCGCGGGTGTGCGCGGCCAGGTCGCGGGTGCCGGTGTGGCACAGGGTCACGGTGGCGTTCTCGCTGCGGCGGGTGAGCAGCAGGCCCAGCGGCCGGCCCACGGTGATGCCGCGGCCGACGACGACCACCTCGGCGCCGGCCAGCGGGACGTCGAAGCGGCGGAGCAGCTCGACGATGCCGAGCGGCGTGCAGGGCAGCGCGCCGGGGACACCGAGGACGAGCCGGCCGAGGTTGACCGGGTGCAGGCCGTCGGCGTCCTTCGCCGGGTCGATCCGCTCGAGGACGACGCTCTCGTCGATGTTCCTGGGCAGCGGCAGCTGCACGATGTAGCCGGTGCACGCCGGGTCGGCGTTGAGCTCGTCGACCACCGCCACGACGTCCTCGAGGGCGGCGGTGGCCGGCAGCTCGCGCTGGATGCTGGCGATGCCCACCTGCGCGCAGTCGGAGTGCTTCGCCGAGACGTACCAGCGGCTGCCCGGGTCGTCCCCGACGAGCAGGGTGCCGAGCCCCGGACGCCGTCCGACGGCGGCGAGCGCGGCCACCCGGTCGGTGAGCTCAGCCCGGATCGCCGCTGCCGTCGCCTTGCCGTCGAGAGTCGTCGTCGCCACGTGTCGCAGTCTGCCGCACGCCGGTGCCCGCCCTAGGCTCGGCGGCACCGACAGCCGCGTGGCTCTCGCCATCTGCGCGCGGAGGAGACCCCCCTGAGCGAGCCCGACGCCCGGTACCGCGACGAGGACACCACCCCGCACGGCAGCACCGGCTACACCAGCTACACCGGCGCCCCGCTGCCCGGGCAGCCTCGACCCGAGCAGCCGACCGACGTCGTGCCCACGCCCCGCGAGGCGTCCCCGTGGCCGGCCGACGACCAGCGCTCGGACGACCCGCTGGACGACATCGCGGAGTGGGAGGACGACGGGACGGCTACCCGGCCGGACTACCGGGACGCCCCCGTCGTGGTGCGCCGCGCGGACACCCTGGCCGGCCTGCTGCTCCTGCTCGCCGGGATCGCGGCCGGGGTGAGCCTGCTGGTGGTGTGGGTGCACGGGGGCGCCACCGGGCTGGACCTGCTGCTCGACCGCACGGCCGACCTCGACTCCCCGCAGCGGCTGGTCGAGGACGGCGGCTGGGAGGTGCCGGCGGTCGTGTTCGGCGGCGCGGCGCTGTTCGTGCTCGGCCTGCTGGTGTACGTGCCGGCGAAGACGCACCGGCTGGTCGGGGCGCTGGCCCTGCTGGTGAGCCTGGTGGTCGCCGCCGGCGTGCTCGTGCCGCTGGCCGACCTGCACTGGGACCTGCAGCGCTGGGCGGTCGGCTCCTGGATCGCCGCCGCGGTCGCCGCACTCGGGTTCCTCGGCGCCCTCAAGGCGCTGTCGACCCACCCGCGGCGGAGGTAGGCACCATCAGTCGACCAGTGCGCCGTGGGCCCGGGCGAAGGAGACCGCCTGGAGGACGTCCACCCGGACCCCGGTGAGGTCGAAGCCGCGCCAGTTCACCCCGTCGGTGTCCGCTCCGCGCAGGTCGGCGCCGCGCAGGCGGGTGGTCTGCAGCCGCGCGTGCCGGAGGTCGGCGCGGGTCAGGTCGGCGCCGGTCAGCTCGGTGTCGGTGAGGTCGGCCTCGCGGAGCTTCTGCCCGGAGAGGTCCACCCCGGACAGGTCGACGCCGCGCAGCGAGGCGTAGGACCAGTCGGAGTCCACCGAGGTCATCGGCCGCATCGTGGCGCCGGGGAACTGCGAGCCGGTGAGCTTGCAGCCGGTCCAGCGCACGTCGAACAGCCTCGCCCGGTCGAACCGGCAGGACAGGAAGGCCGTCCCGTCGTGCGCGGAGCCGGCCATCGCCACCCCGGTGAGCACGCACCGCTCGAAGACGCACCGCCGGGTCACCAGCTCGGCCAGCTGCGCGTCGTCGAACCGGCAGTCGACGAACGTGACCCGCTCGAGCACCGCGCCGTCCCAGTCGACGCGGGCGAGGTCCTCGTCCTCCCAGACGCTGTCCGGCTCCGGAGGCGCCACGTGCGGTTTCGGCCCCGTGTAGGGACCCGCGGCGAGCTTGCGAGGCGTGGGGGGCACGGGGTCCTCATTCAGTGGGCGAAGTGGCGGGTGCCGGTGAGGTACAGCGTCACGCCGGCCGCCTCGGCGGCGGCGACGACCTCCGCGTCGCGCACCGACCCACCGGGCTGGACGACGGCACGCACCCCGGCGTCGAGCAGGACCTGCAGGCCGTCGGCGAACGGGAAGAAGGCGTCGGAGGCGGCGACCGCACCGGCGGCCCGCTCCCCGGCCCGGGCGACGGCGAGCCGGGCGGAGTCCACCCGGTTGACCTGGCCCATCCCGACGCCCACCGTGGCCTTGTCGCTGGCCAGCAGGATGGCGTTGCTCTTGACCGCCCGCACGGCCCGCCAGGCGAAGACCAGGTCGTCCATGCCCGCCGCGTCCACCGGCCGGCCGGTGGCCAAGGTCCAGCTGGTCGGGTCGTCGCCGGGGGCGTCGATGCGGTCGGCGGTCTGCAGCAGCAGCCCGCCGCTGACCGGCCGCAGCTCGACCGTCAGCCGGGGCGCGGTGGGCATCAGCAGCAGCCGGACGTTCTTCTTCTGGGTCAGCACCGCCAGCGCGTCCTCGGTGAAGGACGGGGCGACGACGACCTCGGTGAAGACCTCGGCGACCTGCTCGGCCAGGGTCAGGTCGACCTCGCGGTTGGCCGCGATGACGCCACCGAAGGCGGACACCGGGTCGCAGGCGTGCGCCTTGCGGTGCGCCGCGGCGATGTCGGCGCCGACCGCGATCCCGCACGGGTTGGCGTGCTTGATGATCGCCACGCAGGGGTCGTCGTGGTCGTGCGCGGCCCGCCAGGCGGCGTCGGTGTCGATGTAGTTGTTGTAGGACATCTGCTTGCCGTGCAGCTGCTGGGCGTCGGCGAGCCCGGGCTGGCCGCTGCGGTAGAGCGCCGCGCCCTGGTGCGGGTTCTCGCCGTAGCGGAGCACGTCGGCCCGCTCCCAGCTGCCGCCCACCCAGGCCGGGAAGCCGCTCTCGTCGTCGGGGCTGAGCACGTTGCCCATCCAGGAGGCGACCGCGACGTCGTAGGCAGCGGTGTGCCGGAAGGCCTCGGCGGCCAGGCTCTGCCGCTGGGCCAGGGTGAAGCCGCCGGCGGTGACCGCCTCCACGACCTCGTCGTAGCGGCCGGGGTCGACCACGACGGCGACCGAGGGGTGGTTCTTCGCCGCGGCGCGCACCATCGCCGGGCCGCCGATGTCGATCTGCTCGATGCACTCGTCGGGCGAGGCACCGGAGGCGACCGTGTCGCTGAACGGGTACAGGTTGACCACGACCAGGTCGAAGGGCGCGATGCCGAGCTCGTCGAGCTGGCGGACGTGGTCGGCCTTGCGCCGGTCGGCGAGGATCCCGGCGTGCACCGCGGGGTGCAGCGTCTTGACCCGCCCGTCCAGGCACTCCGGGAACCCGGTGACCTGCTCGACCGGGGTCACCGGGAGCCCGGCCTCGGCGATGCGGGCGGCGGTGGCCCCGGTGCTGACCAGCTCGACGCCGGCCGCGACGAGCCCGCGGGCCAGCTCCTCCACGCCGTTCTTGTCGTAGACGCCGAGCAGCGCGCGGCGGACGGGGATGCGGTCGCTCATCGGGGGCTCTCCTCGGTGGTCGTGGCAGTGGGGGGCAGCCCGGCGACCACCAGGTCGCCCAGGGTCTGCACCAGGAGCTCGCGCTCCACGGTCTTGATCCGCTCGTGCAGGGCGGCCTCGTCGTCACCGGGCAGCACCGGGACCGGTCGCTGCGCGAGCACCGGCCCGGTGTCGACGCCGGCGTCGACGAGGTGGACGGTGGCCCCGGTGGTCGGCACGCCGGCAGCCAGCGCGTCGCGGACCGCGTGGGCGCCCGGGAACGCCGGCAGCAGGGCCGGGTGGGTGTTGAGCACGCGGCCCGGGAAGGCGCCGAGGACGGCGGGGCCGAGCAGCTTCATGAAGCCGGCGGAGACGACCCAGTCCGGACGGCGGGCGGTGAGCTCCTCGGCCAGCGCCCGGTCCCACGCGGCGCGGTCGGGGTGGCTCCCCAGCGGGACGACGAAGGTCTCCACCCCGCGCTCCCGGGCGTGAGCCAGACCGGCGGCGCCGGTCCGGTCGGAACCGACGGCGACGACCTCGGCCGGGTAGTCGGGGTGGGCCGCGGCGGCCAGCAGTGCGGCGCACAGGGTGCCGGTGCCGGAGATCAGGACCACCACCTGGGACCGCGGTGCAGCGGGCGCATCGGCGGGCACGGTCATCAACCCTAGCCGGGCGGGCCGGGAGCTCCTCGGCCCCCTCGCAGGAGCCCGCCGCGAGCCTGCGAGCGGTGGGTCAGGCCCCGTCCAGGGCACCGCCCTGAGCCTGCGGAGGGTGGGGAGGACGGGGTCCTCCGACCTTCCTCAGGCGCGGGACCGCCAGCGGACCACCGCGGCCGCCGGAGCGGCGGCGATCCCGGCCTGCGCGGCGATGGACAGCCCGGTGGCGAGCGCCGGTGCGCCTACCTCGGCCAGCCCGGCGTCACCGAGCCGGCCACCGGCCACCAGCACCCAGAGCCCGCAGAGGACGCCGACCCCGACCCCGGCGACCACGCCCCACAACCCGGCGGTGAGCGCGCCGCCGTCGGCGTCCCCGAGCCGCCGGCCGAGCACCAGGCCGGCGACCAGCCCGGCGACCACCGGCAGCGCCTGGGCCAGGAAGGCGAGCAGCGGCACGGCCTGGGTGTCGGGCAGGGCAGCCATCAGCGGCAGCGCCGGCACGCTGCCCAGCGTCACCCCGCCGGTGGACACGGAGGTGCCCGCGCCGACGAGGAAGCCCGGTCCGGCGGCCAGCCCCATGACGGCGGCGGTGGCGTTGGGCAGCAGCAGCACGCTCAGGCCGACCAGGCCCGCCGCGCCGGCACTGGCGCCACCGAGCCCGGTGACCAGCCGGCCGGCGGCGTCGACGTCGTCGACCAGGGCGACGGCGATCACCGCGGTGCAGCAGGCGGCGAGGGTCAGGGTGCCGGCGACGGCGGCCCGGACCAGTGCCCGGCCCGGCCCGGGGAAGCGGTCGGCGAGGCCGGCACCCGACCCGGACTCGCGCAGTGCCCCCAGTCCGCCGGCGAGCACGGCGAGGACCAGGGCCCCGAGCACCGACCGCAGCAGCGCGACCGAGGCGCCCGGGGTGCCGACGGCCAGCGCCAGGCCGGCGGTCGCGGCCGTGTGCAGCACGACGACGACGGCGAGCACCCGGGCCAGCGGACCCGGGCCGGAGAGCTCGCGCAGGGCGACCACCGACCCCGCCGCCCGGCTCAGCCCCCAGGCGATGCCCGCGGTGAGCAGCAGCGGGGCCAGCCGCAGCGGACCGGACGGCAGCTCCAGCTCACCCCCCTGGGCGAGCAGCCACAGCTGGCCGGCCAGCCGCGCCGAGGACCGGACCGGCAGCCCGCCGTCGGGGTCCAGGGTCTGGACGACGACGAGGGCCAGCCCCAGGCCGAGCAGCCCGACCACCGACACCGCGAGGGTGGTCGCCGCGGCGAGCCAGCCTGCGGCCGGGCCGCGGCGCTCGCCCGGTCCACCCGGCGCCAGGGTCGGCAGGCGCGCGAGCAACGAGGTCACCGGTCCACTGTCGCAAGGCCGGGCGCCGGACGCACGTACCGGGGTCGGCCCGTCAGCGAGCCGCGTCCCCGGCGGCACCGGCGGGCGGCAGGGTCGGCGGCGGCCCGCGGTAGGGCGAGTCGTCCGGCGGCTCCGGGTCGTCTGAAGCCGGCGCCTCCGGTGGCACCTCGGCACCGGCCCGGGGAGCCGACGGGTCGGGCGGCGCGCTCTCCGCGGCGGGTGGTGCGGTCCGCCGCAGCTCGGGCAGCAGCCGCAGCACCGCGCCGGTGAGCACGGTGACCGCGGCGAGGAGGGCCAGCAGGCCCATGAGGCTGAACCCGATGTCGAGGTCGGACAGCCACTCGATGAGCGTCAGCAGGAACGCCGCCGTCGCGAGCCCGACGGTGACCAGGGACCGGGGGAACCGGACCGGGACGTCGGCGACCGCCGGGAGCACGGCCCAGGCCGTCGCCAGCAGCAGCAGCACGAACGCGAGGACGACCAGGCCGGAGTCGAAGCCGTTGACCGACGCACCGGGGAAGCTGTAGCCCCGCCCCAGGTCGAAGGCGGCGACGCGGTACCAGGGGACGAGCGCGCACAGCAGGTACAGCAGGGTGCCGGCGATCACGGCGCGGTCGGCGAGGGCGAGCCGGCCCAGCACCGGACCGCGGGTCCGCCGCCCCGGCGGCCCGCCCGTCGCCTGCTCCGGACCACTCGACGTCATGGCGCGGATCCTCCCAGCGACACCCGGAGACGCCACTGCCCGGCACCCCGAAGGGGATGCCGGGCAGTTCGGCCCCCGTTCAGGGTCCCGCGCTGAGCTTGCGAAGCGTGGGGGAACGGGGGTCCTTCGTCAGGCGCCGACGATCTCCCGCATGAGGCGGGCGGCCTCCGACGGGGTCTTGCCGACCTTGACGCCGGCAGCCTCGAGGGCCTCCTGCTTGGCGGCGGCGGTCCCGGCCGAGCCGGAGACGATCGCGCCGGCGTGGCCCATCGTCTTGCCCTCGGGCGCGGTGAAGCCGGCGACGTAGCCGACGACCGGCTTGGTCACGTTGGCCTTGATGAAGTCCGCGGCCCGCTCCTCGGCGTCGCCACCGATCTCACCGATCATCACGATCGCCTCGGTCTCCGGGTCCTCCTGGAAGGCCTGCAGGCAGTCGATGTGCGTCGTCCCGATGACCGGGTCACCGCCGATGCCGACCGCGGTGGAGAAACCGATGTCGCGCAGCTCGTACATCATCTGGTAGGTCAGCGTGCCGGACTTGCTGACCAGCCCGATCTTGCCGGCCTGGGTGATGTTGGCCGGGATGATGCCGGCGTTCGAGCGCCCGGGGCTGATCAGCCCGGGGCAGTTCGGGCCGATGATCCGGGTCGAGCCGCCCTGGGCGTGCGCCCAGAAGTAGGTCGAGTCGTGCACCGGGATGCCCTCGGTGATGACCACGGCCATCCCGATCTGGGCGTCCACGGCCTCCAGGACGGCGTCCCTGGCGAACTTCGGCGGCACGAAGACGACGCTGACGTCGGCCCCGGTCTCCTTCATCGCGTCGGCGACGGAGCCGAAGACCGGCACGGAGGCGCCGTCGAAGTCCACGTCCTGGCCGGCCTTGCTGGGGTTCACGCCACCCACGACGGCGGTGCCCGAGGCGAGCATCCGAGCCGTGTGCTTGCGCCCCTCGGAGCCGGTCATGCCCTGGACGATGACCTTGCTGTTCTCGGTGAGGAAGATCGACATGATTGCTCAATTCCGTTCTGGACCGGCCCCCTTCAGGGGCCCGCGCCGAGCTTGCGAGGTGTGGGGGGAAGGGGGTCCTTCGTCTGTTCGCCAGGTCTTCAGGCGGCGGCGAGCTCGGCGGCGCGGCGGGCGGCGCCGTCCATGGTGTCCACCACGGTCACCAGCGGGTGGGCGGCCTCGGCGAGGATCCGCCGGCCCTCCTCCACGTTGTTGCCGTCCAGCCGGACGACCAGCGGCTTGGTGGCCTCGTCACCGAGGATGCCGAGGGCGTGCACGATGCCGTTGGCGACGGCGTCGCACGCGGTGATGCCGCCGAAGACGTTGACGAACACGCTCTTCACGGCCGGGTCGGACAGGATGATGCCCAGCCCGTTGGCCATGACCTCGGCCGAGGCGCCACCGCCGATGTCGAGGAAGTTGGCCGGGCGGACCCCACCGAACTCCTCACCGGCGTAGGCCACGACGTCCAGCGTGCTCATGACCAGGCCGGCGCCGTTGCCGATGATGCCGACCTCGCCCTGCAGCTTGACGTAGTTGAGGTCCTTCTCCTTGGCCGCGGCCTCCAGCGGGTCGGCCGAGGCGGAGTCCTCGAGGGCGTCGTGGTCGCCGTGCCGGAAGGAGGCGTTCTCGTCGAGGGTGACCTTCGCGTCGAGGGCGAGGACGGTGCCGTCGGGCGCCTTGGCCAGCGGGTTGACCTCCACGAGCGTGGCGTCCTCCTTGGTGAAGACGTCCCACAGCTGCACGGCGATGGCGATCACCTGGTCGCGCACCTCGGCGGGGAAGCCGGCGGCGTCGACGATCTCGGCGGCCTTCTGCTCGTCCACCCCGACGCTGGCGTCGACGGGGATGCGGGCCAGCGCCTCGGGCCGCTCGACGGCGAGCTGCTCGATGTCCATGCCGCCCTCCTTCGAGGCCATGGCCAGGAACGTGCGGTTGGACCGGTCGAGCAGGTAGGAGAAGTAGTACTCCTCGGCGATGTCGCTGGCCTGGGCGACCATCACGCGGTGGGTGATGTGCCCCTTGATGTCCAGGCCGAGGATGTCCTGGGCGCGCGCCTTGGCGCTCTCGGGGTCGTCGGCGAGCTTGACGCCGCCGGCCTTGCCGCGGCCGCCCACCTTGACCTGGGCCTTCACGACGACGGGCAAGGCGATCTCGCGCGCGATCGCCTCGGCCTGCTCGGGTGTCTCGGCGACGCCGCCGGGGAGCACGGGAACGCCGTGCGCGGCCAACAGGTCACGGGCCTGGTACTCGAAGAGATCCACGAACAGGCACCGTAGCTCTCCCGTCTCCGGGTCGCCGCACGCGCCTCGGCGAGGGTGGGTCGTATCACACGTCTCTTCCGCTCAGCGGCGTCCGCACGAGCCGTCCCGGACCGGCTGGGGTCAGGCCCCGGCAGCCCCGGCTCGCCCGCTCCCCGCCCGCCAGGCGAGCACGGTCAGCGCCGCGGCACCGACCCCCAGCACCAGCAGACCCACGCCGGGCAGGGTCCAGTCGACGTCGGTGCCGTGCAGCGCGTCGCGCCACCCGGTCAGCCCGGCCGCCAGCAGGAAGACCGTGATCCCGAGCAGGCCGCCGACCGCGCCGAGCCGTGGCCGCAACGACGGGGCGGTCACCGCACACAGCAGCAGGGCCCCGGCCAGCAGCAGTCCGCCCAGCAGGGCCAGCCCCGGGCGCTCCAGCAGCGCCTGCGCCCCCTCCCCCGTGACGACCGTCTCCAGTCCCGTGGTCGGGTCGGTGACCACCTGGTCGGGGACGTCGGCGGCGGGCGAGGCCAGGCACAGCACGGCGGCCACCCCGAGGACGGCGGCGCAACCGGCCAGCACCGGGCGCAGCGGGTCCAGCGTCCCGCCGTCGTCCATGACCGTGCGGCCCCATGCCACCATCGCCAGGACACCGGCGAGGACGGTCAGCGAGAGCGCGACGATCCCCAGTACCCACCCGGCGCCGATGTCGACGGAGCTGGTGATCACCCGCTCGCCGGCCAGCACCTCGACCGCCGGCCGGGTCGTCGACCCGCGCCCCTGGTAGAGCTCGATCAGCAGCCGCCCCACCGCCAGCGCACCGGTGACCGCGGCGTAGCCCAGCCCGAGCCGTGGCACCCGGCCGAGCAGCAGGCCGGTGCCCACCGCCAGCGCGGCGACCGGCGCCACCAGGGCGACCAGCGCGTCGACCGGCCCGGTCACCGGCGAGACGGCCGTGCCCCCGACCACGAGGTAGGTCGGGAAGACCGCGACGGCACCCACGACCCCGGCGACGGCGAGCAGGACGCCGACGGCCCGGGCCAGCGGCGGCACCGGTCCGACGACCAGCTGGTCGACCGGCGCCGCGGCCGGGGCACCCGTCCGGCGGGCCGGGCCGGCGCCGGTCCGGCTCGCCCCGGTCGTCGCCGACGCACGCCGGGTCCCGCCCGCCGGGCGCCCTCCGTCCGCACGGGAACGGGCAGGGATCCGGTCACGGGCGGGCACAGGTCGCCTCCTCGGTGTCGTCGTGGTCGCCCTCGGGCGTGTTGTGTGTCGGTTGTGTGATGTCCAGCACACGGGGGCATTAACGTCCCGGGACGCGAGCACACCTGGTGCTCGGTCACACCGGTCGGCTGGCCGACACGGACTGGAGGGAGACCGGCGTGCACGCCACCGACCTGCCCTCCGTACCAGCCTGGCACGCCCCGGCCGCGGTGGCCGGGAGCGACGTCCCGGCGGTGCCGCCCGCCCCGGCGCGGAGCCTGCGCTCGCTGGTCTCCCCCGCCGTCCTCACCGGCAGCCTCACCGAGCTCGCCTGGGTGGGCGCGCACGCGCTGCTCTACCCGCTGGGTGCCCGCACCGAGCAGTTGCGGGTCGACGTCCGGTTCCGGCCCGGGGCCCAGCCGCCCGGGGTGCGCGCCCTCTTCGCCGGCGACCCGCTCGCCGCGCACGTCCCGGTCGTGCTGGTGCACGGCCTGGTCGACAACCGGTCGGTCTTCACCGTCATGCGGCGGGCACTGCGGCGGCGCGGGTTCGTCTCGGTGTGCACCTGGAACTACAGCCCGCTGCAGCGCGACGTCGAGAGCGCCGCCGAGGCGCTGGGCCGGCACCTCGAGCGGGTGTGCCGAGAGACCGGGCACGAGCGCGTCCACGTCGTCGGCCACAGCCTCGGTGGCCTGGTGGCGCGCTACCTGGTGCAGCGGCTGGGCGGCGACCAGCGCATCGACACCCTGGTGACCCTGGGGACGCCGCACGAGGGCACCCTGTGGGCGCACTGCCTCCCGACGTCGCTGGTCCGCCAGCTGCGCCCTGGCTCACCGCTGCTCCGCGAGCTGGCCGAGCCGGCGCCGGGCTGCGGCACCAGCATCACCTCGATCTACAGCGACCTCGACCAGATGGTCGTCCCCTCGGCCGCCGGCCGGTGCGAGCACCCGGACCTGAGGGCACGCAACGTGCTGTTCCGCGGGGTGGGGCACATGTCGCTGCCCATCCACCGCGGCGTCCTCGACGAGGTCGCCGCGACGCTCGCCGGGCTGCGGTCCGGCGCCGCCGACCCGCCGGCCACCGCCGCCTGAACCACGTCGCGTCGACGGCAGGAGTCCGTTCTCCCCGGGTGTCGTCACGCATCGCGTTCGACTGGGACACGTGCTGTCAGGTGATTGAACCGCGTACCAGCCGTCGTTAGCGTCGGCACGACACCGGCGGGATCAGTTCCTCCCGGGTGGTACCACCGCGCTGCGCACCTGCCGATCCCATGACCGTCTGGTGCACGTCAGACCCCACGGCTCCCCCCGTGGTGTTGCCCCCGGAAGGTGCCTGTTGTCCCGTCTCCGTGAGCTCGTGGGCCGTACCCGGTCCGAGGACGGCCTCGCCGCCGTCCTGGACGCCGGTCCTGCCAGCGCTGACTTCGTGGCGCCGGACGGCGCCTGGGACTGGGACGCGGCCTGGGCGGCATCACAGGCGGACGAGGACGACGAGGACGACGAGCTCGACATCGAGGGCACCGAGGCGCAGGCCTCCGGCGAGGACGCCCTGCTGACCAGCACCGACGACGCACCCGGCGACCCCGTCGAGGCGCGACCGGCCCCGCTCGACGAGCCCGCCGAGGACTCCCGGCCGAGCCGCCGACGCCCGACCGTCACCGTGCCCGCGAAGCTGCGCCGCCCGCCGGGCCGGCGCGCTCCGGTGCTCCTGGCCGCCGCCGTGCTCGGCGCCGTGCTCACCGGCGTCCTGGGCGGGCTGGGCGGCTTCGGCTCGGATGCCGGCTCCTCGATCGCCTCCGGCCAGGACTACGGCCTGGGCACCTCCGACTCCAGCTTCTCCGGCGGCGTCGACGACGCCGCGAGCGCCCGTGGCGAGATCAGCCAGGCCGAGGCCCAGGCCCGGCTCAGCGAGATCGCCGCCTCCCGCGCCGCGCGCGAGCCCGACTTCGTGGTGCCCACCGCCGGTCGCCTCACCACCTGCTTCTGCCAGCGCTGGGGCACCATGCACTGGGGCATCGACCTGGCCGCGCCGCTGGGCACGCCGATCTACGCGGCCGCCGACGGCGTCGTCCTGCGGGCCGGCCCGGCAACGGGCTACGGCAACGCCGTCTACATCCAGGACGCCGACGGCAACGTCGAGATCTACGGCCACATGAAGTACTACGACGTCGAGGCCGGGGACGTCGTCTCGGCCGGCGACCAGATCGCCAAGGTGGGCAGCCAGGGCCAGTCGACCGGCCCGCACCTGCACTTCGAGATCCACGTCGGCGGCATGAACGGCAAGCCCACCGACCCGCAGGACTGGCTCGCCGAGCGCGGCCTGTCCGTCGGCTGAGGCCTCGACCCGACCGCGACGTCCGGGACCCGCCAGCACCCGGCAACTCCGAGGCCGAGCCTCGGCGGGGCTCGTCCCGCCGCCCTGGCCCGGTGCCGCCTCGGTGCAGCTACGCACCGTCGTCACCGGCTGCCACCCGCTCACCGTGCGGCGGTGGACCTCACAGCTTGGTCAGGGGTGCGTAGCGGAGCACCAGCCGTTTGGTGCCGCCGGAGCCGAAGTCGACGGTCGCCTGCGCCTTGTCGCCGATGCCGTTGACCTCGATCACGGTGCCGAGCCCGAAGGCGTCGTGGCTGACCCGGTCGCCGACGTCCACGCTGATCACCGCGCGGTTGCCGGCGCCGCCGCGCAGACCGCCGGTGGACAGCCCGGTGGCGGCGACCCGCGCCTGCGCCGAGCTCATCGGCGTGGTGTGCGCCGGCTCGGTGCGCGCCCAGTGCACGGCGTCGGCCGGCAGCTCGTCCAGGAAGCGGGACGGCGGGTTGTAGGCCGGCTGCCCCCAGCTGGTGCGGACGGTGGCCCGGGAGAGGAAGAGCCGCTTCTGCGCCCGGGTGATGCCGACGTAGGCCAGCCGGCGTTCCTCCTCCAGCTCGCGGGGGTCGCCGAGCGCCCGCAGGTGCGGGAAGACGCCGTCCTCCAGCGCGGTCAGGAAGACGACCGGGAACTCCAGCCCCTTGGCGGTGTGCAGCGTCATCAGCGTGACCACGCCGGCCTCGTCCCCGGTGACCGGGATCTGGTCGGCGTCGGCGACCAGGGAGACCTGCTCCAGGAAGTCGGTGACCGTGCCGCCGGGCGTGCCGGCCTCGAACTCGGCCGCGACCGAGATCAGCTCGTTGAGGTTGTCGACGCGGCCCTCGTCCTGCGGGTCGGTGCTCGCCGACAGCTCGGTCAGGTAGCCGGTGCGGTCCAGGATGCTCTCCAGCAGCGCGGCAGGGCCGGAACCGGTCTCGACCAGCTGCTCGAACTCCTCCAGCAGGGCCACGAACTCCTTGATGGCCTTGAGCGACCGGGTGGCCAGCTCGCCCACCTCGGAGGCGCGGCGCAGGGCGCTGGCGAAGGGGATGCGCTCCCGGTCGGCGAAGCGCTCGACGGCCGACTCGGCCCGCTCGCCGATGCCCCGCCTGGGGGTGTTGAGCACCCGGCGCAGGCTCACCACGTCGGCCGGGTTGGCGACCACCTTCAGGTAGGCCAGCGCGTCGCGCACCTCCCGGCGCTCGTAGAACCGCACGCCGCCGACGACCTTGTAGGGCATGCCGACCCGGATGAACACCTCCTCGAACACCCGGGAGGCGTTGTTGGTGCGGTAGAAGATCGCGATGTCCTTGGGCTGGGCCAGCCCCTCGTCGGTCAGCGCGTCGATCTGCTCGGCGACCCAGGCAGCCTCGTCGTGCTCGTTGTCGGCGACGTAGCCCTCGATCAGCTCGCCGTCGCCGGCGTCGGACCACAGGTTCTTCGGCCGGCGCGAGGTGTTCCGGGCGATGACCTGGTTGGCCGCGCGCAGGATGCGCTGGGTGGAGCGGTAGTTCTGCTCCAGGACGATGGTGGTCGCCTCGGGGTAGTCGCGCTCGAACTCGTCGATGTTGCGGATGGTCGCGCCGCGGAAGGCGTAGATCGACTGGTCGGCGTCACCGACCACGCAGAGCTCGGCCGGCGGGACCGGGCCGTCGTGCCCGCCCACCAGCTCGCGGACCAGCACGTACTGGGCGTGGTTGGTGTCCTGGTACTCGTCGACCAGCACGTGCCGGAACCGGCGGCGGTAGTGCTCGGCGACGTCGGGGAACGCCTGCAGCAGGTGGACCGTCGTCATGATCAGGTCGTCGAAGTCCATCGCGTGCGCCTCGCGCAGGCGCCGCTGGTAGAGCGTGTAGGCCTCCTTGAGCACCTTCTCCGGCGCCGTCAGCGGGCTGTAGGACTCCTCGTCGACCAGCTCGTTCTTCAGGTTCGACACCTGGTTGGCCAGGCTGCGGCCCGGATGGCGCTTCGCGTCGAGGTCGAGGTCGCGGGCGACCATCGTCATCAGCCGGACCGAGTCGCCCTGGTCGTAGATGGTGAACGAGCTCTTCATGCCGAGCTTCGCGGCCTCGGCGCGCAGGATCCGCACGCACATCGAGTGGAACGTCGACACCCACATCGCCCGGGCGCGCGGGCCGACCAGGGCCGCGACGCGCTCCTTCATCTCGCCGGCGGCCTTGTTGGTGAAGGTGATCGCCAGGATCTCGCCGGGCTGCACGCCGCGGGCGCCCAGCAGGTAGGAGATGCGGTGGGTCAGCACCCGGGTCTTGCCCGACCCGGCGCCGGCGACGATGAGCAGCGGGCTGCCCTCGTGGACCACGGCGTCGCGCTGCGGGCCGTTGAGCCCGGCGAGCATCCGGTCCAGCTCCCGCCCGGTCTGGCCGGAGGTCTGCCGGGGGAGCGCGGCGGTGCCGGGGAGGGTGTGCTGGAGGCTGCTCATGACCCCGCCACTCTAGGCCGCGGCACCGACACGACCGGGGCCCCGCGTGTCGCCTGGGGACGACGCCTGGCCGTCGGCGGACGTGGTGTGACACACTCGCCAGCGTGTTGCGCAGCCGCGAGTTTTCCTACGGCCACCGGGTCCCGGTGTCCGTGACAGCTGGCTGAGCAGCCACTCCCACACGACGCCCCGGGCCCACGGCCCGGGGCGTTCGTCGTCTCGTGGGTCGAGGGCCTCCACCCGCCCCGGAGGACCCATGGACACCAGCCTCTCCCCCAGTCCCGCTGCCGACGGCACCGACCCGATCGACGTCCTGCGCGGTGAGATCGACGCCTGCGACGCCCAGATCATCGAGTTGGTGCAGCGCCGGGTCGCCATCTCCCAGGAGATCGGTGCGCTGCGCACCGCGGCCGGCGGCATGCGGCTGTCGCTGGCCCGCGAGCAGCGGGTGCTGTCCCGGTTCCGCGCCGCGCTCGGCCCGGACGGCGCCGCGCTTGGGATGATGCTGCTCCGCCAGGGCCGCGGCCGCCTGTAGGCCGATGTCACGTCCGGCGGGGTCGCGTCGTCTGCACGACGTCCCCACCCCGGTCGACCCGAGACGAGGAGCCCGACATGGCACGCCTCCCGCTGGACCCGCCCGGGACACCGACCGACGGGCTCGCGGCCTTCGACCAGCACCGGCGGCTGCTGTTCAGCGTCGCCTACCAGATGCTGGGCAGCGTCGCCGACGCCGAGGACGTCGTCCAGGACGCCTGGCTGCGCTGGTCGGCCGCCGACCGGAGCGACGTCGCCGACCCCCGGGCCTACCTGGTCCGGGTCGCCTCCCGGCTGGCGTTGGACCGGCTGGGGTCGGCCCGCACCCGGCGCGAGACCTACGTCGGGCCGTGGCTGCCCGAGCCGCTGCTGACCGACGACGCACCCGGTCCCGAGGAGGCCGCGGAACTCGGGGAGCAGGTGTCGCTCGCCGTGCTGGTGGTCCTGGAGACGCTCTCCCCTCCCGAGCGCGCGGTCTTCGTGCTGCGCGAGGTCTTCGGGATGAGCTGGGCCGAGGTCGCCGGGGTCCTCGACCGGTCCGAGGCCGCGGTCCGGCAGCTCGGTCACCGGGCGCGCGAGCACGTGCAGGCCCGCCGGCCGCGCTTCGACGCCGACCGGCGGGCCCAGCGGGAGGTCACCGAGCGCTTCCTGGCCGCCTGCGTGGGCGGGGACGTCGACGCGCTGCTGGCCGTGCTGTCCCCCGGCGTCGTCCTGTTCACCGATGGCGGAGGGGTGGCCAAGGCCGCGCTGCGGCCGATCGTCGGCGCGGACAAGGCCGCCCGCTTCCTGGTCGCCGTCTCGGCCGAGGGGCTGTCCCAGCCGGGGCTGACGATGCGGCTCGTCGACGTCAACGGTGCGCCCGGCGTCGTGGTGGACACCGGGACGGGCCCGGCGATCGCCGTCTCGCTCGTGGTGGCCGACGGCCGCGTCGAGCAGGCCCTCGTCGTGCTCAACCCGGAGAAGCTGGCCGGCCTGCGGGGTTCCGTAGGCTCCGCCGGGTGATGCCACTGCCGACCGGACCGGCCGCCCACGTCGAGCGCGCGCTGTGCGTGCTCGCCCATCCCGACGACGTCGACTTCGGCAGCGCCGGCACCGTCGCCACCTGGACCGCGGCGGGCACCGAGGTCACCTACTGCATCGTCACGGACGGGGACGCCGGCGGCTTCGACGACACCCCCCGGGACCGGATGGGCCCGCTCCGGCGGGAGGAGCAGCGGGCCGCGGCGGCCGCGGTCGGTGTCACCGACGTGCGGTTCCTCGGCCACCCCGACGGCCGGGTCGAGCTGACCCTGGACCTGCGCCGGGACATCAGCCGGGTGATCCGCCAGGTCCGCCCGCAGCGGGTGCTGACCAGCTCACCGGAGCGGATGTGGGAGCGGATCGGCGCCAGCCACCCCGACCACATGACCGTGGGCGAGTCGACGCTGCAGGCGGTCTACCCCGACGCCCGCAACCCCTTCGCCTTCCCCGAGCTCCTCGCTGACGAGGGGCTGGACGCGTGGACGGTCTCGGAGGTCTGGCTGGGCGCCAGCCCGCGCGCCGACCACGCCGTCGACGTCACCGACGTGGTGGAGCAGAAGTGGGCGGCGCTGCTGAGCCACGTGACCCAGGTCAGCCACCAGCCGCCGGGCCAGCTGCAGGAGTTCGTCGGCGCGTGGATGCGCCAGACCGCGCGCACCCACGGACTCCCCCCGGGCCGCCTCGCCGAGGCCTTCCACGTCGTCCACACCGGCTGAGCCGTTGCCGGATGGAGGCCGCCGCCCGGCGGCGGGCTCAGCGGCTCCGGCCCGTGAGCCGACGTACCCGGCTCCCGCGGCGCACGAGAGGCCGGTGGAACCGAGCGCAGTCGCAGAGCGCGCAGTCGGTGCCGGCGCGGCAGTGCGCGTGCGCGCCGGAGACGTGGCCGCAGTCGCAGGTCATCTCAGACTGCTCCAAGAGGTCGATCACCGGACCAACATGCCCATCCGATGCTGGTGTGAACCTGACAGCCGCATGTGGTTCAGGTGAACGTCGGTCGACGAGCTGTGTCGAGCCTTCGGGACGATGGAGCTTATGGTCGCTCTGTGGCGAGATTGCGGAACGTGGCCGTCGTACTGGCCGGTGGGACCGGCACCCGGGTGGGCCTGTCCATCCCCAAGCAGCTGATCAAGGTGGCCGGCAAGCCCATCATCGAGCACACCATCGGCATCCTGCAGGCATCTCCGTTGGTCGACGAGATCTTCGTGCTCATGACCCCTGGGCACCTGGACGCCGTCCGGGACATCCTGCGGCCGGGCACCTACCCGAAGGTGACCCAGGTGCTGGAGGGCGCGGAGACACGCAACGCCACCACCCAGCGGGCCTTGGACGCACTCGGCAGCGAGGAGTGCAACGTCCTCTTCCACGATGCGGTCCGGCCGCTGCTCAGCCAGCGGGTGATCGAGGACTGCGTGGCCGCGCTCCACCGGTTCGACGCCGTGGACACGGCCATCCCCTCAGCCGACACGATCATCCAGGTGGACGAGCACACCGGTGAGGTCATCCGGGACGTGCTTCGCCGCAACTTGCTGCGCCGTGGCCAGACCCCGCAGTGCTTCCGGCTCTCAGTGATCCGGCGGGCCTACGAACTCGCGGCGAAGGACCCCGACTTCGAGGCCACCGACGACTGCACCGTCGTGCTCCGCTATGCCCCCGAGGTGCCGATCGGCGTGGTGCGCGGCGAGGAGCGGAACATGAAGGTCACCGAGCCGATCGACGTCTACCTGGCCGACAAGCTCTTCCAGCTCGACAACCACGACGCACCTCGCCCGGTGACCGACGCCGACTACCGCGCTGCGCTCGAGGGCAAGACGCTGGTCGTGTTCGGCGGCTCATACGGCATCGGCGGGGACATCGTGGCGCTCGCCGAGCGCCACGGCGCCACCACCTTCACCTTCAGCCGCTCCGCGACGGGCACCCACGTCGAGCGCCGCGAGGACATCGCGGCCGCCTGCGCACAGGTGCTCGAGCAGACCGGCCGGGTCGACTTCGTCGTCAACACCGCCGGGGTGCTCCCCCGCGGCGAGCTGGCCGAGACCAGCGAGGAGACGATCTACCTCGCGACCGACGTCAACTACCTGGCCCCGATCCACATCGCGCAGGTCTTCCAGCCACACCTGAAGGAGACCCGCGGCTCGCTGCTGCTCTTCACCTCCAGCTCCTACACCCGAGGCCGCAGCGGCTACAGCCTCTACTCCTCTGCCAAGGCCGCCACGGTGAACCTCACCCAGGCCCTGGCCGACGAGTGGGCCGCCGAGGGCGTCCGGGTCAACTGCGTGAACCCGGAACGCACCTCCACCCCGATGCGCACGAAGGCCTTCGGCGATGAGCCGGCCGGCTCGCTGCTCACCTCGGAGGCGGTCGCCGAGACCTCCCTCGGTGTCCTGGTGTCCGACTGGACCGGGCACATCGTCGACGTGCGCCGCGAGGACAAGTTGGCCTCCCACCTGAACGCCGCCGTGGCCGCGCACGAGATCCACGAGGAGGAGCCGGGCGACCTGGTCCCCGACGGAGTGGACGCCGACGTCGTCCTGCATGGCTGACGCCGGACCGGCACCGTCGGTCGGCGTCATCGTCCTCAGCCAGGGACGACGACCGGCTGAGCTCGCCAGGGCACTGGCGTCGGTCATGGCACAACGAGGCGTCCACACCGACGTGGTGGTGGTCGGCAACGGCTGGCAGCCGGACGGGCTGCCAGCCGGTGTGGCCAGCCTCGCCCTGCCGCAGAACGTGGGCATCCCGGCGGGCCGCAACGCGGGCGTGCCCGAGGTCCGCGGCGAGCTGCTGCTGTTCCTGGACGACGACGCTGCGCTCGCCGATCGGAGCTTCCTCGCCGACGCGGTGCGCCGGTTCGACGACCCGTCGCTCGGCCTGCTGCAGCCGCGCGTCGACACCGCCGGCGGTGAGGAGCCGCCACGCCGGTGGACGCCCCGACTGCGGGTCGGTGACCGGCACCGGTCCAGTGCGGTCTTCTCGGTCTGGGAGGGCGCGGTCGTGGTCCGTCGAGCGGCCTTCGCGGCGGCCGGCGGCTGGGCGGCGCCGTTCTTCTACGCCCACGAGGGCATCGAGCTGGCCTGGCGGGTGTGGGACGTCGGCTACGAGGTCCGGTACGCCGGCGACCTGGCCGCGACCCACCCGCTGACCCGGGTCACCCGGCACGCGGACTTCTTCCGGCTCAACGCCCGCAACCGGGTGTGGCTGGCCCGCCGGAACCTGCCCTGGGTGTTCGCGGCGCCCTACCTGCTGTCCTGGACGGCGCTGCAGGTGGTCCGCTCGGCTCGGCAGCCGCGCACGCTGGTGCCGTGGTGGGCGGGCTGGCTGGAGGGCTGGCAGACCGATCCGGGCGGGCGTCGGCGGCTGCGCTGGACCACGATCGCCCGCATGGTGCGGCACGGCCGGCCGCCGATCGTCTGACGGGTAACCTCGCCAGCGAGACCCTCAGGAGCCGTCTTGCCCCCCTCTCTGTTCTCCCCTGCCGGGCTGCGCTCGGCCGGTGGCCGCGTCATCCGGCGTCTGGGCCTGCTTCCCGGTGGCGAACCCGACGGGCTCGGCGAGGACGCCGCGATCGGCGACCTGGTGCTGCCGCAGCGGGTGCTCGTGTTCTTCCCCGAGCCGGTGCGCAACGCCTACCAACTGGAGCAGTGGCTGCCCGCTCTCGCCGAGCTGGACCGTCAGCAGGGGGTCGCGCTGGTCACCCAGGACAGTCGGACCACCGCGCGGCTGCGCGAGCGCACCTCGCTGCCGGTGCACTGCGTCGCCCGAACGGCGACCCTCGACCGGCTGGTCACGCGCGGCCGGTCGGCGCTGGCGCTGTACGTGAGCCACCACCCCCGCAACTTCCAGCTGCTGCGGTTCCCGACGCTCGCGCACGCCTACCTGGGGCACGGTGAGAGCGACAAGGCCGTGTCCGCGTCCAACCAGCTCAAGGCCTACGACCGGTCCTTCGTCGCCGGACAGGCCGCGGTCGACCGGATCTCGGCTGAGTTGCTGTGGTTCGACGCCGATCGACTGGTCCGGATCGGCCGGCCGCAGGTGACCGCCGCAGCCGCGCGGAAGCCCGGTCAGCCGCCGACCGTGCTCTATGCACCAACCTGGGAAGGCGCGCAGCCGTCGATGGCCTACAGCTCGGTGGCCAGCCACGGTGCCGCGCTGCTGGCCTCACTGGCCGCCGCCGGGCTGCGCGTCGTCTACCGGCCGCACCCGCGTACCGGCGCGAACCGCCGCGAGGTGGCCGAGGCCGACCAGACGCTGCGCCGGCTGGTCAGCACGCCGCCGCTGCAGGCGACCGGCAGCACGGTGGACGTCGACTCCCCTCTCGAGACGGCCTTCGCCCGCGCCGACGCACTCGTCACCGACGTCTCGTCGCTGGCACCCGAGTGGCTGCCCACCGGCCGGCCGCTGGTCGTGACGGTGCCCGCCGCGGTCGGCGCCGTCGTCCCGCCGTCGCCCCTGCTGGCCGCCGCGCCCCGGCTGGCGGCCGCGGACGCCGGTGGGGCCGGCGAGCTGCTCCGTCGGCTGCTGACCGACGACGACCTCGCACCGCGCCGGTCAGAGCTGGTCAACCACTACCTCGGCGACATCCGGCCCGGTGCGGCGACAGAGGCGTTCCTCGCCGCCTGCGCCGAGCTGGTGGCCGCGGTCGACGGCGCACGGACGACGGCGCGGCCGTGACCGCTGCCCGCCCGGCACGCCCGACGATCCGCCAGCTCCGCGAGGTGACCCAGCCGCCGTCGATCCGCGGCCGCCGCAACGCCGAGCACTGGACCGGCGACCTGTACATGCGGCGTATCTCGCCCTACCTGACCCGGCTGCTGCTGCGTGCCGGGCTGTCGGCGAACGCGGTGACCGGGCTGATGATCGTGACCGGTGCCGCGTCCGGCTTTGCGTTGCTCGTCCCGGGGCTGGCCGGCGCCGTCCTGGCGGTGGCCCTCACCCAGCTGCAGATGCTGTGGGACGCCAGCGACGGCGAGGTGGCCCGCTGGCGTGGCACGTCCAGCCCGCTGGGCGTCTTCCTGGACAAGGTCGGCCACTACCTCGCTGAGTCCCTGATCCCGCTGGGCCTCGGTGTCCGCGCCGCCGGGGGGATCGACGACCTCGCGGAGGGCGACACCTACGGCTGGACGACCCTGGGAGGCGTCCTGGCCGTCGTGATCGTGCTGAACAAGGCGCTCAACGACATGGTGCACGTCGCGCGGGCCGACGCCGGGCTGGCCCGGGTCAGCGACGACGAGGCCACCACCGCCCCCCGGGCGGGCGGCTTGGCCCGGTTGCGGCGGCTCGCCCGGTTCGTGCCCTTCCACCGGCTCTACCACTCGATCGAGCTGAGCCTGCTGGTGCTCGTCGCGGCGGTCGTCGACGCGGTCGCGGGCTCTCTCGTGGGCACGCAGGTGCTGCTGATCGTGCTGCTGCCGGCGGCACTCCTGGCGGTGGCCGGCCACTTCCTGGCGATCGTCACCTCCTCCCGCCTCCGGTCCTGATCCGGGAAGCGGGGATCCGGGAGCGACGCCCGCCGGGCTGGGGCGCTTGCGACCCGCGGGAACGGTGTGCAGGAGGGGTCGAGTCTTCCCGAACTCACGGTGTGGCGGACCGCTTCGTCACTCACTGTCCTCATCTCCGCTTGTACCGTGACGATCGAGCGGCCAGGGCTCCAGCTGTGCCGCCCGACGAAACGGTGGTTGCGTTCTGATGTCCAAGATCCTCGTCCGCTCGGCGCAGGACCCCTTCGAGGTCCTCAACCCCGAGAAGGCCACCCGCAGCATGGGCGGCAACTCCGGCAACCTGCTGTACGCGCACAGCGTCCACCGTGCGCTGAGCACCTCGGACGCCGAGATCAAGGCCGGGGGCTTCACGGCGCACACCCTCGATGACCCGACCGAGTGGATCAACAAGATCAACCGGAAGTTCGACCGGTTCGTCGTCCCGATGTCGAACGCCTTCCGGTTCGGGTTCAGCCAGCAGCTGGTCAAGCTCACCGAGATCGTCCGCCGGCTCGACATGCCGGTGACCGTGATCGGGGTCGGTGCCCAGGCGCCGGCCGACGAGCCCAGCGAGGGCGGCTTCGCGATGGGCAAGACCGGGTCGTCCTGGGCTCCCAGCCCGGAGGAGGCCGAGCGGCACAACAAGAACGTGTTCGACTTCGCCACCGCGGTGCTGGAGAAGTCGACGTCGCTGGGGGTCCGCGGCGCGTTCACCAAGCGGTACTTGGAGTCACTCGGCGTCCCGGGTGACCGGGTCGACGTGATCGGCTGCCCGTCGCTGTACACGTGGGGGCCGGGGCTGCGGGTGGACAAGAAGTTCCGGCCGATCACCCGCCGGTCCCGGATCTCCGTCAACGTCGACCACCGCGTCGCGGGCATGGGCGCCGTCGTCGAACGTAACGCGGAGCTCTACCCCCGGCTGACCAGCCCGGTGCAGGACTCCCTCTCGGCCCGGACCATCATCCGGGGCGAGAACCAGCACCCCGAGGGGAAGTTCGACCCCCGGACGCCCATCCACACGGAGCACCCGCTGTACACGTCCAAGCGGATGGTCTACTACCCCAACCCCTGGGGCTGGATCGAGTCCTTCAAGGAGCAGCGCTTCGCCTTCGGCAGCCGACTGCACGGCAACATCGCCGCACTGCTGGCCGGCACCCCGGCACACCTGCTCGCGCACGACAGCCGCACGGTGGAGCTCGCCGAGTACCACCGCATCCCGCACACCCGGATCAGCGAGCTCGAGACGCCGCCCACGGCGGCCGAGCTGTACTGGAAGAGCTCGTTCCGCGAGTTCAACGAGCTGATGCCGGTGCGCTTCCAGGTCTACTTGGACTTCTTGCACCGCAACGCGTTGACGACCGTCTTCGACGAGGGCCAGAGCGCGGCCGACTTCGACGCGCAGATCGTCGCAGGCCAGCAGGTCGGGCCGGTCCTGCCCCGCTGAGACGGAGTCGGGGAGCCCTCGTACGCGACGCGCCGGCCGGGCGCTCAGCCCGGCCGGCCCACTGTGCCCCTGGCCGCCGCCGACCGGCCGCCCAGCGCCTCGACCGCTGCGGCCATCCGGTCCAGCGCCCGGATGCCCGGGTCGCCCAGCAGCTCCCGCCGGGTCGCCTCCCGCGCGCAGCGATGAGCATCGTCCCGGACGCCGGTGAGCACCTGGAGCAGTTCCTCGATGCCGCCTGCTCCGGGCGGCAGCACCAGACCGGCCGCCGCGGAGGGGTAGCGGGCCACGAAGGCCGCCCGGTCCTGGCCGCGCGGGTCACACACGGCGACCGGTCGGTCGGCGGCGAGGAAGTCGGTCAGCACGCTGGACACGTCAGTGATCAGGGCCGAGGCGACGTTGAAGCAGCTGGTCAGCGGAGCGCCGCCCGGCTCGACCACCCGGTGGAGGCCACGCGGTCCGGCGTCCAGCAGCTCCTCGCCCCGCTGGACGGCCCGAAGCTCCTCCTCAGCTGCCGAATCGGCGACCGCCGTACGGGTAGTGGCGGCGAGCACGGTGGGGGCTGCGGAGCCGGCCGCCGCGTTCGCCGCGGTCAGCCGTGCGACGATCCGCCGGTGCACCGCGGCCAGGCGGGCGTCGCGCCGCCCGGCGTAGGGATGCGGCCGGTACAGCAGCCGGACCGGCACGGGTGAGGCCAGCACGGCGTCGACGATCGCCTCGGCGTGGGTCAGCACCGAGGCGTAGGCCTGGTCGTCGTTCCAGCCCTCCCAGGTCGGCGCGTAGAGCAGGGTCGGCACCCGGTCAGCCAGCCCGCTGCGATCGTGCACCAGCTCCAACTGCGGGCGCCCCACCTCGACGAGCGCCTCGGGCCGTACGCCGACATCGGCCTGCAGGTACCGGCGGCGACCCGCGGGCCCGGCCACCCAGATCTCGTCGTAGACCTTGCTGAACGGGTTCGACGACGCGCTCTTGTCGCTGTCCCCGTGGCCGATGAACGCCGTCCGCAGCCCCGGGGTGCGGAGCAGGTGGATGTTGTTGCCGATGTTGGACACGAACAGCGCCACCCGGACGCCGGCCCACGGGAGGGCCACCATGTCCGCGGCGGCCGGGACGCACACCACCGGGACGGTGGTCGGGGGCAGCGCCAGGAAGGCCGCTCGGCTGCGCGCGACCACCATGACCGAGCGGGGCAACCGCTCCAGGGTGGGCAACCAGGTGTTCACCTCGTGGACGGACTTCTCGCCGTCGCCGAAGTAGAGCACCACCTCGGGCGGTGCCTCCACGAGAAGCCGCTGGATCAGCCGCAGCCGTCGGGGTCGGTCGGCACGGCCGCGCCACATGGACCCGGCCCAGACGGCGGCGCCTGCGCCGGCGGCCGCCACGGACACCGCGCACAGCGCCAGCGCGATCCCCACCCGGTCAGCGGCCCAGGCGACGCAGGTCACCAGCAGCAGCTCCGGCACCAGGGTCACCAGCAGCCGGGAGGGCAGCGGGTGGGCGGCATGCTGCTGCAGCCCGTCGATCCCCCGCGCCACGGGGTGCCGGCGCATGCCCTGAAGCGACCAGGCCACCGCGTCGGTGGCCGCGACCGCGGCCACCAGGAGCACGGCCGCAGCCACCACCAGCCGGATCACCGCCGCGGCCCGGTCCTGGGCAGCGAGCGTGGCGAGCACGAGCACCAGCACCAGCAGGCGGACGACGAGCCGGGTCGACCGGCCCAGGGCGTGCTGCACGATCTCAGCCGGCCGGCTGCCGGCGATGCCGGACGTCGGCAGGACGGCATCGACGGACGCGGCGACCACCAGAGCGGCCAGCGCGACGGCCGGGACGCCCGCCAGCGCGGCTGCCGCCGCGACCATGGTGCCCAGCGCCAGGCCGGCCCAGAGGGACCTCAGCTGTCGTGCTGCGGCCCCGCCCCGGCCGTCGGCGAGCCGTCGTCGGGCCGGGCTCATCCGGCCTTTGCCTGCAGCCGGGCCTCGGGGATCCAGGCGTCGATCACCCGGGCGGCCGCGTGCCCGTCGTTGAGCTGGTTGAACCGGCGGTGGAACTCTGCGCGGGCGTCGGCGTACTCCGCAGCGACCTCGTCCAGCCGGAGCAGGGCGTCGGCGACCTCCTCGGTCGTCCGCAGCCAGGGTCCGGGAGCGGTGGGCTCGAAGTCGTACAGGAAGGACCGGCCCTGCACGTAGTCCTCCAGGTCAGGCACGAAGAAGAGCATCGGCTTGCCGGTGAGGGCGTAGTCGAAGCGCAGCGAAGAGTAGTCGAGGACCGCGACGTCGGAGGCGAGCACCAGCTCGTTGATGTCCGGGTGGTCGGTGACGTCCAGGACGACGGCGTGGTCGGAGAAACGGGTGGCCTCACCGAGGTTGTGGTTGTGCCCACGCAGCAGCAGCACGTGGTCGCTGCCCAGCTCGGTGGCCAGCCGGTCGAGGTCCAGCGCGTCGAACATCGGCGCGTTCCAGGTGTCTGCCGAGATGCTCTCCCGCCAGGTCGGCGCGTAGAGCACCGCCTTTTGGTCGGCGCGGATGCCCAGACGGGCCCGGGCCCGGGCTCGGCGCTCGGCCACGCCCTCGCCCACCAGGGCGTCGTCCCGCGGGTAACCGCTCACCATCACCTCCCCGGTGAACCGGTACTCCCGCCGGTAGAGCTCCTCGCAGAACGGCGCGGGCACCAGGGCGACGCTCCAGGCGCGCCCCAGCCGGGCCGTCTCCCGCTGCAGGTCGCGCTCGTTGCGGCCCTGCTCCTTCCAGAAGGAGACCCCCATGGACTTGAAGGGGTAACCGTGGAAGGTCTGGATGAAGACCTGATGCCCCCGGCGCAGCCACCACCGCGGGAAGTCGACGTTGTTGCTCAGGTATCGGGCGTTCGCCAGCAACTCGTACCAGCGGGCCGATCCGATCAGCACCGGGCGAGCTCCGGCGGGCAGGTCCACCGAGTGGTCGGCGACCCCCCAGTACAGCTCCAGCGGCGCACCACGCCGGTGCAGCTCCTCGTGCAGCGCCAGCTGGCTGTCGGTGGCCACCTCGCCGCGATAGCACTGGAACAGCATCGCGTCCTCGGGCTCGACCGAGCGGTGCGGATGCGCCAGCTGCATGCGCCGCTGCGCGGTCTTGCCCCACTCAGCATCGGTCAGCGGCGGACGGGCCCGCACGGTGAACGTGCCCGGGGCTTGCCGGCCGAAGCGCAGCACGCACTCCGGGTGCTCCTCCTCCTCGGGCAGCCGGTCCAGCAGCCGCCACGACGGCCAGGGCCGCCGGACCGCGCCGTCCTCGGTCTGCACGGCAAGGGCGTACGTGCCGGTCGGCCACACCCGCGGCGCGCGGTCCCACCGGGAGACCCGCAGCGGGAACTCCAGCACGGTGCGATCGCCTTCGGTGCGGACGGTGTCGGCGGGAAGGGTGACCCGGTGGCTGGCCAGCGTGGCGCTCACCGGAAGCTCAGCGCCGGTCGCCTCGACCACGAGGCGGAGGACGTCGGACGTGCGCTCCACGTCGACGACCTCGAGCACGGCGAGGCCTTCGACCACCTCCACGTGGCCGCGCGGGGTGCGCCGCCAGACGGCCGCACCCGGCCCCGGGGCGCCGGCGATGCGGGAGGAGTCGTGCGGGGTATCCCAGGCCAGTCGACGGGTGCCGCCATCGGCCGTCACCGCGCGCACCTGCCAGATGCGGTTGCGCACGGGTCGCGTGGAGTCGGTGGCGGGCAGGCTGACCTCAGCGGAGTAGGTCCCGTCGGCGTTGCGGGTGACCGGCACCTCGACCCGGTGGCGGGCCCGGTCCGACCACACCCGAAGCCGGTCGATCACGACGTCCTCGGTGCGCAGCCGGGCGATCAGCGCACCGCCGGAAACGGCGAGCGTCTGGGCGCAGACCGCCGGCCGGCGGGCGCGCAAGGTGAGCCCATCGGTGACCGACCGGACCGGGGCGAGCAGCACGTCGTCGACGAACGCGGAGCGCAGCAGGCTGGCCGAGCCCGCCGCGATGAGGGTGCGGACCAGCCCGGTGCGCTCGACGTCGAGCGCGCGCACCGTCGCCTCCAGCCGCCACACCCGGTCGGTGGCCGGCCTCGTACCCAGCAAGGCGCAGTCGGCCGGGCGCAGCCGGGCCACGAACCCTGCGTTCTCGTAGCGCTGGAAGGCGTCGTTGCCCCAGCGAGTCGCGGCCGGCAGCACCACCGGCTCCACGTCGAAGGGCCACGACTCGCCGGAGGCAGGGTCGACCAGCCGCAGCGTCGTCTCCGATTGCACGTCGGTGAGATCGATGCCGCGGATGAACGCCCAGCCGGTGATCTCCAGGACGTCGTCCACCCATGCGACGCGCTGGACCGCCGCAGCCAGCCGGGTCTCGCCGGCGGCCAGCCGGCGCACCTGGACCGGCATCGGCTCGAACACCGCGACGTCGGTGCCGTCCTCGGCCTGCACCTCGCCGTCGACCACGCTGGTGCGCGGGCTGGAGCCGTAGAGCGCCACATGCTCGACCGCCTGCTCGACCTCGGCCCACCGGCCCTCGGCGGTCAGCCAGGCCAGTGCCTTGGCGACCACCCGCACCTCGGCGAGCGCCTCCGCGTCAGCGCGAGCGACGAAGGTCGCGGCCAGCCGCTGGAGCACCTGGCGCACCTCCGGCACGGCGTCGACACTCGCCCGGATGCGTGGCTCGAGGTCGATGTCGATGACCCGCGTTGTCCACGCCCGCCGCTCGGGGTCGGTGCCGCGCTCGTCGACGTGCGCGGTTGCGGCGAGCACGTCAGCGGCGAACGCCTGCGCGCGGTCGATGTCGAGGACCTTCGTGCCCAGCAGCCCGTCGCCCTCCGACGGCGTCCAGTGCAGGGTGACCGCCCGCAGGACGTCGATGCGGTCAGCGGCGACGTAGGCCGACGCCAGGGTGGCGCTGGGCTGCGGGACGTCGGCCGGGAAGGTCAGCCCGGCCGTCCAGAAAGAGGTGCGGAACATCCGGTCGCCGAGGAGCAGGTCGTGCATCACCGCCGGGAAGTCGTCGACGGTGATCGCCCGGCGGTCGACCAGGTGCACCTCGGGCGCCCAGTGCGGGTCGGACAACCGCCCACCCGCGGACTTGCGCGGTCGACCCACCGCGATGTCGGACCCGGACCCGGCCAGCGAGCCGACGAGGGTGCGCAGCGCGTGCCGGGGCAGGGTGTCCTCGGCGTCGACGAAGATCAGGAAGCGGCCCTTGGCGGTCGCCGCGCCGGCGTTGCGCGCCGCTCCGACACCGCGGTCGGGCCGGGCCAGCACGCTCATCCGCTTGTCCTTAGCGGCGAGGGTCCGCACGACCTGCAGCGTCTCGTCGGTGGAGCCGGCGTCGACGACGACGATTTGGAGCCGCCGGTGGCTCTGCGACCGGACGCTGCCGAGGCAGCGGGCAACCCAGCCGACTGAGTCCTGGGTCGTCACGACCACGGTGACCAGCGGACTCCCCCACCTGCGACGCGCCTTGCGGAGCCGGTGCACCAACCGGCCGCGGAACCGCCAGGGGACGACCCGACGCCCCAGCCGGAGCGGGTGCGTGAGGCGGCTCACCGTGCTCCCCGCCCGGTGCCGACCGTGAGCCCGGCAGCAGCCGGCACCGCTCGCAGCCAGTCGAGGCGGGGCTCGACCAACGGGCGGAACACCCGCTGGACGGCGGAGGTCGAAAGCAACGCCGCCCACAGGACGGCCAGCGCCATCAGCAGGAACAGCCGGGGCAATGCGTTGAACCACTCCAAGGCGGAGGTCGTCTCCCTCACGAGGTAGATGGGGAACAGGTGGAGCAGGTAGACGTACATGGTCCGGGAGCCCCACCCGGACAGAACCGAGGCCCCCGCGGGACCAGCGACAGGACGCAAGCGCCCAGCAGCGGGGCGAGTCCGGCGAGCGCGACCCGCACGACGCCGGCCCACCACTCCGGCCTGCCCAGGTCGTCGTAGTTGGCCGCCATCCGCACCCACGGACGCAAGCGCAGGTCCCGGATCCCGTCGATGTGCAGGTAGGCGAGTGCGAGCGCCCCGGCGAGGATCACGACGGCCCCGACGCGGGTCGAGCGAGCAGTCAGACGGCCGAACACCGGTGAGGTGGTCCAGCATCGCTCCCGGGTCGCCCAGCCCAGGACGAAGAAGGGAAGCATCCCGAAGATCTTCCCCGTCTCGAAGGTCGGCCCGACCGACCCGGCATAGCCCGCGCCGACAGAGATCGCAACGCTGATAAGGACCGGGTACCTGAGGCTGACCAGGTAGGGCAGCATCGCTCGCCACAACGCAAGAGCGACCAGGAACCACAGGAATGAGTACGGGCTGCCAAGATCGAGCCGGGCACTTCCTTCCGCCGCCCGGCGCAGGCCGAACCAGATGACGCTGGAGACGACGTAGGGCACCACCAGCTGTCGCACGCTGGAGAACGCCGTGTCCGCCGTGATCGGACCGGCCTTGGCGAAATGTCCGGCGACGAAGGCAAACAGCGGCATGTGGAAGGCGTAGATGACGAAGTACAGAGCCGTCATCGTGGCCGAAGACGTGAAGTCCTCCACGGCGTGGCCCACCACGACGAGGACTACGGCGACAAACCGGACGTTGTCCCAGTAGGGATCGCGCACCCGCTCCCGTACCGGGGTCGTCGCGGTCGCACCGGTCACTCGTCGTCATCCTCCCGGGCATAGGCGGCCAGCACGTCGTCCAGCGGGCCGTCCAGGACGAGCGCGCCGTTGCGCATGTAGAGCCCCCGGGAGCAGAAGCGCCGCAGATTGCGCTCGCTGTGCGACACCAGGAACAGCGTGCGCCCCTCTTCGAGCAGCTGCTCGAGGCGCCGGTAGCACTTGCGGCGGAAGCGCTTGTCGCCGACCGCCAGCACCTCGTCGACGAGGATGACCTCCTCCTCCAGCCGGGAGACCACAGCGAAGGCGACCCGGGCCTTCATCCCGCTGGACAGGTGCTTGTACGGGGCGTCGAGAAAGGCCCCTGTCTCGGCGAAGGCGACGATCTCGTCGAAGCGCTCGGCGATCACCGACTTCGGCATGCCGTGCAGACCGGCGGTCAGCGCGATGTTCTCCCGCACCGTGAGGTCGCCGACGAAGCCGCCGGTGATCTCGATCAACGGCGCCACACCGCCGCGGACCTCCACCTCACCGACATCGGGCAGCAGGACCCCGGCGATCAACTTGAGCAGCGTCGACTTCCCCTGTCCGTTGCGCCCGACGACCCCGATCGCCTCACCGGGGTAGACGTCGAAGCTGACGCCGTCCACGGCCCAGAACGAGTCGGTCCGCACGCCGCCGCTGCGCCGGTAGACCGCGTCCCGCAGGCTGCGGTGCCGGCTTCCGCGGTTGTAGAGCACGCCGACGTCGCGCACGGAGATGATCGGGGAAGCGGCCACGTTGGGGGCCATGATGCCGGGCGCCTCGACGGTGCGCCCGGCCGCGTCCAGGCGGCAGGCACCGGTTCCGGTCAGGAGGGGTCCGGTCACGTGGTTCACAGCTCCTTGAGGACCGTGCGCTCCAGCCGGGCGAAGACCGCCCAGCCGAGGACGAGCATCGCGACGGACACGCCGACCGACAGCGCGACGCGGGAGGGGTCGAGGAGCTCGGGGAAGAAGCCGGCCCGGAAGAGCTCGAAGATTCCGACCAGCGGGTTGAGGGTGAACAGCCACTCCCAGGCCTGCGGCACGTCGCGCACCGCGTAGACGACGGGCGAGGCGTAGAAGGCCAGCCGCAGGACGATCCGGACGATCCGCTCGAGGTCGCGCACCAGGACGACCAGCGGCGCGAGCAGGAACCCGATGCCGGTGAGCAGCGTGGCCAGCAGCAGGGTCGCCGGGAGCACCAGGACGATCCGCCAGTTGACGTCGGCACCCGTCACGACCGCGAACAGCGCCAGCACCGGCAGGCTGAAGAGGAACTCCACCCCCTTGGCCAGCACCACCCGCAGCACCCACAGCTCGCGGGGCACGTTGGTGGACCGGATCAACTTCCCGTCCGTGCGCAGCGCCCGCGCCGCCTCGCTCAGGCCGCCGTTGAACCAGGTCCAGGGCAGCAGGGCGGCCAGCAGGAAGACGATGTAGGGCTCTTCCCCGGCGGACCGGGAGAAGATCTGGGTGAAGACGACCCAATAGGCGCCGGCCATGAGCAGCGGCTCGAGGACGGTCCAGACCCAGCCAAGCCAAGAGCCGGCGTAGCGGACCTTCAGGTCGCGGGAGACCAGCAGGCCCAACGCGCGACGGCGGCTCCACACGGCGGCGGGCCGGCTCCACAGCGGTGCCCGGCGGGTGGGAGCCCGGCGTGCTGGCGCGTTGGTCGCGCTGGCCTCCGGCGCGCTCCTCCGCTCAGTCCCGGCTTGGGCGGCGGGCACGCCTAGCCCGCGCAAGGGCGGCTGAGGTCGCCCGGCCGGCGCCCGAAGGCGAAGCCGGCGCCCCAGCTGAGGTGGATGGTGGCCAGCACGACGGGCAACCAGGCCCGCGCGCGCCAACCCTGCGACCGACCCTCGACGAGGGAAGCGACGAGCACGCCCGCAGCGTATGCGGCCGGCACGACCCAGCCCCAGGTGAGGAGGGTCACTCCGGTCAGCAGCCCGACGACGCCTGCGGTCATCCCCGCCAAGATCCCGCAGACTGCCAGCGGCGGCGCCAGGTAGCGCGGACTCACGGTCCCCGGGTACTGCCGGATGACCTCACGCCGCCACCGGCCGGTGGCGTGGAACTGACGCACCAGCTCCATCCACGAGGAACGCGGCCGGTAGGTGACACCCAGGTCCGGGGAGAACCAGACGAGCTCGCCGGCCTGGCGGATGCGGTGGTTCAGCTCCCAGTCCTGGGCGCGGTGGTAGTGCTCGTTGAAGCCGCCCAGTCGCTGGAGGACCTCGCGCCGGAAGACGCCGAGGTACACCGACTCCGCCGGCCCCGCGGTCCCGCCGACGTGGAACGTGCCGCCACCGAGACCCACTGGCGAGCAGTAGGCCTTGGCGACGGCCCGCTCGAAACCCGTCTGCCCGACGGCGAGCATCAGGCCGCCGACGTTGGCAGCTCCGGTGGCCTCGAGGAGCAAGACCGCCTGCTCGAGGTACCCGGCCCGCAGCACGCCGTGTCCGTCCACCCGGGCGACGATGTCGTGGCTGGCCGCGAGCAGCCCGATGTTCAGGCCTGCGGGCGTCTTCCCCGTCGGGTTCCGCACCAGCTTGATCCGCGGGTCCGCGGCAGCCAGACGGTGAGCCACCAGCTCGGTGCCGTCCCGCGACGGACCGAGGCAGACGATGAGCTCGACCTCTCCCGCGTACTGCTGGGCGAGGATCTCACCGACGCTCTCGGCGAGGTGCTTGGCCTCGTTGAGCACCGGCATGACGACGGAGATGGACGGCCAGACGCGCGCCGTCGAGAGGTGCGACTCGGAGTGGTGAGCATCCAGCGACAGAGCTGCGACCAGGTCGGGCATGGCGGTGACATTACGGAGGCAAACGACTCCTATCCGCTCAAAACGTCGACTTCAGCACTTGTTGCCATCACCCAGACACCTCGCTGTTCCCACTCATCTCAGAAGTCACATCCGTCACGGGGACTGGACAGCGAGCCGTCGGTCTCGTGGTCACAACAACCGGTTGGTGGCTGCCCAGCGGGTGAGCTCGTTGCGGTTGGACAGCTGCAGCTTGCGCAGCACGTTGGAGGCGTGGGACTCCACCGTCTTCACCGAGATGAACAGCCGGCCGCCGATCTCCCGGTAGGTGTAGCCGCGCGCCAGCAACTGCATGACCTCGCGCTCCCGGGCCGACAGCAGGTCCAGCCCGGGGTCGGTCGCCGGGTCGGTCGCCGGGTCGGCGGCCGGCGCGGGGGCGGGCCCGGTGGCGGCGAAGGCGTCCAGCACGAAGCCGGCCAGCCGTGGGCTGAACACGACGTCGCCCTCGGCGACCCGGCGGACGGCGTCCCGCAGGTCGGCGGCGGAGATCGTCTTGGTGACGTACCCGCGGGCTCCGGCCCGGATGACGGCGATGACGTCCTCGGCGGCGTCGGAGACCGACAGCGCCAGCCACCGGGTGCCCGGCAGCTCGGCGCGCAGGGACTGCAGGACGGCGTGGCCACCGCCCCCGGGCAGGTGGACGTCGAGCAGCACGACGTCGGGCGTCGTCTCCCGGATGCCGGTGACGGCGGTGGCGACGTCGGCGGCCTCACCGACCACGTCCACGTCGTCGCCGAGCTCCGCGCGCACCCCGGCGCGGACCATGGCGTGGTCGTCGACCAGGAAGACCCGGGTGCGGCTCACGCCGAGGCCTCCACGTGCTCGCCGCGCGGGAGGCAGAGCTCCACCTCGGTCCCCTCTCCTGGTGCCGAACGCACGTTCGCGGTGCCGCCCAGCCGGGTCAGCCGGCCGACCACCGAGTCGCGCAGGCCCCGCCGGTCGGTCGGGACGGCGGTCGGGTCGAACCCGGTGCCGCGGTCGCGCACGAAGACGGTGACCGAGCCGGCCGTGACCTCGCTGTACAGCGAGACGCTGGCCGCACCGGAGTGCTTGGCGGCGTTGACGACTGCCTCCTTCGCGGCCTGGCCGAGGGTGGCCACCGCGTCGTCCACCGGCAGGTCCCCGACGACGACCGGGTCGACCGTGACGGCGTGGTCGGCCTCCACCTCGGCGACCAACCGGGCGACCAGGCCGGCCCAGGTGCCGCCGGTGGCGACGGTCGGCTCGTAGAGCCAGGCCCGCAGCTCCCGCTCCTGGCTGCGCGCCAGCCGGCCGACGACCGTCGGGTCCTCGGCGTGCCGCTGGATGAGCGCGAGGGTCTGCAGCACCGAGTCGTGCAGGTGGGCGGCGACCGCCGCGCGCTCCTCCGAGCGGATCAGCGCGGCGCGCTCGGCGTTGCGGGAGTCCAGCAGCCGCCGCCACAGCGGCGCGGTCGCCAGCGTGATGCCGACCAGGATGACCACGGTGGCGGTGAAGCCGTTGCGGGCGTTGGCGAGCTGACCGGTGGTGGCCAGCAGCAAGGTGACCCCGACGACGCCCAGCAGCACGCCACCGACCAGCCCCCAGCGGGCGGTGCCGTGGGTCAGCGACTCCTTGGGGTCGGCGTCCAGCTGGCGCCAGATCACCGCCATGCCGATGCCGGCGAGCACCAGCGGCAGGACGATCTCGCTGCCGCCGAAGGTGGCCAGCCGCGACACCAGCCCCACTGCCACGAAGGCGAGCACCGCCAGCCCGAGCAGCTGCCGCCGGCTGGGGCGCTGCCCGACGATCCCGGCCTCGGCGGCACCGCCGTCGGTCGCGGCGACCGGCATGGTGAGCCAGAGCAGCGCGTAGGCCACCACCCCGATGCCGGTGAGCGCCAGGCCCACGAAGACGACCCGGACCGCCATCGCGTCCAGCCGCAGGTGCGCCGCCGTCCCCGAGGCGACGCCGGCCAGCAGCCGGCCGCTGCGCGGGCGCACCAACGGGGGCCGCAGAGCACGGCCGTCGGGGAGCCGCTCCGTGGGCCCGGCCGGCGGAGCGGTGCTGGTGGTCACGACGTCGATGGTGTCACCGTGCCCGCCCGTGGCACACCGGTGATCACCCCGAGTGCGGATGCCGGGACGGATGGGGGTCCGACCGGGGCGTTCCCGGATACCGCCGGGCGCCCGGACGGCGCAGGTTGAGGACATGACCTCGACGACCACCGCCGCCCTCCCTCCCGCCTCGCCCAGCACGACGCCCGCCGGGCCCCGGCTGGCGCGGAGCAACACCGACAAGAAGATCGCCGGCGTCGCCGCCGGGCTGGCCGAGCACACCGGTGTCGACGCCGTCCTGTGGCGAGTCGCCTTCGTGGCCCTGACCCTCGCCGGCGGGGGCACCGGCATCCTGGTCTACGGGCTGCTCTGGCTGCTCATGCCGGCTCCGGAGACCCGGGGCTGACCCCGCTCCAGCACTCCCCCAGGACCGGGGGCGGACGCCACGCCGGCGTCCGCCCCCGGTCCTCGTCGTGCGCCGGGCCGGTCCACGCGGCACCGGGAGGATCAGGGTCGAACCGGGGCGTTCCCTGATACCGCCGGAGGACTCCGGTGAGCAGGCTGGTGGCATGACCTCAGCACTTCCTCCCTCCGCTCCCCCGCCGGTCCCGGACCAGCCGTGGGGCTCCTGGCCTCCCCCGCCGCCGACCGGTCCGCCGACCCGCCCGCAGCTGCGCCGCAGCCGCTCGGACAAGGTGATCGGCGGTGTCGCCGGTGGCCTCGCCGAGTACACCGGCGTCGACGCCCTGCTCTGGCGGGTCGGCGCCATCGCGCTCACCCTCGCCGGCGGCAGCGGCCTGATCATCTACGTGCTGCTCTGGCTGCTCATGCCGGCCGGGCCACCCGCCCGGCCCGGTGACCCCAGCGCGGCGGAGCGGGTCCGCACCGGCCCGCGGTCCGCGGTCCCCGGGGTGACCGTCGCCGCGCTGCTCATCGTGATCGGGCTGGGCGTGCTGCTCACCCAGTTCACCGACCTCGACCTCGGCGCCCACGGCTTCCTGGGCACGGCGCTGCTGGTGGTGGGCGTGGGCCTGGTCGTCGGTGCGCTCACCGGCGTCGGCCGCGGCGCCAAGGGCGGGCTCATCGGGCTGGGCGTCGTGCTCGCCGCCGCCCTGGCCGTCGTCACCTCGATCGACCTGCCCAACGGCGACGTCGGCGACCGCACCTACCGGCCCGCCACGGCGTCGGCCGTCGAGGGGGTCTACGAACACGCCGCCGGCGACCTCACCGTCGACCTGCGGGACGTCGACCTGACCGGCCTGAGCTCACCGATCGTCACCCGGATCGACCACGGCATCGGGGACGTCGACGTGCTCGTGCCCCGCTCCGCCGACGTCCAGGTCACCTCGGACACCGGCATCGGTGAGACCGACCTGTTCGGGGACAACTCCGACAGCGGGACGTTCCCCGGCTCCGGCGCCTCCTGGTCCGATGACGACGAGCTCGAGTTCCGGATCACCATCGAGTCCGGTGCCGGTGACGTGGAGGTGTCCCGTGGCTGACTACAGCGAGTTCCCGACCACACCCACCAGCTGGCAGGCGAACCTGATGCCCGAGCCGGAGACCGCGCTGTCGCCCCAGACCCCGTCGCCTCCGGCCCGGCCACCGGTCGACGCGGTCTCGCTGATCGCGGGGCTGCTGTTCATCGCGCTGGCGGTGCTGCTGATGGCCGGCGTGGACCTCGACGCCGATTGGTTCGGGCACGGCATCGCCTGGATCCTGCTGATCGGCGCCGGCATCGGCCTGCTGGTCAACGAACTCCGCCGGGCCCGCCGCCGCCGCTGACGACGAAGGGCTGAGGAGCAGGACCCATGAGGGCCCAGGGAGCAGCAGCTCCCCGGGCCCTCGTACGTCACGGGCGACGTACTGGCACGTCTGAGGGAAGGTGACGTGCCGGCCCTCCCACGTGGCTCTGGTGCCCGACGCGAGCGCCAGCGAGCGCCGGTCAGGCCCCCTCCAGGGGCCCGCCCTGAGCTTGCGAAGGGTGGGGAGGAGGGGGTCCTTACTCCCATTCGATGGTGCCCGGCGGCTTGCTGGTCACGTCGAGCACCACGCGGTTGACCTCGGCCACCTCGTTGGTGATCCGGGTGGAGATCCGCGCCAGCACGTCGTAGGGCAGCCGGGTCCAGTCCGCGGTCATGGCGTCCTCGCTGGACACCGGGCGCAGCGCGATCGGATGGCCGTACGTGCGCCCGTCGCCCTGCACCCCCACCGAGCGGACGTCGGCCAGCAGCACCACCGGGCACTGCCAGATCTCGGTGTCCAGGTGTGCCGCGCTGAGCTCTTCGCGGGCGATCGCGTCGGCCTGGCGCAGCACGTCGAGCCGTTCCCGGGTGACCTCGCCGACGATCCGGATCCCGAGGCCGGGCCCGGGGAACGGCTGGCGCTGCACCAGGGTGTCGGGCAGCCCCAGCTGGCGGCCGACCTCGCGCACCTCGTCCTTGAACAGCGTGCGCAGCGGCTCGACCAGGGTGAAGGTCAGGTCCTCGGGCAGCCCGCCTACGTTGTGGTGGCTCTTGATGTTCGCCGTCCCGGTGCCGCCGCCGGACTCGACGACGTCGGGGTACAGCGTGCCCTGCACCAGGAAGTCGACGGTCTCGCCGTGCTCCTTCGCGTCCCCGATCACGTCGAGCGCGGCCTGCTCGAAGACCCGGATGAACTCCCGGCCGATGATCTTCCGCTTCTGCTCGGGGTCGCTGACCCCGGCGAGTGCGGCCAGGAACTGCTCGCCGGCGTCGACGACCCGCAGGTCGGCACCGGTCACGGCGACGAAGTCGCGCTCGATCTGCTCGGTCTCGCCCTGCCGCATCAGCCCGTGGTCGACGTAGACGCAGGTGAGCCTGTCGCCGATCGCCCGCTGCACCAGCGCCGCGGCGACCGCGGAGTCGACCCCGCCGGACAGCCCGCAGATCGCCCGCCGGTCGCCGATCTGCTCGCGGATCGTGGCGACCTGATCGTCGACGACGTTCGCCATCGTCCAGGTCGGCTGCAGCCCGGCGATGTCGAAGAGGAAGTGCTCGAGCACCGTCTGGCCGTGCGGGGTGTTCTTGACCTCGGGGTGGAACTGCACCCCGGCCAGCCGCCGGTCGACGTCCTCGAAGGCGGCGACCGGGGCACCGGTGGACGTGGCGGTGACGGTGAACCCGGGCGGCGCGGCGCTGACGGCGTCCCCGTGGCTCATCCACACCGACTGCTCGTTCGGCAGGTCGCCGAACAGCCGGGCCCGGGTGGTGACCGTCAGCGGGGTGCCGCCGTACTCCCGGTCGCCGGTGCGGGCGACGGTGCCGCCGAGGCTGGCCGCCATGGCCTGGAACCCGTAGCAGATGCCGAAGGCCGGGACCCCGGCCTCGAACACCGTCGGGTCCACCTGCGGAGCGCCCTCGGCGTAGACGCTGGACGGTCCACCGGACAGCACGATCGCCGCCGGCTTGCGGGCCAGCAGCTCCTCGACCGGGACGTCGGAGCCGACGAGCTCGGAGTAGACCCCGGCCTCACGGATCCGGCGGGCGATGAGCTGGGCGTACTGCGCCCCGAAGTCGACGACCAGGACGGTCGGGAAGTCCATGCTCATCCGAGCAGGTGCCCCTCGGCTGCGGCCCCGGCGCCGCCGCCACCGAGGACCAGGTCGACCCGCTGGAACTCCTTGAGGTCCCGGTAGCCGGTCTTGGCCATCGTGCGGCGCAGCGCACCGAAGAGGTTGGTGCGCCCGTCGGCGGCCTCGGCCGGGCCGAGCAGCACCTGCTGCAGGGTCCCGCGCGGGGTGGCCGGGGCGGACGTCCCGCCGCGCGGGAGCCGCGGGTGCGCCGCGACCGAGTCCCACCAGACGCCGCCGCCGGGGGCCTCGGCGGCGGCCCGCAGCGGCTCCCCCACCTGGACGGCGTCGGCGCCGCAGGCCAGCGCGCGGGCGATCGCCCCGCTGGTCTCGATCCGGCCGTTGGCGATGACGTGCACGTACCGGCCACCGGTCTCGTCGAGGTAGTCGCGGCGGGCCGCGGCGGCGTCGGCGATGGCGCTGGCCAGCGGCACCCGGATGCCCATCACCGCGTCGGCCGTCGACCAGCTGTCGGCGCCGACGCCGACGATGACGCCGGCCGCGCCGGTGCGCATGAGGTGCAGCGCGGTCTGGTAGTCCGCGGCCCCGCCGACGATCACCGGGACGTCGAGGTCGGCGATGAACTCCTTGAGGTTCAGCGCCTCCCCGCCCTTGGTGACGTGCTCGGCGGAGACGATGGTGCCCTGGATGACCAGCAGGTCCACCCCGGCGGCGAGCACGGTCGGGGCCAGCTGCACGGTGTGCTGCGGGGAGACGCGCACCGCCGTCGTCACGCCCGAGTCGCGCATCTCCTTGATCCGCGCGGTGACCAGGTCGGGCTTCACCGGCTCGGCGTAGACCTGCTGCAGCAACGCCGTGGGCGGACCGGTCTCCGGCGATGCGGCGTCGCGGAGCTGCCGGTAGACGTCGGTGGGGTCGTCGTACCGGGTCCACAGGCCCTCGGCGTTGAGCACCCCGAGGCCACCGGCCTGGCCGACGGCGACCGCGGTCGCGGGGCTCACCACGGCGTCGCTGGGGCTGGTGACCAGCGGGATGTCGAACCGGAAGGCGTCGATCTGCCAGGAGGTCGAGACGTCGTCGTGGTCGCGGGTGCGCCGCGACGGGACGATCGACACCTCCTCCAGGTCATAGCCCCGGCGGGCGAACCGGTTCAGGCCGATCTCGACGTTGTCGCGTACGGGCAACGGGTCACCGACCTCGGTAGTTGGGGGCTTCGGTGGTCTCGCGGACGGAGGTGGAGCTCATCGTCACCGACCTCGGTAGTTCGGGGCTTCGGTGGTCATCTGGATGTCGTGCGGGTGGCTCTCGGTGAGCCCGGCGGAGGTGATCCGGGTGAGCTGGCCGCGGTCCTGCAGCTCCTCGACGGTGGCGGTGCCGGCGTAGCCCATGCCTGCGCGCAGCCCGCCCACGAGCTGGTGGGCCACCTGCGACAGCGGGCCGCGGTAGGGCACCTGGCCCTCGATGCCCTCGGGGACCAGCTTGTCATCGGACAGCACGTCGTCGGCGAAGTAGCGGTCGCGGCTGAACGACTGGTTCCCGCGCTTCTGCATCGCGCCCAGCGAGCCCATGCCGCGGTAGGTCTTGTACTGCTTGCCGTTCATGAAGACCAGCTCACCCGGGGCCTCCTCGACGCCGGCGAACAGGCCACCGATCATGACCGTGCTCGCGCCGGCGACCAGGGCCTTGACGATGTCGCCGGAGTACTGCAGGCCGCCGTCGGCGATGACCGGGACGCCGGCCGGGCGGGCGGCCAGGCCGGCCTCGTAGATGGCGGTGACCTGCGGGACGCCGACACCGGCGACCACGCGGGTGGTGCAGATCGAGCCCGGCCCGACCCCGACCTTGACCGCGTCGACACCGGCGTCGACCAGCGCCTGCGCGCCGGCCCGGGTGGCGATGTTGCCGCCGACGATCTGCACGCCGTGCCCGACGTTGGCGAAGTCCTTCTTCACGCGGGCGACCATGTCCAGCACCGCGCGCTGGTGGCCGTGCGCGGTGTCGACGACGAGCACGTCGACCCCGGCGTCCACCAGCAGCCCGGCCCGCTTGTAGGCGTCCTCGCCCACCCCGAGGGCGGCGCCTACGCTCAGCCGGCCGTCGACGTCCTTGGTCGCGTTCGGGTACTGGTCGCGCTTGACGAAGTCCTTGACGGTGATCAGCCCGCGCAGCCGACCGGCCTCGTCGACCAGCGGGAGCTTCTCGATCTTGTGCTGCTTGAGCAGTGCCAGCGCCCGCTCGGGCTCGACGCCCACGGGGGCGGTGACCAGGGGCATCGGCGTCATCACGTCGCGGACGAGGCGGTCCTGGTCGGTCTCGAAGCGCATGTCGCGGTTGGTGACCATGCCCACCAGGACGCCGTCGGCGTCCACGACCGGGGCGCCGGAGATGCGGTAGCGGGCCGACAGCGAGTCGACCTCGGCGAGGGTGTTGTCCGGGGCGCAGGTGACCGGGTTGGTGACCATGCCCGCCTCGGAGCGCTTCACCAGGTCGACCTGGCCGGCCTGGTCCTCCGCGGCGAGGTTGCGGTGCAGGACGCCGATGCCGCCGGCGCGGGCCATGGCGATCGCCATCCGCGACTCGGTGACCGTGTCCATCGCGGCGGAGACCAGCGGGACGGCCAGCCGGATCCCGCGGGTCAGCTGGCTGCTGGTGTCGACCTCGGTGGGGACGATGTCCGACGGACCGGGGACGAGCAGGACGTCGTCGTAGGTCAGACCCAGCGGGGCGAACTTGGCCGGCAGTTCGGGGATGCGCTCGTCGGGCTGCATGTGCCGCCACCCTCTCGACTTCTTCGGTGGGAGCGCCGCAGACGGCGCAGGGAACGTGTTGATGGTAGGCGGACCCCCCGGGAGGCCGTCCCCCCGTTACCGTTGTGGGTTGGCGGGCACGTCTGCCCGACTGCTGAGCGACCAGCAGCGCCGAACACGCCGGCCATCCCGGCAAGGAGGACACGTGGACGCGTGGGACGACGCATTCGGCGCTTCCCCTGACCGTGACCCGGACTTCGGGCCGGACGACCGGTCGGGGCAGCCGCCGCTGACCATGGAAGAACGCGCCGGGGTGCTCGACGACCTCGCCGAGCTGGAGGTCTTCCGCACGCTGCTGGAGCCGACCGGGGTCAAGGGCATCGTCGTCGACTGCCCGGACTGCGACGAGGAGCACCACGTCGACTGGGCCCTGATGCAGGCCAACCTGCGGCAGCTGCTCGACGAGGGCCAGACCGGCCGGCACGAGCCGCCCTTCGACCCCGACCCCGACGACTACGTCAGCTGGGACTACGCCAGCGGCTACGCCGACGGGGTGGCCGCACTCGCCGAGCGCGAGGAGCCCAGCGGCCGGCACGGTTCCACGGGCCGGCACGCCCGCGACGACTGACGGACCCGCTCCGCGCGAGGTCGAGCCGCCTCGTCGACCGTCGACCCGCGCTGCAGCGCGGCTCGACCGTCGCTGAGGCGGCTCAGGCCCGTCGACTCGAGGCGCACACCCGCCCCACGTCACGGGGCACGGCACGGAACGCCCGAATTGCGCGCCCTTGCGAGGCGAGCTCGCGGCGGAGCCGGGCCTCGACGGGCGCCCACCCGGGCCCCAGGTGCTCGTCGACGATCCGGACGAACCGGACCCCGACCGAGCGCAGCAGGTCCTCGCGGAGCTCCTCGTCGAACAGCACGTCCTCGGGGCGACCGCCGTAGGCCGGCCGGACGTACTTCACCCGGCCGGCGAACTCCACCGCCAGCGCAGCGTCCTCGTACCAGCCGTCGGCGACCTTCACGAGCTCGCCGTCCACCCACAGCTCGACCTGCGGGACGAACGGTGGCAGCCCGGCGGCGCGGAAGCAGAGACGGCCCTTGGTCTCCAGCCACGACTCGGCCCGCCCGTCCGCAGCCGCGACGGCACGGACCGCGCGCGGCAGTCGGGGCGCGTACCGGTGGCGGTCCAGCGTCCCGCGCAGCTCCTCCGGGGTGACCAGCCCGCGCAGCAGGGCGGCGTCCAGGGCAGCCACCGCCGGCAGCTCGGACCACTCACGGGCCGTGTCGACGAGCGTGCGGGCCGCCGTCGTGACCCGGTGGCCGCCCACCTCGGTCACCTCGGCGTCCGGGAGCTCGGCCCGGACCATCATGTAGCCGGGACCGCTGCGCCAGCGGTGCGGGTCGACCAGCCGGACCTCCGGGGCCAGCCCGACCGGCAGGGGCAGGCGCCAGAGGCGGGCGGCCGTGCCGTGGCTGAGCGCCGCACCCGGCCGGGCGAGCGCCGTCGTCACGACCCGGACGTCCAGCTCGTGCCGCCGACCGTCCGCCTCCAGCAGCGCGAGGTCGGCAGCGGTGACGAACGACCCGCGGCGCAGCCGGACCCATGCCCCGGAGCGGACGGCGCTGCGCACCTCCGCCTCGGTGACGCCGGCTGCGGCGAGGTCAGCGCTGGTGAACAGACCCGATCGGGTGGACGCAGCGACCCGGACCGGGCCGGGCAGGGGATGGCTCACGCGTGGATGGTCGGGCGGCGGACCGCCGTGGCACGGTCCGCGAGCCGGGATGTGGACAGGCCGTCGTCCGGTGGACGACGGCCTGTCAGGGAGCGCTGGGTGTGCTGAAGCCGCCGCCTCGACCGTTGAGCCGGGTCACGCCCCGGCTCCACGGTCGACAGGGCGGCTCAGGCCCGTCGAGCGAGTCAGGTCAGGACATCATCCCGCGGCGGAAGCCGGTGGCGACCGCCTCGGCGCGGTCCTTGGCGCCGAGCTTGCGGAACAGCCGGCGGGCGTGGGTCTTGATGGTGTCCTCGGACAGGTAGAGCTCGCGGCCGATCTGGGCGTTGCTCTTGCCCTGGCTCATGCCGGTCAGCACCTGCATCTCGCGCATCGAGAGCGCGACCTGCGGCGTCTCGGGAACGGTCGAGCGGACGGTGGTCGGGGCGGCCGCGGCCAGCGGGCTGGCACCGCCCCAGGGCGACGGGCCGGACGGCGCGCCACCGGCACCGGACAGCGCGACGGCGTGCTGCGCAGCGCGCGGTGCGGGGGCGAGCTGCGGGCGGCCGGCGAGCTCCGGGCGCATCCCGGTGCGGGACAGGCCCAGGCCCAGCTCGAGCGGGCTGGCGTCCCAGCGGAGGTACCCGCGGGCGCCGAGGGCGACCGCGGCGCGGACGGTCTCCGCGTCGTCCGGGGCGCCGAGCAGCAGCACCGGCACCGAGGGGTGCGAGCGCAGCACCTGGGTGGCGACGGACAGCCCGCTGTCGGTGGCGCGCTGGGTGCCCACGAGCAGCACGTCGGGGAGGCGGTTGTCCAGCCGGGTGCGCAGCGAGACCGCGTCACCGACCGCCTCCACCCGGCTGACGAAGGACAGCGCGAGCAGCCGGCCGGCGACCTCGTCGCGGACCCGGCGTCGTTCGTCGAACACCCAGACCACGGCCCCACCGTTGCCGTTGCCGCGCATCCTGTCCTCGATCACCGTTGCTCCCGTCTGCGCCGGCCGGGCCGGCGACGTACCGTCCGGGCGTCGCCCGGGCGGGTGCTGGGAACGGGACTGCCCCCGTGCCCAGGGGTGCCGACGTCGTCCGGTGTCCCGGACGGGTGTCGGGTGTCCCCCACCTCACCGTGGTCGGCACTCCCTGTGATCACCTTGATCCCCTGCGTAGCTACTGGACAGCGACCATCACCCCGGCGGGTGAGGCACGGAGGGACCCGGACGAGGCGTGCCAGCGGATAGGCACATCCCGACGGTTTCCGCACCACGAGCGCGTGGCGTCGTGTTTGCGCCTCGTCGGCAGCGGGCATCGGCCCGGAAGTGACCGGGCAGACCCCCCGGTGCACCTGAGCCGAGGAGGTCCAATGGCTGACATCCGCCGACTGCCCAACCCCGTCGCCGAGGTGTGGGACTGGCAGTTGCACGGCAGCTGCCGGGGCGAGAGCACGTCGCTCTTCTTCCACCCCGACGGCGAGCGCGGGCCGGCCCGGGCCCGGCGGCAGGCAGCCGCCAAGGCGGTCTGCGGACGCTGCCCCGTCCTGGAGTCCTGCCTGCAGCACGCACTGTCGGTCCGCGAGCCCTACGGGGTCTGGGGCGGCATGAGCGAAGAGGAGCGGGCACGCCTGATCGCCGCGGAGCCCGCGGCCATCGCTGCCGGGGTCTGAGTTCGACGCGGGAAGCCTCCACCCGCGGTGCATGCCGAGAGGGCCGGTCCGACACGTCGTCGGACCGGCCCTCTCGGCATGTGCGTCCCGGTCAGCCGGGGTCGCCGACGACGCGGTCGCGCCCCTGGCGCTTGGCCCGGTACAGGTGGGCGTCCGCGCGGCCGAGCAGCTCCGCCGGCACCGGGGCGAGGACGCCGACGCTGCTGGCCAGGCCCGCGCTGAGGGTGACCGGCAGGCCCGGGACCAGCTCGTCCCACGGGTGCGCGGCGACCGAGCGCCGCACGTCCTCCAGCTGCCGCGCCGCGCTGGGCGGGTCGGCCCCGACCAGGACCAGCAGGAACTCCTCGCCACCCATCCGGGCGGCGAACGAACCCTCCGCGTCGGCGTCCGGCGTCGCCTGCTCGAGCAGGTCGGCGACGATGCGCAGCACCTGGTCGCCCACGTCGTGGGAGAAAGTGTCGTTGACGCGCTTGAAGTGGTCGAGGTCGAGCAGCGCCACCGACACGGCGTCGTCCCGGCCGGCGATCGCCGCCAGCAACCGGGGGAACTGCTCGTCGACGAAGCGCCGGTTGTAGAGCCCGGTCAGCGGGTCGCGCAACGAGAGCTCACGGTAGCGGCGGCTCTGCCGACGGGCCTCGGTGGTCTCGTACATCGCCTGCAGCGCCCGGGCACGTGCGTCCCGCTGGGCGGACTGCAGGTCCAGTGCCTCCTGCGAGTAGAGCTTGTGCTCGGTGAAGGCCGCCTCGAAGTGCCCGCCGGCTGCGTGCAGCTCGGCCTGCTCCCGTCGGGTCCGGACCCGGATGGAGGTGAGACCGTTCGCCTCGCAGCGGCGGACGCACTCGTCGAGCGTCTCCTGGGCCTGGGTCACGCGGCCCTGGCGGCGCTGGATCTCGGCGAGGGTCAGCAGGAAGTCGGCGCCCGCGTCGCCGTCCGGGGAGGCGTCGAGCACCTCGGGACTGCACCCGGGGAGGAGGACCTCCTCGGCCTCCGCCAGCCGGCCCAGCCCCATGAGCGCCCGGGCCACGGTGTCCAGCCGGCCGATGCTCAGCGCGACACCGTTCTCGCCGGCGAGGGTCTGCAGCCGGGTGGCGAGGCCGAGGGCGGTCTCGAACTCACCGGCGAGCATCTCCACGTAGGAGCGGTTGTTGAGGACCAGCAGCTGCCGGTCGACGTCGCCCTGCTGCTCGGCGAGCCGCAGCACCTCGACGTAGCGTTCGCGGGCACCGAGGTCGCCCTGCAGGCCGAGGCAGTCCGCCAGCCGGGCCAGGTGGTCGATCCGCAGCGCCGGGACCGCGTCGTCGTCGAGCAGGTCGATGGCCCGTACCGCGTTCTCCAGTGCGGCGGACAGGTCGCCGAGCTCCTGGAACACCGCGGCGAGCAGGTAGTGGCTGCGCGCGAGGAGGTGCCGGGAGTCGTGGTCGGTCGCCCAGCGGCGCACGTCCTGGGCGACCCGGCCGGCCTCGGAGACGTTGCCGCGTCGGCGCACCAGGTCCGCCTGCACCAGCTGGGCACGCAGCTCGAACTCGACCAGGCCCAGCTCGCGGGCGTTGGTCAGCGCCCGCTCGGCCCGCTCGGCCGCGGCGGCGGAGTCGAAGCGGGAGAGGGACTCCAGGTCGTCCAGGGTCCCGGAGAGCGCGGCGAGGGCGGCGTCGCTCACGCCGGTCACCGCCCACCGGGTGGGCGCGCTCCGGCCACCGACCTCCTCGTCCTGGATCATACCGACCACATCGGCACAGGATCGGACGACTTGAGCCTCGTAGGAACCGCCGTCTCACCCCAGGGGTGAGCCGCTGACCTGCCCCGGGACGGTCCTGCCCCCGCCGCCTGGAGGCGGCGGGGGCAGGTGACGCGCTGGAACGGCCCCGTCCAGAGGCTCACCCCGAACCCGCGGGGGGTGAGGAGGACGAGGTCCTCCCGTCAGTGGCTGTGGCCGTGCCCGCCGCCGTGGCCGTGGGTGTGGTGGCCACTGCCGTCGGACTCGTCGTCCGCGGGCTTGTCCACGATCGCCGAGTCGGTGGTGAGCACCATCGCGGCGATGGACGTGGCGTGCGCCAGCGCGGCCTTGGTCACCTTGACCGGGTCGATGACGCCCTGGGCGGCCAGGTCGCCGTACTCACCGCTGGCGGCGTTGAAGCCCTGCCCGATGCCGAGCTCACGCACCCGGCCGACGACGACCGGGCCCTCGAACCCCGCGTTGGAGGCGATGAGGGACAGCGGGGAGTCGATGGCCTTGCGGACCGAGCGGGCACCGACCAGCTCGTCGCCGGTGAGGTCGAGGGAGTCGATCGCCTCGGCGGCGTGCACCAGGGCAGCGCCACCCCCGGGGACGACGCCCTCCTCCACCGCGGCGCGGGTGGCGGCGATGGCGTCCTCGATCCGGTGCTTCTTCTCCTTCATCTCGACCTCGGTGGCCGCACCGACCCGGATGACCGCGATGCCGCCGGCCAGCTTGGCCAGCCGCTCCTGCAGCTTCTCGCGGTCCCAGTCGGAGTCGGTGTCCTCGATCTCGCGACGGATCTGGGCGACCCGGTCGGAGATGCCCTCGGACGTGCCGCCACCGTCGACCAGCGTGGTGTCGTCCTTGGTGACGCTCACCCGGCGGGCGGTGCCCAGGACCTCGAGGCCGACGTTCTCCAGGGAGAGGCCGACGTCCTCGCTGACCACCTGGCCGCCGGTGACGACGGCGAGGTCGGCCATGAACGCCTTGCGCCGGTCACCGAAGTACGGGGACTTCACCGCGACGACCTTGATGGTCTTGCGGATGGAGTTGACGACCAGGGTGGACAGCGCTTCGCCCTCGACGTCCTCGGCCACGATCAGCAGCGGGCGGCCACCGGTCGACAGCACCTTCTCCAGCAGCGGGAGCAGGTCGGCCAGCGCGCCGATCTTGCCCTGCACGAGCAGCACGAGGGCGTCCTCGAGGACGGCCTCCATGGACTCGGAGTCGGTGACGAAGTAGGGCGAGAGGTAGCCCTTGTCGAACTGCACGCCCTCGGTGACGTCGAGGTCGGTGTCCATCCCGTTGGCCTCTTCGACGGTGATGACGCCGTCCTTGCCGACCCGCTCGAACGCCTCGCCGATCAGCTCACCGACGGTGGCGTCCTGCGCGGAGATGGTGGCGACACCGGCGATGGCGGTGCGGTCGTCGACGGGGACGGCGACCTTGTCCAGCGCCTCGTGCACCGCGTCGACGGCCGCGCGCATGCCGCGGCCGACGGCCATCGGGTTGGCACCGGCGGCGACGTTGCGCAGGCCCTCGTGGACCAGCGCCTGGGCCAGCACCGTGGCAGTGGTGGTGCCGTCGCCGGCGACGTCGTTGGTCTTGGTGGCGACGTTCTTGGCGAGCTGGGCGCCGAGGTTCTCGTAGGGGTCCTCGAGCTCGATCTCACGGGCGATGGTCACGCCGTCGTTGGTGATCGTCGGGGCGCCGAAGTTCTTGTTGATGACCACGTTGCGGCCGCGCGGGCCGAGGGTGACCTTGACGGCGTCGGCGAGCTTGTCGACGCCGCGCTCGAGGGCGCGCCGGGCGTCCTCGTCGAACAGGATGATCTTGGCCATTGCCAGACCTCTCTCAGAGGGTGTTCGAGGGGCAGACGACCACCGCCCCGGGACCCGGTGTCTCGGGTCGCCGGGGCGGTGGTCGTGCTGGAGTTCAGCGGAGAGGTGGGGTCACTTCTCCACGACGGCGAGCAGGTCGCGGGCGGAGAGGACGAGGTAGTCCTCGCCGCCGTAGCGCACCTCGGTGCCGCCGTACTTCGAGTAGATGACCACGTCGCCGACGTTCACGTCGAGCGGGACCCGGTTGCCGTTGTCGTCGACGCGGCCGGGGCCGACTGCGACGACGGTGCCCTCCTGGGGCTTCTCCTTGGCGGTGTCCGGGATGACCAGACCGGAGGCGGTCGTGGTCTCGGCCTCGTTGGCCTGGACCACGACGCGGTCCTCGAGCGGCTTGATGTTGACCTTGGTAGCGGTCGTCACGTGGTGACGCCCCCTTCGGTGTCGACGGACTGGTGAGGGTGGTGCTGATGCTGTGGCACGGGGGTCGGGCCTGCCGTCGCGGGGGTCAGGTCCAACCCGTGTCGATTGGCACTCTACCCACGTGAGTGCCAGCGACTCAACCGGGTCCCCGCCCCCTCCTCCCACCGTGATGGGCCAGGCTGTGCAGGTGCCCGCCGCCGACCACGACGATCCCGTGCAGGCCGTCGAGACGGTGCGGCAGCTGCAGGCGCTGGCCACCCCCGCCGGCTCGGCGGCGCTGGTCCGGGCCGCCGAGCTGCTGGCGGCGCGCACCGACGCCGTCACGGCGCTGACCCGGCTCCGCGGCGAGGTCGGCGTCGAGCTGGCCGGTCCGGCGTGGGGCACAGCCCGGCAACGGGACAAGGCCCGGCCCGTGTTCGGCGCCGACACCGACCGGCTGCTGTTCACCGGCGACACCCTGGAGCAGGCCGGCCGTCCCGTCCTCGCCGACCGGCGCGCAGCCCGGCTGCTCGCGACCGGCGCCGCGTCGGTCGCCGACCTCGGCTGCGCGGCCGGCACCGACACGATGGCGCTGGCCCGGGCCGGCGTCCGGGTGGTCGCCGTCGACCGGGACCCGGTCGCGCGGGAGCTCACCCGGCTCAACAGCGCGGCGCTGGGGCTCACCGGCGTCGAGGTGCGCGACGCCGACGTCGTCGACCTGGTGGCCGGGGCCGAGGGCGGCCGGGTGGCCGGCTGCGACGCCGCGGTGCTGGACCCCGCCCGTCGCGCCGGCGGTCGCCGGCTGCTCGACCCGGACCGGTGGTCGCCGCCGTGGTCGACGGTGCGGGCCCTGCTGGACGCCGTGCCGCAGGGCGTGGTCAAGGTGGCGCCCGGGCTCGACCACGACCGGGTGCCGGCCGGCATCGAGGCGGAGTGGGTCTCCGTCGGCGGCTCGATCGTGGAGGCGCTGCTGTGGGGACGGGCGCCGTCGGCGACCTGGCGGCGGGCCACCGTGATCGGCCGGGACGGCGGCACCGCCGAGCTCACCGCCGATGCCGACCCGGGCGGCGCCGCGGTCGGCCCGGTGCGCGGCTGGCTGCACGAGCCCGACCCGGCGGTGATCCGCTCCGGCCTGGTCGCCGTCGTCGCCACGGAGCTGGACGCGACGCTGGTCGACCCGACGATCGCCTACCTGACCGGCGACTCCCCCGCCGTCTCCCCGTGGGTGACCTCCTACCCGGTCACCGACGTCGTCCCGTTCAACCTGAAGAAGCTGAAGGCCCTGCTCCGCAGCCGGGGCATCGGCCGGGTGACGGTGAAGAAGCGGGGCTCCCCGATCGAGCCGGAGACGCTGGCCAGGCAGCTCCGCGGCCCGGGCGGGGCGACGGCGGTCGTCGTCGTCACCCGGGTCGCCGGCGCCCCCACCGTCCTGCTCTGCGGGCACCCCTGAGGGCAGAAGTGGCCACGTCTGCCCTCAGCGGGAGACCACCTCGATGGGCAGCGAGCTGTCCGCGCCGAGGTCGACGGCGGAGGGGGCGACGCCCGCCTCCACCAGCCGGGACCCGAGTGCGGCCACCATCGCGCCGTTGTCGGTGCACAGCCGCCGGCTGGGCACCCGCAGCACGATGCCGGCGGCGTCGCAGCGCTCCTGCGCCAGCGCCCGCAGCCGCGAGTTGGCCGCCACCCCGCCGCCGATGACGAGGTGGTCCAGGCCGTGGTCCCGACAGGCCCGCACCGCCTTGGCGGTCAGCACGTCGACGACCGCCTCCTGGAACGCCGCGGACACGTCGGCCACCGGCACCGGCTCGCCGGCCCGCTCCCGCGCCTCGACCCAGCGGGCGACCGCCGTCTTCAGGCCGGAGAAGGAGAAGTCGTAGACGGCGTCCCGCGGGCCGGTCAGGCCGCGGGGGAAGGCGATCGAGCGCGGGTCGCCCTCGGTGGCGGCGCGGTCGACGTGCGGGCCGCCGGGGAAGGGCAGGCCCAGCACCCGGGCCACCTTGTCGAAGGCCTCCCCCGCGGCGTCGTCGATGGTCCGGCCGAGCTCCTGCACGTCCTGGGCGAGGTCGGGCACCAGCAGCAGCGAGCTGTGCCCGCCGGAGACGAGCATGGCGATCGAGGGCTCGGCCAGCCGGCCGTGCTCCAGCTCGTCGACGGCGACGTGCGCGGCGAGGTGGTTCACCCCGTACAGCGGGACGTCGAGGGCGAGCGCGTAGGCCTTGGCCGCCGCGACGCCCACCAGCAGCGCCCCGGTGAGGCCCGGACCGGCGGTCACCGCGATCGCATCGACGTCGCGCAGCGTCACCCCGGCGTCCGACAGCGCCCTGTGCACCGTCGGGACCATCGCCTCCAGGTGCGCCCGGCTGGCGATCTCCGGGACGACGCCGCCGAACCGCTCGTGCGCAGGGCTCGACGTCGCGAGCGCGTCGGAGAGCAGCGTCTGCCGGCGCACCAGGCCGATCCCGGTCTCGTCGCAGGAGGTCTCGAACCCCAGCACCAACGGGGCGGTCATGGCAGCTCCCTGCGCATCACGACGGCGTCCTCGCCGCTCAGTGGGTAGTAGTGGGGCCGCACGCCGATGGGCCGGAAGCCCCGCCGCCGGTACAGGCCCTGGGTGGCCTCGTCGGTGGCCCGGACCTCCAGCAGCACCACCGGGCTGCGCCGGTCGGCCTCGGCGAGCAGCGCGTCCAGCAGCGTCCCGCCGATGCCCTCGCCCTGCCGGACCGCGGTGACGCCGATGGTGGCGATGTGCGCCTCGTCCGGGTAGGCGATGAGCCCGGCGTAACCGACCACCTCGTCCCCGTCGACAGCGACGAGGTAGCAGCGGGTGTCGGTCAGCCCCAGCTCCTCCAGGTACATCGACCGGGTCCAGGTGTCGGGCGCGAAGAGCTCCTCCTCCAGCCGCATCACCACGCGGAGGTCGTCGGCCGTCATCGGTCGCAGCGACACGGTCACCGGCTCACCGCCTTGCGGGCGGCCGGCGGGACGGCGTCCGGACGGCGCAGGTACAGCGGCTCGAGCGGGGCGGGCGGCTGGTCCAGCAGCGGTGCCGCGGCCCGCAGCAGCCCCGCCGTCGTCACCTCGGCCGCGGCCACCGGCCGGCCGAGCCGCTCGGTGAACCGGACGTCGCCCACCACCGGCCCGGTCACCGGGGCGTCCTCGGGCCGGTCGACGCCCGGTCCGGCGACCCGCTGCCCGTCGGCGCCGTAGACGGCCCAGTGGACCTCCTTGCGCCGGGCGTCGGTGACCACCGAGCGGGCACCGTCGCCGATGGCGTCCAGCGAGCAGACCCCGTGGACCGGTCCGACGACGTCCCCGAGCGCGGCGGCGGTGACGATGCCCACCCGCAGGCCGGTGAAGGGCCCGGGGCCCAACCCGACGACGACCGCGTCCAGCTCGGGCACCCGGACCCCGGCCACCGCCAGCACCTCGCGGATGGTCGGGGTGAGCAGCTCGGCGTGCCGGTTGCCCGAGGGCAGCGCCCGCTCGGCGAGCACCTGCGCGCCGTGGTCGTCCGACCAGCGCGCCAGGCCGGCGACGAGGGTCGGGGTGGCGGTGTCGAGGGCGAGGACGAGCACGACTGCCCAGCCTAGGCCGCGTCGGCCAGCCGCTGCTCCCAGCCGGGGCCCACGGGCACGAGCCGGGCCGTGCGGACGTCGTCGTCCCGGCGGTCCAGCTCGACCACGAGGTGCTCGTCGGCGAGCTGCTCGACGAGGCCGTGCCCCCACTCCACGACGGTCACCGCCTCCTCGGTGGTGGCGTCGAGGTCCAGGTCGTCGACGTCGGCCATGCCGGCCAGCCGGTAGGCGTCCACGTGCACCAGCGGCACCCGGCCGCCGCGGTGCACCCGGGCCAGCACGAACGTCGGCGAGGTGACCGGCCCCCGCACGCCGAGGCCGGCCCCGATGCCCTGGGTGAGCGCCGTCTTCCCGGCACCCAGCGGACCGGCCAGCACGACGAGGTCGCCGGGCCGCAGCAGCGCGGCGAGCTCACGGCCGAACGCCTGGGTGTCGGCGATCGTGGGCAGCTCGCGGTCGCGCCTCACAGCGTCCCGGCCACGGCGGTCAGGTCGGCGAGCAGCGCGGCGCGCGGGGCGCCGTTCGGTCCGAAGCGGATCGCCGCCGACGGGTGGTAGGTCGCCCAGACCGCGCGCCCGTCGACCTCGTGCGGCCGGCCGCGCGCGTCGGCCAGCTTGGTCCGCGGACCCAGGAACCACTTCGCCGAGGACAGCCCCAGCGCCACCACCACCCGGGCGTCGAGCAGCTCGAGCTGGCGGTGCAGCCAGCCGCTGCACCGGGCCACCTCGGGGGTCTTCGGCGTGCGGTTGCCCGGCGGCCGGCACTTCACGATGTTGAGCACCGCGGCCTCCCCGCGGTCCAGCCCCGCCTCGGCGAGCAGCTGGTCCAGCAGCGCCCCGGACCTGCCGACGAACGGTCGGCCGGTCTCGTCCTCGGTGGCGCCCGGCGCCTCGCCGATGAGCACCAGCCGGGGCCGGCCCCCGGCCGGGACGTCGCCGACGACCACGTGCTGCCTGGTCGCCGCGAGCTCCGGGCAGGCGACGCAGGAGCGCGCGACGTCGGCCAGCGCGGCCCAGTCCGGCGCCGCGGCGGCGGTCCGGGCGACCTCGTCGGCGGTCGCGTCGAGGCGGGGCGGTCGGAGGGCGGCCACCCCCGCACCCTACGGCGGTCAGCTCGGTCGCACGGACCCGCGCTCGGCAGCGACCCGGCGGAGCAGCTCCGACAGCGCGGCGGTGACCTCGGCGGGCTTCTCCAGCAGCACCAGGTGCCCCGCGCCGGGGACGACGACGAACTGCGTGTCCGGCAGCTGGCTGACCAGCTCCTCGCTGTGCGCCGCCGGGATCATCTTGTCCGCGTCGCCGGTGAGGACCAGGGTCGGCACCCGGCGCAGCGGCTCGATCGCCCCGCTGGCGTCCAGGCCGGCGATGGCCGGGTACAGCTCGGCGATGACGTCGACCGGGGTGCCGCCGATCATCGCGTCGACGTAGCGCCCGAGCGCCGGGTCGACGTCGGTCGAGGAGAACGACAGCGACCAGGTGGCCGCCGAGACGATCCCCTTGGCCAGCCTGCGGGTCTGCTCGGCGAACACCGGACGGCGCCGCATGGTCCAGGCGGCCACCGGCAGCACCGCGGCGCGCAGCCGGGTCAGCAGCTGCGGCAGGCCGAAGTCGAGGTCGGCGAGGTTGCCGCTGGAGGTGGAGACCAGCGCGACGCCGGCGATCCGGGTGCCGAACAGCTCAGGGCGCCGCTGCGCCAGGGTCAGCACGGTCATGCCGCCCATCGAGTGCCCGACCAGCACCACCGGCCCGCGCGGCACCCGCGCGTCGAGCACCGTCTCGAGGTCGGCGGCCAGCTGGTCGATGGTGGCGTGCGCGGCGTCCCCCCGGCCGGACCCGCCGTGCCCCCGGTGGTCGTAGAACACCAGCCGGGCGCGGGGACGGTGGCCGTTGGCGGTGGCCACCTCGGCGGCGAGGTCGCGGCGCTGGAACGTCCAGGACGCCATCGACAGCGCGTAGCCGTGCACGAAGACGACGGTCAGCGGGGCGTCGAGCGGTCCGATCTCCTCGACCGACAGCAGCACCCCGTCCTCGGTCTGGACCAGCGCCGTCCGGTCAGCGGTGCGGCTCTCGGCGCCCAGCGGGTCCTGCTGGCGCAGCTCCCCCGCGGGCACGGCGGCGATCGGCCGGCCGTCGTCCCCCGCCTGCCCGGCGAGCTGGTTGGCCCGCACCGCGGACGTGGCCGAGCGGGTGACCGCGACCCCGACCGCCGTCCCGGCGGCGGCCAGACCGACGGCGGCGCCGATCAGGCCCGCCGTCCTGCTGATGTGCGGGTGCACCGTCACGCCGTCCCGGCCGTGCCGACGTGGCGGCGGCGGAAGCGGCCACCGACCCGGGTGACGAGCTCGTAGTGGATGGTGTCCAGCGCGTCGGCCCACTGCTGGGCGGTCGGCTCGCCGTGGTCCCCGGCGCCCCATAGCACGACGGCGTCCCCGGGGGCGATCGGGTCGTCGCCGACGTCGAGCACGAACTGGTCCATGCAGACCCGGCCGGCGATGGTCCGCCGGGCACCGGCGGCGAGCACGGGGGCCCGGTTGCCGGCCGCCCGCGGCACACCGTCGGCGTAGCCGACCGGGACCAGCGCGAGCGTCGTCTCCGCGCCCGTCGCGTAGGTGTGGCCGTAGGAGACGCCGGTGCCGGCTGGCACCCGTTTGGTGAGCGCGACCCGGGCCTGCACGGTCATCGCCGGGCGGAGGCCGTACTGCCCCGGGTCGCCGCCGAGCGGGTCCAGGCCGTAGACCGCGACCCCGGGGCGGACCATGTCGTACCAGGTCTCCGGCAGCGCGATGGTGGCCGCGGAGTTCGCCAGGTGCCGGCGGGCGTCGGTGAGGCCGGCCCGCCGGGCCAGCGCCACGGCCTCCTCGAACACCCGCACCTGGGCGCCGATGGTCGGGTGGGTGGGAGCGTCGGCGTAGGCCAGGTGGCTCCACAGCCCGGTGACGACGATCTCGCCCCCGGCCTGGGCCAGTGCGGCCGCGGCCACCAGACCGGGCCAGGCCTGCGGGGGGGCGCCCTCGCGGGAGAGCCCGGTGTCGGCGAACAGCTGGACCCGGGCGGTCCGGCCGGTGGCACGGGCCGCGTCGACCACCTCGGCCAGCGCCCACTCGGCGTTGACCGACAGCTCGACGTCCGCGGTCAGGCCGGCGGCGTAGTCCTCCCCCGGCGCGTGCTGCCAGGACAGCAGCGGCGCGGTGACCCCGGCCGCGCGCAGTGCCAGCGCCTCCTCCAGCACCGTCACCCCGAGCGCGTCGGCGCCGCCGGCGAGCGCCGCACGGGCGGCGGGGACCAGGCCGTGACCGTAGGCGTCGGCCTTGACGACCGCCATCAGCGGGCGGTCCACCCGTTCGCGGAGCGCGGCGGTGTTGGCCGCGATCGCGTCCAGGTCGACGACCACCTCGGCCCGGCTGCCGAGCTCCTGCTGCACCTGTGTCACGGGCCCACTCTCCCAGGCGGCCGGGATCAGCCGGTCGCGCCGCGCAGCCGGGCGAGCGTCCGTGGCAGGGACCGCACCAGGTCACCGGCGATCAGCGGGCCCTGCTCGGCGGCCAGCTGCCCGGCCCGACCGTGCACGTGCGCGGCGACCGCCGCCGCCTCCGCCGGGGCCAGCCCGCTGGCCAGGAACGCGCCGAGGACGCCCGCGAGCACGTCCCCGGTGCCGGCGGTGGCCAGCCACGAGGTGCCGGTGGCGTTGACGTAGGTGCTGCCGTCGGCGTCGGCGACCACGGTGGCGTCGCCCTTGAGCAGCACCGTGCAGCCGAGTGAGGTGGCCCCGCGGCGGGCGGCGGCGACCCGGTCGCTGCCCACCTCCCCGAAGAGCCGGGCGAACTCCCGGTCGTGCGGGGTGAGCACGGTCGGCGCCGACCGGTCCCCCACCAGCTCGGGGTGCCGGGCGACCAGGGTCAGCGCGTCGGCGTCGACGACCACCGGGAGGTCGGTGGCCAGCACCTCGGCCAGCACGCTGCGGGCGGCGTCGTCGGTGCCCATCCCGGGTCCGACGACCCAGGCCTGCACGCGGCCGGCGGCTCCTGGCCGGCCGGAGGTGACCAGCGCCTCGGGCCAGGCTGCCTGCACGCCCCCGGCGGCGGTGCCGGCGTAGCGGACCAGGCCCGGGCGGGCGCGCAGCGCGGCGCCGGTGCAGAGCACGCCGGCGCCGGGGTAGGTGGCCGAGCCGGCGATGACGCCGACCACGCCCCGGGAGTACTTGTCGTCGCCGGCGCCGGGTGGGTCCAGGTGGACGGCGACGTCGGCGTCGGTGAGCTGCTCGGCGTCCGGTGCCGGCAGGTGCGGTCCGAGCCCGATGTCGACCAGGTGCACGGTCCCGGCGTACCCGCGGCCCGCGCCGACGACGAGACCGGTCTTCACCGCGCCGAAGGTCACCGTGTGCTGGGCGGGGAACGCCTCACCGGGCACGTCCCCGGTGTCGGCGGCGACCCCGCTGGGGACGTCGACCGCCACCAGCAGGCCGGGCCCGGCCACCGCCGCGCGCACCAGTGCCACGGCGTCGTCCCGGAGCCCACCGGAGCCGCCGATGCCGACGATCCCGTCGAGGACCAGGTCGGCCCGGGCGAGGGCGTCGGCCCCGCCGAACCGGCCGCCGGCCCGCCGGAGGGCGGCCACGCCCGCGGCGTGCGCGCGCTCGGGGGCGAGCAGCACGGCGGTGACCTGCGCCCCGCGGGCCGCGAGGGCGGCGCCGGCGAACAGCGCGTCACCGCCGTTGTCACCGGAGCCGACCAGCAGCACGACCCGGACGCCGTGCGCCCGGCCCAGCAGCCCGAGGCAGACCGTGGCCAGCCCGGTGGCGGCGCGCTGCATGAGCACGCCGGGGCGGAGGCCGGCCATCGCGGCCTGCTCGGCGCCGCGCACCTGGGCGGCGGTGAACAGCCCGGTCACGGCGTGCCGCCCTCGGCGATGACCACGGCGGACGCCAGGCCTCCGTCGTGGCTGAGGGACACGTGCCAGGCGGTGACGCCGAGCTCCGCGGCCCGCTCGGCGACGGTGCCGCGGACCTCCAGGTGCGGCCGCCCCCGCTCCCCCACGACCACCTCGGCGTCGTGCCAGAGCAGGTGGCCCGGCGCGCCGAGGGCCTTGGCCAGTGCCTCCTTGGCCGCGAACCGGGCGGCCAGCGACTCACCGCTGCGCTCGGTCCCGGACGGCGTGAGCTGCTCCGCGGCGGTGAACAGCCGGTCGCGCAGCCCCGGCGTCCGGACCAGCGACGCCGCAAACCGCTCGACCGGGCACACGTCGATCCCGACCCCGATGATCACGCGGTCAGTGTGCCTGGCGGCGTCCTGGCTCACCGCACGTGCTCCTGGCTCACGGTGTGCCGTGAGCCAGGAGCAACGACGATCAGGTCAGCTGATCCCGGCGCGGCCCGTCACTCCACCGTGACGGACTTGGCCAGGTTGCGCGGCTGGTCGACGTCCAGGCCGCGGGTGGCGGCGATCTCGCAGGCCAGCACCTGCAGCGGCACGGTGGTGACCACCGGGGCCAGCAGGGTCGGCGTCCGCGGCACCCGGATGAGGTGGTCGGCGAAGGGCACGACGTCCTCGTCGCCCTCCTCGGCGATCACGATGGTGCGCGCCCCGCGGGCCCGCACCTCCTGGATGTTGCTGACCACCTTGCCGTGCACCGACTCGCGGCTCAGCGGCGACGGGACGATCACCACGACCGGGGTGCCCTGGTCGATGAGCGCGATCGACCCGTGCTTGAGCTCGCCGGCCGCGAAGCCCTCCGCGTGGATGTAGGCCAGCTCCTTGAGCTTGAGCGCACCCTCGAGGGCCACCGGGTAGCCGACGTGCCGGCCGAGGAAGAGCAGGGTGCCCTCGGTGGCCAGGGACCGGGCGAGCTCGCGGACTGGCTCCATGGTGGTGAGCACCTCGGTCACCTTGTCCGGCAGCGCGCGCAGGTCGTCGACGATCGCGGCGACCTCGTCGGCGTACTTGACCCCGCGGACCTGGGCGAGGAAGGCACCGACCAGGTAGCAGGCGACGACCTGGGTCAGGAACCCCTTGGTCGAGGCGACGGCGACCTCGGGACCGGCGTGGGTGTACAGGACGGCGTCGGACTCCCGCGGGATGGTCGACCCGTTGGCGTTGCAGATGGCCAGCACCTTGGCCTTCTGCTCCTTGGCGTGCCGCAGCGCCATCAGCGTGTCCATCGTCTCGCCGGACTGGCTGACCACCACGACCAGCGTGGAGCGGTCCAGCACCGGGTCGCGGTAGCGGAACTCGCTGGCCAGCTCGACCTCGACCGGGATCCGGGTCCAGTGCTCGATGGCGTACTTGGCGATCAGCCCGGCGTGGTAGGCCGTGCCGCAGGCGACGACGAAGACCTTGTCGACGTCGCGCAGCTCCTGCTCGGACAGCCGCAGCTCGTCCAGGACCAGCGCGCCGGTGTCGCTCAGCCGGCCCAGCAGCGTGTCGGCGACCGCCTTGGGCTGCTCGGCGATCTCCTTGAGCATGAACCAGTCGTAGCCGTCCTTCTCGGCGGCCGCGGCGTCCCAGTCGACGCTGTAGGCGGTGGGCTCCACGACGGTGCCGGTGAAGTCGGTGACCGTCACCCCGCGCTCGCGGTGCAGCTCGACGACCTGGTCCTGGCCGAGCTCGAGGGCGTTGCGGGTGTGCGCGATGAACGCGGCGACGTCGGAGCCGAGGAAGTACTCGCCCTCGCCGACACCGACGACCAGCGGGCTGTTCCGCCGCGAGGCGACGAGCGTGTCGGGCTCCGCGGCGTGCGTGGCGACCAGGGTGAAGGCGCCCTCCAGCTGACGGCTGACCGCGCGCATCGCCTCGGCCAGTCGGCCCGGCCCGGCCGGGGTCTCGGCGTAGACCGCCGCGAGCAGGTGGGCGACCACCTCGGTGTCGGTCTCGGAGGAGAACTCGACACCGGTCGCCTCGATCTCGGCGCGCAGCGGGACGAAGTTCTCGATGATGCCGTTGTGGACGACGGCGACCTGGCCGTCGGCCGACACGTGCGGGTGCGCGTTCCGGTCGGTCGGGCCGCCGTGGGTGGCCCAGCGGGTGTGCCCGATCCCGATCGTCGAGGCCGGCAGCGCCTCCTCGATGAGCACCTTCTCCAGGTTGGCCAGCTTGCCGGCCTTCTTGGCGGTGCTCAGCCGTCCGTCGGACAGGACGGCGACGCCTGCCGAGTCGTAACCCCGGTACTCCAGCCGGCGCAGGCCCTCCAGGACGACGTCCAGGGAGTCCTGCGGACCGACGTAACCCACGATGCCGCACATTCGCCTGACGATACCGGCGGTGAGGGGGTCACAGCCTCACACCATGGGGTGGAGGTCGTCACCTCGTGGCGGCGACGACCTCGGCCAGCCGCGCGGCGACGGCGTCGGCCTGCTCCTGGGTGGGGGCCTCGACCATCACCCGGACCAGCTGCTCGGTGCCCGAGGGGCGCAGCAGGACCCGGCCGGTGTCACCGAGCTCGGCCTCGACGTCGTTGACCGCCGCGGCGACCTCGTCGCTCGCCGCGACCGCCAGCCGGTCGGTGACCGGCACGTTGACCAGCGTCTGCGGCAGCCGGTGCACCACCGAGGCGAGCTCGGCGAGCGAGGCGCCGGTGGCGCTCATCCGGGACAGCAGCGCCAGGCCGGTGAGCAGCCCGTCGCCGGTGGTGGCCCAGTCCAGGAAGACCAGGTGACCGCTCTGCTCGCCACCGAGGGACAAGCCCCGCGAGTGCAGCGCCTCCAGCACGTACCGGTCGCCGACCGCCGTCGTCTGCACCGCGATGCCGGCCTGCCGCATGGTGTGGTGGAAGCCGAGGTTGCTCATCACGGTGGCGACGACGGTGTCGTTGGTCAGGTTGCCGCTCTCGTGCAGCGCCAGGGCGCAGATCGCCAGGATCGCGTCGCCGTCGACGACGTCGCCCTGGGCGGTGACGGCCAGGCAGCGGTCGGCGTCGCCGTCGTGGGCGATGCCGATGTCCGCGCCGTGCCGGGCGACGGCCTCCTTCAGCGGACCCAGGTGGGTCGAGCCGATGCCGTCGTTGATGTTCCAGCCGTCGGGCTCGCCACCGATGACCTGCACCTGGGCACCGGCCCGGCGGTAGACCTCGGGGGCGGCGCGAGAGGCCGCACCGTGCGCGCAGTCGACGACCACGCGCAGCCCGCGCAGCGGCTCGCGCAGCGCCGACAGCACGTGGGCGGTGTAGTCCTCGGCCGCGCCGTCCAGGTCACGGACGCGGCCGATGCCCCCGCCCGTCGGGCGGTGGTCGATGCCCTCGCGCCCGGCGATGCGCCGCTCGATCGCTGCCTCGACGGCGTCGGGCAGCTTGTGCCCACCCCGGCTGAACAACTTGATGCCGTTGTCGGGCATCGGGTTGTGGCTGGCCGAGATCATGACGCCGAGGTCGGCCTCGGTGCGGCCGGTGAGGTGGGCGATGGCCGGCGTCGGCAGCACGCCAGCGCGGAGCACCTCGGCCCCGGCGCTGGCCAGGCCGGCGACCACCGCCGCCTCGAGCATCTCCCCGCTCGCGCGGGGGTCGCGGCCGACGACCGCGACGGGACGCGAGGTCCCGTCGCGGTCGGCGAGCACGCTGGCGGCCGCCCGGGCCACCGAGAGCGCCAGTTCCGGCGTCAGATCGGCGTTGGCCAGGCCACGGACGCCATCGGTCCCGAACAGGCGACCCACGGACGTACCGGTCAGCGCTTGGAGTACTGGGGCGCCTTGCGGGCCTTCTTCAGCCCGTACTTCTTGCGCTCGGTGACACGGGGGTCACGAGTCAGGAAGCCGGCCTTCTTCAGCGCCGGGCGGTCGTCGGGCTCGATCTCGATGAGCGCGCGGGCGATCGCCAGGCGCAGCGCGCCGGCCTGACCACTGACGCCGCCACCGTGCAGGATGCCGACGACGTCGTACTGCTCGCCCTTCTCCAGGATCACGAACGGCTCACGGATGAGCTGCTGGTGCACCTTGTTGGGGAAGTACTCCTCGATGGTGCGGCCGTTGAGCTTGAACTGGCCGGTGCCGGGGAGGAGACGCACCCGGACGATGGCCTCCTTGCGACGGCCGACGGTCTGGATGGGACGCCCGTCGGCGTCGGTCACGGTCAGTGCGCTGGTCACTGGGCCACCTGCTTGATCTCGAAGGTCTGGGGCTGCTGGGCGGAGTGCGGGTGCTCAGGCCCGGCGTAGACCTTGAGCTTGGAGAGCATCTGCCGGCCCAGCGTGTTGTGCGGCAGCATCCCCTTGACGGCGCGCTCGATGACGCGGTCGGGGCGGGTCTTCAGCTCGTCGCCGACGTTGATCGCCCGCAGACCACCCGGGTAGCCGGAGTGCCGGTAGGCGATCTTGGCGTCGCGCTTGGAGCCGGTGAGGGCCACCTTGCCCGCGTTGACGATGACGACGAAGTCGCCGGCGTCGACGTGCGGAGCGAACTGGGGCTTGTGCTTGCCGCGCAGGAGGATCGCGGTCTGGCTGGCGAGTCGACCGAGCACCACGTCGGTGGCGTCGATGACGTGCCAGGCCCGGGTGATCTCACCGGGCTTGGGGGCGTACGTGCGCACGAGGCTCACTGTCCTTCGTCGTCGTCTGGCGGGCGGCTGGTGGAGTCGCCTCACCGAACACGGGAGACGTGAGGCAGCCCGATCAGATCGAGGGCCCCGGGCACGCGCGCACCAGCCGGCGTCGCGCACCAACCGAGCACGATACCAGCCGAGCTCAGTCGACCTCGCGGAGCCGACCGGTCGCGACGTCGTAGACGGTGCCGCGCACCTCGTGCGACAGCAGGTAGGGGCTCTCGCGGACCAGCCGCATGGACTCCCGGACGTCGGCGTCCACGTCGGTGAAGGTGCGGGTGGCCCACGGCGGGCGGCGGCCGGTGGCCCGCTCGACGGTGTCGGCGAAGGCGACGTCGTCGGTGGTCTGCAACCCGCAGTCGGTGTGGTGGACCAGGACGATCTCGCGCGTGCCCAGTGCGTGCTGGCTGAGGGTCAGCGACCGGATGACGTCCTCGGTGATGACGCCGCCGGCGTTGCGGATGACGTGCGCGTCCCCGATCTCCAGGCCCAGCACCCCGAACAACGGGATCCGGGAGTCCATGCACGCCACGACGGCGACCTTCCGCGCCGGGCGCACCGGCCTGCTGCCCCCGAACTGCCCGGCCCACCGCTCGTTCGCCTCGAGCATCCGGTCGATCTCGGCCACGTCTCCTCCTCGCTCCCTGCGCTGCCGCCGGAACGCTAACCGCTGTGCCCCCGGTCGCGCCCATCGGCCAGGATGGACGGGTGCGCACGGTCGAGGAACACCAGGCGGTGGTGACCGGGCTGCTCGCCGCCCTGCCGGTCGAGGAGGTCCCGCTCGCGGCGGCAGCCGGGCGGGTGGTCGCCCGCGACCTGCCCGCGCTGGTCTCGCTGCCCGGGTTCGCCAACTCCGCGATGGACGGCTACGCCGCCCGGCACGCCGAGGTCAGGACGGCGAGCGAGGCGGCTCCCGTCCGGCTGCCCGTCGGCGCCGACCTCCCCGCGGGCCGCACCGACATCCCCCCGTTGCTCCCCGGCACGGTGCACCGGATCATGACCGGCGCCCCGCTGCCCGAGGGTGCCGACGTCGTCGTCCCGGTGGAGCGCACCGACGGGGCCACCGACGTCGTCACCATCTCCGGCTCCCCGGAGGTCGGCACCCACCTGCGGCACGCCGGGGAGGACATCCGCGCCGGTGACCTGGCGCTGCCGGCCGGGACCGCCCTGGGCGCGGCACAGCTCGGCCTCGCCGCGGCCGTCGGGTACGCGGCGGTGCCGGTGCGCCGGCGTCCCCGGGTGCTGGTGCTCTCCACCGGCAGCGAGCTGGTCGAGCCCGGCCGGCCGCTGCAGCCCGGGCAGATCTACGAGTCGAACTCGGTGCTGCTCGCCGCCGCCGTCGCCGACGCAGGGGGCGACGCCGCGACGCTGCACTTCGTCCCCGACGACGTCGACCAGTTCCTCACCACCGTGCGGGCCGAGCTGGCCGGCGCGGACCTGCTGGTCACCAGCGGTGGCGTGAGCGCCGGCGCCTACGAGGTGGTCAAGGACGCCTTCCGCGGGCTGGGCACGGTGGAGTTCGCCAAGGTCGCGATGCAGCCCGGTGGGCCGCAGGGCGCGGGCACCGTCGACGGGGTCCCGGTCGTCACCCTGCCGGGCAACCCGGTGAGCTCGTTCGTCTCCTTCGAGGTGTTCGTGCGCCCGGCCCTGCGCCGCGCGCTCGGGCACACCTCCCCCGACCGGCTGCGCACCACCGCCCGGCTGACCACGGCGCTGCGCTCCCCCGCCGGTCGCCGGCAGTTCCTGCGCGGCCGCTTCGACGGCGAGGTCGTCACCCAGGTCGGCGGGCCGGGGTCGCACCTGGTCGCCCACCTGGCGCGCGCCAACTGCCTGGTCGTCGTCCCCGAGGACGTCACCGAGCTGCCTGAGGGCGCCGAGGTCGTCGTCGTCCTGATCGAAGGAGCCCTCCAGTGAGTCGACGCCTGCGCGAGCATCGCAGGGAGCGCCAGCGACCGAGGAGCGGAACGCTGACGGAGACGAACGGATGTGTACTGCAATGACCGAGGCACGACTGACCCACGTCGACGAGACCGGCGCCGCCCGGATGGTCGACGTCACCGCCAAGACGGTGACCGAGCGGGTGGCGACGGCGGCCGGCCGGGTCCTGGTGAGCCCGGAGGTCATCGAGTTGCTGCGCGGAGCGGGCGTGCCCAAGGGCGACGCGATCGCGGTGGCCCGGATCGCCGGGATCATGGGTGCCAAGCGGACGCCGGACCTGGTGCCGCTGTGCCACCCGATCGCCCTGCACGGGGTGACCGTGGACGTCGAGGTCGCCGACGACGCCGTGGAGATCACCGCCACCGCCCGCACCGCCGACCGCACGGGGGTGGAGATGGAGGCGCTGACCTCGGTCGCCGTCGCCGGGCTCACCGTCATCGACATGGTCAAGGCCGTCGACCCGCGGGCGGTCATCACCGACGTCCGGCTGCTCAGCAAGTCCGGCGGCAAGAAGGGCGACTGGGTCCGGTGAGCGAGCTCCCCGCCGACGCCCGCGCGGTCGTCGTCACCGCCTCCAACCGCGCCTCGGCCGGGGTCTACCCCGACCGCAGCGGGCAGGCCCTCGCCGAGGGGCTGCAGTCCCTGGGGTTCACCGTCGACGGCCCGCACGTGTGCCGGGACGACGTCGACGCGCTCGTCGAGGTGCTGCGCGAGGCGGTCGCGTCCGGCACCGACGTCGTCCTCACCACCGGCGGCACCGGGTTGTCCCCCACCGACGTCACGCCCGAGGCGACCCGCGTGGTGCTCGAGCGGGAGGCCCCCGGCATCGCCGAGGCCGTGCGCCGGTACGGCGAGCCGAGCGTCCCCACCTCGGTGTTGTCCCGCGGCACGGCCGGGACGGCGGGCCGGACGCTGATCGTGAACCTGCCCGGCTCCACCGGCGGCGTCCGCGACGGGCTGGCGGTACTCGGCCCGCTGCTCCCGCACGTGGTCAGCCAGCTCCGCGGCGGCGACCACTGAGTGGAGTGCCACGGCGCGCTCTCCGCGCCCGTGGCACTCCACTCAGTCCAGCACCAGGCGTTCGGGGTGGGTGTAGACGTTGCAGCCGTCGCCGCGGAGGAAGCCGATCAGGGTGATGCCGACGTCGGCGGCCAGCTCCACCGCCAGCGAGCTGGGGGCGGACACCGCGGCCAGCACCGGCACCGCGGCCATCGCCGCCTTCTGGGTCAGCTCGAACGACGACCGCCCGCTCACCATCAGCACGTGCCCGGCCAGCGGGACCCGGCCCTCGCGGACCGCGTCGCCGACGACCTTGTCCACCGCGTTGTGCCGGCCGACGTCCTCCCGCAGCGCGACGAGGTCGCCGTCGGCGGTGAACAGGCCGGCGGCGTGCAGCCCACCGGTCTTGTCGAAGACCTGCTGGGCGGCGCGCAGCCGGTCGGGCAACGCGAGCAGGGTCTCCAGCGACAGGCGGGTGTCGTCCGCGCGGACGTCGTAGGCGGTCTTCGTGCGGATTGCGTCGATGCTCGCCTTGCCGCACACCCCGCAGGAGCTCGAGGTGTAGAAGTTCCGGTCCAGCGCGGTGTCCGGCGTCTCGACGCCGGGGGCGAGGTCGACGTCGACCACGTTGTAGGTGTTCCGCCCCTCGTCGTCGACCGAGTTGCAGTACCGCAGCCCGGCGATGTCGGCGGCCGAGGCGATGACCCCCTCGGTGGCGAGGAAGCCGTGCACCAGGTCGAAGTCGTCACCCGGGGTGCGCATCGTCACGGCGAGCGGGGTGCCGCCGAGCCGGATCTCCAGCGGCTCCTCGGCGGCGACCGTGTCCGGACGTCGGGTGTGCACGGGCCCACGGATGCGCAGCACCGGGGTGCGGCTGGTGACTCTTCCCACGCAGCCGACGGTACTCACCGGTAGCGCCCTACCGTTCCCGCATGAGCTCGCTGCCCCCCTTCGCCGCGGTCGTCCTGGCCGGCGGCCGGGCGGCCCGGCTGGGCGGCCGGCCGAAGCCGCAGCTGGAGGTCGGCGGCCGCACCATGCTCGACAGCGTCCTGGCCGCCCTGGACGGCGCCGTCCCCCGCGTCGTCGTCGGGCCCCCGCAGCCGGTGCCGACCGGCGTGCTGCTGGTCCGGGAGTCCCCGCCCGGCGGCGGGCCGGTCCCCGCGCTGGCCGCAGGTCTGGCCGCCGCCGGGGACGCCGAGGTCGTCGCGGTGCTCGCCGCCGACCTCCCGTTCGTGACCGTCGACGTGGTGACGGCCCTGCGCGAGCGGCTGACCGGCGATGGGGTGCTCGTCGTCGACGACACCGGCCGCGACCAACTGCTGCTCGGTGTCTGGAGCACCCCCGTGCTCCGTGCCGCGACCGCCGGCGCGCGCCCGCACGCCCCGCTGCGCGGCGTGCTCGCCCCGCTGGCGGTCCGCCGCTACCGGCCCGCCGTCGCACCGGACCACCCCGCCCCGTGGACGGACTGCGACACCCCGGTCGAGCTGGCCCGGGCGAGGGCGCACACCGTGCGGCCTCCCGCGGACGGCTGAGCCCCCAGGGGTGTTGCTCGGGACGCCGGTGGGGTAGGCCGGTGCCATGCGCGTCGTCATCGCAGGAGCCCATGGCCAGGTCGCCCGCCGGCTGGGCCGGTTGCTCAGCAGCCGGGGCGACTCCGTCGCCGGCATCGTCCGGAACCCCGACCACCGCGCGGACCTGGAGTCCGACGGGGTGGAACCGGTCGTCCTCGACCTGGAGCAGGCATCGGTCGAGGACGTTGCCGCCGTCGTCCGGGGAGCCGACGCGGTCGTGTTCGCGGCGGGCGGCGGACCCAGCAGCGGGGTCGAGCGCAAGCACACCGTCGACCGCGGCGCGGCGCTGCTGCTGGCCGACGCGGCGGAGGCCGCCGGTGTCCGCCCGTACCTGCTCGTCTCCTCCATGGGGGTCGAGCAGGCCCGCCAGGGCACGCCGCCGGGCATGGACCGGCAGTTCGCCGCCTACCTGCAGGCCAAGCTGGCCGCCGAGGACCACGTCCTGCCGCGCCCCGCTCTCGACACGACCATCGTGCGACCGGGCGGACTGACCGACGACCCGGGCACGGGCCGGGTGACGCTGCGGCACGGCGTCGACCGCGGACAGGTCCCGCGGGACGACGTCGCTGCCGTGCTCGCCGAGGTGCTGGCCGCCGGGAAGTGGGGCGAGGTGGTCGAGCTGGTCAGCGGGGACACCCCGATCGCCGAGGCGGTCGCCGCTCTCCCCTGAGGGCCATGTCGGCCACCATGGCCCGCTGAGGGGTCAGCTGCGCCTGGCCCGGGTGACCAGGGCGCGAGCGGCCAGGTCGTCGTCCGGCGGGTAGTCGACCCGGACGAGGGTGAGCCCGCCGGCCGGCGCGACAGGGACGTCGTTGGCCCGGCTGGTCATCGCCAGCAGGGAGGCGGGCCAGCCGGCCGGACGACGACCCTCGCCGACAGCGATGAGTGCCCCCACCAGGCTGCGCACCATCGAGTGGCAGAACGCGTCGGCCGAGGCCTGCACCTCGATGACCGCACCCTCCCGGCACACGTCCAGGTCGAGCAGGGTGCGGATGGTGGTGGCGCCCTCCCGCCGGCGGCAGAAGGCCGCGAAGTCGTGCTGGCCGAGCAGCAGCGCCGCGGCCACCCGCATCGCGGAGGCGTCCAGCCGGCGCGGCCAGGCGGCCGTGTCCGCCCGGCGCAGCGGCGGCGGCCCGGAGTCGGCGTCGGTCAGCCGGTAGACGTAGTGCCGGGCGAGGGCGGCGAAGCGGGCGTCGAACTCGGGGCGGACCACCCGGGCGCCGGTGACGGCGACGTCCGCCGGCAGGACGCCGCGCAGCCGCCTGAGCAACCGGCTCTCGTGCGCGGCGAACAGCTCGGCGGGGAGGTCGGTGTGCGCCACCTGACCGACGGCGTGGACACCTGCGTCGGTGCGCCCGGCCACGGTGAGGTCCACGTCGTGCCGCAGCACCGTCGCCAGCCCCAGCTCCAGCTCGCCCTGGACGGTGCGCTGACCGGGCTGGCGGGCCCAACCGTGCAGCGCGGTGCCGTCGTAGCTGACCTCCAGCCGGACGCGGACGAGCCCGCCACCGGTGCCGGTGGCGGGCTCGTCGATGTGCAGGTGCTCCATGGAGCTGACCGTCAGGAGACGGTCGAGGTCACTTGGGGTCGACCTCGGGCTCGCCGCCGGGGGCCTGGACGCCGGCGGTCGCGGCGTCGCTGAGCTCGGCGGCCTCCACCTCGGCAGCGGCAGCGGCGGCCACGTCCGGGCTGAGGCCGGGGTCGTCGACGACGGCCAGGTTCTCCGAGGTCGGCTCCGGGGTGACGTTGCCGTCGTCCTGACGGTCACCGTCGGGGTTGTAGACGTCGGTGACGACGGCCTGACCCTCCGCGAGCCCCTCGGCGTCGGCCACGACGGCCGGGCTGGTGTCGCCACCCGGGCCGGTGGTGACGTCGGTGTCGACCAGGCCGGGCTCGGTCGCGTCGGCGGTGACCTCACCGGCGGCGGAAGCGCCACCGGCACCGACGGCGGACGCACCGGCGAACCGGGTGCCACGGGCGCGCTCGGCCTCGCCGACGGCCTGCTGGGCCACCGTCTGGGCCTCGACGAGCTCGATGACGGCCATCGGCGCGTTGTCGCCCTTGCGCGGACCGACCTTGACGATGCGCGTGTAGCCACCGGGCCGGTTCTCGTAGCGCGGGCCGATGTCGGCGAACAGGTGGTGGACGACGTCCTTGTCGCGGATCACCGTCATCACCTGCCGGCGGGCGTGCAGGTCACCGCGCTTGGCGAAGGTCACCAGCTTCTCGGCGTACGGGCGCAGCCGCTTGGCCTTGGCCTCGGTGGTGGTGATCCGCCCGTGCTCGAACAGCGAGGTGGCCAGGTTGGCCAGCATCAGCCGCTCGTGCGCGGGGGACCCGCCGAGACGGGGACCCTTGGTGGGGGTGGGCATGTCGGTCCTTCCTCAGGCGGCCGGGCGGGCGTGTGCCGGCTGCGTCGTCCATCGCGGTGGTGCAGGGTGCGGTGCTGCGTTCGGGACCAGTGTGGCGGGCCCGAGGTGGCCCCGCTGCCGGGCCCCACCGCGAGCGTGCGAGCGGTGGGGGGCAGCGGGGTCCTTCTTCAGAGCTGCTCGGTCTCCTGGTACGCGGTCTCGTCGTACGTGGCAGGGTCGCCGTAGCTGGCGTCACCCTGGTACGCGTCGGTCTCGTACCCCTCGTCGTAGCTCTCCACCGAGGTGGGGACGAACCCGGGCGGGCTGTCCTTGAGCGCCAGGCCCATCGCCGCGAGCTTCAGCTTGACCTCGTCGATCGACTTGGCACCGAAGTTGCGGATGTCGAGCAGGTCGGCCTCCGAGCGGGTGACGAGCTCCCCGACGGTGTGCACACCCTCGCGCTTGAGGCAGTTGTAGGACCGGACGGTGAGGTCCATGTCCTCGATCGGCATCGAGAAGTTCGCGATGTCGGCGGCCTCGGACGGGCTCGGACCGACCTCGATGCCCTCGGCGTCGACGTTCAGCTCGCGCAGCAGACCGAAGAGCTCGACGAGGGTGGAGCCGGCGCTGGCGATCGCGTCGCGGGGCTCCATCGACGGCTTGGTCTCGACGTCGACGACCAGGCGGTCGAAGTCGGTGCGCTGCTCGACGCGGGTGGCCTCGACGGCGTAGGTCACCTTCAGCACCGGGGAGTAGATCGAGTCGACGGGGATGCGACCGATCTCCTGGCCGGGCTGCTTGTTCTGGGTGGCCGGCACGTAGCCGCGGCCGCGCTCGACGACCAGCTCGATCTCGAGCCGGCCCTTCGCGTTCAGCGTGGCGATGTGCAGGTCGGGGTTGTGCACCTCGACACCGGCCGGGGGCGCGATGTCGGCGGCGGTGACCTCACCCGGGCCCTGCTTGCGCAGGTACATGGTCACCGGCTCGTCGGAGTCGGAGCTGACCACGAGGCCCTTGAGGTTCAGGATGACCTCGGTGACGTCCTCCTTGACGCCCGGCACGGTGGTGAACTCGTGCAGGGTGCCCTCGATGCGGATGCTGGTGACAGCAGCGCCGGGGATCGAGGACAGCAGGGTGCGACGCAGCGAGTTGCCGAGGGTGTAACCGAAGCCCGGCTCGAGCGGCTCGATGACGAACCGTGAGCGCTGGGCGTCGATGGTCTCCTCGGTGAGGGTCGGACGCTGTGCGATGAGCATGGTGGATCTCCTTCGTGTCCTCCGGCGACCGCCATATGACGCCGTGAGGGGGGTGGTGCCGGCGGGGCGGACATCGGTCCACCCGCCCCGCCTTCGGCCCCCCTGCAGGGTCCTACCGCGAGCTTGCGAGCGGTGGGGGGCAGGGGGGTCCTTCTGTTACTTGGAGTAGAGCTCCACGATCAGCTGCTCCTGGACCGGGGTGTCGATCACCTGACGGGCCGGGATGTTGTGCACCAGGACCCGCAGCTGGGAGGTGATGACCTCCAGCCACGGCGGCACCGGCCGCTGCCCGGCGCGGGCCTGGGCGAGCTGGAACGGGACCATCTCGACGGACTTCGCCGACACCTCGACGATGTCGTTCGCGGTCACGCGGTAGGACGGGATGTCCACCTTGCGACCGTTGACCCTGATGTGGCCGTGGCGCACGAACTGGCGCGCCATGTCCCGGGTCTCGGCGAAGCCGGCCCGGTAGACCACGTTGTCGAGGCGGGACTCGAGGATCTGCAGCAGGACCTCACCGGTCTTGCCCGACTTCTTGTTCGCCTCTTCGTAGTAGCCGCGGAACTGCTTCTCCAGCACGCCGTAGATGCGGCGGGCCTTCTGCTTCTCGCGGAGCTGGAGCAGGTACTCGCTGTCCTTGGTGCGACCCCGGCCGTGCTCGCCCGGCGGGTAGGGCCGGATCTCGATCGGGCACTTCGGGGACTCGCACTTGCTGCCCTTGAGGAACAGCTTCATCTTCTCGCGCCGACACATGCGGCAGTCGGGTCCGGTGTAACGGGCCACGTCAAATACTCCTGTTTCGTCTCGTCAGTGACCGGTCAGACCCGGCGGCGCTTCTTGGGGCGGCAGCCGTTGTGCGGCTGCGGCGTCACGTCCTGGATCTGCCCGACCTCGAGGCCGGTGGCCTGCAGGGAGCGGATCGCGGTCTCGCGACCGGAGCCCGGGCCCTTCACGAAGACGTCGACCTTGCGCATGCCGTGCTCCTGGGCCTTGCGCGCAGCGTTCTCCGCAGCCATCTGCGCCGCGAACGGCGTGGACTTGCGGGAGCCCTTGAACCCGACGTGCCCGGCGGACGCCCAGCTGATCACGTTGCCCGTGGGGTCGGTGATCGACACGATCGTGTTGTTGAAGGTGCTCTTGATGTGCGCCGCGCCGTGGGCGACGTTCTTCTTCTCCTTGCGGCGCACCTTCTTGGTGCCAGCTGCCGCGCGAGCCCTGGGAGGCATCTCTCTCCGGTCTGAGTCTGTGTTCGTGGCCTGGGTGGTGCAGGTGCAGGCACACCGCCGATCCGGCCCTCTCGGACCTGCGGCGGTGCGCCGTCAAGCGTGGGTCAGCGGGCCTTCTTCTTGCCCGCGATGGTCTTGCGCGGGCCCTTGCTCGAGCGCGCGTTCGTCTTGGTGCGCTGCCCGTGCACCGGGAGACCGCGGCGGTGCCGGATCCCCTGGTAGCAGCCGATCTCCACCTTGCGGCGGATGTCGGCGGCCACCTCGCGGCGCAGGTCGCCCTCGACGCGGAAGTGCTCGTCGATGTAGTCGCGCAGCTTGAGCAGGTCCTCGTCGGACAGGTCCTTGGCGCGCAGGTCCGGGCTGACGCCCGTCGCGGCCAGGGTCGCCTTGGCCGAGGTCGGCCCGATCCCGTAGATGTAGGTGAGTGCGATCTCCATCCGCTTCTCGCGGGGGAGGTCGACGCCAGCCAGACGTGCCATGTTCAGGTACTCCCTCAGCCCTGGCGCTGCTTGTGCCGGGCGTTCTCGCAGATGACCATGACCCGGCCGTGCCGGCGGATCACCTTGCACTTGTCACAGATCTTCTTCACCGACGGCTGGACCTTCACCGGTGCCGCCCTCATTCCTGTAGATCGAGCGCCGGCTCCAGCCCCTCGGGGCACGTCCGGCGGTGGGTTACTTGTAGCGGTAGACGATGCGCCCACGGGTCAGGTCGTAGGGCGAGAGCTCCACGACCACGCGGTCCTCGGGCAGGATGCGGATGTAGTGCTGCCGCATCTTGCCGCTGATGTGGGCGAGCACCCGGTGCCCGTTCTGCAGTTCGACCCGGAACATCGCGTTGGGAAGCGGCTCGACGACACGACCCTCGACCTCGATGGCCCCGTCCTTCTTTGCCACGCCTACACGGCCTCCTCGTTCGATCGAACTGCTCGCGCCCATGCCGGAGCCGGCAGGGCGGTCGTACTGGGTTCAGCGCCGGAGATGGCACTGGAGGGGTGGTGCGGGCGATCTCGCAGAGGGCGCCCGACTCCCTGCGGCCACAGCAGGACGACGGACGGCGCGAACGCCATCGGCCACTGTACTCCCAGGACGACGAGCTCTCCAACCCGGCTCCGGTGACCACCACCACGGCCCCGTCGCAGGGACCCGGCGCGAGCGGAGCTCGTGTTGGGGGGCGACGGGGTCCTTCCTCAGCTGCGGGCAGTGACGCCGAAGGGTGCGAGACCGGCGACGCCGCCGTCCTCGGCGGTGAGGACCCAGGGGCCCTCGGCAGTGATGGCGACGCTGTGCTCGAAGTGCGCGGCGCGCGACCCGTCCTTGGTGACGACGGTCCACCCGTCGTCCAGCTCGGCGGTGGCGGGGTCCCCGATGGTCACCATCGGCTCGATCGCCAGCACCAGCCCCGGCACCAGCTTGGGGCCGCGGCCCGCCCGGCCGTAGTTGAGCACGTGCGGGTCCTGGTGCATCTCGGTGCCGATGCCGTGCCCGCCGTAGTGGTCGACGATGCCGTACCGGTGCTCGTGCGCCACGATCGACTCCTCGACCGCATGGCTGATGTCGGTCAGCCGCCCGCCGGCGATGGCCTTGGCCAGTCCGGCCCACATCGACTGCTCGGTCACCGCGAGGAGTTCGGCGTCTCCGGCGGAGGCCTCCCCCACCGTCACGGTCACCGCCGAGTCGCTGTGCCAGCCGGCCAGGACGGCGCCGCAGTCGATGGAGATGTTGTCGCCCTCGGCCAGCCTGCGGTCCGGGTCGGGGATGCCGTGCACGACCTCGTCGTTGATCGAGGCGCAGATGGTCCCGGTGAACCCGTGGTAGCCGAGGAAGTTCGGTACGGCACCTGCGGACCGGATGTGGTCCTCGGCGATGGCGTCGAGCTCGCCGGTGCTCACCCCTGGGCGGACCGCGGCGCGGACGGCCTTGATGGCCCCGGCCGTGACCAACCCGGAGGCGCGCATCAGCTCGATCTCGTGCGCGGTCTTGATCTGGATCATACGTCCACTCCACTTCGCCAGGAACGGCAGCCGGGACGCCCACGCGTCGACGCGGTCACCGTGCACCGGGCGACCCGCGCTCTCAGTCCTCGGCCTGGTCGCCGGCCGCGTCCTGGGCCAGCGCCTCGTCGGCCCCGAGCGCCTCGAGGGCGCGGCGGGTCACCTCGTCGATCTCACCGATCGCGTCGATGCGGGCCAGCAGTCCGGCCCGCTCGTAGAACCCCGACAGCGGCGCCGTCTGTTCCCGGTAGACCTCCAGGCGGTGCCGGACGGTCTCGGGCTTGTCGTCGTCGCGCTGCACCCACGCGCCGTCCACCAGCATCCGGCGCCCGGACAGCCGGCGGACCAGCTCGTCCTCGTCGACGACGAGCTCGAGGCAGCAGTCCAGCGCGTGGCCCATCTCGGCCAGCGAGTCACGCAGCTGGTCGGCCTGGGCGATCGTGCGCGGGAAGCCGTCGAGCAGGAAGCCTGCCTTGGCGTCGGGCTCGGCGAGCCGGTCGGAGACCATCGCCACGGTGATCTCGTCGGGCACCAGGTCGCCGGCGTCCATGTAGGCCTTCGCCTGCTGGCCCAGCTCGGTCTGCCCGCTCACGTTGGCGCGGAAGATGTCACCGGTGGAGATGGCGGGCACGGCCAGCCGAGCGGCGATGACCTGGGCCTGGGTCCCCTTGCCCGCTCCGGGAGGGCCCAGCAGCACGACGCGCACTAGCGGAGGAACCCTTCGTAGCTGCGCTGGTTGAGCTGCGTCTCGATCTGCTTCACCGTCTCCAAGCCCACTCCCACCATGATAAGCACCGCGGTCCCGCCGAACGGGAAGTTCTGGTTCTGCCCCTCCTGCGTGATGGACAGGAACAGGTTGGGCAGCACGGCCACCAACCCGAGGTAGATCGACCCCGGGAGGGTGATCCGGGACAGCACGTACTGCAGGTACTCCGCGGTGGGGCGGCCGGGACGGATGCCGGGGATGAAGCCGCCGTAGCGCTTCATGTCGTCGGCCCGTTCCTCGGGGTTGAACGTGATCGACACGTAGAAGTACGTGAAGAAGATGATCAGCGCGAAGTAGACCGCGATGTGCACCGGGCTGCTCTGGTCGACCAGGTAGTTCTCGACGAACCGGCGGACCGCCCCGGTCGAGTCGCCCTGCAGCTGGGTGATGAGCTGGGGCAGGTACAGCAGGGACGAGGCGAAGATGACCGGGATGACACCGGCCTGGTTGACCTTCAGCGGCAGGTACGTCGAGGTCCCGCCGTACATCCGCCGGCCGACCATCCGCTTGGCGTACTGCACCGGGATGCGGCGCTGCGCCTGTTCGACGTAGACCACCGAGGCGATCACCAGCACGGCGAGCACGCAGATGAGCGCGAAGACGAAACCGCCACGGCTCTGCAGGATCGCGCCGCCCTCGGCGGGGATCCGGGCGGCGATCGAGGTGAAGATCAGCACGGACATGCCGTTGCCGATCCCCTTCTCGGTCAGCAACTCGCCCAGCCACATGATCACCGCGGTGCCGGCGGTCAGCGTCACGACCAGGACGACGGTGGTCCACACCGAGTCCGACGGGATGATGTCCTGCGAGCAGCTCGGGAACAGCTGGCCGCTGCGGGCCAGCGCGATGATCCCGGTGCTCTGCAGGACGGCGAGCGCGATCGTCAGGTAGCGGGTGTACTGGGTCAGCTTCTGCTGCCCGGACTGCCCTTCCTTCTTCAGCTGCTCGAACCGTGGGATGACCACGACCAGCAGCTGCACGATGATGCTCGCCGTGATGTACGGCATGATCCCCAGCGCGAAGACCGACAGCCGCAGCAGCGCCCCGCCGGAGAACAGGTTGACCAGCGAGTAGACGTCGCGCTGATCGGAGGCGTTGGCCTGGTCGAGGCAGCTGTTGATCGCCTCGATCGAGACGCCGGGGCCGGGCACGCTGGCGCCCAGCCGGTAGACGGCGATCAGCGCCAGGGAGAACAGCAGCTTGCGCCGGAGGTCTGGCGTCCGGAACGCCGCGGCGAACGCCTGCAGCACGTGCCCTCCCCGAGTCGGTCGTGTGAATCTATCAACGTGTGGAAGGACCCACCTGCCCCCCACTCGCGGGCTCGCGGCGGGGCCCTGCAGGCGGGCCGAGAACAGCGAAAGGCCCCCCTGCAGGCGACCCCTTCCCGGGTCCCGCCCCCCGCGTGCGAGGGGTGGGGAGGAGAGGTCCCCACAGGGGGGTCCTTCGTCAGATCTGGGTGGTGCTGCCCCCGGCAGCGCCGATCTTCTCCAGGGCGGACTGGGAGAAGGCGTGCGCGTGCACGTGCACCGTCACCCCGCCCAGCTCGCCCGAGCCGAGGACCTTGACCGGCTGACCGCGCCGGACGGCGCCGGCGTCGGCCAGCGTGTCCGGGTTGATCGAACCACCCTGCGGGAACAGGGAGGCGATCCGGTCCAGGTTGACGACCTGGAAGACGACCTTGTTGTTGTTGGTGAAGCCCGAGAGCTTGGGCAGCCGCATGAACAGCGGCGTCTGGCCGCCCTCGAAGCGGGCCGAGACCTGGACGCGAGCGCCCGAGCCCTTGGTGCCGCGCCCGGCAGTCTTCCCGCGCTTGCCGCCCTCACCGCGACCCACCCGGACCTTCTTGGTGTGGGCACCCGGCGCCGGACGCAGGTGGTGGACCTTGAGAGTCATGTCAGCGTTCCCCTGCTCAGACGATCTCTTCGACGGTGACCAGGTGCGGCACCGTCGCGACCATCCCGCGGATCTCGGGACGGTCCTCCTGGACGACCGAGTCGCTGATCCGCTTCAGCCCCAGCGAACGCAGCGTCTGACGCTGGTTCGGCTTGGTGCCGATGGCCGACTTGATCTGCGTGACCTTCAGCTGAGCCATCTCAGACCCCCTGACCGGCCCGCGCGCGCAGCATGGCAGCTGGGGCGACGTCCTCCAGGGGCAGACCGCGGCGAGCCGCGATCTCCTCGGGGCGGACGAGGTCCTTCAGCGCCTGCATGGTCGCGTGGACGATGTTGATCGGGTTGGAGGACCCGAGGCTCTTCGAGAGCACGTCGTGGATGCCGGCGCACTCGAGGACGGCGCGCACCGGGCCACCGGCGATGACGCCGGTACCGGGGCTGGCCGGCTTGAGCAGCACGACACCGGCCGCCGCCTCACCCTGCACCGGGTGCGGGATGGTGCTGGCGATGCGAGGCACGTTGTAGAAGTGCTTCTTGGCCTCCTCGACGCCCTTGGCGATCGCCGCGGGCACCTCCTTGGCCTTGCCGTAGCCCACGCCGACCTTGCCGTCGCCGTCGCCCACGATCACCAGGGCGGTGAAGCTGAACCGCCGACCACCCTTGACGACCTTGGACACGCGGTTGATCGCGACGACGCGCTCGATGAACTGGCTCTTCTCCGCGGCACCGCCCGGGCCGCGCCCGCCGTCACGACGGTCCCGGCGGTCGTTGCCGCCGCCGCCTGCGCCGCCGGGGCCACCGGTCCCGCCGGCGCCACCGCCGCGTCGCTGTGGTCCTGGCATCAGACGTCCCTCTCGATCAGTTCATAAATGGTGGTCATCAGAAGTCCAGCCCACCCTCGCGGGCACCGTCGGCCAGCGCCGCGATGCGGCCGGCGTACCGGTTGCCACCACGGTCGAAGACGACCGCGTCGATGCCGGCGGCCTTGGCGCGCTCAGCGACCAGGGCACCGACTCGACGGGCGAGGGTGGACTTGTCGCCCTCGCTGCCCTTCAGGCTGGCGTCCATCGTCGACGCGCTGGCCAGCGTGCGGCCGACCGTGTCGTCGACCACCTGGACGTGGATGTGCCGGGAGCTGCGCTTGACGACCAGGCGCGGCCGCTCCGGCGTGCCGCCCACCCGCTTGCGCAGGCGGTTGTGGCGGCGGAGCCGCGAGACGCGGCGCGCGGTGCTGACGTCGGTGCCGACGGGCTTGTGCACCCGGGCACCGCTCTTGGTGTTCGCTGCCTGTGCCATCACTTGCCCGTCTTCCCGACCTTGCGCTTGATGACCTCGCCCTGGTACCGCACGCCCTTGCCCTTGTAGGGGTCAGGCTTGCGGATCTTGCGGATCTTGGCGGAGACCTCGCCCACCTGCTGCTTGTCGATGCCGCTCACCCGCAGGCGGGTGGGGGCCTCGACGGTGAAGGAGATCCCCTCGGGGGCCTTCACGATGACCGGGTGGCTGAAGCCGAGGGCGAACTCGAGGTCCGTCCCACGGGCCTGCACGCGGTAACCGACGCCGACGATCTCCAGGGTCTTGTCGTACCCCTGGGTCACACCGGTGATCATGTTCGCGATGAGCGTGCGGGACAGGCCGTGCAGGGCCCGGCTCTCGCGCTCGTCGTTGGGCCGCTGCACCAGCAGCGTGCCCTCCTCACCGCGCTCGACGGTGATGGGAGCAGCCACCGTGTGGCTGAGCTTCCCCTTCGGCCCCGAGACGTTGACCGTGCGCCCGTCGATGGCGACGTCCACACCGCTGGGCACCGGAACCGGGAGTCGTCCGATCCGTGACATGTCTGCTCGCTCCTCTTACCAGACGTAGGCGAGGACTTCCCCACCCACGCCCTTCTTGGTCGCCTGCTTGTCGGTCAGCAGCCCGGTGGAGGTGGAGATGATCGCCACCCCGAGGCCGCCGAGCACCTTGGGCAGGGCGGTCGACTTCGCGTAGACGCGCAGGCCGGGCTTGGACACCCGTCGGACGCCGGCGATGCTGCGCTCACGGTTGGGGCCGTACTTGAGGGAGACCACGAGCTCCTTGCGGACGTGGCCGTCCACCTCGACGTCGTTGACGGTCCAACCGCCGATGTACCCCTCCTTCTGGAGGATCTCGGCGATGTGCGTCTTGAGCTTCGACGACGGCATGGCAGCTGCGTCGTGGTACGCCTGGTTGGCGTTCCGCAGCCGCGTGAGCATGTCCGCGATCGGGTCGGTCATCGTCATGGGTGAGTGGTGCCTCTCTCGCCGCGGTTCCGCACGCGTCTCGCGCGGGCCTCTCGGCGATCAGTGGTGCTGTGTGAGGTGACCTGCTGGTCGGGTCGTACGACTGGAACGGCCCGGCCGCAGGGACCCTCGACGCGCGGAGCGTGTCGTGGGGTGCAGCCGGGTCCTCCTACCAGCTGGACTTGGTCACGCCGGGCAGCTCGCCGGCGTGGGCCATCTCCCGGACGCAGATCCGGCACAGGCCGAACTTGCGGAACACGGCGTGGGGGCGACCGCAGCGCTGGCAGCGGGTGTAGCCGCGCACCTTGAACTTCGGCGTGCGCGCCGCCTTGTTGACAAGAGCCTTCTTGGCCATCTCTTGGGTCTCCTGGAGCTTCTACGCAGACCGCGGTCAGCGGGTCGCGTTCACGACGGTCTGGCCGGCGAAGGGGAAGCCGAGCAGCGTGAGCAGCTCGCGGCCCTCCTCGTCGGTGGTGGCGGTGGTGACCAGCGTGATGTCCATGCCACGCGGCCGGTCGATCCTGTCGACGTCGATCTCGCGGAACATCGACTGCTCGGTCAGACCGAACGTGTAGTTGCCGTGACCGTCGAACTGCTTGGGGTTCAGGCCGCGGAAGTCACGGATGCGAGGCAGGGCCAGCGACAGCAGCCGGTCCAGGAACTCCCACATGCGGTCTCCGCGGAGGGTGACCTTCGCGCCGATCGGCATGCCCTCGCGCAGCTTGAACTGGGCGATGGACTTGCGGGCCCGGACGACGGCCGGCTTCTGGCCGGTGATGGCGGTGAGGTCGCGGACCGCACCGTCCATCAGCTTGGCGTCCCGGGTGGCCTCGCCGACGCCCATGTTGACGACGATCTTGACCAGGCCGGGGATCTGCATGACGTTCGGGTAGCCGAACTCCGACTGCAGCGCGGGAGCGATCTCCTCGCGGTAGCGGGCCAGCATGCGAGGCAGCTCGCGGGTGGGTGCGCTCATGATGGTCAGAGGTCCTTACCGGTGCGCCGCGAGACCCGGATGCTGCGGCCTTCCTCGTCCTTGCGGTAACCGACCCGGGTCGGCTTGTCCTCGGAGTCGATGACCATCACGTTGCTCACGTGCACGGCCGCCTCCTGCGTGACGATCCCGCCCTGCTGGGCGCCGCGCTGGGAGGTGCTGATCCGGGTGTGCTTCTTCACCCGGCCGATGCCCTCGACCAGGACCTTCTGGGTCTTCGGGAAGGCAGCGATGACGCGACCCTTGGCGCCCCTGTCCTTGCCGGACAGGACGACGACCTGGTCGCCCTTCTTGACCTTCATCGACGGGGTCTTCCCGCTCGTCGGCTGAGCCATGATCACAACACCTCCGGAGCGAGCGAGATGATCCGCATGAAGCGCTTGTCACGGAGCTCCCGGCCCACGGGGCCGAAGATGCGCGTGCCGCGCGGGTCGCCGCTGTCACGGATGATCACCGCGGCGTTCTCGTCGAAGCGGATGTAGGAACCGTCGGGACGACGGCGCTCCTTGACCGTGCGGACGACGACGGCCTTGACCACATCGCCCTTCTTGACGCCGGCGCCGGGCAGCGCGTCCTTGACGGTGGCGACGATGACGTCACCGATGCCCGCGTAGCGCCGCCCCGACCCGCCGAGCACGCGGATGCACAAGATCTCCTTGGCACCCGTGTTGTCGGCGACTCGCAGTCGCGACTCCTGCTGGATCACTTCCTGCTCCTGAATCTGAGTGGCGACAGCCGGACCGGATCGGTGAACCGGCTGTCCGGCACCCACGTGCGGACGCACCGGCAGCATGCTGCCGGTGCGTCCGAGCACGGGTACCGGGATGTGGCGCGCACCCGGAGGGCGTGCCAGTCGTCCAGGCTACTCCTGGCTCACCAACCTCGGGAGGCCGGTGCCGAACTGCTTACTTGGCCTTCTCGACGACCGACACGAGGCGCCAGCGCTTCGTGGCGGAGAGCGGGCGCGTCTCCATGATCTGCACCCGGTCGCCGATGCCGGCGGTGTTGGTCTCGTCGTGCGCCTTCAGCTTGCTGGAGCGGCGCAGGACCTTGCCGTACAGCCCGTGCTTCACGCGGTCCTCGACCTCGACCACGATCGTCTTGTCCATCTTGTCGCTGACGACCAGGCCCTCGCGGACCTTGCGGTCGTTGCGACGAGCGGCGTCGGAGCCGCCCGCCTGCTGGGTCTCGCTCATGCCACACCCTCGTTCGGGGCGACCGAGAGACCCAGCTCGCGCTCGCGCATGATCGTGTAGATCCGGGCGATGTCGCGGCGGACGGTCTGCAGTCGCCGGTTGTTGTCCAGCTGGCCGGTGGCCACCTGGAACCGCAGGTTGAACAGCTCTTCGCGCGACTCACGCAGCCGGGTGGCCAGTTCGTCGGCGGACAGCTCGCGCAGCTCGGGCGCAGTCAGTCCGGCGGCCATCACACCTCTCCTTCACGAGTGATGAAGCGGCACTTCATGGGCAGCTTGTGGATCGCTCGGCGCATGGCCTCGCGCGCCACCGGCTCGGCCACACCGGACAGCTCGAACATGATCCGGCCCGGCTTGACGTTGGCCACCCACCACTCGGGCGAGCCCTTGCCGGAGCCCATGCGGGTCTCGGCCGGCTTCTTGGTCAGCGGGCGGTCCGGGTAGATCGAGATCCACACCTTGCCGCCACGCTTGATGTGCCGGGTCATGGCGATACGAGCGGACTCGATCTGCCGGTTGGTGACGTACGCGGGCTCGAGAGCCTGGATCGCGTAGTCACCGAAGTTGATCGCGGTACCGCCCTTGGCGGCACCCGACCGGCTCGGGTGGTGCTGCTTGCGGTGCTTCACCCGACGGGGGATCAGCATGGGTCAGGCCTCCGTGTTCTCGGTCGCGGCGGCCTCGGCAGCCGCAGTCCCCTCGGCACCGGTGGCGTCCGCGACCGTCTGCTCGACGGGGACGTCACCGGAGGTGATGGCGACGACGTCCTCGGCCGGGGCCGGGGTCCCCTCGGCAGCGGCGCGACCGGCCTCGGTCCCGCCGGCAGTGGTGCCCGACGAACCCGACCGGCGCTGCGGGCGCTGGGCCCGCTCACGGCGCTGCTGACGCTGGGCGAGGGCCTCGAGGGCCTCCCGCTCGGCGCGCGAGCCACTGGCGTCGCCCTTGTAGATCCACACCTTCACGCCGATGCGACCGAAGGTGGTGCGCGCCTCGTAGATGCCGTAGTCGATGTTCGCGCGGAGCGTGTGCAGCGGCACCCGACCCTCGCGGTAGAACTCCGACCGGCTCATCTCCGTGCCACCCAGGCGACCGGAGCACTGCACCCGGATGCCCTTGACCTGCGGCGAGCGCTGCGCGGACTGCATCGCCTTGCGCATGGCACGCCGGAAGCTCACCCGGCTGGACAGCTGCTCGGCGACGCCCTGGGCGACCAGCTGCGCGTCCGACTCGGGGTTCTTGACCTCGAGGATGTTCAGCTGGACCTGCTTGCCGGTCAGCTTCTCGAGCTCACCCCGGATGCGGTCGGCCTCGGCGCCGCGGCGGCCGATGACGATGCCCGGGCGGGCGGTGTGGATGTCGACACGGACGCGGTCACGGGTGCGCTCGATCTCCACCTTCGAGATGCCGGCGCGCTCCATGCCCTTGCCCATGAGCTTGCGGATCGCCACGTCTTCCTTGACGTAGTCCGCGTACAGCTTGTCCGCGTACCACCGGGACTTGTAGTCGGTGGTGATGCCGAGCCGGAACCCGTGCGGGTTGACCTTCTGACCCACTAGCGGGTCCCTCCCCTCGTGTTGCTCTTCTGCTGCTGGGTCGCCGGGCCGGACTGGCCCGTGTCCCGACGTGCCTTGCGGGAACGCTGGGCGAGCTCGGCGCTCGAGCTCACCTCCGACACCTCGACGGTGATGTGGCTGGTCCGCTTGTTGATGCGGAACGCCCGGCCCTGCGCACGCGGACGGATCCGCTTGAGCGTGGGGCCCTCGTCGACGAAGGCGGCGCTGATGACGAGCGCGGCCGGGTCCAGACGCAGGTTGTGCTCTGCGTTGGCGACGGCGCTGCCGACGACCTTGGCCACCGGCTCGCTCGCGGCCTGCGGCGCGAAACGCAGCAGAGCGAGGGCCTCGTCGGTCGGCAGGTAGCGGATCATGTCCACCACCCGGCGGGCCTTCATGGGGGTGACGCTGACGAACCGGGCGGTGGCCCGGGCGATCAGCGTCTCCTGTCCCAACTGGGAAGTCATGTGAGGATCTCTTCTCTACCGGGTCAGCCGCGCCGCGACCGGCGGTCGTCCTTGATGTGCCCACGGAAGGTGCGCGTGGGCGCGAACTCGCCGAGCTTGTGCCCGACCATCGCCTCGGTGACGAACACCGGGACGTGCTTGCGGCCGTCGTGCACGGCGATCGTGTGCCCGAGCATGTCGGGGATGATCGTCGAGCGCCGCGACCAGGTGCGGATGACGGTCTTGGTGCCCTTGTCGTTCTGGGCGTCCACCTTGGCGAGCAGGTGGTCGTCGACGAACGGGCCCTTCTTGAGGCTGCGTGGCATGTCTGTCGGACTCCTCTACCCGCTCAGCGCTTCTTGTTCGCACGCCGGCGGCGCACGATCATGGCGTCACTGGCCTTCCGCTTGCGCGTCCGGCCTTCCGGCTTGCCCTTGGGGTTCACCGGGTGGCGACCACCGGAGGTCTTGCCCTCACCACCACCGTGCGGGTGGTCCACCGGGTTCATGGCGACACCGCGGACGGTCGGGCGCTTGCCCTTCCACCGCATGCGGCCGGCCTTGCCCCAGTTGATGTTCGACTGCTCGGCGTTGCCGACCTCGCCGATGGTGGCGCGGCAGCGCACGTCGACGTTGCGGATCTCACCGGAGGGCATGCGCAGCTGGGCGAAACGACCCTCACGGGCGACCAGCTGGACGCTGGTGCCGGCGGAGCGGGCGATCTTCGCACCGCCACCGGGCCGCAGCTCGATGGCGTGCACGACGGTGCCGACCGGGATGTTGCGCAGCGGCAGGTTGTTGCCGGGCTTGATGTCGGCCGCAGGGCCGCACTCGACCGTGTCGCCCTGCTTCAGCTTCGCCGGGGCGATGATGTAGCGCTTCTCGCCGTCGGCGAAGTGCAGCAGCGCGATCCGCGAGGTGCGGTTCGGGTCGTACTCGATGTGCGCGACCTTGGCCGGCACGCCGTCCTTGTCCGCCCGGCGGAAGTCGATCAGCCGGTAGGCGCGCTTGTGCCCGCCGCCCTGGTGCCGAGCGGTCACGCGTCCGTGGACGTTGCGCCCACCGCGGCCGTGCAGCGGCCGGACCAGCGACTTCTCGGGGTGGTCGCGGGTGACCTCGGCGAAGTCGGCGACGGACGAGCCGCGGCGGCCCGGCGTCGTCGGCTTGTACTTACGGATGGCCATGGTTCCTCAGAGTCCTCTGGTCCGATCGGGGTCCGGGTGCCGTCAGGCGCCCGGGCCCCCGAAGAGCTCGATGCGGTCGCCGGGGGCCACGGAGACGATGGCGCGCTTGGTGTCCTTGCGCTTCCCCATCACAGCGCCCTTCGAGCGCTTCCTCTTCCCCTGACGGTTGATCGTGTTGACGGCGAGGACCTTCACGTTGAAGACCTGCTGCACAGCGATCTTGATCTGGGTCTTGTTGGCGTCGGGCCGCACGATGAACGTGTACTTGTTCTCGTCGAGGAGGCCGTAGCTCTTCTCGGAGATGACCGGGGACAGCAGGACGTCCCGGGGGTCGCGGACGCTCATGCCTTCTCCTCGGTGTCATCGGTGGTGAGGTCGAGGTCGGTCGTGCCCACGACGGGCTCGATCGACGGGATCGCACCCGGGATGTCCGGCGTGGTCAGGTCCGGCTTCTCGACGTCGGCGTCCTGGCCCTTGGCCGGACCCGAGACGTACTCCGCCAGCGCGGTCTCGGTGAAGACCACCTCGTCGGCGACGAGCACGTCGTAGGTGTTGAGCTGGCCGGCCTCGATCAGGTGGACCCGCGGCACGTTGCGCAGGCTCACCCAGTTGAGGACGTCGTCGCGGTCGAGCACGACGAGCACGCGCTTGGCGGCGGTAATCGCGTCCAGGACCTTGATCGCGGCCTTGGTCGACGGGGCGTCGCCCTCGACGAAGGCGGAGACCACGTGCACGCGGTCCTCGCGGGCCCGGTCGGACAGGGCACCGCGGAGCGCGGCGGCCTTCATCTTCTTGGGGGTCTTCTGGTCGTAGTTGCGCGGCACGGGGCCGTGCGAGACGCCACCACCGGAGAACTGCGGGGAGCGCAGCGAGCCCTGGCGGGCGCGACCGGTGCCCTTCTGGCGGTAGGGCTTGGCACCCGTACCGCTGACCTGGGCGCGCGTCTTGGTCGAGTGCGTGCCCTGGCGCGCGGCGGCCAGCTGGGCCACCACCACCTGGTGCATCAACGAGACGTTGGCGTTGGCGTCGAAGAGCGCACCGGGCAGCGTGACGCTGCCGGCGGTCTCCCCACCGGGGGTGCGGACCTGGACCTCGCGGTCGCTGCGGGTCTGCGCCTTCTGGTCGGCGATCGACTGGCTCACTTGGTGTCACTCCCCACGGGGCCGCCCTTGACCGCGGAGCGGACCAGCAGCAGCCCACCGCGGGGGCCGGGAACGGCACCCTTGATCAGCACGAGGCCCTTCTCGGCGTCGACCGCGTGCACCTTCAGAGACAGCGTGGTCGTGGTGGCCGTGCCCATCCGGCCGGCCATGCGCATGCCCTTGAAGACCCGACCCGGGGTCGAGGCCCCGCCGATCGAGCCGGGGGCACGGTGCTTGCGGTGCGTGCCGTGTCCTGCGCCCAGGCCCTTGAAGCCGTGACGCTTCATGACACCGGCGGTGCCCTTGCCCTTGCTGGTGCCGATGACGTCGACCTTGGTCACGCCGTCGAAGACCTCGGTGGTCAGCTCCTGGCCGACCGTGTAGTCGCCGGCGTCCTCGGTGCGCAGCTCGACCACGTGCCGCCGGGGCGTGACGCCCGCCTTAGCGAAGTGCCCACCCTCGGGCTTGTTCACCTTGCGGGGGTCGATCGCGCCGAACCCGAGCTGGACGGCGGAGTAGCCGTCCTTCTCCGGGGTGCGGACCTGCGTGACCACGCACGGGCCCGCCTTGACGACGGTCACCGGCACGATGCGGTTGTTCTCGTCGAAGACCTGGGTCATCCCCAGCTTCTCGCCGAGGAGACCACGGAATGTGCTCGCCATGTCTGGGACAGCCCTTACTGGATGTTGACGTCGACCGAGGCCGGCAGGTCGATGCGCATGAGCGCGTCGACCGTCTTCGGCGTCGGGTCGAGGATGTCGATGAGCCGCTTGTGCGTACGCATCTCGAAGTGCTCGCGCGAGTCCTTGTACTTGTGCGGCGAGCGGATGACGCAGTACACGTTCTTCTCCGTCGGCAGCGGCACGGGGCCGACGACGCGCGCTCCGGTCTTCGTCACCGTGTCCACGATGCGCCGCGCCGAGGCATCGATCGCCTCGTGGTCGTAGGCCTTCAGCCGGATGCGGATCTTCTGTCCCGCCATCGGTTGTCTTCGCTCCTGCCGATCGGTTGTGAAGGTTCGAGTGGGTCTGTTGACCCGGGGGTCGGGTCTCCCGACCCGGCTGACGGGCGGCGGCCGACCAGCGGCCGCCGCCCGTCAGGGTGTCACTGGTTGATCTTGACGACCCGGCCGGCGCCGACGGTGCGGCCACCCTCACGGATGGCGAACCGGAGGCCCTCCTCCATGGCGATGGGCTGGATGAGCTCCACCGTCATCTCGGTGTTGTCACCGGGCATGACCATCTCGGTGCCCGAGGGCAGCGTGACGACGCCGGTGACGTCCGTGGTACGGAAGTAGAACTGCGGGCGGTAGTTGTTGAAGAACGGCGTGTGCCGGCCGCCCTCGTCCTTCGAGAGGATGTAGACAGAGCCCTCGAAGTTCGTGTGCGGGGTGATGGAGCCCGGCTTCACGACGACCTGACCGCGCTCGACGTCCTCGCGCTTGATGCCGCGCAGCAGCAGACCGACGTTGTCACCGGCCTGGCCCTGGTCGAGCAGCTTGCGGAACATCTCGACACCGGTGACCGTCGTCTTCGACGAGGTCGGGCGGATGCCGACGATCTCGATCTCCTCGGAGACCTTGACGATGCCGCGCTCCACGCGACCGGTCACGACGGTACCGCGGCCGGTGATGGTGAAGACGTCCTCGACGGGCATGAGGAACGGCTTGTCGATCTCACGCTCGGGCTCGGGGATGGCCGAGTCGACGGCGTCCATGAGCTCCATGAGCTTGTTGCCCCACTCGGCGTCGCCCTCGAGGGCCTTCAGCGCCGAGACGCGGACCACGGGGAGGTCGTCGCCCGGGAACTCGTACTCGCTGAGCAGCTCGCGGACCTCGAGCTCGACGAGCTCCAGGATCTCCTCGTCGTCCACCATGTCGGCCTTGTTCAGGGCCACCACGATGTAGGGGACGCCGACCTGGCGGGCCAGGAGCACGTGCTCCTTGGTCTGCGGCATCGGGCCGTCGGTCGCCGCGACCACCAGGATCGCGCCGTCCATCTGCGCGGCACCGGTGATCATGTTCTTGATGTAGTCGGCGTGCCCGGGGCAGTCGACGTGCGCGTAGTGCCGGTTCTCGGTCTGGTACTCCACGTGGGCGATCGAGATCGTGATCCCACGGGCCTTCTCCTCGGGCGCCTTGTCGATCTGGTCGAACGCGGACGCCTCGTTGAGGTTCGGGTACTTGTCGTGCAGGACCTTGGTGATCGCCGCGGTCAGCGTCGTCTTCCCGTGGTCGATGTGCCCGATGGTGCCGATGTTGACGTGCGGCTTGGTCCGCTCGAACTTGGCCTTGGCCACTGAGGTTCCTCTCGGTCGTTTCTTCGCAGTCGTTCGCGTGTCTGGGGGTGCGAGCAGAGCTCGCGGTGGCCGGCGGCGTCAGCCGCCCACCGGTTACTCGCCGGTCGCCTTGGCGATGATCTCCTTGGCGACGTTGGCCGGCACCTCGGCGTACGTGTCGAACACCATGGTGTAGCTCGCCCGTCCCTGGGTGCGGCTGCGCAGGTCGCCCACGTAGCCGAACATCTCCGACAGCGGCACCAGGGCCCGGACGACGCGGGCGCCGGAGCGCTCCTCCATCGCCTGGATGGTCCCGCGGCGGGAGTTGAGGTCCCCGATCACGTCACCCATGTAGTCCTCCGGGGTGACGACCTCGACGGCCATCAGCGGCTCGAGCAGGGCCGGGCTGGCCTTGCGTGCAGCCTCCTTGAAGACCATCGAGCCGGCGATCTTGAAGGCCATCTCCGAGGAGTCGACCTCGTGGTACTGACCGTCGACCAGCGTCGCCTTCACGCCGACCAGGGGGTACCCGGCCAGGATGCCGAACTGCATGGCGTCCTGCATGCCGGCGTCCACCGAGGGGATGTACTCCCGCGGGATGCGACCACCGGTGACGGCGTTGACGAACTCGTAGGTCGGGCCGTCGGCCGCGACCTCGAGGGGCTCGATCGTGACCTGGACCTTGGCGAACTGGCCGGACCCACCCGTCTGCTTCTTGTGGGTGTAGTCGACCTTCTCGACCCGCTTGCGGATCGTCTCGCGGTAGGCGACCTGCGGCTTGCCGACGTTGGCCTCGACGCGGAACTCGCGACGCATCCGGTCGACCAGGATCTCCAGGTGGAGCTCGCCCATGCCGGAGATGACGGTCTGGCCGGTCTCCTCGTCCAGGCGGACCTGGAACGTCGGGTCCTCCTCGGCGAGCTTCTGGATCGCGGTGCCCAGCTTCTCCTGGTCGCCCTTGGTCTTCGGCTCGATGGCCACCGAGATGACCGGGGCCGGGAAGGTCATCGACTCGAGGATCACCGGGCTCTGCGGGTCGCAGAGGGTGTCACCCGTCGTCGTCTGCTTCATCCCGTTGACGGCCACGATCTCGCCGGCGCCCACGCCCGCACGCTCTTCGCGCTTGTTCGCGTGCATCTGGTAGATCTTGCCGACCCGCTCCTTGCGGTCCTTGGTGCTGTTCAGCACCGGGGAGCCCGCGTCGAGCTTGCCGGAGTAGACCCGGATGTAGGTGAGCTTGCCCAGGTGCTGGTCCGTCTGGATCTTGAACGCCAGCGCCGAGAACGGCTCGTTCTCGTCGGCGTGCCGCAGGACCTCGGTCTCGCCGTCGAGCGCGGTGCCGACGATCGCCTCGATGTCCAGCGGGCTGGGCAGGTAGTCCACGACGCCGTCGAGCAGGGGCTGCACGCCCTTGTTCTTGAACGCGGTGCCGGTGAGGACCGGGTTGACCTGGCCGGCGATGGTGGCCTTGCGGATGGCCGCCTTCAGCCGGTCGACGCCGATCTCCTCGCCACCGAGGTAGTCCTCCATGAGCGAGTCGTCGAAGTCCGCGATGTTCTCGAGCAACTTCTCGCGGTACTCGGCGGCCTGGTCGGCGAGCTCGGCCGGGATCTCCTCGATGGCGTAGTCCTCGCCCATCGCGGTCTCGCCGCGCCAGGTGAGGGCCCGCATCTGGACCAGGTCCACGACGCCGACGAAGTCGGCCTCGGCACCGATGGGCAGCTGCAGGACCAGCGGGTTGGCCGCGAGCCGCTCCACCATCATGTCGACGCAGCGGAAGAAGTCGGCACCGGTGCGGTCGAGCTTGTTGACGAAGCACATGCGCGGGACGCCGTACTTCTCGGCCTGCCGCCACACCTGCTCGGTCTGCGGCTCGACACCGGCGACGCCGTCGTAGACCGCGACCGCTCCGTCGAGCACCCGCAGCGACCGCTCCACCTCGACGGTGAAGTCGACGTGTCCGGGGGTGTCGATGATGTTGATGTCGTGGCCGCTCCAGGAGCACTTCGTCGCGGCCGACGTGATCGTGATGCCGCGCTCCTGCTCCTGCTCCATCCAGTCCATCGTTGCCGCGCCGTCGTGGACTTCACCGATCTTGTAGTTGATACCGGTGTAGAAGAGGATCCGCTCGGTCGTCGTCGTCTTGCCGGCGTCGATGTGCGCCATGATCCCGATGTTGCGGGTCTTGGCGAGTTGGGCCTCGTTCTGGGCCATTACGTCACTCCTCTTCTTTCTCGTCCGCGCGCGGTGCTCGGGGATCGCCCGGGGTCACCGCGGGCAGCGGCTGCTGGTGGACTGAGGTCACCAGCGGTAGTGCGCGAAGGCCTTGTTGGACTCGGCCATCTTGTGGGTGTCCTCGCGGCGCTTGACCGCGGCACCCAGACCGTTGCTGGCGTCCAGCAGCTCGTTCATGAGGCGCTCGGTCATCGTCTTCTCGCGACGACCGCGGCTGTACTGGATCAGCCAGCGCAGGCCGAGGGTCGTGCTGCGGGAGGCGCGGACCTCGATCGGCACCTGGTAGGTCGCACCACCGACACGGCGGCTGCGGACCTCCAGGGCCGGCTTGACGTTGTCCAGCGCGCGCTTGAGCGTGACCACCGGGTCGGTGTCGCTCTTGGCACGGACGCCCTCGAGGGCGCCGTAGACGATCGCCTCGGCGACCGAGCGCTTGCCGTCGACGAGCACCTTGTTCACCAGCTGGGTCACCAGCGGCGACTGGTACACCGGGTCGGCGACGAGCGGACGCTTCGGCGCGGGGCCCTTGCGCGGCATTAGCTCTTCTCCTTCTTCGCGCCGTAACGGCTGCGAGCCTGCTTGCGGCCGCGGACACCCTGAGTGTCCAGCGAGCCGCGGATGATCTTGTAGCGCACGCCCGGCAGGTCCTTCACGCGGCCGCCGCGCACGAGCACCATGGAGTGCTCCTGCAGGTTGTGGCCGACGCCCGGGATGTAGGCGGTCACCTCGATGCCGCTGGTCAGCCGGACGCGGGCGACCTTGCGCAGCGCCGAGTTCGGCTTCTTCGGGGTCGTGGTGTACACGCGGGTGCACACCCCGCGGCGCTGGGGAGAACCCTTCAGCGCCGGGGTCTTGGTCTTCTCGACCTTGTCCTCGCGGCCCTTGCGGACCAGCTGGTTGATCGTGGGCATGGGTGGCCTGGATCTCCTACCTGCGCTGGGTCGTGCTGTGGATGTGGTGCGTGCCTGTGTGTGCCCGGTTGCCCGGCCCGTCCGATTCTGGCCGTGACCCACCGTCCGGCCCCCGCGGTCGGGCGTGTTGCCCTCGCGAGAACCGGCCAGCTGGTCGAGCCGGACTCGTCGCCCCTCGCCGTTCGGCGCGGCCACACCACCTTGCAGTGGTCCCGTCGTGGACGGGCGTGGCCCCTGTCGGCCGGCCGGTCGGATGGACCGGTGGGCGTCGAGGTGCACCGCGAACAGGAGCAGGCCCAGGACACCCTGGGCACAGCTGACCACAGTACCCGGCCCTCTCGACCCGGTCAAAGCCGGGTCCAGGTGTGACCGCGCACCGGACCAGCCGGTCTGTCGCGTACCAACCGCGACCGGCGGTGGACCATTCCCGGGTGGGCAGTCGCCACGCCGGGAGGTCCTGGCGGGGAACGTACCGGACGACGGTCGCCGTGCCGAGCACCCGCGCGCGCCTGATGCCTGGGGTCCCGGTGGTCTCGCGTCGCTCCTGTCGGACCCCGGCCCTACCGTCGGTGTCGAACCGCTCACGACCCGCTCCCAGGCCGTGACCACGTCCAGCGCCCCGGAGGTACCGCCGTGCTCCCCGACTCCGCCCGTGAACTGAAGGCCCGCCTGTCCCAGCGGCTGACCGAGGCGCCCACCGCGGTCGCCAGCTCCCTCGGCGGGGCCACCCGCTGGAGCGGCGTGGCGCTGGGCCTGGCGCCGGTGGGCCGCGGCCAGGTGCACCTGGCCATCCGGCTGATCGAGCAGGCCGACGCCGACGTGGTGCTGGCCGGTCTCGACGCAGCGGCACGCGAGGAGGTCGACGTCCGGGTGATAGGGCAGGTGCGCCCCTTCACCTCCCCCACCGGGTACACCCCGGCCGAGCTCCAGCAGCGGGTGCGCCCGCTGCGGCCAGGCCTGTCGATCAGCCACCCCGATGTCACGGCCGGCACGCTCGGCGGCTTCGTCCGCCGGTCGGGCACCGAGGGCCTGCTGGTGCTCTCCAACAACCACGTGCTGGCCAACAGCGATGCTGCGACCGAGGGCGACCCGGTGGTGCAGCCGGGCGTCGCCGACGGCGGGACGCCCGAGGACCGGGTCGGGACGCTGGAGGCCTTCGTCCGGCTGAGCGCCGACCCCGGCAACCTGGTGGACGCCGCGGTCGCCGCCCTGGACGCCGGGCTCGGGGCCGACCCCACCGACTACCCCGGTGGCGCCCTGCTCGCCGCGGTGGCCTCGCCCGACGACGTGGACCCCGACGAGCTGGTGGAGAAGCTCGGGCGGACGACCGGCCACACCCGCGGCCGGATCACCGCCGTGGAGGTCGACGGCGTGGGCGTCCAGTACGACGACGGCGTGCACACCTTCGACGACCAGGTGGAGATCGAGGGCCTCACCGGGGCCTTCAGCGCCGGCGGGGACAGCGGCTCGGTGATCTGGCGCAGCCGGGACCGGGCACCCCTCGGCCTGCTCTTCGCCGGCTCCACCGAGGGCGGCAGCGCGGGCGGCGGCGTCACCTTCGCCAACCCGCTGGCCACCGTGCTGCGCGAGCTGGGGGTGGAGTGGGTGTCCAGCGCGGGCTGAGGGGCGCATCATGGGCGTCATGACCGACCGTGCCGCTGCCCGGGCCGCCAAGTCCGCCCTGGCCCAGCGCCTCGCGACCGATCCCGGCGTCGCGGCTGTGGGGCTGGCGCGTCAGGACGCGGAGTACGTGGTGCGGGTCGACCTCACCGAGGCCGGCGTCGGCACCCGGGTCCCCCGTGACGTCGACGGCGTCCGCGTCGTGACGCACGTGATCGGCACCGTCCGCCCCCTGTAGCTCCCGGCCGCTCCAGCACTCCCCCGGGGCCCGCCCAGGCCGCTCGGCCGTTACGGTCGCCGACAGGGGCGCCGACGAGGGTGCCCCGGACGCCGAGGAGGGCGCGTGCGCATCGGGATCCAGGCCAGTTACAGCGGGGACTTCCAGCAGACGGCGGCGGAGATCCGCGACCTGGAGTCCGCCGGGCTCGACGTCGCCATGGTCGCCGAGGTCTACACGTTCGACTCGGTGAGCCAGCTGGGCTATCTCGCCGCCGTCACCGAGCGGGTCGAGCTGATGAGCGGCATCTTCCCGATCTACAGCCGCACCCCGGCACTGATCGCGATGACCGCCGCCGGGCTGGACTTCGTGTCCGGCGGCCGCTTCACCCTGGGTCTGGGGGCATCGGGCCCGCAGGTGATCGAGGGCTGGCACGGGGTCCCCTACGACGCCCCGCTGCAGCGCACCCGGGAGATCGTCGAGATCTGCCGGCAGGTGTGGCGCCGGGAACGGCTGGTCCACGAGGGCAAGAAGTACACCGTCCCGCTGCCGGCCGACCAGGGCACCGGGCTGGGCAAGCCGCTGAAGCTGATCAACACCCCGGTCCGCGAGCGGATCCCGGTCCTGCTGGCCGCACTCGGCCCGAAGAACGTCGAACTGGCGGCGGAGATCGCGGAGAAGTGGGAGCCGATCTTCTTCCACCCGGAGCGCGCGGCCGACGTGTGGGGAGCGTCGCTCGAGGCCGGCCGGGCCAAGCGCGACACCGCCCTGGGGGAGCTGGACGTCGTCGTCGGGGTGCCGGTCGCCATCGGGGAGGACGTCGAGCACCTCCTCGACGCCGTCCGCCCGGGCATCGCCCTCTACGTGGGCGGCATGGGCGCCAAGGGCAAGAACTTCTACAACGACCTCGCCCGGCGCTACGGCTACGAGGCCGAGGCGGAGACCATCCAGGAGCTCTACCTCGCCGGGCGCAAGGACGAGGCTGCGGCCGCCGTCCCCGAGGACCTGGTGCGGGCCACCTCGCTCATCGGCCCGGAGTCCTACGTCGCCGAGCGGATCGCCGCCTTCGCGGCGGCCGGGGTCACCACCATCAACCTGCAGCCGATGGACGACAGCCGGGAGAACCGGCTGCGCACGGTCGAGACCATGCGCCGGTTGAGCGACGCCGTGTGACGCGATTGCGTCACGTGACTCAGGAGGCCGGGCCGCACCCTCCATGACGGCTGACGCCGCGTGGTCGCGGCGTCAGCCGCTCCGGGCCGCGGTGCGGCCCGGAGGGTCGCCGTGACACAGCAGGGCCCCGCACGCCAGTGGCGTACGGGGCCCTGCTGTCACTCACTCAGCGCATCAGCGCCAGTCGTACTCCTCGAGCCGGACGGCCTCGCCCGTGCCCTGACCGAAGACGTCCGGGCTGTAGTACTGCCCGTCGTCGTAGCCGGCCATGGTGTAGACGGCGGCGCGCGCCTCCTCGGTGGGCTCGACCGTGATGTTCCGGTAGCGGCTGATCCCGGTACCGGCCGGGATCAGCTTGCCGATGATCACGTTCTCCTTGAGCCCGAGCAGGCTGTCGCTCTTGCCCTGGATCGCGGCGTCGGTGAGCACCTTGGTCGTCTCCTGGAACGAGGCCGCGGACAGCCACGACTCCGTCGCCAGCGACGCCTTGGTGATCCCCATCAGGACCGGGCGGGCCGAGGCCGGCTCGCCACCCTCGGAGACGACCCGACGGTTCTCGGTCTCGAAGATCGTCCGCTCGACCAGCGCACCGGGCAGGAACTCCGTCGCGCCCGAGTCGATGATGGTCACCCGCTTCAGCATCTGCCGGATGATCACCTCGATGTGCTTGTCGTGGATCGACACACCCTGGCTGCGGTAGACCTCCTGGACCTCGCGGACGAGGTGCAGCTGCACCTCGCGCGGGCCCATGATCCGCAGCACCTCGTGCGGGTCGACCGCACCCTCGGTCAGCTGCTCGCCGACCTCGACGTGGCCGCCGTCCTCGACCCGCAGCCGCGAGCGACGCGACAGCTTGTCGTAGACGACCTCGTCGGAGCCGTCGTCCGGGCTGATGGTCAGCTTCCGGAACTGGTCGCCGTCCTCGATCCGGACGCTGCCGGCGAGCTCGGCGATCGGGGCCTTGCCCTTGGGGACACGGGCCTCGAAGAGCTCCACCACACGCGGCAGACCGTGGGTGATGTCCGCACCGGCCACACCACCGGTGTGGAAGGTGCGCATCGTCAGCTGCGTACCGGGCTCACCGATCGACTGGGCGGCGATGATGCCGACCGCCTCGCCGACGTCCACCAGCTTGCCGGACGCGAGCGACCGGCCGTAGCAGGTGGCGCAGGTGCCCAGCAGCGACTCGCAGGTGAGCACGCAGCGGACCTTGACCTCCGACACCCCGGCGTCGACCAGCTGGGCGATCAGGACGTCGCCCAGGTCGGCGCCGGCCTGCGCGATCAGCGTGCCGTCGGCGGCGACCACGTCGGCGGCCAGCGCACGGGCGTACACGCTGGTCTCCACGTGGGCGTCACGGGTGACCTTGCCGTCGAGCACGGTGCCGATCGGCATGATCACGCCACGCTCGGTGCCGCAGTCCTCCTCGCGGATGATGACGTCCTGCGAGACGTCGACCAGCCGGCGGGTGAGGTACCCGGAGTCGGCGGTCCGCAGCGCGGTGTCCGCCAGGCCCTTGCGGGCACCGTGCGTGGAGATGAAGTACTCCAGCACGGACAGACCCTCCCGGAAGTTGGCCTTGATCGGCCGCGGGATGATCTCGCCCTTCGGGTTGGCCACCAGGCCGCGCATGCCGGCGATCTGGCTGATCTGCATCATGTTGCCGCGAGCGCCGGAGTTGACCATGACCCACACCGGGTTGGTGGTCGGGAAGTTGTCCACCATGGCCTGGCTGACCTCGGCCCGGGCGCGGGTCCAGATCTCGATGAGCTCGGAACGACGCTCGGCGTCGGTGATGACGCCGCGCTCGTACTGGCGCTCGATCTTGCGGGCCTCGTCCTCGTGCCGGTCCAGGATCGACTGCTTGACCGGCGGGGTGACGACGTCGTCGATGGCGATCGTGACGCCCGACCGGGTCGCCCAGCGGAAGCCGGCCGACTTGAGGGCGTCCAGCGTCGCCGCCACCTGCACCTTGGGGTAGCGCTCGGCGAGGTCGTTGACGATCGCGCCCAGCGCCTTCTTCGGCACCTGGTAGTTGACGAACGGGTAGTCCTCGGGCAGTGCCTCGTTGAACAGGACCCGGCCCAGGCTGGTCGAGATGAGCGCCGGCTGACCGGGCTCCCAGTCCTCGGGCGCGACCCACGGGTCGTTCGGCCCGTTGTCGACGCCGAAGACCTCGTCCAGCCGGATGGTCACCCGCTCCTGCAGACCCAGCGCACCCTGGTCGAACGCCATGATCGCCTCGGCGGTCGTGGAGTAGGCCCTGGCCCGCTCGCCCTCGGCCAGCTCGGCCGACCCGGCGAGGGTCGTGAGGTGGTAGAGGCCCAGCACCATGTCCTGGGTCGGCGCGGTGATCGGACGACCGTCGGCCGGGCTCAGGATGTTGTTGCTGGACAGCATGAGGACGCGGGCCTCGGCCTGCGCCTCGGCCGACAGCGGCAGGTGCACCGCCATCTGGTCGCCGTCGAAGTCCGCGTTGAACGCGGTGCAGACCAGCGGGTGGATCTGGATGGCCTTGCCCTCGACCAGCTGGGGCTCGAAGGCCTGGATGCCCAGACGGTGCAGCGTCGGTGCACGGTTCAGCAGCACCGGGTGCTCGGTGATGACCTCCTCGAGCACGTCCCACACGACCGGCCGCGCGCGCTCCACCATCCGCTTGGCGGACTTGATGTTCTGCGCGTGGTTGAGGTCCACCAGCCGCTTCATCACGAAGGGCTTGAACAACTCCAGCGCCATCTGCTTGGGCAGACCGCACTGGTGCAGCTTGAGCTGCGGGCCGACGACGATGACCGAACGGCCGGAGTAGTCGACGCGCTTGCCCAGCAGGTTCTGCCGGAACCGGCCCTGCTTGCCCTTGAGCAGGTCACTCAGGGACTTCAGCGGACGGTTGCCCGGACCGGTCACCGGACGGCCGCGCCGACCGTTGTCGAACAACGCGTCCACGGACTCCTGGAGCATCCGCTTCTCGTTGTTGACGATGATCTCCGGCGCGCCCAGGTCGAGCAGTCGCTTGAGCCGGTTGTTCCGGTTGATCACCCGGCGGTACAGGTCGTTCATGTCGCTGGTGGCGAAGCGGCCACCGTCGAGCTGCACCATCGGGCGCAGGTCCGGCGGGATGACCGGCACGCAGTCCAGGACCATGCCCATGGGCGAGTTCTGGGTCTGCTGGAACGCCGCGACGACCTTCAGCCGCTTGAGGGCCCGCAACTTGCGCTGGCCCTTGCCGCTGCGGATCGTCTCGCGCAGCGAGATGGCCTCGGCGTCGAGGTCGAAGCCGGCCAGCAGCTTCTGCAGCGCCGCGGCACCCATGCCGCCCTCGAAGTACTCACCGAAGCGGTCGCGCAGCTCGCGGTAGAGGCCCTCGTCGGCGATGAGCTGCTTCACCTCGAGCTTGCGGAAGGTGTCCATCACCTCTTCGAGGCGGTCGATCTCCCGCTGGGCGCGGTCACGCAGCTGGCGCATCTCGCGCTCGCCGCCCTCGCGCACCTTGCGGCGCACGTCGGACTTGGCACCCTCGGCCTCGAGCTCGGCGAGGTCGGCCTCCAGCTTCTGCTGGCGGGCCTCCACGTCGGCGTCGCGGCGGGACTCGAGGTTGTGCTTCTCCGCGCTGATCTCGGCCTCGACGGTCGGCAGGTCGCGGTGACGCGCCTCGTCGTCGACGGAGGTGATCATGTAGGCAGCGAAGTAGATGATCTTCTCGAGGTCCTTGGGCGCCAGGTCGAGCAGGTAGCCCAGACGCGAGGGGACGCCCTTGAAGAACCAGATGTGGGTGACCGGCGCGGCCAGCTCGATGTGGCCCATCCGCTCACGACGCACCTTGGCGCGAGTGACCTCGACGCCGCAGCGCTCACAGATGATGCCCTTGAAGCGGACGCGCTTGTACTTGCCGCAGTAGCACTCCCAGTCCCGGGTGGGACCGAAGATCTTCTCGCAGAAGAGACCGTCCTTCTCCGGACGGAGGGTGCGGTAGTTGATGGTCTCGGGCTTCTTCACCTCACCGTGTGACCACTGGCGGATGTCGTCTCCGCTGGCCAGACCGATGCGCAGTTCGTCGAAGAAGTTGACGTCGAGCACTCGATGTACCCCTTTCCGGGGCTAGTTCTTCGCTTCGTTTCGAAAAGGTGTGGTGCCGGCCGGCCCTGGTGACCCAGGGCCGGCCGGCCGGCGATCAGACGTCTTCGACGGACGACGGCTCGCGGCGGGACAGGTCGATGCCCAGCTCCTCCGCGGCCCGGAAGACCTCGTCGTCGGTGTCGCGCAGCTCGATCGCCTGGCCGTCGCCGGAGAGGACCTCCACGTTCAGGCAGAGCGACTGGAGCTCCTTGAGCAGCACCTTGAACGACTCCGGGATGCCCGGCTCGGGGATGTTCTCGCCCTTGACGATGGCCTCGTAGACCTTGACCCGGCCGAGGATGTCGTCGGACTTGATGGTGAGCAGCTCCTGCAGCGCGTAGGCCGCGCCGTAGGCCTGCATCGCCCAGCACTCCATCTCACCGAAGCGCTGGCCACCGAACTGCGCCTTACCACCCAGCGGCTGCTGCGTGATCATCGAGTACGGCCCGGTCGAACGGGCGTGGATCTTGTCGTCGACCAGGTGCAGCAGCTTCAGGATGTAGACGTAGCCCACCGAGATCGGCTCGGGGAAGGGCTCCCCGGAACGGCCGTCGAACAGCCGCGCCTTGCCGGTCTCCTTGACCATCCGGTCGCCGTCGCGGTTCGGGATCGTCGAGCCCAGCAGGCCGATGATCTCGTCCTCCTTGGCACCGTCGAAGACCGGCGTCGCGGTACGGGTGCCCGGCGCCGCCTGACGCGCGGCGCCCGGCAGCTTGGCCGCCCACTCCGGCGTCCCCTCGACCTGCCAGCCCTGCTTGGCGATCCACCCGAGGTGCGTCTCCAGGACCTGGCCGACGTTCATCCGGCCGGGCACGCCCAGCGGGTTGAGCACGATGTCGACCGGCGTGCCGTCCTCGAGGAACGGCATGTCCTCCTGCGGGAGGATCTTGGAGATGACGCCCTTGTTGCCGTGCCGGCCGGCCAGCTTGTCGCCGTCGCTGATCTTGCGCATCTGGGCCACGTAGACCCGGATGAGCTCGTTCACGCCGGCGGGCAGTTCGTCGCCGTCCTCGCGGGAGAAGACCCGGACGCCGATGACCTTGCCGGACTCACCGTGCTTGACCTTGAGGCTGGTGTCGCGGACCTCACGGGCCTTCTCACCGAAGATCGCCCGCAGCAGCCGCTCCTCGGGGGTCAGCTCGGTCTCGCCCTTGGGCGTGACCTTGCCGACGAGGATGTCGCCGGGGACGACCTCGGCACCGATCCGGATGATCCCGCGCTCGTCGAGGTCGGCGAGGACCTCCTCGGAGACGTTCGGGATGTCCCGGGTGATCTCCTCGGCACCGAGCTTGGTGTCGCGGGCGTCGACCTCGAACTCCTCGATGTGGATCGAGGACAGGACGTCGTCCTGCACGAGGCGCTGCGACAGGATGATCGCGTCCTCGTAGTTGTGGCCCTCCCACGGCATGAAGGCGACGAGCAGGTTCTTGCCCAGCGCCATCTCGCCCTCGTCGGTGCACGGGCCGTCGGCGATGACCTGGCCGGCCTCGACCCGCTGGCCCTCCTCGACGACCGGGCTCTGGTTGATCGAGGTGCCCTGGTTCGAGCGCTGGAACTTCAGCAGCCGGTAGGTCTGCCGGGTCCCGTCGTCGGCCATCACGGTGACGTAGTCGGCGGTGGAGTCCTCGACCACACCGGCCTTCTCGGCCACCACGACGTCGCCGGCGTCGACGGCGGCACGCAGCTCCATGCCGGTGCCGACCAGCGGCGCCTCGCTGCGCAGCAGCGGGACGGCCTGACGCTGCATGTTCGCGCCCATCAGCGCGCGGTTGGCGTCGTCGTGCTCGAGGAACGGGATCATCGCCGTCGCGACCGAGGTCATCTGCCGCGGCGAGACGTCCATGTAGTCGACGTTCTCGGGAGCCAGGTAGTCGACCTCACCGCCCTTGGTGCGGACCAGGACCCGCTCCTCGGCGAGGCGACCCTGCGCGTCGAGCGGGCTGTTGGCCTGCGCGACGACGAACCGGTCCTCCTCGTCCGCGGTGAGGTAGTCGATCTGGTCGGTGACCTGACCGTTCTCCACCTTGCGGTACGGCGTCTCGATGAACCCGAAGGGGTTCACCCGGCCGAACGAGGACAGCGAGCCGATCAGGCCGATGTTCGGGCCCTCAGGGGTCTCGATCGGGCACATCCGGCCGTAGTGGCTCGGGTGCACGTCGCGGACCTCCATGCCGGCGCGCTCACGGGACAGACCGCCCGGGCCCAGCGCCGACAGGCGGCGCTTGTGGGTCAGACCCGCGAGCGGGTTGGTCTGGTCCATGAACTGCGAGAGCTGGCTGGTGCCGAAGAACTCCTTGATGGAGGCGACGACCGGCCGGATGTTGATCAGGGTCTGCGGCGTGATCGCCTCGACGTCCTGGGTCGTCATCCGCTCGCGGACGACGCGCTCCATGCGGGAGAGGCCGACCCGGATCTGGTTCTGGATCAGCTCGCCCACCGTGCGGAGGCGACGGTTGCCGAAGTGGTCGATGTCGTCGACGCCGTGCTCGGGCTCGCCGGCGTGCAGACGCACGACGTACTCGATGGTGGCGACGATGTCGTCCTCGGTCAGCGTCGAGGTGCCCTGCGGCACCTCCACGCCGAGCTTCTTGTTCACCTTGTAGCGGCCGACCTTGGCCAGGTCGTAGCGCTTGGGGTTGAAGAAGAGGTTCTCCAGCAGCGCCTGCGCCGACTCACGCGTCGGCGGCTCGCCCGGACGCAGCTTGCGGTAGATGTCCAGCAGCGCCTCGTCCTGGCCGGCGATGTGGTCCTTCTCCAGGGTGGCCAGCATCGTGGGCGACCACTGGAAGTGCTCACGGATGCGGTCCTCGGTCCAGCCGAGGGCCTTGAGCAGGACGCTGACCGGCTGACGGCGCTTGCGGTCGATCCGGACGCCGACCGTGTCGCGCTTGTCGACGTCGAACTCCAGCCACGCACCGCGGCTGGGGATGACCTTGGCGCTGTAGACGTCCTTGTCCGACGTCTTGTCCAGGGTCTTGTCGAAGTAGACGCCGGGGCTGCGGACCAGCTGGGAGACGACGACGCGCTCGGTCCCGTTGATGACGAACGTGCCCTTGCTCGTCATGATCGGGAAGTCGCCCATGAACACCGTCTGGCTCTTGATCTCGCCGGTGGTGTTGTTCATGAACTCGGCGGTGACGAACAGCGGCGCCGCGTAGGTCATGTCCTTGTCCTTGCACTCCTCGAGGGACGCCTTGACGTCCTCGAAGCGCGGGTTGGAGAAGGACAGCGACATCGAGCCGCTGAAGTCCTCGATCGGGGAGATCTCCTCGAGGATCTCGGCCAGACCACCGACGGCGTCGGCCTGGTCCTCGGGGGCGAGGGTGGCCTTCCACTGCGGGCTGCCGACGAGCCAGTCGAAGGAGGCCGTCTGCAGGGCCAGGAGGTCGGGGACCTCGAGGGGCTCGCGGATCTTGGCGAACGAGACGCGGAGCGGGGCGCCGGGGATCTTCTGCTGGTCGGCGCCGCCGGTGCGGGGACCGGGCTGGATGTCGACCGGGGTGGTGCTGTTCTCAGTGGTGGTGGTGCTGGTGGGGCGAGAGCCTGCCAAGATGCGTCCTTCCAAGGACCTCACGACGTGCGGGCGGGTGCTTGTCGTCCTGGGTCGTCGTCGGTATCGGCGAGGCTGACCGCGGATGCCGGTCCCGCCATCGGCGTCAACACGAGGTGACCCGGATCCGTTCCCCGGGCACCCCTGGTGACCCGTGTCGGCGGGTTGGCAGTCAGAGGGCAGCGCAACAGGAGACCCTACCCCTGCTGCGCGCCCGTGTCCACGTCGGCTGCCGGTGGAGCCGGGGACCCACCGGGGAGGGTGGCCGGCGCCACCGGTGCCGGGGGCGGGCCGACGCCTCCGCGAGGAGGGCCGGGCCGCCGGGAGCGGGCGGAGCGAGGTCGGTCGCAGCAGATGATGCCAGTGCACTCCCGGTACGGACAGTCGCGGCGCGCGGGTGTCGTCGCCGGACGCCCGCCGGCGGGCGCAGGAGGTGCCCGGGCACGCGACAGGGGCCGCCCTCCGGGAGGAGGACGGCCCCTGTCGTGTGCGGGGTGGTGCGGTGCCCGGCTCAGCGAGCCGGGCGGGGGGTCACTTGACGGTGACGGTGGCGCCAGCGCCCTCGAGGGAGGCCTTGGCCTTCTCGGCGGCGTCCTTGGCGACCTTCTCCAGCACCGGCTTGGGCGCGTTGTCGACCAGGTCCTTGGCCTCCTTGAGGCCGAGCGAGGTCAGCGTGCGCACCTCCTTGATGACCTGGATCTTCTTGTCGCCGGCAGCCTCGAGGATGACGTCGAACTCGTCCTGCTCGGCCGGGGCCTCAGCAGCCGGGCCGCCACCGGCGGGGCCGGCGGCCGCGACGGCGACGGGGGCAGCGGCGGTGACGTCGAAGGTCTCCTCGAACTGCTTCACGAAGTCGGACAGCTCCAGGAGGGTCATCTCCTTGAAGGCGTCGAGCAACTCGTCGGAAGAGAGCTTGGCCATGGTGTCTCCTTGGGGGTCAGTCGGTGCTGACCGCGGTGTCCGCGGCAGCATCGGTCGTGTCGGGGGTGGTGTCAGCAGCAGTCGTGTCGTCTGCGGCCGGAGCAGAGGCGCCCTCGGCGGACTCCTTCTTCTCCTGCAGCGCGGCGGCCAGCCGGGCGACCTGCGACAGCGGGGCCTGGAACAGCCCGGCCGCCTTGGTGAGGTTGCCCTTCATCCCGCCGGCCAGCTTGGCCAGCAGGACCTCACGGGGCTCGACGTCGGCGAGGCGCGAGACCTCGGCTGCGTCGACCGTGCGGCCCTCGACCACGCCACCCTTGATGACGAGCAGGGGGTTGGCGCGGCTGAAGTCTCGGATGGCCTTCGCGGCCTCGACCGGGTCACCCTCGATGAAGGCGATCGCGGTCGGACCGGTGAGCAGCGGAGCCAGGTCGGTGTGACCGACCGAGTCCGCGGCCCGCTTCGTCAGGGTGTTCTTGACGACGGCGTAGCTGCTGCCCGCACCGAGGGAACGGCGCAGCTGGGTCAGCTGCGCCACGGTCAGCCCGCGGTACTCGGTGAGCACGGCCGCGCTGGAGTTGTTGAACCGCTCGGTGATCTCCTCGATCACCGCGGCCTTCGCCTGCGTGGGCATGGGCCTCCTCTCGTCTGTCGGGCGACCACCGGCGGCGTGCGCCCGGGGCGATCAGGGCCCGGAAACGAGGAACGCCCCGGCGCAGAGCGCACGGGGCGAGGGACAGGCCGGGTTCCGGGCGAGCCCGGGCCGCGACGCGTTCGTCGTACCGTCCACCTGCGCGGGTCGCCCGGACATCCGGACCTTCGATCGCACGCGGGCGTGCGACGACCATGCGGTCTTGGGGGGAACGGCGCCCAGCGTACGCCATCCGCCGGCGCCGTGCCCGCCCCCTCCGGGCAGGAGCGACGCGATCACCCCGGCCGGCCCGTCTGGCGGACCCAGCTCCGCCGGGTGGTCCCGATCCGGTGCCACCCGAACCGGCCGAACCACGGCTCCAGCGCCAGGTCCTCCTCGCCCAGCGCGACGAGGAACCGGCGGGTCCCGCCGAGCCGGAGCCACTCGGCCAGGTGCTCCACCAGCCAGGTCCCGATCCCCTGCCCGCGGCGGTCGGCGTCGACGTGCAGCTCGGCCAGGTCGGCCCAGCCGTCCATCCGGTGCAGCGTCCCGCCCCGGGTGTGGTCGTCCTGGGCCTCGACGAAGCCGACGACCTCGCCGTCGAGCACGGCGTTGGACCGCGCGCCGAAGGTGCCCACCGTCCGGTGCACGGTGAGCCCCGGCAGTGTCGGACGCACCGGTCGCCGGACGCCGTCCAGCGTGCCGGCGAGGACGACCTCCGTCCGGCCTCCTGCGGGGTCGAACCCGGCGCTGCCGAAGACCCGGGCCACGTGCGGCCACGAGTCCGGGACCCCGTAGGTGGCGGCCGTGGGCAGGTCGCCGTCGGCGTACTGCCGGCGGACGTCCCAGGAGTCCAGCAGGCGCACGCACGCGGCGGCCAACCGTCCACCGGCGGCCTCGTGCGCCGGCCAGCACACCAGCCAGGCGATCTCGCCCGCGTCCCGCCAGTCCGCCGCGACGGTCGACCCCGTGCCGTACCGGCGCAGGTGGGCGGCGGCGACCAGGCGGCCGTCGACCTCCGCGACCAGGGTGGCTCGGGCGACGACCCACGGGTCGGTGACGTACTGCCCGGGATCACGTTCCAGCTGGGACAGCAGGACGGCGACGGACACCGCCCAGCCGGGGACGACGGCACAGACGTGCGCGTTGACCAGCGCGGTCAGCTGGTCCCGGTCGGCGCGACGGAAGGGGCGGACGACGGGGTCGGACACGCGGGGACTCCAGTGACGTGCGCCCGGACGGGGCGCGATGGTCAGGAGCCGCTACCGGTGCGGCACCGCGCGACCGTAGCAGCGCAGCACTTCCCGCGGCCGTCCGTGGGACGCGAGAGGCCCCGCAGCAGCAGCTGCGGGGCCTCCCATGGCCTCGTCCAGAGGCTCACCCCGAGCCTGCGAGGGGTGAGGAGGACGGGGTCCTTGCTCAGGCGGTGGGCTCGTCCACCAGCAGGTTGCGGGTGCGGTTCGGGTCGACCGGGATGCCCGGGCCCATGGTGGTCGAGACGGTGACTTTCTTGACGTACCGGCCCTTGGCGGCCGACGGCTTGGCGCGGAGCACCTCGTCGAGCGCGGCGGCGTAGTTCTCCACCAGCTTGGCCTCCTCGAAGGAGGTCTTGCCGATCACCAGGTGCAGGTTGGCCTGCTTGTCGACGCGGAAGTTGATCTTCCCGCCCTTGATGTCGTTGACGGCCTTGGTGACGTCGGGGGTCACGGTGCCGGTCTTCGGGTTCGGCATCAGGCCGCGGGGGCCGAGGATGCGGGCGATCCGGCCGACCTTGGCCATCTGGTCGGGCGTCGCGATCGCGGCGTCGAAGTCCAGGAAGCCGCCCTGGATCCGCTCGATCAGGTCGTCGGAGCCCACGACGTCGGCGCCGGCGGCCTCGGCCTGGGCGGCCTTGTCACCGGTCGCGAACACGATCACGCGGGCGGTCTTGCCGGTGCCGTGCGGCAGGTTGACCGTGCCGCGGACCATCTGGTCGGCCTTGCGGGGGTCGACCCCGAGGCGGATCGCGACCTCGACGGTGGCGTCGTACTTCGTGGTCGAGGTCTGCTTGGCGAGACCGGCAGCCTGCAGCGGGCTGTAGAGGGTGCTGTCGTCGACGAGCTCAGCGACCTTGCGGTAGTTCTTGCCGTGCTTGGCCATGGTGGTGCTCCTTCCCCCGGAACGGGGTCGTGTGGTGAACGGGCCTGGCCGGCCCTCCCACGTGAGGTGCTGGAACCGGCCCCCTCGTAGGGTCCCGACCTGAGCTTGCGAAGGTCGGGGGGCGAGGGGGTCCTTTACTTGACGGTGATGCCCATCGACCGGGCGGTGCCGGCGATGATCTTCTCGGCCTGCTCGAGGTCGTTGGCGTTGAGGTCTTCCATCTTGACCTGGGCGATCTCGCGGACCTGGTCACGGGTGACCGTGGCGACCTTGGTCTTGTGCGGCTCGCCCGACCCCTTCTCCACCCCGGCGGCCTTGAGCAGCATGCGGGCTGCCGGCGGCGTCTTGGTGACGAAGGTGAACGACCGGTCCTCGAAGACCGAGATCTCCACGGGGACGATGTCCCCGCGCTGCGCCTCGGTCGCGGCGTTGTAGGCCTTGCAGAACTCCATGATGTTGACGCCGTGCTGGCCGAGCGCCGGACCCACGGGCGGCGCGGGGGTGGCCGCACCGGCCTTGATCTGGAGCTTGATGACCGCGGTCAACCGCTTCCTGGGGGGCATGACTTCCTTCTTCTCAGTGCGTTGATCAGTTCGGTTCGCTGGCCCCGCTGCAGGGTCCCGCCGCGAGCCTACGAGCGGTGGGGGGCAGCGGGGTCCTTCTCACAACTTGGTGACCTGGGTGAACGACAGCTCGACCGGCGTCTCGCGGCCGAAGATGGAGACGAGGACCTGGAGCTTCTGCTGCTCGGGGTTGATCTCGTTGATGGTGGCCGGCAGCGTCGCGAAGGGACCGTCCATGACGGTGACGGACTCACCCACCTCGAACTCGACGACGGTCGTCGCGGAGGCCGTGGGTGCGGCCTCGGCGGCCGCGGCCGGCTTCTCGGTGACCGCCGGCACCAGCAGGTTGACGACCTCGTCGATGCTCAGCGGGGACGGCTTGGAGGTGGCGCCGACGAAGCCGGTGACACCCGGGGTGTTGCGCACCGCGCCCCACGACTCGTCGTTGAGGTCCATCCGGACCAGCAGGTACCCGGGCAGCTTCTTGCGGTTGACCTGGGTCCGCTTGCCGTTCTTGATCTCGGTGACCTCCTCGGTGGGCACCTCGATCTGGAAGATGTAGTCCTCCATGTCCAGCGACGTGATCCGGGACTCGAGGTTGGTCTTCACCTTGTTCTCGTAGCCCGCGTAGGAGTGGATCACGTACCAGTCGCCGAACTGGCTGCGCAGCGTCGAACGCAGCGCCGTGGCCGGGTCCTCGTCCTGCTCGGCGGCGGCCTCGAGGGTCTCGGTGACCAGCGGGTCGTGGTCGGGCGCCGGCTCGGCGAGCGGGTCGCCGACGAGGCTGTCCGCGCTGCCGGTCTCCACGACGGGGGTCACGTCGGCGACCCCGCTGGCGGTGTCCTGGTCGGCGGTGTCGCTGGAGCCCTCGGCGGAGCCGGTCTCGCCGGCGCCCGTCTCGAGGTCGACGCTGCCGCGCACGTCGGCACGTGCGTCGTCGAGGTCGATGCCCTCGACCGCGCTGTCGGTCTCGAAGGGCTCGCGGGGGTCCGTCACTGGGTCTCTTCCTTGTCGGGTGTGGTGCAGGCCAGGGAGCGGGTCAGCCGAAGACGGCGAGCACGCCCTGGGCGAAGGCGATGTCGAGGCCGGCCACGAGCGCCACCATGACGGCGACGAAGACGATCACCACGGTCGTGTAGGTGATCAGCTCCTTGCGGCCGGGCCAGATGACCTTGCGGAGCTCGGCGACGACCTCACGGAGGAACCGGCCGATGCTGCGCTTGTGGCGCAGCTCGGCGGCGCGGGCCCGCTCGGCGTCGGCGCGCGACCGGGTGCCGTCGCCGGCGCGGGTGGCGCCGGTGGTCCGGTTGGCGGGACGGTCGGAGGTGCTGCGCTGCCGTCGACGCGTGGGCGCGGCGACGACCTTGTCCTCGTCGGACTCGGCCTCGTCCGCGAGCTCGGCCTCGGCGGCCTCGAGCTCGGCGGCGTCCTCGACCCCGGGGGTCTCGGCGTCGATCTGCTCAGCGGTCAGCTCGTCGTCGGCGCGGGTGCCGTCGTCCGGCTCGCCGTCCTTCTCCTCGCTCACAGCGCCTCGCTCCTCGGTCGTCGGTCAGGTGGTGGCAGGGGTGACAGGACTTGAACCTGCAGCCTGCGGTTTTGGAGACCGCTGCTCTGCCAATTGAGCTACACCCCTAGGGAACGCCGGGCCGCGTCACGGCGCGACCGAGCTCCTCGAGAGGAGCCCCGGGGCACGCCGGTGGCGGGGTCCCACTGGCCCCAGGTCGTCGAGTGTACGGGACCGCCGGGACCGACGGCCAACACGGCAGGCGAGCCCCTCCCACAGGGGCGCCGCCGGACGCCGCCGGACCGGCCCACCGGGTCTGACACGATCGCCGCCATGACCACTGCCCCCGTGCCGGACGCCGCGGTCCCGCCCCCGGTCCCGGTCCGGCCGGCCGAGCGCCGCGTGTCCCGGCGGGTCGCTGCGATCACCCCGTCGGCGACGCTGGCCGTGGACGCCCGCGCGAAGGCGCTGCGGGCCGCCGGCTCCCCGGTGATCGGCTTCGCCGCGGGTGAGCCCGACTTCCCCTCCCCGCCCCACGTGGTCGCCGCCGCCGTGGCCGCCGCGCAGGACCCGGCGAACCACCGGTACTCCCCAGCGGGCGGGCTGCCCGAGCTCAAGGAGGCGATCGTCGCCAAGACGCTGCGCGACTCCGGGCTCCGCGCTCGCCCGGCCGACGTGCTGGTGACCAACGGCGGCAAGCAGGCCGTCCAGGAGGCCCTCGCCACCCTGATCGACCCCGGCGACGAGGTGCTGCTGCCGACCCCGTACTGGACCACCTACCCGGAGGCCGTCCGGCTGGCCGGCGGCGTCCCGGTGCCCGTGGTCGCCGACGAGGCCAGCGGCTACCTGGTGTCGGTGGGCCAGCTGGAGGCCGCCCGGACCGCACGGACCCGGCTGCTGCTGTTCTGCTCCCCGGCCAACCCCACCGGGGCGGTGCACCCCGCGGAGGAGGTCGCCGAGATCGGGCGCTGGGCCCTGGACGCCGGGCTGTGGGTGCTCACCGACGAGATCTACGAGCACCTCGTCTACGGCGGGGCCACCGCGCCCTCGCTGCCCGCGCTGGTGCCCGAGCTGCAGTCCCGCTGCGTCGTCGTCAACGGCGTCGCGAAGACCTACGCCATGACCGGCTGGCGGGTGGGCTGGCTGCTCGGCCCGGCCGACGTCGTCGCGGCCGCCACCGCGCTGCAGTCGCACTCCACGTCCAACGTCGCCAACGTCTCCCAGCTGGCCGCCGTCGCGGCGCTCACCGGTGACCAGTCCGCCGTCGCGACCATGCGCGCGGCGTTCGACCGCCGCCGGCAGACGATGGTGGGCATGCTCCGGGAGATCCCGGGGGTCGCGTGCCCCGAGCCGCAGGGCGCCTTCTACGCCTACCCGTCGGTCAAGGCGCTGCTCGGCCGGCCGATCGCCGGGCGCACCGTGCAGACCAGCGTCGAGCTCGCCGAGCTGCTGCTGGAGGAGGCGCAGGTCGCCGTCGTCCCCGGTGAGGCGTTCGGGACCCCCGGCTACCTGCGGCTGTCCTACTCCCTCGGGGACGACGACCTCGTCGAGGGCGTGTCCCGGATGCAGCGGCTGCTCGGCTCCGCCGGCTGAGCGGCGTCGTCAGCGGGGCAGGTCCTCGGGGTCGAGCGCCCCGGCCTGCTGCAGCACGGTGAGCGCGGCCGGCAGGTCGGCCAGCGCCGTCCCGACGTCGGCCGGGGTCGCGATCGCCCAGGCCCGGGCGTCGACGTAGCAGCGCAGTGCCGCGTCGAAGGCATCGGCGCCGGCCCGCTGCCGCGCGGTGAGCAGCGCGGCAGCCCCCTTGCCGTACACCGCCGTCACGTAGCGGCGGTCGTCGGGGAAGGACGCCATGGAGCCGCCGACGTCCCCGTCGGTGGCCAGCAACCGGCTCACCTGGGCGGGGGGTGGGTCGCCGGTCACCGACTCCGCGTAGCTGGCGAACGCCTCGTCCAGCCACGGGTCACGGAACTGGGAGTCCCCGACCATCCCGTAGAACCACATGTGCGCGACCTCGTGCACCAGGACCGTCTCGTCCTCGCTGGCCAGCAGGATCGACGAGGGGTACTCGATCCCGCCACCGAAGTCCGGCAGCCACGGCACGGTGAGCGTGGCGTAGGGGAACGCGCCGAAGCGGGCACCGAGCTGCTCGATCGCCTCCCCCGTCGCCCGGGCCAGCCGGGCCGGGTCCCGACCGGACCCGGGGAGCACCCCGGTGGTCACCCGGACGCCGTCGACCTCGGTCTCGGCGGTGACGAAGGAGCCTGCGGCCACGCTGACGTCCCGGGCGACCGGCTCGTGGGAGGTCCAGGTCCGCCGCCCGCCGCGCTCGCGGGTCGGCTCGTCCTGGTCGCCGGTCATCAGCACGGTGAGCGCGGCCGGCGCGTCGACCGAGATGGTCGTGTCGCTGACCGGGCTGCTGGCGGTCTCGCCGGTGAGGGCCACGAACGGGTCGCGCGCCCAGCCCACCCCAGGTTCCCACGCCAGCAGCGGCGCGCCGCTGGCCCACCAGGAGACGCCCGGGGCGGTGCCCAGCCGCTCGAAGCCGCCGCCGCCGAGCCGGAGCGTGAAGTTCAGCGCGACCTCGGTGGGCTCCCCCGCGGCCAGCCGGTCGGCCAGCGTGATGACGTAGAGCCCACCCGGGGCGGCCGCCGCCGCGCTCTCGTACCCGCTGCCGGCGACGTCCGCGCCGCGCACCGCGGTGACGGTCAGCTGGTTGCCGAGGGCGGTGGCGTCGGGGCCGTTGGGCACCAGCCGGAAGACCAGTTCCCCGGTCGGCAGGTCGGGGGTGAAGAGGACGGTCTCGGTGCCGGTGACCGTCCGCAGGTCGTCGCCGAGGGTGAGGTCGAGGTCGACGACGGGCCGGTCGGGACCAGGCGCGGCGCGCTCCTGGGGGCAGCTGGCGTCCTCGGTGGCCGGCGCCGCGCCGACGGGGGCGGTCGAGGCCGCCGGCCCGGTCGCGCCGCAGCCGGCGGTGAGCAGCAGGGCAGCCAGGACGACGGGGGCCCGGCGCATCGTCGTCCTCCGCCCGCCGGGTCAGCTCAGCGCGACGACGGCGCGGGCCAGGGACAGCACCTTGTCCCCGTTGCTGGTGACGGTCAGGTCGACGCGCACCCGGCCGTCCTCCCCCACCGCCGCGACCCGCCCGCGGACGGTCAGCTCGGCACCCGACCCGTCGTCCGGGACGACGACCGGGCGGGAGAACCGCACCTGGTAGTCCACGACGGCTCCCGGGTCACCGGCCCACCGGGTGACCGCGCGAGCGGCGACCCCGGCGGTGAGCATGCCGTGCGCGATGACGTCGGGCAGGCCCACCTCGCGGGCGACCCGCTCGTTCCAGTGGATGACGTTGAAGTCCCCGGAGGCACCGGCGTACCGGACCAGGTCCGCGCGGGTGACCCGGGAGGTCTGCTCGGGGAGCTCAGCGCCGACCGCGACGTCGGCCAGACGGCGGCGGCTCACGCGACGCCCCGGGCGACCAGCATCGAGCGGGTGGTGCAGACCGGCTCGCCGTCCTCGGTCGCGAGGTCCACCCGCGTGGTGAGCATGTCGTTGCCGGCCACGGTCCGCACCGCGTCGATCGTGGCGGTGGCCACCAGCCGGTCACCGGCACGGACGGGCCGGTGGTGGGTGAACCGCTGCTCCCCGTGGACGACCCGGCTGTAGTCGATCGCGACGTCCGGGTCCTCCACCACCACGTTGCCCGCGCCCAGGCTCAGCACGATGGCGAACGTCGGCGGCGCGATGACGTCGGGGTGCCCGGCCGCACGGGCGGCCGCCGGGTCGAGGTACACCGGGTCGAGGTCGCCCAGGGCCGCGGCGAACTCGGCGATCTTCTCCCGGCCGACCTCGTACACGGCAGAGGGCGGGTAGCTGCGCCCGACCAGTCCTGCGTCCAGCGCCATGCTCCCGCCCCCTCGCCTCGCGACCGCTGCGGTCAGCGCGTCTCGCGGTGGACCGTGTGCCGACGGTCGGTCGGGCAGTACTTCTTCAGCTCGATCCGGTCGGGGTCGTTCCGACGGTTCTTGCGGGTGATGTAGTTGCGGTTCTTGCACTCCTGGCAGGCCAGGGTGATCTTCGGACGGACGTCTGTGGCTGCCATGAGCGCTGTCCTCGCCTTGTTCTGTGTGTCGAGAGGGGCCTCGACGTGCTGGGTGCTGCTCGTGCGCGGCGGGTGCCACGCACGACGACGGACCCCGCTCGCGGGGTCCGTCCGGGGTAGCGGTGACCGGACTTGAACCGGTGACACAGCGATTATGAGCCGCTTGCTCTACCAGGCTGAGCTACACCGCCGGGTGACCGGGCGGCCCGGTCTCTCGACTGGCCCGCTGGTCGTTCCTACGAGCCCCTTTACGGAATCGAACCGTAGACCTTCTCCTTACCATGGAGACGCTCTGCCGACTGAGCTAAAGGGGCGCTGCTCGGGAGTGGAGGGGACTCTACCAAGCCGCTCGCGGCGACCGGCGTACCCCCTCGTGACCGTGCGAGACGACTGTAACAGCCGCCAGGTGCGGCCCCGTCCAGAGGCTCGTGCCGAGCGTGCGAGGCATGAGGAGGACGGGGTCCTTCCCGGGGTCCTCCCACCTGCTTCAGGTCCGGACGAACAGCCGGCGGTGCCGGGCTCCGGGTGCGGCGCTCCGGACGCCGGTACGGGCCAGCAGCCAGCCCTCCAGCCGGTCCTCCGGCAGCGGCCGGCTGACCAGGAACCCCTGCAGCTTGTCGCAGCCCATCTGGGCCAGCAGGTCGCGGGTGACCTCGTCCTCGACGCCCTCGGCCACCACCCGCAGCCCCAGGTTGTGCGCCAGCTCGACGATCGACCGGGCGATGAACGACTCGTTCTGGCTGGTGGACATGCCCAGCACGAAGGACTTGTCGATCTTCAGCTCGTCGATCGGCAGCTGCCGCAGCTGGGACAGCGACGAGTAGCCGGTGCCGAAGTCGTCCATCGACAGCCGGAGCCCCAGCGCGTGCAGCTCGCCCAGCACGTTGCTGTTGCGCACGGTGTCGTCCACGACGCTGCCCTCGGTGAGCTCGAGGGTCAGCAGCTCCCCGGGGACCCCGTGGTGCCGCAGCGCCCCGCGCACCCGGGCGACCAGGTCGGGCTCGGACAGGCAGCGCGCGGAGAGGTTGACCGCCACCGAGATCGCGATGTCCTGGTCCAGCCACCGGCGGCAGCGGTCCAGGGCGCGGTCCAGGACGTGGTCGGTCAGCGGCCCGATCCGGCCGATCTGCTCGGCCAGGCTGATGAAGTCGTCCGGCGGGATGTCGCCGTACCGCGGGTGCGCCCAGCGGACCAACGTCTCCACCGAGACGATGTCGGCCGTCCGGGCGTCCACGATCGGCTGGAAGACGACGGTGATCTGCTCCTCCGCCATCGCCGTCTCCAGCTCGGTGCCCAGCTGCAGCCGGCGCAGGCTCTGCTGGTCCAGCACCGGGTGGTAGGTGGCGACCCCGCCGGAGCTGTGCGCGGCCAGCAGGGCGACGTCGGCCCGCTGGATCAGCGTCCCGGAGTCGGTGCCGTGCACCGGCGCGGCGGCCACGCCGATGGTCAGCGAGACCTCGAGGTCCAGCCCGGCGACGCGGGCGCGGGTGGAGGCGGCCTCGCGCAACCGGCGGGCGGCCCGCTCGGTGGCCGGCAGCGACAGCCCCGGCAGCAGGACGGCGAACTGGCCGCCCTCCATCCGCGCGACGACGGCCTGCGGCGGCGCGTGCTCCCGCAGCAGTCCGGCGGTGACCAGCAGCAGCTCGTCGCTGGCCGCGTGCCCGAGGGTGTCGGTGACGTTGGTGTAGCCGTCCAGCGTCGCCAGGACCAGCCCCGCCCGGGCGGTCGCCGGCTCGGCCACCAGCAGGGCGTCGATCTCGACCGCGAGCCGCTGGCGGTTGGGCAGCCCGGTCAGCCGGTCGTGGTCGCCGTCGTGCCGGATCTGGCTGAGCAGCTGCTGCTGCCGGATCGCCGCGTTGACGTGGGTCAGCATCGAGTCCAGGGCGCCCCGGTCGCCCGGGTCGAAGGTGACCACGCCACTGCGCCGGTCGCAGACCTCGAGGTAGCCGGGCTCGCCCGCGGCGGTCGTCACCGGCGCACCGAGCACCTCACGGGCACCCCGGCGGACCAGCGCGGCCAGCTCGGCACCGTCGGCGCGGGCGGCCGAGGAGAGCACCGGCCCCGCGCTCCCGGGAGCCAGCGCGCGCCGGCGCAGCAGGTCGTCGGGGTCGCCGGGACCGTCGTACCACCCCAGCTCACCGTCGGCGGCGTCGACGACCAGCTGCGGGCCCTCGTCGAGGTAGGGCGGCAGCCACAGCGCCACCCGGTCGGCGTTGAGCAGCTCGCGGACCGCGTTCACGATCTCCCGGGTGCCGGCCTCGTCGGGGGTGACGAGCTCGACCCGGCGGGCGAAGTCGTACACCCGCTGGACGGTGCGCCGTTCGCGGACGGCGTGCGTGGACTGCCGGAAGATCGCCACCACGGCGAGCACGAGCGGCACGATGAGCGCCCAGGCCCAGGGGGTCTGCCAGGTCAGCAGCAGCGCGATGACGCCGACCATCACGCTCAGTGGCGCCACCGCGAGCGCCGGCAACGCGCTGAGCAGCATGTCCCGACCCGGGAGACCACCGGTCAGCGAGATCGCAGCGCAGGTGAGCAGGACCCCCACGCAGGACGCGCACAGCATCGCCAGGGCCAGGGCCAGCCAGCTGATCGGGTCGGCGAGGTCCAGCGGCGGCAGCCAGGAGAGCACCAGCACCGCGGTGCACACCTCGGCCACGGTCAGCGCCAGGTTGAAGGCCGCCTTCGGCAGCGGCAGCTGCTGACGGGCCAGCACGATCGCCACCGCGGCGACCCGGGCGACCGTCGTCCAGACACCACCGATCTCCACCAGAGAGACCACGACGGCGAGCTCCGAGGGCGCGATCGCGAAGGTCTGCCGGCGGAACTCGAGCTGCAGCTGGACGGACTCGGTCAGCAGGAAGGTCGCGAACAGGGCGAGCACCGACCACACTGCGGGCGTCGACCAGGCCCCGGGCAGCGTGGGCACGGCGAGGACGAGGGCCACGACGCCGCCGAGGAGCGCGAGCGTCCAGGGCCGCCGGAGGAACGGAGTCCCCAGCTGCTCGGGGACCATGGGCTCGGCCAAGGTGGGCCTGTCTGTCAGGGGGGCGGTCAGGGCGAACGTAACAGCGCCCAGCCGCCTCCGGCAGCAGGCTCACCCCAAGGGGTCGCCCTGCCTCAGGACCCCGCATGCCCGCCGGGTCCTCGCACGCAGGAGGGCCGTCAGCGGTTCCAGCGCCACCCGCGGTTCCAGCGCCAACCCCGGTCGGCGGCGGCGGAACGCGTGGTCGAGACGGAGCTGGTGGTGGACATGACGCCTCCTGAGGGCACGACGGACTGCAGGGAGTCGCGGCAGCCGCCCACGCGGGGGCAGAGCGTCGTCCGGCACAGACCGCAGCCAAGAGACTGCGGCGTGTCACCCACACGAGGCAAGCATTGACACGCGCGACTGAAGTGATCTTCGTCGTGTCGTCACTCTCTGCAAGTAACACTCAGGTAGTTCTGCCGAGAGAGTGACGGCGGTCCTCTGTGCTCACCCGGTCGGGCGACATCATCCACCCCGGCGCGGCCGCGAGGACAGGTCGGGGAGCGGCACGTCGCGGACCCGGTCGAGCAGCGACTCCTCCGGGGCGGCGAGCCGGCCCAGCAGGTCGGCCGTCTGCCCGAACCCGGCCCGGGCCGCTGCACCGGAGGGGAGCGTCGCGCCGGGCACGACCCCCGGCCCGAGGACCGAGCCGGCGAAGCGCGCCGCCTCCTCGGCCGTGTGCACCCGGCCGGTGTCCGGGCCGATCTCCACGTCGCCGTCCACGTCGAGCGCGTCGGCCACCGGGGCCTCGATCACGTCCAGCAGCTCACCCGCCCGGCCCCGCACCAGCGCCAGCGGCTGACCGACTCCCAGCTCCCACAGCATCTGGGCGTCCACCGCCCGGCTCTGTTCGTGGCTCCAGGCCAGCGCGTACCGCAGCCGCTCGCCGTACTCGAGCACGGCCACGTGCGCACCGGCGACCTCCCCGGCGAACGCCCCTGCGGCACCGGCCCGCAGTGCGGCCTCGACCGCCGCGGTGACCTCGCCCGCCGACCCGGCGTCGGTGACCAGGTTCCCGAGCCCGCGCAGCGCAGTGTCGGCCCGGGCGTCGGGAGCACCCCCGGTGACCGCTGCGTCGAGCACCGGCAGCAGCACGCCCGGCTGACCGGCGACCAGGTCGGTGACGCCGCCGCGGACCTGGGCCAGCGCACCGGCGTCGTCCAGCACCCGCCCGGCGCTGCCGGGGGCGAGGCCCTCGCCCAGCGCGAGCAGCGCGGCCCGGGCGGCGCGACCGGCCTCCGGCCCGGCCGCCGCCAGCGCGACCACCGCCGCGAGGGAGTCGCTGCCCCCGGGCCACGGGCGGGACAGCAGGGTGGTCCAGGCGACCGGGTCGTCGAGCAGCCGAACCGCGGCATCGGCATCGCCGGACCGGGCCAGCACCGCCAGCGCCGCCTCGACCGGGTCGGGTCGGCCGCCCCGGACGCCGGCCGGCGTCCCCCGCGCGGCCTCCCGGCCCAGCAGCTGACGACCCCAGTCGGCGGCCAGCGCCGACCCGGCTCCCGGCGCGGCGAGGACCAGCCCCATCGCCACCGCCTGGTCGTCGGCGGCGCCGTCCGGGTCGTCGGGGCTCAGCCGCACCGCATCCAGGACGGCGCCGCCCTGGCCACTGAGCGCGCCGGCCAGCAGGGCGGCCAGCGGCTCCTCCTCCCCCGTGCCGGCCAGCCCGGCGAGCACGGACAGCAGCCAGGTCACGCCCTCGCCCCCGAGCCGGCCGACCAGGGCGTCGGCGAACCCCGGGACCGAGGCGTAGGGCCGCCAGCGCTGCACTGCCGTCGCGAGGGTCTCCGCGGAGCCGGGACGGGTCAGCTGGTCAGCGGCCTGCCGGCCCAGCGCCGCCAGGGCCTCCGCACCCCAAGCGGGCAGCTGCACGGCGAGCCGGACGGTGACCGCCGCAGCGACCCCCGGCCGGCCGGTGCCGCCGAACGGCCGGGTGACGCCGACGAGCACGGCGGCGGCCACCGTGGCGTCCTCGGCCAGCAGCTCCAGCAGCGCCCGGTGCTCCGCTCCCCGGTCGGCGTCCTCCTCCCTCACGTCCCGGACCAGGGCCACGGCCTCCGCCGGCGCGGCCGCACTCCCGCTCTCCAGGGGGATGCCCACCAGCGCGGCCAACTGCGCGCCGGCGTCGGCGAACCGGTGGCGCTGGTCGGCCCGCAGGGACGTCACCCGGGCGAGCACGGTCAGCCAGAGCGCGTGGTGGTCGGCGAGCCGGGCGGCGGCCGCGGTCACCGCCTCGTGCAGGTCGGCGGCGACGGCGAGCGCCGCGCCGACCTCCGCTGCGGCGACGGTGGCGTCGGCCCCCTGCCAGCCGCCCAGCGCGACCGCGGGCTGCAGCAGGTGCACCGTCAGCCCTGCGGCGCACCCCGCCGAGGTCAGCTGTTCGACCACCGAGCCGAGCGCGTCCGGTGAACCGGGCGGCTCGGGCAGCGCGACCGGGACCGGGAGCAGAAGGGTCACTGCGGAACGCCCCGGCCGAGCACCGGCAGCAGGCGCTCGTCCAGCCCGAGCCAGGCGTCCGCCGCTGCGGTCACGGCCTCCCCCAGCCAGGTCAGCTCGCCGGCCAGGCAGCGGCCGGCGGTGCCGACGGTCTCGCCGAACCCGGCCACCGCAGGGCCGAGCGGCCCGCCGACCGGGTCGTCGGCCGGCACGGTGCCCACCTGGGCCGCCTGGACCGCGGCCCCGTCGAGCACGCCGGCCAGCGCGTACAGCTGCGCGACGACCACCTCGATCACCATGCCCGGCAGTGTGCTGGCCGGACGTGGGGCGCGACGGCGTCGTCCACAGCCCCAGCGGCGACTGCAGGCGTACGCGCCCTCGTCGTCCACATCGTCCACAGGCGTCGTCCACAACCGGTGGACGACGGTGCCGCTCGGCCGCCCCGCCCTCTACGCTCCCCGCGTGCGACCGGCCAGCCAGCAGCTCACCGACCCCGAGGCCGGTTCGACGCTGCCGTTCGTGCTGGTCTGCTGGCTGGTCGCGGCGCTGATGGTGCTCGGTGCGATCGCCGCCTCCGATGCGTTCCTGGAGCAGCAGGAGGTGCAGTCGGCCTGCGACGGCGCCGCGCTGGCGGCGGCGAACGAGGCCGACGCGGCGGTCGTCTACGCCCAGGGCGCGGGCGCCCACCTGCCGCTGACCCGGTCGACCGCCGAGTCAGCGGTCGCCGACCAGCTCGCCGACGCCGGGGTGCAGCTGGACGCGTGGTCGGCGCAGACCGACGGGACCGAGGTGACCGTGCGGTGCACGCGCTCGGTGCACATCGCCTTCGACTGGCTCTTCCTCGGTGGGCGCCCGCTGGACCGCACGGCGGTGGCCAGCGCCCGGGCTCCGACCGTGGGCTGAACCCGAGCCGGCCCGGGAACGAGGACGGCCCCCGACCGTGCGGTCGGGGGCCGTCGCACCGGGTGTGGCGGGTGAAGGATTCGAACCTTCGTAGGCTAAGCCGACGGATTTACAGTCCGCTCCCATTGGCCACTCGGGCAACCCGCCGCCGTGCTGGTGCCGGATGAGCTTACAAGACGGTGGACGGCGGTCGGGGAGGTCCCCGGCGAGCACGCTCCACAGCGCGAGAGAGGAGACAGTCATGGCCGATGCGTCGTTCGACGTCGTCAGCAAGGTCGACCGCCAGGAGGTCGACAACGCGCTGAACCAGGCAGGCAAGGAGCTCTCCCAGCGCTTCGACTTCCGCGGGGTCAACGCGACCATCACCTGGGCCGGGGAGGAGGCGGTGACCCTGCAGGCCGACACCGAGGAGCGGGTCGCCGCCGCGCTCGAGGTGTTCAAGGAGAAGCTGGTCAAGCGCGGCATCTCGATGAAGGCGCTGGACGCCGACGAGCCGCAGTCCTCGGGCAAGGTCTACAAGATCTCCGCCACGATCAAGCAGGGGATCGCCTCGGACAAGGCCAAGGAGATCGCCAAGGCGATCCGGGACGAGGGCCCCAAGGGCGTGCAGGCGCAGATCCAGGGCGATCAGCTCCGGGTCAGCGGCAAGAAGCGCGACGACCTGCAGGCGGTGCAGCAGCTGCTCAAGGGCAAGGACTTCGAGATCGCCCTGCAGTTCGACAACTATCGCTGATACGGCGCCTTTCCGCAGGTCAGCGGCTTGTCAGGAGCCGCTGGTCCGCACAGAGTCCGCACGAGCGTCCAGCGCGGCGGCCATCAGGCCGCCCGCTGCGGCGCGCGTGCGGTCCTCGGCGGTCGGCCACAGATGGGAGTAGACGCCCAACGTGATCGTCGCCGAGGAGTGCCCCAGCGCCCGCTGGACGGTCACCACGTCGCACCCGGCGGCGATCAGGCCGCTCGCGTAGAAGTGCCTGAGGTCGTGCAGCGTGTACCCGTCCAGTCCGGCCGCCTGGCGGAGCTGCCGCCACTGGTGGCCCGCCGAGTTCCTGTTGAGCGGCCTGCCGTCGCTGGACACCAGCCAGTCCCCCGGCCCTGCGCCTGCCCCGCGTACATGCTCGGACAGCAGCTCGATCAACTCGGCGGGAGCGTAGATGACCCGCTCGGACCCGAACTTCGGGGCGACCAGCTCGGCGGTCGCGTTGGACTCCCCCTGCACCTGGTGACGGACCGAGATGGTGCGACGGAGAAAGTCGACGTCGTCCAGTCGGAGGCCGACCGCTTCCCCCAGCCGTAGGCCGGCGAAGGCGCAGACGGCGACGAACGGCTGGAACCACGTTGGCGCCAGGTCGAGCGCGATCCCGACCTCCTCGGCGGTGGGGATCGTCATGGCCGCCGCGGCCTTCCGCCGCCGGGGCAGTGCCGCACCGGCCGTCGGGTCGGCCTTGATGACCCGGTCGAGGACGGCAGCGCGCATGCAGATGTGGACGTAGTTGTAGCGAGTGCGGATGGTGCTCGGCGCCAGCCCGGATCCCCGGCTGCTGGCCGGCCGGGACATGGCCTTGATCCACTGCTGCACGTGCGAGGGTCGGATCTGGCGCATGGGCACATCGGCGAACGTCACAGTGGCTGCTGCCTGCTGGGCCGCCAGGAGCGTTCCTCGCTCCCACACCTGCAGACTGGACCACTGCTCGAACCAGGCCTTGAAGGTGAGCTTCCCGGCGTCGGGGTCGACGTAGTCGCCGGTGACGATCGAGGCCGTGACCTCATCGAGCCATCGGATGGCGTCGGTCTTGCGGTCGAAGTGGCGGGCGTGCTCCTGCCCGCCTCATCGCGGTAGCGGGGGCGCCACCGCCCATCCGGTCTACGCGAAATGCTGGCCACAGCGTTTCCCTCGTCGGTTCTGCCGTCGGCAGGCCTCCCCGGTCGTTGACCCTGCCGCCAGGGGGGTGACGATGCGCCAGAACAGCAACCTCGGGAATCGCGGATCCACAGCGGGCGACCTGTCCTGTGGGCAGAGGCGTCACAGGCCGGGGGCCCCGCTCCCGTCGTGCTGAGAGTCGATCCAGGTGCGGAGGTCGTCGCGGCGGTAGCGGACGCGACGGCCGAGACGGAAGCTCCGCGGACCGATGCCGAGGTGCCGCCAGTAGCGCAGCGTCGCGACGGCCGCGCGGACGAGCTCGGCGGCCTCCGTGATGGTGAGCAGCTCCGGCTCAGGGCTGGCGGCGAGCTCACGACTGGCGGGGTGGTCCGGCATGGCTGACTCCGAGACTGATCGGCTGTGGTTGGCCCTTCCCCCCATGAGGCGTCGTGCACGGTCGTCCACTGACAGCGTCCCTGGAGCTGATCTCGCGGCCTTGTCTTCGCCGTCGTGATCTGGCAGGGGCCTTACCGTCCTAAGCGAGGGCCGGCGCCCCGGTGCGGTGCCCGGTGCGGTGCCCGGTGCGTGGCCGGCTCCGGTCGGCGCACCCCACTGCTGAGGTGGGCGTAGCGGGCCACCTCCAGGGCTACAAGTTCGGCGGCGTGGGCTGGGCCGAGGTCGGCACGGTCGCGGGCGAAGACACTGATCCACTGCTCCCGTGCCCCGGCGAGATCCTCGGCGACCAAGTGAGCGGTGTTCGACCGGCGACCGCGGGTCATCCCCACGTAGGCCGACGCGGCGCCGGTGCGCTCCCCGACCATCACGTGCGCAGTGGTGACGGTGTTCCCTTGGACACCGTGCGCGGTGCTGGCGTAGGCCAGCTCCACGTACCCGGCGACGTAGCCGGCCGGCAGCACCCGGCCACTGACGGCCGCAGGGGCGACATCGCCACGAGCCGTGCGGGCGGGGGTGACATCAGCCGGAGCGACCAAGAGCTGTCCACGTCGAGCATTCCGGCCTCGTCGACGACCACCAGATCCCCGGAACGAAGCCGCGCCTCCTCGGCTGGCCCGGTGTAGATCCGGCCGGTGACCGGGTCGGTCTGGTCGACCGTGAGCCGGTGCCAGGAGCCGTCGTTGGTCCAGCGCCAACCGTGCTGGAATGCCAACCACGCGGTGGACCCAGCGGCGGCGCCGATCTCCGCGGCGGCGACCTTGGCAGCTCTCAACGTCGGGGTCACCACTGTCAGCCCCCGTCCTTGCCGCTCGAGGATGTCTCGGGTGGCGGTGAGGGTGGTGGTCTTGCCAGCACCGGCCGCACCCTCGACCACCAGAAGCGGCCGGTTCCCGACCAGCGCGTCGACGACCGCAGCCTGACCGGCATCCAAGTTCGCCGGGCGACTGACGCCGTTCTCGGCCCGGCCGGCGCGGGGGTCGCGGGCAGCGGCCCGGGCGGCGAGCCGGCTGGACACGTCGGCCTCCACGTCCAGCACCGGCTGGGAGGTCAAGGCCCGGATGTGCTCGGGGAGAGCAAGAGCGGCTCCATCACGGGTGAGCAACGGCACACAGCGTTCGAGAGGGCGGAAGGTGAGGTCCTCGGCCAGCTCGGCCCGAACCGCGGCGTCGACGACGATCCCGGCGGCGGCAAGTGCCTGTTCGACCTCGCCGCGGATGTCTGCGGTGTTCCATCCCGACCGGCCCGCGGCCAGCCGGGCCAGCACCTGGTCCGCTGTCCCGTCGCGGTCGAGGCCGCCGACCGGAGGCGGGGACAGCTCGACCGGTTGGTCGCGGTCCCGGTGACCGAGGGCGGCCAGCTCAGCCAGCCACCGGGTTTCCACGTCAACACCGGATTGCGGGGTGAGTTTGTCTGGGCGCCCGTCGGCCCAGGCCCGCGCATCCCACGAGCGCCGCAGCGCCGGTCCCGGACGCTCGCCAGGATGCGCCGCCATCCACTCGGATTCGTATCTGTTTATGTTGCGGATGATCTGCGCCGCCCGAGTGCTGAACGCGCTCACATAGCAGGACAGTTGGGTGATTTCGCCTGCCGCGTCCAGGGTGTAGCCGTAGGCGGCGAGTGCGGCGCGGAAGTCCGGGTCGGTGGCAACCGCCGCGTGTCCGATCCCGTTGATGGCGGCCAGCGAATCCCGGACCCCGACTGTGTGCAGCCCGCGCCATTTGCCGGCTGCGAACACCCGGGCGTTGACCTGCAGGTGCAGGTGACGGTGCGGGTCCCCGGCACGAGAGGTGTAGTGCCGCACGGTCACCGCCTCCAGCACATCGACGGGCACCTGGACCTGCCCGCCACGGGGCCCGACGCGGGTGGTGGCGTGCTCGGCAAGCCAGCCGACGATCTGGCCGGCGGCGCGGTCCTGCGCCGCGTCGTGGGCCCCGGCGATCTCCGGGTGCAGCGCCGCGGCCACGGACCAGGACTTCGGGCCGCTGACCACCACCTCGACGAACCACACCGCCCGGTCGTCCTCACGCAGCGGCCCCCGCGGCGCACCGGTCTAGGGATCCACCCCGGCAACCCACGCCTCGTAGCCAGCACCGGACATCGGCGCCAACTCCTCCACCCGACCGCCGGCGGCCGCGAAGCGGCGCGCGATCCCGGTTCCCTCGGCCAGATAGTAGTCATCGGCCCGGCCCTGACCGGCCTCCACATAGCGGCGAGCAGCGGCCGGTACACCGGCGTACACCTTCATTCCGCCATGCAATTACCAGCACCACCAGACAATGACCAACACGTCACCCCACGAAATGGCAAAGGCCCCGCGAAGCGGGGCCCCATTTACCTACATTGGTAGCATGCGTGCCGTCTGACGTGAAGGTTTGACGTCTGAAGTGAAGGTTTGAGAACTGTGGACAAGGGATGGCGAGGGTGGGGCCATTGACACGCGATGGTCGAACTGCCGGACGTCATTGATAGCGGTTGATTGCTCTACCGACGGCACGGCAACGAGACAACGAGCGAGCGAGGGCAGCCGGGTCCGACGGGCAGTCGACCGGTCGTCGGTGGTCGACCGGCTGCCCCCCCCCGACCGGTCACCGACTGTGACAGCAGCCCGACGACCGCGGGTGAGTTTGCACAGGCGTGTGTTTCTGATGATGATCATGACGGTGACGACGAGCGACGAGACGGAGCCCCAGGCCGGCTTCACCGACCGGGACGAGGGCAGGCCGGCATCCGAGAGCATGGGAGAACGACTGCTCGGCGCCCTGCTCGACCGGGTGCACAAGATCGCACCCCGGCTGGTCGGTCAGCTGATCGCGCAGGAGGCACGGACCGCCGGGGCCACCGACGTCAGCATCCACCTGCAGGACCTCGCCCAGATGACGCTGCGGCCGCTGACCGGGCCTGGCCTGGTCGGTGATCCGCTCCCCATCGCCGGCAGCCTGGCCGGGCGGGCGTTCAGCAGCGAGCAGCCGGTCGAGGAACCCCTCCCCGACGGCTCGGTTCGGCTGCACCTGCCGATGCTGGACGGGTCCGACCGGCTCGGCGTGCTCGGCCTGACGCTCCCCCGGCTGGACGACCACGACCGGCAGCTGGCCCAGCGGCTGGCAGGCCTGGCGGCGGACATGATCGTGACCAACGACAACTACACCGACGCGTTCTTCCGGGTGCGTACCGTCGGGCCACTGACCCTAGCCGCGCACATGCAGTGGCAGACCCTGCCGCCGCTGTCGATGATCACCCCGGACGTCGACCTCGGGGGGATCCTCGAGCCGGCCTACGAAGTCGGTGGCGACAGCTTCGACTACGCCTTCAACGACCACGTGCTGCACGTGGCCGTGTTCGACGCGATGGGCCACGGCCTGGAAGCCGCGACGATGGCCACCGTCATCATCGCCGCCTACCGGCACGGGCGGCTGGCCGAACTCCCGTTGACGGAGCTCTACCCGGCGATGGACCAGGCGGTGGCCAGCTCCTTCCCTGGGCGGTTCGCGACCGCCCAGCTCGGCCGGCTGGACACCGAGACGGGGGTGCTCAGCTGGGTCAACGCCGGGCACCCGCCCGCGCTGTGGGTGCGCCGCAGCCACGTGATCGGTGAGCTCACCGGTCCGATCAGCCGCCCGATCGGCTTCGGCGCCGGAACGCCCGTCGTGCAGACGGCCCAGCTGGAGCCCGGGGACCGCGTCCTGTTCTTCACTGACGGGGTGGTCGAGGAGCGGCTGCCCGGCGGCGAACAGTTCGGCGAGGAGCGACTGCGCGACCTGATCGAGCGGAACACTGCGGCGGACCTGACCTGCGCCGAGACAGTGCGGCGGCTGTCGCATGCACTGATGGCCGCTCGCTCCGGTCGGACCAGCGACGACGCCTCGCTGCTGCTGCTCGAGTGGAAGGGGCCACCCCGGGAGGACGAGCTCGACCGCGACATACCTGAGGCGACCCCTGACGGCTGACGCTCGGCCAGCGCCCGGCGCGAGCACAACCCCCTCTTCTTGATTCCGACCCCGGGCGCGACGGCGCGTGGGGGGTGCAGCAGCACGGCCAGCGGGTCCGCCGCCTGCGCGCAGCCGGCCCGTGCGCCTGCGATCGTGACCGGAGCAGGAGGTCTAGCGGCGATCGCTGTCCCTGAGGCAGCGGCTCAGCTGCTCAGCGTGCCGGTGCGGGTGAGGTCCTCGGCCACCTGGTGGAGCTTGCGGTTGGTGTCCTGGCTGACCCTGGCGAGGAGGCCGAAGGCCTGATCCGCCGTGATCTTGAAGCGTTCCATCAGGATGCCCTTTGCCTGCCCGATCACGTCCCGGTTCGCCAGCGCGATGTTCACGTGCTCGACCTTCTGCGCCTGTGCCACGGCGACCGATGCATGAGTAGCCAGCAGCAGTCCGACCTGTTCGGACTCGTCGGTGAATGCACATGGTTGGTCCGCGAACAGGTTCAGGGCTCCCAGGTTGTCGCCCTGGACGAACAGTTGGAGGCAGAGCATGCTCGCCACTCCGATGTCCGCAGCCCGCGCTGTCAGGTCAGGCCACCGCTCGTCGTTGACCACATCGTCGGAGCGGATCGTCTGCTGCTCGTACAGCGCGTCCATGCACGGCCCCTGGCCGGTCTCGTCCTGGAGGGCGTCGAACTGCCTGGGTCGGTCGCTGGTCGCCGCCGCCGAGGACACAGAGCGACGCTTGCGGCCGATAGAGATCCCGGCGCACTCGGCGCCAGGCACCATCGCCACCGCCATGGCGACGACCTGGTCCATCACCTGCTGAGGATCCGACTGGTCCTGGAGTTCTCTCGCCGCGTCGGCCAGCCGCCTGGCTAGGTCTTCCGAGTTCTCGAACGTGCCGGTGTCCTGCGCCGAGGGCCCGTCCCGCCCCGTGGACTCATTGCTCCGGCCGCTCATAACTGGACTCTTGCACAGGTGCTGACCCGGTCAGGGATTGCGGCTGCGAAAGGACGGCCCCACGCGCGAACGGTTGCACGCGCGGGGCCTGACCCGAACCGCATGCCATGGCGTGGGTCGGGCTCCGCCCAGCTGACCACGATCTGCAACGATCGGCCCACTGAGGGATGGCCTCACAACATGTTCACCAGCGATATTCCGCCGGAGCGGGTCAGTCGCCTTGGTACCGCGTCAGCGCCGTGGCCCTCTCGACGTCGGCCTTCGTGGTCGGTGATGGCAGGCACAACGTCTCGGAGGGGGCGGTCCTGCCGCCCGGTGGGTTCGGAGCGACGGGCGCTGACCGCAACGGCCTCCGCGGACAGGCAGTGGGTGTCTAGGAGTGTTCCGGGGCTGCTGTGCCCGGGCGACTTCGCGGCTGACTCCCTCGGGGGTGCCTGCCAGTACCTCGCGGCGTCACGACGGGCAGTTCGCCGGTGTGCACGAGATCCTCGGCGACGTCCCGGAGCTTCCGGTTGGCGTTCATCGACGCCAGGACCAGCAGTCGGAACGCATGGTCCGGCGTCACCTTGTAGCGCTCGATCAGCACGCCTTTGGCCTGTTCGATGACCGCCCGGGACGCCAGGGCGGCCTGCTGGCCGTCGGCCAACTTCCGGGCGCTCTGGTAGGCGTACACGTTCCCGGCCGCCACCGCGGCGTAGGGACCGAACGCCACTGCCACGGACCTGCTGTCCTCATCGAACCCGTCAGGCGTCTGCGCGTACAGGTTCAGCGCGCCGGACAGGCCCTCTTCCTCATCGATGACCAGGGGTATCGACAGTGAACTGAGGTTGCCGCGCTCGGCCGCGCGCGCGACGTAGTCCACCCAGCGGCTCTCGGTGCGGGTGTTGATGATCTCGGTCACCTCGCTGATGCGGGCGGCATGCAGGCACGGTCCGTGGCCGCGCTCGTACTGCCGTTCGTCCAGGTCCACGGCGAGTTGCCCGGTCGAGGCCATCGTCGACGGTGCGTCCTTGATCAGCAGCGTCACTGACGCCTCGATGTCGCCGGGCAGGACGGTCGTAACCAGGTCGGCGACCGTCTGCAACAGACTCTCCATCGACAACTCGCGCGGGGACAACCTGCCCAGGCGCAACAGCGCATCGGCGGCGCTCGGGGGTTGGGAAATATGCCTGTCGCCCACGAAGGGCTTCCGGTCTGCAGTGAGAACCGGGGGCTGGGAACCGCGGCCGCGGTCCCCCCGAAGGAGGCCGCGCTGATACGCCGCTGTTGGACGCACCATCGTCGCTCAGACCATCCCGAGCGACTGAGCCCGACCCTGCGCGGATTCACGTGGCACTGCGGATCCGGCCGGTGCGACCCAGACCCGGCCGTACACCCGTCCCCGCACATCTGACCGCTTGCCACAACTGGCCCCATCCGGCTGCAACGGGTCGGGGGAAGGGTGACCGAAGGCCATCCCGGAGGGACGCGCAGCGCCCTTCCGGCGACTAATGCAGCTGGGAGATTCGGCCGGGGTGGAGCGGCATCCCGGCGCCGAGCGCTACGAGGCTCGCGGATCAGCGGGCGTCCTGTGCCGTGAACGGGCGTCACCGCCCGCCCCCATTCAGTCACGAAGCGCTCAGCCACCACCCCTCCACCACCGCACTCGGCCAACGGTGACGGGCAGCTCAAGGGCGTTTCCCAGACTCCTGGGCGCGCGTCCTGCGGCTCATCTACTTCACCCCGCCTCGCGCGCCGCTCACACGGATCTCCAGCCCGCCTGGCGCCTGCAGTGCTGCGGGATCGGCGTGGGCCGGCACGTTCCGCCAGCGTGCCAAGGATGCACGGTCACCTACCGGCCCACTCGCCCACCCTGACCACAGCAGTCGGCGGTCGTCCGACCTTCTTGAAGTGACAGTCCGCTAGGTAGCGCTACTTCCACCGGAAGTGAACGAACAACCGGCCGAAGTTGTCGGAGTCCTTCTCGACCCGGTGATACAGCGCCTTGGTGTCCTTGCGATCCAGGAAGCGCAGCACCCGCTTCTTCAGCTGGCCGGATCCCTCACCGGGGATGATCTCGACCAGGGGCGCTCTCTTGGCCACGGCTTCGTCGATGATCGCGCGGAGCGCACGGTCGATCTCGCCACCGCGGTTGTAGACGTCGTGGAGATCGAGCTTGAGCTTCACCCAACCATCGTCCACGCCCGGTGCGGCGAGGACCACCTACCCCGCCCCATCAGAGAACGGGGACGCAGCTCGAGACCGGTCCAGGACGGCGCCTGCCCAGGCTCAACGTGAACCGACGGGCGTACGGATCTTGGTCCGCGAACAGTCCGCGGGACGTCCAATTCAGGCCATGGTCGGCCAACGACGACAAATCACATACCCGCAGCTCAGACCGCGTTTTCCGCAAATTTCCGCACACTGCAACACGCCGAGAATCAGTACGACAACTACCGTTGAATTGCGATGAAGCCGCAGCTCAGCAGCTTGTCAGCTGGCGCCATTCCGCCCACGAGCCGCGCGAGCGCCGAGCGCGGCGGCCATCAGGCCGCCCGCTGCGGCGCGCGTGCGGTCTTCTGTGGTGGGCCAGAGGTGGGAGTAGACGCTCAATGTGATCGCTCGCTGTAGCCGTGCGCGCCGTCGACGTTGACCTCAACGTCATGGACGAGCAGTGGGCCCTGCCCAATGAGCAGGAATCCCGATGTAGGAGGTGAGCGGCCCTCTACATGACGACGGGCGGTACCTCCGTGCGGAGGTACCGCCCGTAGCGTCGGAACGTCAGATCCCGATGGCCGCCGCGAACATCGGCACCAGTTGGTCGGGCATCTTGAAGCCCTGAGTGGGCTGCCAGGCGTTCTTGCCGTTGTAGCCGGACACCAGGGGCTTCGGCAGCCCCTCGGGGATGAGCCCCTTCTTCCCCAGGCTCTTGAGGTGCTTGTTCAGCGGACCCGTCACCTTCCCAGTCAGCTTGTCGCCCAGCACCGCGCGCAGCTGGTCGTCTGGGCAGAAACCGCCGGCCTTGACGACCATCTCGAGGCTGGTGCGGGCGGCGATGCCGACGGCGTTGTAGACGATCTTCGCGACCTCGGTGTCCCAGCCCTCCCAGGACGCGGTCTCGACCGCGGCGGTGACGCCGTTGGGGTACTGAGCGGTGATGTCAGCGGCGATCTTGCCGAGGATGGCGAGGTCGCCCTCGATGGTCAGCGTGCCGTTCATGGCTTCTCCCGGATTTCAATCGGCCTTGGAAACATCTTGTCAGGACTTATAGCCGGGTCTAAGGCTTCTTGTAAGGTCACCCGATCGAGTGAGGTCCTTTGGTTCATCCGGGCGAAGGCCGCACCAAAAGGACCCGATGGGCTAGTCCGGAACCCATGGTCTGCTGAAGGCACCCTCGGCCCGGTCCGTCACCGACGCGGCCATCACCACGCTGATTTGGGCAGGTCCGCCGATCGGGGCACATCCGGGGCACGCGAACTTCCGGTTGGTCCCGGGTTGGCAGTGGCTGACTGAGAGGTGTTGTCGCAGGTCGCCGGCTGATCAAGAGATTCGCCCTAGTCCATGACACCCCGTCAGGTGTTCTGGGACGAGGTGTTCGCCGTGGTGTCGCGGAGTCGGGGTGGGCTGGCCCTCACCGTCCCGATGCTGGTGGAGGTGAGGGCAGCCCACCGCCGCGAGCCGGCAACTGCCGGGGTGGCTGAGAGCTCGCTGGAGGCTGGTCGGCGTGTCACCAGGTGAGGTGGGAGGTCGTATCAGGTCGCTCGGCGTCGAGCTGCGTGACCGCGACCAAGGGCACGCCCAGGTCGCGCACCTTGGCCAGCAGGCCGTGCAGTGCTGCCTGGTCGGCCACCGGGCCGGTGAGGACGGTCGTGCCGTCGGGGGCGCGGGTGAGCGTCATGCCGTCGAACCAAGTGGTCCATCGGGGTGCGAGGTGCGTCCCCAGGCGGATCTCGTAGCGGCGGGCCTCGGAAGGGCCGACGCTGGCCTGCTTCGTCATGGGATTCTCCTGTCCGGTGCCGCCGAGGGGTCCTGGCGGCGCTCCGGCACCGAGCGCGTGCGGAGTCGAACTGGGTGCGGCGACTGATCGCAGGCCGGATGCCCCGAGCAGCGGGGCGACGGCGCGTGCGACCGTGGGGCGTCGGTGCGGACTCCCGCGCGGCGCCGTCGGCCCGCCACGCGGACGTGCGGGTCCGGTCAGGCGTCCCGACGGCGGAGCACCACGGCCCCGGCGAGCAGCGGGAGGAGCGCGTAAGCCGCGATCACGAGCAAGCCGGTGGCTGCGGTGAGCTGCTCACCGCCGGAGGACAGCGAGTCCTCGCTGCCGCCGAGGAACGCACCCGAGGCCGGCAGCGGCAGGTAGCGGGCGATCGTCTCCACCCAGTTCAGGCTGATGAAGGCCAGGACGCCGGGCAGCAGCAGCAGGACCGTGAGGGCGACGGTGATCGCGCCGGCGCTGGAACGGAGCAGCGTGCCCACGCCCAGGGAGAACAGCGCCGCGGCGATCAGGAAGTACACGGTCCCGCCGAACACCTGCCAGGTCCGCGCGTCGTCGAGGGCGGGAACGAGGTCGTGCTCGGCGAGCTGCGGCATCGTCACGAGGTAGGACAGAGCGATGCTCAGGGCCGCGACGGCCGCGGTGAGGACGCTGAGCGCGATCGCCTTGGCCAGGAGCACCGGCACGCGGGTGGGCACCGCGGCGAACGTCGAGTGGATCATCCCCGTGGAGTACTCACCGGTGATGAGCAGTGCGCCGAGTACAGCGATGGTCAGCATCCCGATCTGGAAGCCGCCGGAGACGAACTCGGCACCGTTGGTCGTGGCGAGCGTCGGTGCGGTGACCGGGTCGGCGGCCATGGCGTCCACGGACGCCGCGACGGCCAGGGAGATCCCGGTGATCAGGACGACGGTGGCGCCCAGCACCCACCAGGTCGAGCGCAGCGAGAGCAGCTTGCGCCACTCGCCGCGCAGGATGCCGAGAAAGCTCGGTCGAGCTTCCACGGCGGGCCGAGCGACGGTTGGGTGGACGGCGGCGGCAGTGGCGGTGATCGTGCTCATCGGTTCTCCCCCTTCGGGGCGGTCGGGGCGGTGGCAGTGCCGTCGGACCGGTACTCGACCGCGTCCTGGGTGAGGGTCATGTAGGCCTCCTCGAGGCTGGCGCTGCGCGGGCTGAGCTCGTGCAGCGCGATGCCGTGGGCGCAGGCGAGCTCACCGACGCGCTCAGCGTCGATCCCGCGGAGCTCCAGCGCGCCGGGCGCCGAGGAGGTGACGGCGGCGCCGTCGGCCTCCAGGAGCGCGGCGAGCTCGGTCGCTCGTGGGGACCGCACCCGGACCGCCGCCGCCGACACCGAGTCGATGACCTGCTGCACCGGGCCGGCGGCGATGATCCGGCCCCGGCCGATGACCAGCAGCTGGTCGGCCGTCTGCGCCATCTCGCTCATCAGGTGCGAGGAGAGGAACACCGTGCGTCCCTCATCAGCCAGAGACCGCACGAGCCGCCGCACCCACTGGACGCCCTCGGGGTCCAGGCCGTTGACCGGCTCGTCGAGGATGAGCGTCCGCGGGTCGCCCAGCATCGCCGAGGCGATCCCCAGGCGCTGCCCCATCCCCAGCGAGAACCCGCCCACGCGCTTGCGGGCGACGGTCGCCAGGCCCGTCATCTCGATGACCTCGTCGACCCGCGCGGCCGGGATGTTGTGCGTGGCGGCCATCGTGCGCAGGTGCGAGCGGGCGCTGCGGCCGGTGTGCACGGCCTTGGCGTCCAGCAACGCCCCGACCTCGCGCAGCGGCGCGCGGTGGCGGGCGTAAGCCATCCCGTTGACGGTGACGGTGCCCGACGTCGGCCGGTCCAGACCCATGATCATCCGCATGGTGGTGGACTTGCCGGCGCCGTTGGGCCCGAGGAACCCGGTGACCGAGCCCGGTGCGATGGTGAAGCTGATGTCGTCGACGGCGGTCTTGTCGCCGTAGCGCTTGGTGAGCTGGTGTGCCTCGATCATGACGATGCCCTTCGTGATGTCTTGGTGAGCGGGGCCGCCCGCCCGGGCTCGGCCGGGGTGATGCGGACGACGACGTTGCCGCGCTTGCGGCCGGTGTCGACGTAGCGGTGGGCCTCGGCGATGTCTCCGAGGTCGAAGGTCCGGTCGCGGACCGCCCGGAAGGAGCCGGCCTCGGCGAGGTCGACCAGCGCAGCCAGGTCCTCGGCGGTGCCCTTCCCGGGGCCGGCGGTGACCACGTGGTCGGTCCGCCGGCTGCGTAGCGGCGCCCGCAGCAGCCCGGGCAGGTCGGTGATCACCAGTAGCAGCGCACCACCCGGCTTCAGGAGATGCCGCACCCGCTCGAAGGACGCGTTGCCGACGCAGTCGACGATCACGTCATAGGTCGCGGCCTCCGCGGTGAAGTCATCGACCGTGTGGTCGATCACCCGGTCGGCGCCCAGCTCGGTCACCAGGTCGCGATTGCCGCCGCTGCAGACGCCGGTGACGTGCGCGCCGGCGTGCTTGGCGAGCTGAACCGCCGCGCTGCCCACGGCGCCCGACGCCCCGTTGACGAGCACCGTGGCACCCGGTGCGACGTGAGCCTGGCCGAGGAAGCCTCGAGCGGTGAGCCCACCGAAGACCAAGGTCACCGCGTCCTCGAACGTCATGCTCCGGGGCTTCAGCGCGATGAGGCCGTCCCGGCGCACCCGGGCGAACTCGGCGTGCCCGCCGAACGCGGCGCCGAGCATCGCGAGCACCTCGTCGCCGGGGCGGAATCCGGTGACGTCGGCGCCGACGGCCTCGACGACGCCGGCGACGTCCATGCCCAACACTCGCCGCTTCGGCCGGAAGGCGCCGATTCCGACTGCGGCGAGGAGCCACAGCCCGCGGGGCACCTCGCGGCTGCGGGCGCGGTGGTCTGCGGCACTGACCGTGCTCGCATGGACCCGGATGAGGACGTCGTCCCGGCCGATCGACGGGCGCGACAGCTCCTGCACCCGGACGTTGTCCGGACCGCCGAACCGGCGGTAGACCGCGGCCCTCATCGGACGGCCTGCCCAGCCTGCAGCGCGGCGACCGCCCCTGGCTTGAAGCCCTTGGCGATCAGGTAGATGCCGAACGAGACCTCGAACACCGCGACCGGGATCGCAGCAACAAGGGCCAGCGGGGACACGTTCTCGTAGACGCCGAAGAAGATCGCGATGTCGGAGACCAGGAGCAGCGGGGCACCGACGAACGCGATGAGCGGCAGGGTGCGGGGCACCAGGCCGGACCGGTACAGCACGTAGCCCAGGAGCAGGTCGACGAAGACGGGCATCAGGCTCTGGGAGAGCAGGAACGTCCAGGTGTAGACGGCGACCAGGGTGTGGCCCGTCGTGAGCAGCGAGGCCGGGTCCGTGCCGGTGGTCCCGACGACGTCGGTGCGCAGGGTGACGACCGTGAGCATGCTGACGACGCCGACGAAGATCAGGCTGGTCTCCACGAGCCGGGCGGTCACGATCCCGAGGGCGGCGCTGTGGTTCTGCCGCTTGAGCACCGGGAAGAGCACGACGGCGGTGCTGATGCCGGCCACGCCGATGACGACCTCCGACAGCGCGCCCACCATCACGCCGGTGTCGCTGCCGGCACCCAGGAGGAAGGCGCCGACGTCGTCCTTCACCGGCTTGTACAAGCCCAGAGCGGGGATCGAGACGAACGTGAGCAGGTACAGCACCCCGGCGATTCGGGCTCTCCGCCTCATCGGGTCCGGCGCCGGTCGGCTCGCTGCGGTGGTTGTAGGTGCGGTGGTGGTCATGGCGTGTCCTTCACAGGTCAGCGAGGCCGTCGCGCTGAGGGACCGACCTCGCGCACGTGGATGTCGGTGGACGTTCCGGGTGGTGCGCTCAGGAAGCTAGGAACCGATGTGGTGAGCAGGGATCACATGGATGCGGTGATCGATGTGGTGAGCTGACCGCCCCGAGCGCACCAAGCGGCCAGGTCCCCGCTGCACGGCCATCCACCGGTGGCGGGCCGGCCGCACATGCTGGCCTCGAGCCGGAAGGGGACGCGCCGATGCCCGACGTCTCCCAGCCCCGGGGGGCCGCCGAGCGCCGGGCCGGGTGGGGGTTCATCGCGCTGTTCGCGGCGGCTCACCTGGGAGCGACCTTGCAGCTGCTCGCACCCCTGCTGGTCACCTTGGCCCTGAAGGTCGACTCGCTGGTGGGCAGCGACCAGGCGCCGAACAGCCTGGCGCTGGTGACCGGAGTCGGCGCCTTTCTGGCGCTGTTCGCCAACCCGTTCTTCGGCAAGCTGAGCGACCGCACGGCCGGGAGGTTCGGCATGCGCCGCCCCTGGATGGTAGGCGGACTGCTGGGTGGGTTCCTGGGGCTGCTCGTCATCGCGGTGGCGCCGACGATCCCGGTCGTCCTGCTGGGGTGGTGCCTCGCGCAGCTGTTCTTCAATGCGCTGCTCGCCGCGATGGTGGCGGTGCTGCCGGACCAGATCCCGACCTCTCAGCGCGGCCTTGTCTCCGGCGTCCTGGGCATCTGCCTGCCCATCGCGTCGGTGACCGGCACCTTTCTGGTCCAGCTGTTCACCGGCAACTCCCTGGCCATGTTCCTGGCCCCGAGCGCGATCGGCGGGTTCTTCGTCCTGCTGTTCGCAGGCGTGCTGCACGACCGCCGTCTCGCCGCCGCCGACCGGCCGGCCTGGTCCTGGCGAGGATTCGCCGGCACCTTTACGTCAACCCGCGGAAGAACCCCGACTTCAGCTGGGCGTTCGCCAGCCGGTTCCTGTTCGTCTCGGCGTACACCTTCCTGGTCACCTACATGGCGTTCTACCTGCTGGACGACATCGGCACCGCCAAGTCCGAGGTGCCGCGGCAGATCTTCACCGGCACCGTGGTCCAAGCCCTCTTCATCGCCGCCGCGTCACTGCTCGGGGGCCGCTGTCGGATCGGATCGGTCGGCGAAAGATCTTCGTGGTCACCGCCTCGATCGTGTACGGCCTGGCGATGTTCGCCGCCGCCGTCGCCGCCGACGTCAACGGCTTCCTGGTCGGCATGGCGATCAGCGGGCTCGGGTTCGGCCTGTACATGGCCGTCGACCTGGCCCTCGTCGCCGATGTGCTGACGGGGACGGACACCGCCAAGGACCTCGGCGTGTTCAACATCGCCAACGCGCTGCCGTTCTCCATCGCCCCAGCGATCGCCTCCGCCGTCCTCGCCGTCAGCGGCGGCGGCTACGGCGCGCTGTATGCCGTGGCGGGGGTCTGCGCGTTCGCCGGTGCGGCCGCGATCCTGCCCGTGCGGCGGGTCCGCTGAGCAGTCCTCGTCAGTTCGGGTGGGAGCGGCCAGCGGCCTGGCGGCGAGCCTCACCGGTGGTGAGCGACGCCGGTCCGCGGCTCATGGGTGTCGAGCCGTGGCATCAGGTCCAGCTCCTGTGCCCGTCGCACTGCTGCCCCGCGGTCGTTGACGCCGAGCTTGGCGTAGATGTTCTTGGTGTGCGTGCGGACGGTGTTCAGCGAGACGTACAGCTCGCGCGCGATGGCTGGCCCGTCGAGGTGGGTGCCGAGCAGCCGCAGAACGTCCAGCTCGCGAGCGCTCAGCGGCTCGACCAGGCCCGCCTGAGCCGCTGCGGGGCCCCGGCTCCGGGGCTGGCTGCCGTCGCCGGCGTCCAGACCTTCCAGAAGCCGTCGGGCGTAGCCCGAGGAGGTTCCCTTCGCTGCGGCCTTGAGCAGCACGGCCATGCCGGGGCCCTCGTCGGCGAACAGACGGACATGGCCGTGCGCCTCCGCCAAGGTCAGCGCACGCTGCAGTGCGCTGTGGGCCGCGGGCATGTCACCGCGCGCCTGCTCGGCGAGCGCCCGCACCACCAGCACGTCCAGGACGCCGCCGGTGCGTCCACCGACCTCCGCCGCCTGCTGCACGCGGTTCAGCAACCCCACCGCGCCGGACAGCGATCGTCCGTCGCCGTCGCCCGCCGCCTGGGCCACCAGCCCCCGAGCCAGCGTGACGTGCTCGAACTCGCGCAGGTACTCCGGGGCGTCCTCGACCGTCAGCCCCCGCTCGGCCGCCCAGGCGAGCACGTCAGCCCACCGGCCGTGCCGGGCGAGCAGCCGCGCCCGCACCGCGGCCACCGGCCGCACGTCGGGGAAGTAATCCCCGGCGTATCGGAACTGCGCCTCGTCGAGGGGGGCCAGCGCGCCGTCGAGGTCGCCTTCGGCCTCGGCCATCCGGGCCATCGCGACCAGCCATCGGTACGGGGTCTGCGGCAGGCCGGCGTGCTCGCCCAGCTCCCGGCTGGTGGTGAGGTGCCCGCGGGCGGCCTCGAGGTCCCCGCGTTCGATCAGCACCCCGGCGAGGGCCACGTGGAGGTCCGCTGCGCCGCGCAGCACTGGGCCGGTCTCGGGCGTCACCAAGCGCAGGACCCGCTCGAGCGTGCTCATCGCGTCACGGAGCCGGCCCTGGGCGATGCGGATGTCGGCGAGCGCGATCGTGCAGCCGGCCACGTCGGACAGGTGCCCGGCGCGCTCCAGGTGCGCGGCACAGTCGGCGTACCAGCGGTATCCGGCCTCCAGGTCCCCACCGGTCCAATAGGCGAGCCCGAGCAACCCGGCTGCCGGGCCCCGGCTGAGATGGTCGTCGTCGCCGGCGAGATCGAGCGCCGTTCGGGCGTGCCTGATGGTGTCGGCCGTGTTCCCGGAGAGCAGGGCCTGTCCGGCGCGGTACAGGGAGATCGCGCTGGGCACTCGGCGGAATGCGTCGGCGTCGACGACCACCATCCCCGCCGACTCGACCCCGACGGTCTGGCCGTCGCCGGGGGCCGCGATCACCCACCGCTCAGCGTCCCGCAGGTGCGCCTCCACGCCCTCGATCTCGCCGCTGACCATGAGCGCCGCCGTGTAGCCGATGCTCAGCACCGGCCGGGTCTGCAGCACGTCAGCCGGTAGCGCCGCCAGCCAGCGGCGGATGGTGGCCTCCTGACGGCCCTGCTGCAGTGCCGGCAACATCAGCTCGATCAGGTCCGCCGCGCGCGCGGCGTCGCCGCCGGCCAGCGCGTGGTGCGCCGCCTCGGCCCGCTCGCCGTTGGCCGCGTGCCAGTCGCCGGCCCGCCGGTGCAGGCCGGCGACGGCGTCGGGCTGCTCGTCGTGCAGGTACGCCTGCAGGACATCGGCGAACAGGTGGTGGTAGCGGTACCAGCGGCGGCGGTCGTCGAGCGGGACGAGGAACAGGTTCGCCCGGTCAAGGGCCTCGAGCATCGCCTTGCCGCCGTCGGTGCCGGTGACGGCGTCGCACAGCGGGCCTGTCAGCCGGGTCAGGACCGAGGTCTGCAGCAGGAAGCTCCGGACCTGGTCGCTCTGCCGGGCCAGCACCTCCTCGACCAGGTAGTCGACGATGTAGCGGTCGTCTCCGGCGAAGTCGGCGATGAACCCGGCCGGGTCATCGCGGCCCTGCAGCGACAGCGCGGCCAGCTGCAGCGCAGCGATCCAGCCCTCGGTGCGGCCCTCGAGCACCGCCACATCGCCGGCGGTCAGCCGCAGTCTCATCGCCTCGGTCAAGTAGTCCGCGGCCTCCTCTGCGGTGAAGCGCAGGTCGGTGGCGCGCAGCTCGACCAGGTCGCCGCGAGCGCGTAGCCGGGCCAGCGGCAGCGCCGGGTCGGCGCGGCTGGCGATCACCAGGTGGATCTGCGCGGGCAGGTGCTCGATCAGGAAGGTCAACCCGTGGTGCACTTCGGCCGTGTGGATCAGGTGGTAGTCGTCGAGCACCAGGACGACATCGTCGCCGATCTCGGACAACTCGTTGACCAGCGTCGCGAGGACCGCGTCGGTCGAGGACTGCGGCGACTGCAGCAGGGCCAGAGCGCCGGCGCCGACCCCCTCGGCCGCGCTGCGCAACGCTGCAACCACGTAGGTCCAGAACACCGTTGGGTCGTTGTCCCGCTCATCGAGGGACAGCCACGCCACCGCCTGGCCGGTCGCGCCACCGGTGGCCAGCCACTCGGTCAGCAGCGTCGTCTTGCCGAAGCCGGCTGGGGCCGACACCAGCGTCAGCGCCCCCTCGGCCCCGCGGTCCAGGTGCTCGGCCAGGCGTGGCCGGGCGACCGCGCCGTGCCGGCGCCGCGGGATGTGCAGCTTGGTCTGGAGCAGCGGGCCGGCCATGCCCATCACTCCTCGGTTCGGTCACCGGGCGGCGCGGAGGATGCCGGGGCGGGCGAGCTCACCGTAGCGGCTCGGCGGCGCGAGATGGGCTGGACGCTGACGGTCCGCCGGGGGCCCAGCGACCTGGCGGTGGTCACCTGCTCACGCCGGCGCGGCGGGGCGCGCACGCTGGCGGCCGCCGCTGTTCGTCCTGGAGGCCGTGGACGTCGGGACCGGGGCGCGGGATGGGAGGGCAACAGGACCGTGTACGCCAACGCGATCCCGACGACCAGGGCGCTCCGTGAGCAGACGGGGCCAGCATGCGGCTCACGGCCGGAGTGCCGCTCGGACGGCGGCCATGATCGCGTCGTGATCGTAGCCGCGGGTGGTGTTGGCCATGGTGACGATGCCGAGGTCGTGCTCGGGGTAGAGGCGCATGGCGTTCCAGAAGCCGCCGCCGGTGCCCCAGTGCTCGACGAAGGGGGGTGTGGCGTCCCGGTCGGCGGGGCGCCGGAACCAGCCGAGTCCGAGGTCGAAGGGGCGGCCGGGAGTGTTGATCCGTCGCATGCGTCGCGCCGACTCTGGCGCGAGGACCCGGTGACCGTCGATCACGCCGTCGGCCAGGTGAAGACGCAGCAGTCTGGCTGCGTCGACGGCGCTCCCGATGAGTCCGCCGTAGCCCGCTCCGGCAACCCGGAACGGGTGGAGCGAGAGAACGCCGCCGACCCGGCGCCCGGCGATGCCGGGCGGTAAGGCCGCGCGAACCAACGGGGTGGCAACGCGGGGCAGCCGGACGTAGCCGGTGGCGATGTCCTCACCGGGGACCGGGTCGTAGCCGGTCGCGGTCATGCCCGCAGGGTCCAGCACCGCGGTGCGCATGTGGTCGTCGAAGCGGCGGCCGGCGGCCCGCGCGATGACTTCGGCGAGCGCCAGGTAGCTCACGTTGGAGTAGCGCGCCGGCCCTCCGGCCGATCGGCGGGTGCGGCCGTGCCGGGACAGCAGCCGGCGGGCGAACTCGTCCACATCGGATGCGGGGGCACTGGCCGGGAGGACCCACCGCAGCGGCAAGGGATTGCTCAGTCCGGCGGTGTGGGAGAGCAGATCGCACACGCGTGGCTGCGTCCGACCGGCGCGAACAGCGAACTCGGGCAGCAGGGACCGGACGGGCGCCTCGAGGTCCAGCCGGCCCTCGTCCGCCAGGCGCATCGCGGCCGTTGCGGTGGCGATCTTGGACATCGAGAACCACGGGTAACGGGTGTCGGCGGTGGCGCTCATCCCGGAGGCCAGGTCGGCGTGCCCGAAGCCCTCGGCGTGCAGCAGCCGACGCGAGTCGGTGACGGCGATCGTCAGGCCCGGGACCTGATGGCGGTCCATCAGTGCCCTGATCGTCGACTGCACTGTGGGCAGTCTGTCGGGCTCACTGCGGACGGGGTCGGTGTTGGCGGTCATCGAGGCGCTCCCTGGGCGGTCCGGCTGCGGACGAAGTCGATGTAGGCGCGGACGGTCTGTTCTTCGGTGGGATCCAGCGGTCGCCCGACGTAGGTCAGCTGGTTGTCGGCGGGATCGGGGTGTTCCGACAGGTCGTAGGGGCGCGGGTCCAGTCCGCCGACCTCGCGGAGGGCAGCGTCGAGTCGCTGCAAGGAGATCCGCTGCCGCTGCTCTTCTGAACCGAGTGCGGCCGACAGCGTGCGGGTTGCGGCCAAGAAGGTCTCCGCAGCCAGCGCATGGGCCTGCTCGCCGACCGCAGTCAGGGCTACCAGCCGCGACCGCCCGTCCGCCGGGTTCGGCTGCTGTTCGGCGTGCCCTCGCTGCTGGAGGCGGCGGACCCACGTCGACACGGTCGTGGGCCGCATCGCCGTCCATCGGCTGATCTGGCCCGACGGCACCGGGCCGAAGCGCCGCAGTAGCGAGTAGAAGCCGAACTCCTCCCCGTTGAGCCCGCTGTGCTCGGTGAGCACGCCGTCGAGTGCGTTGGACAAGAGGTGGTTGATCAGCCAGAGGTCGAACAGCACTGACATGGGCGCGTCAGGGCGCGGGGTGGGCATGCCCTAAGTATTGCGAAGTCGTAGGAGATAGAGCAAGTGCGTACTACGCTACGGGCATGCAGCAGTCAATCCGCGTGCGCCGAGCCGGCGTTGATGACGCCCTGGTTCTCCGCGACCTGAGCTTGAGAGCGATCCGCGGCTCAGCCTCGACGCACTACGGCGCTGCCCAACTCGATGCCTGGGCTGGCCGACGCACCGTCGAGGGTCACGCCTGGATGACGCGCTACACGGTCGTCCTGGTCGCCGAGCTGGATGGCGTGGCGGTCGGCTTCTGCAGCGTGGCACTGGAGCCGGTCGCCGGTCTGCAGGCCGGCGAGGTCGACCAGCTCTTCGTCGATCCGGATCACGGCGGCCGCGGCGTGGCCCGACTTCTGCTCACATCCGTGGCAGACCAGGCCCGAGCCGCGGGACTGCTCCGCCTGACCACGCATGCCTCATGGCGCGCTGTACCCGCGTTCGAACGACTGGGCTACCAGCGCGTCGAGGTTGAGACCGTCGACCTGGATGGAGTTCCGCTCACCCGGGTCCAGATGACCACCCAGCTCGACTGAGCGACGTCAGGCAGGTTCCTGCGACGTGCGCCCGCCTACCCCAGCGCCATACTCGGGCGAACACCGGGCGGATGCACCAGGCGTGGCGCGCCCTTCCCGGACGTCGACGGCGATCTCGGTCCGCAGTCAGTCCGCAAACAGTCCGCAAGACGTCCCATTCGGGCCGTTGTCGACCAACGAGGGCCAATCAGGAAAGCGCAGGTCAGCAGCCATTTTCATGATCTTCCGCAGACGGCAACACGCCGAGATTCGGTACGACAACTACCGCTGACGAGTCGCGAGTCGCGGTCGACGGCTCGCCAGGACCCGCCGGTCCGCACGGGATGCGCAGCGGTCCGCACCGGCGCCCAGCGTGGCGGCCACCGGGCCGCCCGCTGCGGCCCGCGGGCGCTCCCCGGGTGCGCCACGGCGGTGGCGGACGCCGGGAGGACCACGGAGGAGGTCGAGCTGGGCGGCGGCGGGGACCAGTCGGCACCGCACCGTCGTCCCCGGGTCCGGGTGTGCGCCGGGGACCGCCGACTTCTCCGGGCAGCTCTGGACGTATAACGTGCTGGTCAGCGCCCACTCGGTGCAGGGGCCGGCTCGATCGAGGAGGCAGCACCGGATGGACCATGAGGTGGCCTTCGACCATGCGCCTCTCGGCGTGGCCCTCACGTCCACCAGCGGGGTCCTCCGGACGGTCAACGCGGCCTTCGCCGAGCTGCTGGGCATGCCTCCTGCCGACCTCGCCGGCCGATCACTGCTGTCCCTCACGCACCCCGAGGACGTCCCCGCGGCCGAGGACGCGTGCCGCTCGGTCTCCCGGACCCACAGCCGGCGACTGCTGCACGAGTGCCGGCTCGTGCACCAGGACGGGTCGACCGTCCCGGTCCAGGTCACCACGTCCTGGGTGGACGGTGCTGCCGGGGCACATCTGGTGATGATGGTCGAGGACATCTCCGCCCGGCTGGCCCGGGAGGACGGGCTGCGTCGGCTCGGTCTGCAGGACCCGCTCACCGGCCTGGGCAACCGGACCCAGTTCCGCGACCGGCTGGAGCACGCCCTGCAGCGCGGACGACGTGACGGCCGGGCCACCTGCCTCGTGCTGCTGGACGTCGACGACTTCAAAGCGGTGAACGACCGCCACGGCCACCCCGTGGGCGACCTGGTCCTGGTCAACGTCGGGCGTCTGCTGCAGCAGTCGTCACGGCACAGCGACAGCGCCGCCCGCATCGGCGGGGACGAGTTCGCCATCGTCTGCGAGGACACCAGCCCGGGCGACGCTGCACAACTCGTGGACCGCCTCCGGCATGGTCTGCGGACCGCGATGCTCATCGGCCGGGCAGAGGTCCTGGTCTCCCTCTCGGCCGGGGTGGCCGTCAGCTCTCCCGATGCCGACCCGCTGGTGGAGGTGGACGAGCTGATCAGCCGGGCCGACGTCGCTCTGTACGCGGACAAGAGCCGCGGCGGCCGAACAGCCACCGCACACCCGCCACGCTGAGGGGACGCACCGAGGACCGGTACGACGACCACCGCCGAGCACCCCGCCCCTTCCCCGGTCGGGGCTCAGCGGCTCGGCTCGCCCTCCCGGACGGCCGGGCCCGGCGTGACCTCCACCCAGTCCAGGTGCTTGCCGGTGCGTCCGGCACCGGACGAGCGGCGGAGCACCCGGCGCAGCGCCCAGGGCAGCACGTGCTCGCGGTAGTAGCGGGCCTCGGTGCGCAGCCCCCAGACCTCGTCCGGGCCGGGGTCGACGACGTGCGCCGCACCCGGGTGGCCCAGCGCGGCGAGGACCAGCCCGGCGACCCGGCGGTGGCCGGACGGCCCCAGGTGCAGCCGGTCCGGCGACCAGTACTCGGGACGGCGCAGCTCCTCGTCGCCGAACGCGTCGACGAAGAGCACGTCGTGCCGGGCCGCCAGCTCGGCGACCGCGGCGGTCAACGCGACCCCGCTGCGGTGCATCATGGTGCCGAAGGGCAGCCGCGCGGTGGGGTCGGCCCCGCTCAGCAGCACCATCCGCACGCCGGCGTCGGCGCACCGCCGGACCGCCTGCTCGGTGAGCCGGACCAGCCGGTCCACGTCGCAGCCGGGCCGCATCATGTCGTTGCCCCCGCCGTTGAGGGTGAGCAGCGTCGGTGCCGGGCTCAGCGCGAGCGCTGCCTCCAGCTGGTCGGCGACCACCGGGGCGAGCAGCCGGCCACGCACCGCGAGGTTGGCGTAGTGGACCGGCCGGCCCGAGGTGGCAGCCAGCCCGGCCGCCACCAGGTCGGCCCAGCCGCGCACCGAGCCGTCCGGGAGCTCGTCCCCCAGGCCCTCGGTGAAGCTGTCCCCGATCGCCACGTAGCGCATGCGCCGCAGCCTAGGGAGCGCTCAGCGCTGGCCCGGCTCCCGGGCCATCTGCTGCAGCCGGGCGATGCGCTCCGCCATCGGCGGGTGGGTGGCGAACATCGAGGCCATCCCCTGGCCGCGGAACGGGTTGGCGATCATCAGGTGGCTCTGGGTCACCAGCCGGTCGTCCTGGGGCAGCGGCCGCGCGGCGACCCCCCGCTCCAGCTTCGCCAGGGCACTGGCCAGCGCCAGCGGGTCGTGCGACAGCTGCGCACCCGAGGCGTCGGCCTGGTACTCCCGGCTCCGGCTCACCGCCATCTGGACGAGGCCGGCGGCGACCGGACCGAGGAACACCAGCAGCAGCCCGCCGAGCGCGCCGCCGCCCTCCCGGTCCTCGGAGCGCCCGCCGAACAGCGACGCGAACATCGCCATGTGCGCCAGGTAGGTGATCACCGTGGCCATCGCCCCGGCGACCGAGCTGATCAGGATGTCGCGGTTGTAGACGTGCGAGAGCTCGTGGGCCAGCACGCCGCGCAGCTCGCGCCGGTCCAGCAGCTCGAGGATCCCCTGGGTGCAGCACACCGCGGCGTTGCGCGGGTTGCGGCCGGTCGCGAAGGCGTTCGGCTGGTTGGTCGGGCTGACGTAGAGCCGGGGCATCGGCTGGCGGGCCTCGGTGGCCAGCTCCCGCACGATCGCGTACAGCTGCGGCGCCTGCGTCTCGGTGACCGGGAAGGCGCGCATGGCGCGCAGCGCCAGCTTGTCGGAGTTGAAGTACGCCCACCCGTTGACGCCGAGCGCGACCACCAGGGCGATGACGAGCCCGCCCCGGCCGAAGAAGCTGCCGACTCCCAGGATGACGCCGGCCATGAGGCCGAGCAGCAGCGCGGTCTTGCACCCGTTGTTCCACCGTTGCACGCCGGGTAGAACGCGGTCGGACCAGCCGCCGTTCCCCTGACCAGCGCCCCTCCCCGGGAAGGCAAGGCGACCCTGTGTGGGTTGCCTCACGTTCCCCCGCTCACCGGTCGGACCCGGCGACCCGCACGTAACCTGACCGGTCGGAGGTACCTCACAGATGACTGGCACGAACCCCGGAATCATCCCCGCCGAGAGCGGCGTTGCCACCGACATGGACCGCGCAGCCCACAGCTCTGCCCCTGGTGGCCTGGTCAAGAGCGTCGTCGAGCTCGACCGCGTCGTCATCCGGCTGGCCGGCGACTCCGGGGACGGCATGCAGCTGACCGGCGGTCGCTTCACCAGCGAGACCGCCACCTTCGGCAACGACCTGTCGACCCTGCCCAACTTCCCCGCCGAGATCCGCGCACCGACGGGCACCCTGCCCGGTGTCAGCTCCTTCCAGCTGCACTTCGCCGACCACGACATCATGACCCCCGGTGACGCACCCGACGTCCTCGTGGTGATGAACCCGGCCGCACTGAAGGCCAACCTCGTCGACCTCCCCGGCGGCGGCCTGCTCATCGCCGACTCCGACGAGTTCACCCCCCGCAACCTGGCGAAGGTCGGCTACGCCGCCAACCCGCTCGAGGACGGCTCGCTGGACAGGTGGCAGCTGGTCAGCGTGCCGCTGACCTCGATGACCACCGACGCCCTCGCCGACTCCGGGCTGGGCAAGAAGGAGGCCGAGCGGAGCAAGAACATGTTCACCCTCGGCCTGCTGAGCTGGATGTACCACCGGCCCACCGAGGGCACGATCCGCTTCCTCGAGCGCCAGTTCCGCCGCAAGCCGCAGATCGCCGCGGCCAACATCGCCGCGTTCCGTGCCGGGTTCAACTACGGCGAGACGACGGAGGCCTTCGCGGTCTCCTACGAGGTCAAGCCCGCCCCGATGGCACCGGGGAAGTACCGGCACATCTCCGGCAACCAGGCGCTGGCCTACGGGATCGTCGCCGCCGGGCAGCGCTCGGGCCTGCCGGTGTTCCTCGGCGCCTACCCGATCACCCCGGCCAGCGACATCCTCCACGAGCTGAGCAGGCACAAGTCATTCGGCGTGCGCACCTTCCAGGCCGAGGACGAGATCGCCGGGATCGGCGCCGCGCTCGGCGCCTCCTTCGGCGGAGCGCTGGGCGTGACGACGACGTCCGGACCGGGCGTGGCGCTCAAGGCCGAGACCATCGGCCTGGCCGTCATGACCGAGCTGCCGCTCCTCATCGTGGACGTGCAGCGCGGTGGCCCCTCGACCGGCCTGCCCACCAAGACCGAGCAGTCTGACCTGCTGCAGGCACTGTTCGGCCGCAACGGCGAGGCCCCGGTCCCGGTGATCGCGCCGCGCTCCCCCGCCGACTGCTTCGACGCCACGCTCGAGGCGACGCGGATCGCGCTGACCTACCGGACCCCGGTGATCCTGCTGTCGGACGGCTACCTGGCCAACGGCGCCGAGCCGTGGTCGATCCCGGCCGTCGACGAGCTGCCCGACCTACGGGTGGAGTTCGCGACCGCCCCCAACGGCAGCGCCGAGGACGGTACCGAGGGCCAGTTCCTGCCCTACCTGCGCGACCCGGAGACGCTGGCCCGCCCCTGGGCGGTGCCGGGCACCGCCGGGCTGCAGCACCGGATCGGTGGGCTGGAGAAGGCCGACAAGACCGGCAACATCTCCTACGACTCCGCCAACCACGACTTCATGACCCGCACCCGCCAGGCCAAGATCGACGGCATCGCCGCGTCGATCCCGGCGACCGAGGTCGACGACCCGGACGGCGACGCGACGGTCGCCGTCATCGGCTGGGGCTCGACCTACGGCCCGATCGGGGCCGCCTGCCGGCGGATCCGCGCCTCGGGTCGCTCGATCGCCCAGGTGCACCTGCGCCACCTCAACCCGCTGCCGGCCGACCTGGGCCAGATCCTCGCCCGGTACGACCGGGTCGTCTGCCCCGAGATGAACCTCGGCCAGCTGGCCCTGCTGCTGCGGGCGAAGTACCTGATCGACGTGCACAGCCACACCCAGGTCCGTGGGCTGCCCTTCCGGGCGGCCGAGCTGGCCGCCGTGCTGCAGGACGTCATCGACAGCACCGGCCCCACCCCCACCGCGGCCCCCCTCGAGGCCGCCTCGAACGGAGCAGTCCTGTGACCGCCAGCCCGCACGTGCACGACCTCGGCATGCCCGACGTCACCACCATCTCCGGCGCGATCGACGCCTCGGTCGCGGCAAGCGGCCCGAAGCAGACCGAGCTGAAGGCCAAGGACCTCAAGACCGACCAGGAGGTGCGCTGGTGCCCCGGGTGCGGGGACTACGTCATCCTCAACGCGGTCCAGAGCTTCCTGCCCAGCCTCGGCATCGCCCGCGAGGACATGGTCATCGTCTCCGGCATCGGGTGCTCGAGCCGCTTCCCGTACTACATGAACACCTACGGGATGCACTCCATCCACGGTCGCGCCCCGGCCATCGCGACCGGCCTGGCGGCATCCCGCCCGGACCTGTCGGTCTGGGTCGTCACCGGCGACGGCGACGCGCTCTCCATCGGCGGCAACCACCTGATCCACACGCTGCGCCGCAACGTGAACCTGACGATCCTGCTGTTCAACAACCGGATCTACGGGCTCACCAAGGGCCAGTACTCGCCGACCTCGGAGGTCGGGAAGGTCACCAAGTCCACCCCGATGGGCTCGCTGGACCACCCGTTCAACCCGGTGTCGCTCGCGCTGGGCGCGGACGCCACCTTCGTGGGTCGGGCGATGGACTCCGACCGCAAGGGGCTCACCGACGTGCTGCGGCAGGCCGCCGAGCACCAGGGCACCTCGCTGGTCGAGATCTACCAGAACTGCAACATCTTCAACGACGGCGCCTTCGAGCTGCTCAAGGACCCGACCACCGGCCCGATGTGGACCATCCCGCTGGTCCACGGCGAGCCGCTGGTCTTCGGCCCGGGCGGTGCCTCGTGCGTCGTCCGCGACGACTTCGGCGGGCTGCGGATCGCCGAGACCAACCAGGTGGACGCGTCGCAGATCGTGGTGCACGACGCGCGCCGCGAGGACCCCTCGTACGCGTTCGCGCTGTCCCGGCTGTCCAGCCAGGACCTGCGGTACACCCCGATGGGCGTCTTCCGGAAGGTCGCCAAGCCCAGCTACGACCGGATGATGGCCGACCAGCTCGAGGACGCCGCCGCGCAGGAGCCGGCCGACCTCGACGCCCTGCTCGCCGGCAACGACAGCTGGACCGTGACATCGTGATCCTCCGGATCACAACGCGGCCAGGAGCCGTGCCCCCGCTGCGCTGAGCCGTTGCCCGTCCCGCGTCGGGAGGGCCTCCGGCCCCCCGCGCCGCGGGACCCGCTTCGCGGTCCGTACCCGTCCCCGACGGTGCTGCTCCGGGTCCCCCGGTTCTCGTTCGGCAGACTGCCGTTGTGGCCTCCTCCCGCTCTGTCATCCGCCGGTTGCGCTCGGACGTCGTGCTGGGAGCCCGGCTGGGGGCGATGCGGGCCGGGGGACTGGCGCTGGCCGTGCGGGGGGACGGGGTCGCCCGGCTGCTGCACCGGCC
>NZ_SJEW01000030.1 GCF_005930475.1 Modestobacter altitudinis
CCTCGGCACCTGGTCACCCGGGGACGGTCATCGCGCTGTGCCCCGAGGAGGAAACACCGGCCGGGGTCGCGGTGTTCACCCCTCGTGCTGAACACAGAAGGAGGCACACGTGACCACTGAGACCGCGATCCTCGCCGGCGGCTGCTTCTGGGGCGCCCAGGAGCTGTTGCGCAAGCGCCCGGGGGTGCTCTCCACCCGCGTCGGCTACTCCGGGGGCGACACCCCGGATGCCACGTACCGGGACCACGGGGACCACGCCGAGGCGGTCGAGATCGTCTTCGACCCCGAGGTGATCTCGTTCCGGGAGGTGCTGGAGTTCTTCTTCCAGATCCACGACCCGTCGACGAAGGACCGGCAGGGCAACGACGTGGGCCGGGCCTACCGCTCGGCGATCTTCTACACGAGCGAGGAGCAGCAGCGCGTCGCGCTCGACACCATCGCCGACGTCGACGCCTCAGGCCTGTGGCCCGGCCCGGTCGTCACCGAGGTCGCGCCGGCCGGCTCGTTCTGGGAGGCCGAGCCGGAGCACCAGGACTACCTGCAGAAGATCCCCTTCGGCTACACCTGCCACTACGTGCGGCCCGACTGGGTGCTCCCGCGTCGCGAGGCGCAGACCAGCCGATGACCTGAGGCCTCGACCGGCGCGTCCCGGACGGACCAGCTGGGGCGCGCATCGAGGCCATCGGGGTGACGGCGTCGAGGGGGACGTCCCTGCGCAGGGGCGTCCTCCTCGCCGGACCGGACGTGACCGGTGGGACAGCTGGGAGCAGTGGGGCGCGGCGCCGCCACCGGCGCTCATGCCGTGCGCAGGATGGGGGCATGCCCGCCCGACCGCACGCCGTCGCCGCGCTGCCGGCCGCTCCGGGCGTGTACCGCTTCCTCGACGACAGCGGCCGCGTGCTGTACGTCGGGCGCGCTGGAGAGCTGCGCCGCCGGGTCAGCTCCTACTGGGGCGATCTGCGGGACCGCCGCCACCTGCGGCGGATGATGCCCCGGGTCGCCCGGATCGAGGCGCTGGTCTGCGACTCCGCGCACGAGGCGGCCTGGGCCGAACGCAACCTGCTCGAGCGGTCGCTGCCCCCGTGGAACCGGATCGTCGGCGGCCTGGAGCTGCCCGTCAGCATCGGCCTGGACGCCTCGCCGCAGGCGCCACGCCTCGGGCTCGCCTCAGCGCACCGGCCGGCACCGGGTGTCCGCCGCTTCGGCCCCTACCTCGGGGCCGGCAAGGTGCGACTGGCCGTGTCCGGACTCGAACGGCTGTACCCGCTCGGCCACGCCGGCCCGACCCGCACCGCCGGCGAGCGAGAGCTGGCGCGGCTGCGCGGTGGGCAGGACACCCCCGTCGCGCAGCTGGCGAGCGCCGTGGCGTCGGTGTTGGACCGCGAGCCGACGGCGGTCGCCGCCGCGCTGGCGGGGCTGACCGCCCGGCGCGACGCCGCGGCCGGGGCGCAGGCCTACGAGGCCGCCGCCCGGCTCCAGCAGGAGATCGAGGCGGTCGAGTGGGTGGTCGCGCCGCAGCGGGTCACCGCGCACGGCGAGGGAGGGCATGAGGACGTCACCGCGTGGGGAGACGACGTCCTCGTCAGGCTGCGGATCCGGGACGGCCGCCTGCGTGTCTGGGAGCAGGAGACCTGCACCCGGTCGGTGCCCGGCACCGAAGCGCCCGACGGATGGGTGCCCTTCCTGCGGCGCAACGCAGAGCTCGCCGCCCGGCTGGCAGCGTTGCCGGTCAGCTGAGCTGGCCCACGGCCAGGTCGTGCCGGACGAGGGGGGTCCCGGGCATCGTCCGCCGTCCGCCGTCCGCCGTGCGTCGGTCAGCGAGGTCGCCCAGTCCCTTTGCCGAGGACGGGAGCATCAGCCACCCGCGGTCTCATCACCGTGCAGGACCGCGTGCGGCTGCAGAGCAGTGCCTGTTCCTGCTACGAGGTCATCCGGCGGGCCACCAGCGACGCGTTCGGGGCCCGCTGACGTGCATTCAGCTCCCCCGCCCGAGACATCGGCGGCGTGGGGTCAGGTCGGCTTGACGAGGGAGGCCCAGACGAGCTTCCGGTCGGGCTCGTAGTGCACACCGTGCTCGGCAGTGAGGTCGGCGATCACGTACAGGCCGTAGCCGCCCTGCCCGGCGGGGCGTTCCCTGGCCGGCGTGGGCACCTGCCCGGGGGCGGCGTCGGTGACGATGACGATCCACCGTCCGTCGTCGTCACCGATGTGCAGACTGGCCGGCGCCGATCCGTGGCGCAGCGCGTTGGAGGTGAGCTCGTCGATCACCAGGACCGCCCGCTCGACGGCGTCCTCGACGGCCGGCGGCACGTCCTGGTCCCGCGTCGCGCCCAGCGAGGACAGCAGGAAGTGCTGCACCCGCCGGCGCACGAGGCTCAGGCCGCGCAGCGACTCCAGCTGCAGCGACAGCGGGATCTCGGCCGCGGCGGGGACCGGGCTGTCGCCGCGCCAGGAGGCGTGGGCCTCGGCGTACTCCGCCGGCGTCAGGCGGGATCCGCGCACGGTCGCGTCGGCTGCTGACGGGCGGTCATGGTCGTCCGCGGGTGGGTGCTCCCGTCCGGAGCCGGCGACGTCCCCGGGGAGGGGGCCGGCCTCGGCGGGCCGTGGGGGGTGCAGCCGCACGGCGACGAGCGCGACGTCGTCGGTGGGGTGTGCGTCGACCAGCCGTTCCAGGACCTGGTCGCAGAGCTCCTCGAGCGGCAGGTGCGCCAGTTCGGTGGCCAGCCGGCGCAACCTTCCCACGCCGGCGTCCAGGTCGCTGCCGGACCTCTCGACCAGCCCGTCGGTGTAGAGCAGCACCGTCGCGCCGGGAGGCAACTCCATGGCGATCTGCCCACGGGTGCTGGCGGCGTCCACGCCCAGCATCAGCCGGCCCGAGACCTCGGGGACGCCGACGAGCCCGCCGTCCGCGTCGAGGACCACCGGCGGCAGGTGCCCGGCACTGGCCCAGCACAGCCGGGCGACACCCCGGCTCGCTTCCTCGGCCGTCTGCTCCAGAAGACCCATGCCGACGGTGGCGTAGGTGTCCAGGCCGAGCTGGACGATCGCCCTGTCGAGGGTGTCGAGCACCTGCGCCGGGCTCGGTCCGCCGGCCACGGCTATGCCGCGCAGCAGGCTGCGCAGCTGCCCCATGGTCGCTGCGGCACCGGTGTCGTGGCCGACGACGTCGCCGATGACCAGGTTCACGGCCCCATCGACGTGCAGGAACGCGTCGTACCAGTCTCCGCCGACCTGGGCGGTGCCCGTGGCCGGCAGGTACCGGACGGCGATCTGGCAGGTGTCGGGCTGGAAGGGCTCGGTCAGCATGCTCCGCTGCAGTTCTTCCGCCAGCTGCCGGCTGCGCGCAGCGGAACGGCGCTCCTGTGTCAGGGTCTGCAACCGGTCCAGAGCCTGCGCGGACTGGGCGGCGAAGGCCTGCACCAGGTCGACCTCGTCGGAGGTGAAGGAACGCTCCGCCGTCCAGCCGGCCAGCAACGACCCCAGCAGTCGGCCCCTCGCGGACAGCGGGACGGCGATCCAGGACCGTTGCCCGGACTGCTCGAACGCCTCCCGCATCTCCGGCGACCAGGCCTCGGCCTCGGCCTGGCTCTCGTAGACCAGGAGCTCCCCCGTGCGTGCCGTCCACGCGGCGGGCAGCCGGCTGTCCAGGTCGATCATGCCGAACCGCCGTTGCGCCCCTGACCCCAGGGACGGGGTCATGGTCACGTGGACGACGCCGTGGTCGTCGTCGCGAAGTGCGATGGCGCCGCCGTCCGCGCCGATCGCCGCCAGACCGGCGCCGGTGAGGATGCTGGTGACGTCCGCGACGGTGTCGGCCTCGGTCAGCTGGAGCACCACCTGCGCCATGGCCGCCAGCCGGCTGGTCGCCGCCTCCCGGGACGCGAGCACCGCCTGCAGCTCCTGAGTGCGGGCGAACAGGTCGGCTTCGAGCCCGTCGAGGCGGGCCCAGCTGCCCGCCGCACTGCTCTCGGCGAGCCGTTCCCGCTCGGCCAGGTACTCCGACACGTCCTCCACCCGTTGCAGCAACAACCGCACCCGGCCGGTCTCGTCGAGGACGGGCGCGCTGATCAGCGACCAGGCGCGCAGGACCGGGCGGCCCGTCTCCTGGTCGAGCACCTCGTACCGGAACAGCGGCATGTGGTCCGGCGCCCCGGTGTCGCGGGCCCGCTCGAACGAGGTCTGCAGCGGGTTGGCGCCGCTGGCGTCCAGCGCCTCGGCGGAGGGCGGAAAGGCGTCGAAGACGTAGCGGCCGATCAGCTCCGCGCGTGTGCGGCCGAGGAGCTGCAGGTACGCCGGGTTCGCGTCCACGATCGTCAGGTCCGGGGACATCACCAGGTAGGCCGTGGGCAGCGCCCCGAAGACCAGGGCGAGGTCCCCGGCGTCGACGCGGCCGACGTCGCCCACGTCCACGCCCACCTGATCTCCCCCGAGCACTGCGTCTGGCGTGCGCGCGACATGTCGCCCGCGATCTGGACGATGCCATCATGCGTCATCCACCGGTCGGCCGAGCACCAGCCCCGCCAGGGGGCGGCCCGCCCCGCGGGGAACGCAGCCGCGACGTCGTCGACCTGCCCGACCCGGTCCCAGCCACGGCGAGCAGCTGTTCCACATCTCCGCCAGCGGCGTGAGCCCGGCGGATGCTCACCACCGGGAATCGGCCAACTGGCGTCATGGCGCGAAAGGCGGCAGAGAGCGAGGTTCCCGGAGCAGCGGGCAGGAGGCGCCGGCTGACCTGCCGAGCGTCAGTGTGCAGGTGAACCGGTCCTCGGTGTGGGCTGACCGATGACTTCTCCGTGCCGTGCCGGTCTGTACGGCGAGCACCGACTCACCGGAGGCTGACACCGTTGCGAAGACTGACCTACGGCATGAACCTGAGCCTGGACGGCTACATCGCCGCGCCCGGCGACGACCTCGGCTGGAGCAGGCCGAACGACGAGCTGTTCCAGTGGTGGTCCGACCGGGTGGGGGCGACCGGCCTGGCGCTGTACGGGCGCAGACTGTGGGAGGGGATGAGCTCCCACTGGCCGGCCGCCGACCGGGAGCCCGGCGCCACCCCGGCGCAGATCGAGTACGCCCGCCGCTGGCGGGACATGCCGAAGGTGGTGTTCTCCTCCACGCCGAGCGCGGTCGAGTGGAACACCCGCCTGGTCACCGGCGACGCGGTTCCCGAGATCACCCGGCTCAAGGCCGAGGACGGCGGCCCCATGGACATCGCCGGGGCCACCCTCGCCGCGGCGGCGATGCGGGCCGGGCTGATCGACGAGTACGCGATCGTCACCCACCCGGTCCTGGTGGGCGGCGGCACGCCGTTCTTCACGGCCCTGGACAACTGGGTGGACCTGACCCTGGTGGAGACCCGGACGTTTCCCGACGGCGTGCTCCTGACCAGGTACGAGACCAGGCGCTGAGTCCCCCGACGGACGGCTGGACCGGGTGGCTACCGGGCCGACCTGCACGGGCTGACCCCGCAGTGACCGGAAGTGTGGGGGTCCTCGTCGAGCGGGAGGGCCCGTACGTCTCAGCCCGGAGCCGACAGCTGGTCACCGTCCCCACTCCCCGCACCTCGGCGCGAGCCCTCCGCGGGGTCGGCCAGGACGATGCCCGACGGCCGCCGGTGCCCGTCACGGGATGGCGCCCCGGGGCCCGCTGTCCCTGGGCTGCCCGGCATGCGTGCTGTGCAGATCACCCGTTTCGCGGCCCCGAGGTCATCGACGTCGTCGACCTGCCCGACCCCGTCCCTGGTGACGGCCGGCCGGCGGGCTGGCCGGATGCAGGTGGAGGGCCGGCGGCGGGTGTTGCAGCCGGCCTGAGCGGGCTACCGGATCAGTTGGACACGAACGGGGAGATCGAGGGATGCCCAGGCACGATCGGCGGTGAGCACCTCGGCCGGACTGCTGCGCAGTGCGCGAGCCAAGCAACACCGATCCCCCACGGACAGCGCTCGGCCTCCTTCGATCGCGCGACGGGGACCACAGGATCTCCCGGCGCCGCATTCGTGGAGCAGCTCTGTGCGCCTCCAGCATGACGATGCTCGAGTTCCACGCCCACACGGGCCCGCACCCCCGATGGCATCCCGGTCGAGCTCCCACCCGGCAGTGAGCAGGGCGACCGCAGGTGGATCGACTTGCTGGTCGACGAGGTGCTCGACCCCGCGCTGGAGTCGCTACTCCGCCGAGTCGGCGCTCACCCGGTCGGGATCGATGCCCCGCTCGCGGAGGAGCGCGGACACCCGCTGGCGGGTGACGCCGTACAGCGCCGCGATCTTGTTGATGCTCACGTTCTCCGCAGACAGCGCAGCAGCCTGCTCGCGGCGCCATTGACTTCCCACGGTGGACAGCGAGGCCATCGCGCTGCTCATCTGCTCGACGATCAGCGGACGGTCCTCAGACGAGACGATGTCGTACCAGTCCCGCCCCTCGGCGCGCTGCTCGCACAGGGTGCGTGCGCGTTCGCGAGCCAGCGTGAGCTCGTCCACCACACTGCCGAGCGCCTCGATCAGCAGTGTGAGGGCGGCGTCTGCCCCGCCCTCCAGCGGTTCCGGCTGCACGTGACCCTCCGCTCTGCGACCGCCTCAGCGGCAGCGTCCGCACCAGACTACGCCAGTCGTCACAGCCGTTGCATGCAACGGGGGTTGCGCAGCGTGATCGGGTGTGCGCACACTGGTGCCGAACCGTGTTGCCCCCCACCGGATCGTGTGTCGGGGACATCCTCTTGAGCCGTCCCGGCCGGAACGAGGCCCCGCATGTCCACCCTGACCGCGACCGCGGACCTGAGACCAACGGCGCGAAGTGTCGTGTCCGCCCGGCGCATGGTCGGTGAGCTCCTCACCGCCTGGGTCTCGCCCCACGACCGGCAGGACGTCGAGCTGCTGGTCACCGAGCTCGTGGCCAACGTGGTCGACCACGCGGGTGCCGAGTCGGTGCTCACCTTGGAGGTCAGCCTGTCCGAGACCTGGCTGCGCATCTCCGTCACCGACGGCTCAGCGATCCGGCCCGTCGTCCAGGAACTCGATCACACGGCCCCCCGTGGCCGCGGCATGCAGATCGTCGAGGCCATAGCTGACCGCTGGGGAGCAGAGGACCACCACGGCGGCAAGCGCGTCTGGCTCGAGCTGCACGCGCCACACATCTGACGTGGGTCCCGCCACGCCCGACCCGGAGCCAGCGGTGCTCCCCGACGCAGTGGCGACCCGGCTGGGCCTGGTCGTGCCGTGGTAGGCGGCTCGGTGTTCGTGATCTCGCTCGGTGCTGACGAGCAGCCATGGCGAACACCTCGCAGCGCACAGCGCGCTCTGCCTGCAAGGCCTGACGACTTCCGGGACATGACGGCCCACGAACGAGTCGACGAACTTCGCAACGCCCGCCCACCGGAGTGACCACCGGGTAGGAACCACCCGCCGAGTCCTCCCACCTGGCCCCACCCTCACGCGTGCTGTGCAGATCACCCGCCTGGCCGGCCCCGAGGTCATGGACGTCGTCGACCTGCCCGACACGGTCCCCGGGGACGGCGAGCAGCTCTTCTACATCTCATCCAGCGGCGTGAACTCCGCCGACACTCACCATCAGGTGTCGCGCGACTGACCTGACCCGGCGGCACGGGGGTCGCCCGAGCCCGCACCCGCGTGTGACGCTCGCCCACCACGTGGTCCATTGCTCGCCGACCGCCACACCACGCTCCACGGCCGGCATCGACTCGGGCGGCCCACCTCGGTGACGTCCCGCCGGGTGGTGTCAGTCCGGCATCCCCCCACCCAGCGGGACGTCAGCCGCCGGCACGCCCCTCAGTCGGTCGGACGGGGGTCCATTGGAAGACGTCTCCCAGGTCCTCCCCGAAGACATGTGCGATGCGGAACGCCGCTTCGAGGGAGGGGGAGTACCTGCCGGACTCGATTGCGGCGATCGTCTGCCGGGTGACGCCGATGCGCTGGCCCAGCTCGGTCTGCGACATCTCGCCGTGGAGGAACCGCAACGTGCGTATCCGGTTGGCCAGCGACCCCTCGATCACGACTGCCGGCGGTAGCTCGTCACCACGCACGCGTAGTGGACCACCTCTGCGAGGGTCACGGCGAACAGAGCCGCATTGATGATGTCCCAACCACTGTTGTTGAACGGCATCACGACACCGACCAAGATCACGCCGACGACCAGGACGTAGTACGCCGCGGCGACCGAGTGGCGGTCGATCGCACGATCACGTTCGTCGGGTGGCGTGCGCGCATCCAAGGGTGACCGGTGCCGCAGGTACCACCGCCCCGACCCGATCAGCAGCGCTTGGGCGAGGGCCGCGATTGCGAACAGGACCAAGTAGTCCAGGCCCGGTAGGTCGCTGCTCGGTGGGGACACGGCGGCGCGGACGAAGTAGGGACCGAGGGTGAGGGCAATGGCGATCAGCGAGAGCCAGGCGATCTTCTCCCGATAGGGCATCACAACCTCCAGCGTGTCGGGACGTCAGCCAAACCGTACATGATGTTAAGTCTACTTAACAGTCATTTCGCGAGGGTCCTGGCCGTCACATGCGGGAGGATGCCGATCCCGGTGTCCTGAGACGCATGTCAGCTGGTCGACGCGCCCGGGATCCGGGGCCCGGTGATGAACGGCGACGAACGCCGGCCCAGCGCGCGCGACGATGACCGCCCTCCTCGGCTCGCAGCCGGTCGGGGTGGGGCCATGCGCGTGCGCGATCGGCTGCAGGAACTCGGCCCGACGCTGCCCCAGGCGCCGGCGATCCCGGTCACCACGACCGCATGGTGTCGATGGCACCCCCCGGTGGCCCCTTCGGAAGGGTGCAGGACTGCGTGTCACCGGGGGGCACCACAGTCCGCGCGGCTGGCCGCCCTCGCTGTCTTCGCCAGCCGGGGGACCTGACCAGGACCTGGGCTCGGGGCAGTTCCTGGACTTCGACCGCGTGAGCCAGGCGGCGGCGATCGCGACTCCGACGATGGTCGTGCACCCGCTCGCGGGCATGAACATCCTGCCGGACCTCGACGCCGCCCTGGAACTCCCTCCAGCCCCAGCCCGGGCCTCGCCGAACGCGAGATCTCCCAGGCGGTGCTGTTCCTGGCCTCCGACGGGGCGCGGTGCATCACCGGCGTCACCCTGCCGGTCGACGCAGGCAACACCAACACGCCCGGACGGCACAGCTGCAGTCCCCTGCAGCGCTCGTCGCAGGAGGTCGCGGCGCCACGCAGAGTCAGCTCTTCGCTGACGTGCATCACCGCTGTCGGCCAACGGACACACCTCGCCGTCCCGCCTCCGAGCTCGCCACCGCCACGTGGCGGAAGACGCCCGCCACCTGGCGCTGGGTCTCCGCCGGGGGGCGAAGAGACGATGGTGACGGCGGTCACGATCGGCCGTCTCGCCCCAGGAGGATCCTTGACACTGACGTCACCTTCGGCAGCCAACGGCGCGGACGCGCCCCAGCCGCCCTTCGACCCCCATGTCGCGGCGGCACTCGATGCGCTGGCCGGGCTCATCCCATCCGCCCTCACCGCCGACATGATCCCGCTGCTGCGCCAGCCCAACCCTGCGATGCCACCGGCCACCGACCAGGAGCTCAACCGGGATGGTGCCTTCACCGTCACCACCCGGTCGGTCCCCGGCCCGGAAGGCGCGCCGGACGTCGAGGTCATCGTCTGCCTCCCGACGGGCGCGGCCGCACCGACCGCAGCCGTCCTGCACACCCACGGCGGCGGCATGATCATCGGCGACGCCCGCACCGGCCTGCTCGAGGTCATGGACTGGGCCGCCGAGCTGCAACTCGCCGTGGTGTCGGTGGAGTACCGGCTGGCCCCGGAGACGCCTCATCCCGGTCCGGTCGAGGACTGCTACGCCGCGCTCCTGTGGACCACCCGCAACGCCGCCGACCTGGGCATCGACCCCGATCGCATCGTGGTGGCCGGGGCCAGCGCCGGTGGCGGGCTGGCGGCGGCCCTGGCGCTGATGGCCCGCGACCGCGGGGACGTCGCCCTGGCCGGGCAGCTCCTGATCTACCCGATGCTCGACGACCGCAACGACACCTTCTCCGCGCACCAGATGCGCGGTGTCGGCGTATGGGACCAGGTCTCCAACGACACCGGCTGGACGGCGCTGCTCGGGGACGACCGCGGCGGCCCCCACGTCTCGCCCTACGCCGCCCCGGCCCGGGCCACCGACCTGTCGGGCCTGCCGCCGGCCTTCATCGACGTGGCGTCGACGGAGACCTTCCGGGACGAGGACGTCGCCTACGCCACCCGCATCTGGCAGGCCGGCGGCGTCGCCGAGCTGCACGTGTGGCCCGGCGGCTGCCACGGGTTCGACCAGTTCGTGCCGGATGCCCGGATCTCCCGCGAGGCCCGGGCCGCTCGGCTGCGGTGGCTGCGCCAGCTGCTCGCGCCGTGACGCCCTGGTCACCAGACGTTCGGAGGTCCACAGTGGGCCGGTGAACGACCTCGCGCTCCGCCTCGCGGCCCTGGACCCCGAGGCGGGCGCGGCGGTCCGGGTGATCGGGCACTTCGACGCGCTGACCGAGGCGCGGGCGGACCTGCAGTCCATCGTCCGCAGCGCAGCCGAGCTGGCCGACTGCCCCATGCTGCTGGTCGACCGGCCCCGCGGTCTGGTCGTGCGCGTCCAGGCCGACGGCACGGTCAGCACCGCAGCGGACCCGGTCGTCGACCCGGGGTGGCCGTCGACCCAGGTGGCCGGCACCGACGCCGTGCTCTGGCTCGAGGGGACCAACCCGCCAGGGACCGTGCAGGCCGTCGTCCTGGAGCGGGCGGCGGCCGCCATCCGGACCGTGCTCCAACGGACCCGGTCACGTCGGGTGGTCGACGACCCGGCCTCGGTGGAGCTCGTGCTCGACGCTGCGGCCCCCGAGGCCGACCGGCTGGCCGCCGCCCGTCGGCTCGGGGTGACGACCACGGCACGGGCGGTCGCCCTCGCCGGCGGCCGCTCCCTCGTGCTGGGTCTGGACGGCGTCCTTCCCGAGGGCGTGCGGCTAGGGGTCGGACCGGCCGCCGCGGTGGTCGACCTGCCGGCCTCGGGCGAGCAGGCCCGGCTGGCGCTCCGGCTCACCGCCGAGGGCACCGAGGATGATCCGGGCCCGCGGGTGGTGCACGCCGACGGACTGGGCGCGCTGCCGCTGCTCGTGCGGGCCGCCGACGGCTCGGACGTGCCCGACGTCCGGGCGCTCGAGCACGCCGCAACCGTCGGGCCGTGGGCGCTGGCCACGCTGGACGCCGTCGCCACCGCGACGAGCCTGCGCGACGCCGCCCGGGCGCTGCACGTCCACCACTCCACGCTCCAGGACCGGCTGCTGCACGCCGAGACCGCGCTCGGCTGGGGTGTCCGTGAACCAGCCGGTCGACTGCGCCTGCAACTGGCCCTGGTGCTACGGCGGGCAGCCCACCATCGGCGCTGAGTTCTGCATGGGCCTCCGACCGATCCACGCGACCGTCCTGGCCGGCACTGATGCCGGGCTCGCCACGCCCCAGCCTGCTGCACATGCGTGCTGTGCAGATCACCCGCTTCGGCGGCCCCGAGGTCATGGACGTCGTCGACCTGCCCGACCCCACCCCCGGGGAGGGCGAGACGTTGTTCGAGGTCTCCTCGTCCGGCGTCGACTTCGCCGACACCCACCACCGGCTGTCGGCCGACTGACATGAGCCGAGGCCGGGCTCCCGCCGCGTACGGGAGGCCGCACCGATCACCCCTGCTCACGGTCAGCGGCGGCGATGAGACCCAGATGCGCAGGAGAGACAGCCACCGGCACCGGCGTCGCCGGGCGAGCGCGCTCCCGTCAGACGGCGGTCAGGGACAGCCAGGTGGCGAGCATCATGCTCCCGATCGCCAGGCCGGGGAGGAGCACCAGGGAGCGATGGTCGACGAGCACCGCCACGAACTCCCGGAGGTAGGCGCTGGGCCAGTAGTACCGAGCAGTCGGAGCACCGATCGCCTGGGCGTCGATGCCGAGCACGCGCGCGAGCATGGCCGCCCGAGGAGCGTGGTAGTCGTTCGTGACCACCAGGTAGGGCGCGGGCACGCCATGCTGCTCCAGCAGGTGCGCGCTGTAGAGGAGGTTCTCCCGCGTGGTGCGTGACCGGTCTTCGACCAGGATGCCGTCGGCGGCCACCCCGTGCTGGCGGAGCCACTCCCCCATGACCCGGCCTTCGGGGTAGGGCTCATCCGGGCCTTGCCCGCCACTGACGACTATCGGGATCGGCTCGGCCCGCTCCTCGACGGCGGTGACGGCCCGGCGCAGTCGCGCGGCGAGCAACGGCGGCACCTGACCTCTGACCAGGCCGGCTCCGAGCACGATCACTGCCGAGCCCGACGCGCGCCGGGCCGTCCAGGAGTACAGCGCGGTGTGCACTGCGAACACCAGGAACAGCAGGCCTGCGCAGGCCTGGGCAGCGAGGAGGCCCACGGCCAGCGTGCCGGTCACCGGGTTCTCGTGGCGGAGCAACAGGACGAGGATGACGGGCAGGCCCAGCAGCGACAGCCCTGCCAGCAGTGACAGCGCGTTGCCCAGCGACCGGCTCTCCCGTCGGAGCATGAGGACGCCGTCCACGACGAGCAGCAACGGCAGGAGCAGGAGACCGAGAGCGACCACTCCTCCGACCACGAGGGTGACGGCGTCCGTCAGGCCCTCCAGGAGGGGAGACCGCGAGGCAACCAACACGACGAGCCCCAGCAGGTAGTGCACGGCGAGGACCGCGAGGACGCCGTTGCGTAGCGAGCGTGGATCCCGCCTCAGCGACCACACCAGCGCTCCGGTCACGGCGAGAGCACCGATGAGGGGGCTGAGGACGTGCACCGGGAAGTCGGTCGCGGGGCCCATCTGCAGAACCCAATCACCTGGGACCGGCGTTCCCGAGGTCGGCGGGCGACGGCTGATCGGCCGGTGGGGACGGATGACGGTGTCGCTACCTTCCCGTCGTGCAGTCCGAGACGCCGTACCGCCGCGTGAGTCGGCGGGTCCGCGCGCTGCCCTGCCTGCTGGCCCGAGCGCCGGAGTGGGTGCTGGTGGTCATCGGCGCGGCGACCACGGCGCTGGGCCTCCTGCTCGCCCTGCGACCGCTCAGCTCGCTCACGGCCCTGGGCATCTACACCGGCGCCAGCTGCGTGGTCTCCGGCGTGGGTGACCTGGTCACGCGTCGCGACCAGGCCGGGAGACTGTCGCTGGCCATCGGGATCGGCTGGGTGCTCGCGGGATCGGCCGTGCTGGCCTGGCTCGGCCGGAGCCTGCAGTTGCTCGGGCCGTTCGTGGCAGGCCTCCTGTTCGTCACCGGGGTCGTCAAGCTGCTCGACCTGCGTCGCGGCCTGACCACCGACCGACTGCTCACCGGCGCCTTCGGCCTGTCGGAGGTCGCCTTCGGCCTCGTCGCATGGGCGTGGCCGGACGCCACCCTGCTGATCGTCGCCCTCCTCTTCGGGGTGCGCACCGCCGGCTTCGGTCTGACCCTCCTCGGGAGGGCGATCGCGGTGAGGCGAGCATCGTCGGCCACCGCAGGCGCGGCGCCCCGGCGCACGCGTCCCCCTGCCCTGCGCTGGACGGCCGCTGTCGTCCTGCTGATGGCGGGCGCGACGCTGGTGGTCAGCGGACAGTTCCGCGGCGGCATCCCGGTGCTCGACGACTTCTACGACGCGCCGGACGTCGTCCCCGACGAGCCCGGCCAGCTGCTGCGCGCCGAGCCCTACGACGGGGACCTGCCGCAGGGCCTGACGGCCTACCGCATCCTCTACACGACGACCGCGGACGAGGGCGTCCCCGGCCTGGCGAGCGGGGTGGTCGCGGTGCCCACCGAGCCCGCCGGCCGGCCGACACCGCTGATCGCGTGGGCTCACGGCACGGTCGGGGTCGCGCGGGCCTGCGCCCCCAGCCTGGGGCGGAACGCCATCTCCACCGAGGGCATGCCGTCGATGGACGCCCTGGCCCGCAACGGCTGGGGCATGGTCGCGACCGACTACATCGGTCAGGGCACCGAGGGCGCCTTCCCCTATCTGATCGGGCAGGGCGAGGGACGCTCGGTCCTGGACGCCGTCCGGGCCGCGCACCAGGTCGACGGCCTCGACCTGGCGCCCGAGACGGTCATCTGGGGACACTCCCAGGGCGGGCACGCCGCGCTGTGGGCCGGGCAGCTGGCGCCGACGTACGCGCCGGACGTCGACGTCGTCGGGACCGCCGCCCTGTCGGCGGCGAGCGACCCGCTGGGCATGGCCGAACTCGTCACCTCCCACCCCGGCGCCCTCGGGGCCAGCCTGGGGATCTCGTTCGTGCTGGCCGCCTACAGCCGGACCTATCCCGACATCTCCCTCGCCGACGTCACCCCGGCGGCGCGGACGCTGGTGGAGGAGGCGGCCGCCCGGTGCACCAGCGAACCGGGGACCCTCGTCACCGTCCTCACCGGCGTCGCCGTCTCCCGGGACACCCCCATGCTCGTGCACGACCCGGCGGCCGGTGCCGTGGGTCGGCGGCTGCGGCAGAACGTGCCGCTGGGGCCGTGGGCCGCCCCGTTGTTCCTCGCCCAGGGCATGGCGGACGAGGTCATCAGCCCGCGCCTGCAGGACGACTACGCGGCACGACTCTGCGCCGCCGGGCGCCCGCTGTCCTACGAGCGGTACGAGGGAAAGACGCACATGGGCGTCCTCGAGCCCGACTCGGCACTGAACGCCGACCTCGAGCAGTGGACACAGGACCGGCTCGCGGGACTCCCGCAGCAGACCACCTGTCCCTGATCCCGGTTCGGGCAGGCCGACGACGACCGACGAGAGGGTCGCATGGACTCCGAGCGCACGACCCCCCACCCGCGCCGCTGGCTGCTGGTCGCCGCCGTCGCCGCCGTCCTCGTCGCGGTCACCTACTGGGCCGCCGTGCGGACCGTCACCGGCCAGCGCATCGAGAACGCCGCACTGCGCGGCGCCGACCAGGCCACCGGAGCGGCGCGCCTCGCTGCCTCGGACCAGCTGTCCTGGATCACGCTGTCCTCGTTCGCACTGGTCTCCGTCGTCGTGGTGCTGGCCGCCTGGTGGCGGGGTGGGCTCCGCCTGGCCGTCGGCGCGGGGACCGTCCTGGCCGGGTCGACGGTGATCACCGAGACGCTCAAGCGGGTCCTCCCCCGGCCGCAGCTCATCCCGGTGACCGGGGACTACACGCACAACAGCTTCCCGAGCGGGCACACCACGATCGCGATGTCCGCGCTCTTCGCGGTGCTCATCGTGCTGCCCCACCGCTGGCGAGGCGTCGGCGTGGCCGTCGGGGCGGCCTACGCGGTGGCGATCGGTGCCCAGACGGTCACCGCGAAGTGGCACCGGCTCAGCGACACCGTCGGCGCCGACCTCGTCGCGCTGGCCGCCGCCTGTCTCGTCCTGGCCTGCCTGGCGCGCAGCGGCCAGCTGCGGCCGGTGTCCGAGCGCCGGCCGCTCCGGGTGTGGACGGTCGGTGTGGCACTGGCCCTCGTGAGCGGGCTGGCCCTGGTCGTGGGGGGCATCGTCCTGGTGCTGGGCGAGGTCCCGGCGACTCCCGACCCGGTGCTGGACTACAACCCCTACCTCGCCGCACACAGCCTCGCGCTCGGTTGTTCCGGCCTGGCCACCCTGGTGCTGTGGCCCACCCTGCGCCAGGTGGAGGTCGGATCGCGGCGTCGGTGAGCCCTCCGGGAGCGGGAGGCCCGACCTCAGCCGGGCAGCTCGACCGGGCGGAGGGTGAGGTCCTGACGCTCGGCTCCGCGGCGGATCGTGACCGTGACGGGTTCGCCGACCGGCAGGGTGGCCAGCACGTCCCCGAACTCCCCGGTCGTCAGCGTCCCCGTGCCGTCCACCGAGACGACGATGTCCCCAGGGCGGAGCCCCGACTGATCGGCCGGCCCGCCGGGGTCGACGGCGACGACGCCCAGTCCACGAGGGCGTCCCGTGGTCGGGTCGAGCACCGTCGTCACCTCTGCACCGATGCTGGCCCGCCCGGGCCGGGTGACGGTGCCGGTCTCGATGATCTGGTCGGCCAGGGCCAGGACGTCGTCCGCCGGGATGGCGAACCCAGTCACCCCGGCGGCAGGGCCGCCCTCCGTGGCGACCGTGGCGGTGGGGACGCCGACGACGCTCCCGTCGAGCGCGACGAGGGCCCCGCCACTGTTGCCCGGGGAGACGGCCGCCGAGGTCTGGATCATGTCGGGCAAGGTCAGCTCCGGGGAGGTGCCGTTCGCCGGGACGGTGACGGTGCGGCCGGTCGCACTGACGATGCCGTCGGTGACCGTGCCGCTGACGCCCAGCGGGTTGCCCATCGCCAGCACCGGGGTGCCGACGGCGAGCTCAGCGGAGTTGGCCCAGCTGGCCGGGCGCAGGCCGCGAGGCGGGTCGATCTTGACCACCGCGAGGTCGTTCGGTGTGAAGGTGCCGACGACCGTGCCGGTGAGCGGGCCGACCGTCTGGGCGGCGAGCACCTGCACCGAGCGGTCCGGGCCGACCACGTGCGCGTTGGTGACGATGTGCCCGGCCCGGTCGTACACCACCCCAGAGCCGGTCGCGGTGCTCGACCTGATCTCGACCACGCTCGGCATCGTGTCGCTGACCGTCTGCTCGGTTGACCCGACGCCCGCTGCCGCGGCGCCGGTCGAGGTCGTCGGCGCACCATCGGTGTCAGTGCAGCCGCTCAGTGCGACGGCGGCAACCACCAGCGCGCACGCCACCGGCAGCCAGCGCGACCGACCGCTGCCACGTGCCCCGGCATGTCTGCCGCTCACCCGCGAACCCGCCCGGGTGCCTGCGACCGCACAGCAGGACGAGCCACGTCCACCGTGCTGACTGCTCCGCGGCCAGCATCCCCCACGCCGGCGTCCCGCTCGAACCGCCGCCCGGTCGAGGTCGACATGCTCCTCCTCAGGGGTGTGCGCTGCCCGGTCGTCGACGGTCACCAGGACCGTACCCACCCGTCCGGCCAGGTGCCTCTCGTGGCGCAGCTCCCGGGACACCCGTCCCGGCGCGCTGACCGTCCGCGACCACCGCCTGCTGTGCGCGGTGTGGCCGGGCACGGCGGTCGGTGCTAGAACGAGCGTGATGACCGGGCGAGTCGAGGATCAACCGCCCGACCGCCCGGGCGGCGAGGGCCAACCAGGACACTCGGACCGGTCTTCGTGGCCGCGCGGGGTGACCGTCCTGCTGGGCGGAGCCGCGGCTGTCGCCGTCGTCGCCGGGCTGCGGGAGCTGGCTTGGCTGGTCGGACCGGCCTTCGTCGCGGCGGTCATCGTGATCACAGTGCTGCCGGTGCAGCGCTGGCTGCGCGCACGGGGCGTGCCGTCCTGGGTTGCGACTGCCGCGCTCGTCGTCGTGGTCTACGGAGCCCTGCTCGCGCTGGCAGCCGTCCTCGTCGTGTCCCTCGCGCAGCTGGCGGCCACGCTGCCCCGGTACCAGGACGAGGCGACGGCGCTGGCCGACTCGGCGTCCCGGGTGCTCTCGAGCCTGGGTGTCGACGCCGATCAGCTCCGGGAGATGGCCGCGGACGCTGACTACGGCCAGGCGGTGACCTGGGCTGGGGACCTGCTGCGCAGCGTGACCGGGGTGCTGAGCAGCCTGGCCCTGCTGCTGACCCTGCTCTTCTTCCTGGCCATGGAGGCCTCCGGCGCGGGTCGGCGACTTGCCCTGGTCGCCGAGGACCGGCCCGAACTGGTCGTCGCTCTCCGGGGCTTCGCCCACTCGACCCGGCGCTATGTGGCGGTCAGCACCGCCTTCGGCCTGCTCACCGGGGTGGTCGATGCGATCGCGCTGGCCCTGCTCGGGGTGCCGCTCGCGCTGCTGTGGGGCCTCCTCGTCTTCATCACCAACTACCTGCCCTACGTGGGCTTCTGGATCGGTCTCCTGCCGCCGACGGTGCTGGCGCTCCTCGATGGCGGCTGGGGGCTCGCGCTGGTGGTCGCGCTGCTCTACACGGTGGTCAACTTCGTGTTGACCCTGCTGATCGAACCCAAGTACATAGGCGACGTGGTCAACCTGTCGGTGACGGTCACGCTGGTGACCCTCGTGTTCTGGGCCTGGGTGCTCGGCTCGCTCGGTGCAGTGCTGGCCGTGCCACTCACCCTGCTGGTGAAGGCGCTGCTGGTCGATGCCGATCCGCGCGCCCGATGGGTCGATGCGCTGCTCCGGTCGGACCGGGGCATCCGGGCATGGCCGGCCCGGCCAGCCGCGGACGACGGCGATCGTCCTGGCCGGTGACCTGCGAGCGCGTGGTCGCGCCACGAGGAGGGACACCACGATCCGGGCACGACCGCGAAGAACCGGCGCGCCACCTGGCAGGACAGAGCTCATCGCTTCGATGTGAACGTCGCCGACACCCACCACCAGGTGTCGTGCATCCGACGCTCCCCCACGGGGCCGGCGTCTCGCGTGATCTACGGCGACGACTGCCCGTCGGCCTCGCCGAGAGGGCGAGCGACCGGCGGCCATGGAGTCGCAGGAGTCAGACTTGGGTTCGGAGCGGGCCGAAGAAGGCGCGAAGATCGGAGATCAGGAGTTCGGGCGTCTCCATGGCCGGGAAGTGGCCTCCGCGGTCGAACTCCGACCAGTGCGAGATGCGGTCCGTGGGGTCGAAGATGCGACGCACCGTCGTGTCGGCGGCGAAGACGGCGACTCCGGCGGGCGACTGCCGGACAGGGTTGGTTGCCGGGGACGGGGCGGACGCCATCGCCCGGTATGCCTGCATGCCCTCGTAGGTCGCATGAGCCGACGCCGCAGCCGCGCGTGTGAACCAGGAGAGCGAGACGTTGGTCAGGAGCTGATCGAGGTCGACCGCCGCGCCGGGCTCGGCGGCCGCTGGGTCGGTCCACTCATGGAACTTCTCCACGATCCAGGCGAGGTGGCCGACAGGGGAGTCGGTCAGTGCGTACGCCAGCGTCTGCGGGCGGGTCGTCTGCATGTGCAGGTAGCCCAGACCCGACTCCTGCCACTCGTTGAACCGGATGGCCCGGGCCTGATCGGGCACCGACAACTCGGCGGTGTCCAGTCGCGGGCCGAACGGCATGGCGGCCACGGTGCCGGTCGCATGGGTGCCGATGACGTGGTCGCGCGCTACGGCGGCGATGACCTCCGCGACGCCGGCACCGACGTCGGTCCCGTGAACGCCGTACCGGTCGTAGCCGAGGGCGGTCATCAACGCCGCCAGCGCCTGGGCGACGAGGAACAGGTTGCCCCAGCCGGGCTCGAGGGGGGTCGACGCCCCATAGCCGGGCAGCGAGGGGACGACCACGTCGAACGCTGCGCCGTCTGGACCAGCCGTCAGCGCCGTGAGGACACGGGTGAACTCCACCGGAGAGCTGGGCCAGCCGTGGACCATGAGCAGCGGCAGCGCCCCGGGGCGTCCGCTGCGGAGGTGCAGGAAGTGCAGCGGCTGCCCGTCGAGGTTCGTGCGGAACTGCGCGAAGCGGTTCAGCGCCGCCTCCTGCGCGCGCCAGTCGAAGCCGTCAGCCCAGTAGGTGGCCATCTCCTGGAGGGAGCTCAGCGGCACGCCGCGCTCCCATCCGTCCGGTGACGGCTCGGGCCAACGGGCCGCCCGTAGACGACGCCGGAGGTCGAGCAGCTCGGCCTCGTGGACCTCGATCACGTAGGGGTCGATGGTGTGGATGGTGAACATGACCGAAACGTAGGAGGCATTGCGGAAGGGATCGCTCCTCAATTCGGCATGATGTTCGCCCATGTCGACGTCCGCGCGCCTGCTCCGGATGCTGGCGTTGCTGCAGGCTCGTCGTGACTGGACCGGTGCGGACCTCGCCGAGCGGCTGGAGGTGACTCCCCGGACCGTGCGGCAGGACATCAGTCGGTTGCGAGAACTGGGGTATCCGGTCACCAGCCGCCCCGGTGTCGCCGGTGGCTACCGCGTGGCTCCCGGATCTGTGGTCCCCCCTCTCCTGCTCGACGACGACGAGGCCGTAGCGGTTGCCCTGGGACTACGGCTGGCGGCAGGAGACGGCAACGGGCCCATCGCTGAATCCGCGCTCGCCGCGCTGGTCAAGCTGGAGCGGTTGCTGCCCTCCCGACTTCGGCCCAGCGTGCGCGCCGTGGGCACGGCCGTGGTCTCCGGAACGAGCAGCTCCCCCGTGGCAGTCGATCACCTGCTGATCCTGGCCGACGCCGTGAACGACCAACGACAGCTCCACGTGGACTACACCTCCCACGACGGGAACCGGGCTGAGCGGACGGTGGAACCGCAGCGACTCGTCCACTGGGGGTCCCGCTGGTACCTGCTCGCCTGGGACGTCGACCGCAGCGACTGGCGAACGCTCAGGGTCGACCGGGTCGTGCCTCGCCTACCGCTCGGTCGGCGATTCACAGCGCGGGAGGATCCGGCGGGCGGCGCCGCGGCTCACGTCCGACGCGGCGTCGCCGTCGCGCCCTGGCGGGTTCGGGCGACAGTGCGCGTGGCGGCGTCCGCGGAGCACGTCCGTCGACGAGTCCCCACCGTCGTGACGGTGGAGCCGCTACCACAAGGGTGCTTGGCGCACGTCGGCTCGGACTCGCCTGCCGAGCTGGCCTGGTGGCTCGGCGCCCTGGACGCGGACTTCGAGATCGTGGACGCCCCAGAGGTGGCGCAGGCATGCGACCGGCTGGCCTCCCGTTACCGGAAGGGCGCCGGCACTGCCCCGCCCGGCAACGACGCGGGATGAGGGGACTGCCGCTGGTCCGACGAGTGCCCGTCCGTCTCCAGCGGCGAAGGGCTGGCGCGGACCCCACTCACGTTGCGCGAGGTTCGAGGCCGGCGCTGCCCGGCCCCACCCCTGCGCGCTGTGCAGATCACCCGCTCCGGCGGGCCCGTGGCCTCGACGTGGGACAGGAACAGGCGGCGCCACAGCAGCTCAGCGATCGAGCGACTGGGTGCCGAGGACGCACAGGAGGCCAGCGCCTCGGCCGACCGGTGCCTGGAGCGACGCGAGCCCGGCCAGCCCGGCTGGCCACCGGTGTCGCGTCGCGAGCACGCTTGCCGGCGGCCCCGCTCGGGACATGGAGCGGGAGCTCGCGTCGTCAGGCCGGGTAGGAGGTCCCGGGCCGCGGGCTCAGCCTCACCGGCATGCGCGCTGTGCAGATCAGCCGCTTCGGCGGCCCCGAGGTCACGGACGTCGTCGACCTGGCCGACCCCGTCCCCGGGGAGGGTGAGCAGCTGTTCGACATCTCCTCCAGCGGCGTCAACTTCGCCGACACCCACCACTTCCTGTTCCGAGAGGTACATCGACCAGGCAGTTGGCCACGCACCCGGCGTCGGCGAACCTGGATGGGGGATCTCCTCGTGAGACGTGCCGGACATCGCTGAGGCGCCGCGCGGTCGATGCTGCCCAGGTGCGTGACGACGCAGTGCGGCCCGCACCCACGGGGGTGCAGGCCGCACAGATCGACCCCGTCCCGCCTATGCCGCAGGCGTCCTCGCGAACCGCACCCGGTCGGTGAACTCGATCTCTGCCACGGAACCCTGGGCGCCGGTGGCGACGCCGATGACCCCGGTGGACCCGTCCGGGGCGAGCCGCGGGACGTCGCCGGTCATGAGGCTGATCCGAACTCGGTGCCCCTCGGCGAAGCGCCAGTGCGCCGGCTGGGTCTCGATGACGAACGTCGTCTCCTCGCCCGGGGCCACCGGGACGCTCTGCTCGTGCCCGAACCGATGACTGGCGCGGAGCCAGCCGGCGGCGACCTCGGTGACCTGGCCGTCCGGGCCCACGTCCATCACCTTGGCGACCAGGTTGCCGTCGCTGTTGGGCAACGTCGCCTTCAGGGTGACCTCGGCCTGGCCTGCCAGCACGGCGTCGTGCAGCAACGGGCCGGACGTGAACGTCAGCCGGCCCTCGTCCGCCGCGGCGTTGTCGGCCGACGGGTCCGTCGGCCGCGGGCAACCGACCAGGCAGGTGGTGGCCGGACCGTCGTCCGGGTCGATCCTGAGGTCCAGGGTGCCCGGCTTGCCGGGCCGCCGGTCCAGCTCCCGATCGGTTTCGAGAGCCAGCATCGTGCCCTCCCCGTCCGCCGGCCAGTCGTCCAGTTCGACCCAGCGGCCCCCGGCGCCCTCGACCTCGTAACTGGTCACGGCCGCAGACGGCAAAGGTGCATCGGGGTCTCCGCCCAGCCAGTGGTCGAACCAGGCGAGAGTGGCGCCGATGGGCATGGGCTCGGTCACCTGCTCCCAAGGGTCCGCGTGGGTCCAGGGCCCCATGACCAGGCGGACGTCGTCGTTCCCGGCATCACGCAGGCCCTCGTAGTTCCCGATGGCGCCGGCGCGGAAGACGTCGGACCACCCGCCGGTGAGCAGGACCGGCACCTCGATGTCTCCGTGCTTGTTGGCTACGTTCTGGACGTCCCAGTACTCGTCGTAGGTCGGGTGAGCCGCGAAGGCGTCGAGTTGCCGCTGGTCGAAGGTCGGGTCCGCCACCGCGGGGCTGCCCACCCAGAGCCAGTCCGCGTCGGCACGCGCTCCGCCCGGGTAGAAGATCTCGGCGTAGTTCTCCATGGGCGAGACGTTGGGCGCGATCGCCGCCAGGTGCGGCGGTTGTTCTGCCGCGATCTCGAGAGTCGTCTGCCCGCCGTAACTCGTGCCGGACGCGCCCACCTTCTCCGTGGAGTACGGCTGGTCGGCCAGCCACTCCACCGCATCGTGGCCGTCCCTCCCCTGGATCGGCCACCGGGCCTCGAAGCCCGGCGCCGGAGAGATTCCGGTGCCGCGGACGTCACAGGACATCACGTTGTAGCCACGCTGACTGAAGTACGTGGCGAACGCACCCTCCGCCTCCTCCACGGCCATGCCGTACGGCGTGTAGCTCCGGAAGATCCCGGGGAACTCACCGGCGGCCGGCTCGCCGTCCACCGCGGGGCGGGCGATGGTGCACCCGAGTTCGAAACCGTCGCGCATGGGCACGTGGAGCCGTTCCACGTACGTGCCGTAGGCGGCCGACCGGTCGTAGTCGAACCAGTCGGGCTGGCCCGCCAGCGGTGGGTGCGCGGGGTGGGCGGCTGCTGGTGGAGCCAGCACCCCCACCGCGACCGCGCCGGTGATGGTGCCGATCACGCCGAGACGGCGGATCTGTCTGCCGAGCACGCTTCCTCCACGGGGAACGGGACGGGAAATGGGACGACGTCGAGCGACGCCGGCTGAGCCGGCCCGGGCCGGGCACGGCTGGTGCCCGGCCCGGGCCGGACTGCGGTCGAGATCAGAAGCGCGGTCCGCCGAGCAGGCCGCCGCGGTCGCCGAGCCACTCGGCCGGTCGGTAGTCCGGCAGGATCTCCGACTCGCCCAGGCCGAGTTCCTCGGCTGCGGCGTCCAGCTCTCGGGGGTTGGCCACGGATGCCCAGTGACCGGTGGCGACCCGCTCGTCGAGGGCCTCGACGGAGGCGACCAGCTCCGCTGCGGTGAACCGGCAGTGGCCCAGCCGGTTCACGAAGGCCTGGCGCAGCAGCCTCTTCGCGCCCGCCTGCCGCACGGTCTCCGCGTACTCCTCCTCGACCTGCACCGGCGCCAGGACATCGTGCGTGGTGTGCAGGCTGAGGACCGGCACCTGCAGGTCGCCGGTGAGCTCGGACGTGGCGTAGGCGGTCTGCAGCGCGGCCTCGTCGGCGGTCACCGACGCGGTCCCGGTGAGGCGGTCGAGATCGGCGTCGAGGTCGAGCCCGGCTGCGCGGTACAGCGCCTCGACCTGCGCGCGCTCGTCGGCGTGCCGCAGCAGCGCCCGGTAGTCGACGCCGGCGTTCCAGGAAGGATTGCCACCGACCGTGTTCTCGATGTCGACCCGGGCCGGGTAGGTGAAGCCGAGCCCGACGGTGAACTGGGCGACCTGTGCATCGACCTGAGCCTGGTAGTCCTCCGGATCCGGTTGGGCCTGACCCTCGGCCCAGCGGGGCAGGTGGTACAGCGCGGCGGCGAGCGCGATCCGTGCCCGGCCCTCGGGATCGTCCTGCGCGGCCACGACGGCGTCGGTGAGCGTGCTCGCCGTGGCGTTGACGGCGGCGAAGTCACCCCCGTAGTCGGCCAGCCGGACGTCCGTGCCCTCGGGCACGAGCAGCTGGGCGATCGCGTGGGCACCGTCGAGCTGGTAGTTGAGCAGGTCGACGCCGCCGTGCATCAGCCCACAGGTGGGCAGCGCCCCGTCGATCGGCGCGCCCGGGAGCTCGGCCAGCTGCCCGGTCACCAAGCCACCCATGGAGGTCCCGACGGCGAGCACCCGAGACGGCTGTCCGACTTCCGCGCCGAACGCGTCCAAGGTCTGCAGCTGGTCCTCAGCGGCGGTGTCCAGCGTCCAGCCGCTGCGCTCGAAGGAGGAGCCGACCAGGGCGTACCCACGGTCCAGCAAGGCCTGTCGGGTCTCGTCGTCCGGAGCGTTCGCGGCGCTGTGCGGGATGGGGAGGAAGCTCGGCCGGTAGCCGTGGCTGTACAGGAGCACGGTGCCGTCCCAGTCGGCGGGGACATCGGCAACCCACGCGGTGGCCCCCTCGTCGACCGTTCCCTCGACGTGCCGCGGGCCCGAGGGCCCTTCGGCGGCGGCGGGTGAGGCGGCGACGATCGAGAAGGCCAGGGCGCACGCCAGGCCGGAAGCGAGGGATCGGGGGGACATCAGCATCCTCACGGACGGGACTCGGGACGTCGGTGACGCTAGGCCGATGCCAGACGAGCGTCAACGAAATGCCGAGCGTTTTTGTGAGCCACGACACTGACGTCATGTCAACGCTTGGCTCGTGCGTCCCTCACCAAGTCCGCGAAGGCGTCCAGCGCCGGCGCTTCCAGGGCCGCGAAGGCAGTGCGGTAGACGACCGCCGACCGGCGGCCGGGCCAGTCCTCACCCAGGTGACGCTCCGGTAGCACCGGGTCGAGTCGGAGCAGGCGGATCCAGTGGGCACCGAGGAGGGTGAACAGGGCCAGCGGGTCCCTGTCCCGGGGAAGGGACCGCTCCCAGCGGCGGAGGAACTCCTCGTGTTCCCAGCGCAGGGCGTCCAGATCCCAGGCCCGCCGGACGAACCGGGCGACGTCCGTGCCCGGTGCAGGAGAGGCGACGAAACCGTCGATCTGCAGGCCCTCGACCTCGGCGCCCACGCTGATGATCGAGTCGAGATCGACGCGGCCCGGCGCAACCCACAACCCGTCGCGCAGGCAGCCGAAGCGGGCCCAGGTCAGCCGGGACCGCAGCCGGTTCCGGATGTCCCGCCGCGTCTCCGGCAGGGAGAAGCTCAGCAGCGTCCAGTCATCACTCAGCTGGTGGAACGGTTCCGGCGCCCGTACCCGCTCCCGCCCCTCCTGCAAGAGCCTCCGCGACCGCTGGGTCAGGCCGTAGCTGGCTACTCTCCCGCCCTGGTGGCGGGTCAGCAGACCGCGCTCAGTCAGCCGGGTCAACACCGACCTGGTGGCGTCGTCGCTGACTCCGAGAGACCTGAGCACGTCGAGGAAGACCCTCGTGGGGAGGGGATCCTCGTACCTGTCGAGGATGAGTGCGCCTCCCAGCGCCAACAGGAATTCCTGCGGCTTGAAGCCCACCGCGGCGGCGCGGTCTGTCATCTGCCCTCCTGAGCCGGCCCGGCGCACCCATGCCGCCAGCCGCCGGGACTGTCCTCTCCGGTGGAGGTCTACGCCGGCACCCACCACCTCGATCACCTCACCGGCGCCACCGCGCGTCTGCTCGGTCGCTCAGCGCCGCTGGCACCAGCCAGCGGCTGGTGGGGCCCTCACACTGCCAGGTCCGTCGAGCAACCCCTACGGCAGTCCGACCCTGTCCGTTCATGGGGCCCTGGACCGTCGAGCGCAGCGGCAGGTCGTCCGAGTCCCGCCCCAGGCCCAGGCCGCCCGCCCGGGAGCCCGATGCCGTGGGGACGTCGCATCGCTCAGTCGGACCGGGCCTGTGAGCTCGTCAGCACGTGAGCGACATCGAGGAGAAGCGAGCCTGACCCAGCTCCAGATGCCCGTTTGGTGAAGCTCCTGGCCTGATCTTCATGCGTGCAGTGCAGATCACCCGCTTCGGCGGCCCCGAGGTCATGGACGTCGTCGACCTGTCCGATCCCACCCCCGGGGACGGCGAGCAGCTGTTCGACGTCTCCTCGTCCGGCGTCGACTTCGCGGACACCCACCAGCGGCTGTCGGCCAACTGACCTCAGCGGGTGGCTGCCGAGCGGCCCGGCCAGATCGGTCAGATCGCCCACACCAGGCGGAGCACTGCGTCGGAGACGACGTCGGGTCGATCGGCGGGGACGAAGTGGCTCGCGCCGTCCACCAGGGTCACCCGCCTGGGATGTCCTCGGCCAGTCGCTGCCCGTATGCCGGCTTCATCTGGTGGTCCAGACGCCCCCACACCACCTCGGCCGGAACGTCGAGCCGCGACAGGAACGGTGCGACGGTCTGGGTGTAGACGGAGTCCAGCGAGCGCAGGTGCGCGGCCAGCTGCCGGGGTGCTCCGGGTCGCGTCCACGGGTACACGAAGTGGTCGATGAACGCGCCGGCCCGCTCGTGGTGCGCGAAGAGCGTGCGCAGCGCCGGCCGCAGAGCGGCCCCCAGCGCGGACGGTGGCAGCCGGTCGACCAGCGGCCACACCGCCTTCATCGTCCGAACGAGGGGCACCGGCCACCCGTCGTAGCAGACGCCGTCCACGACCCCCAGGCCCGCGACCCGTGCGCTGGAGGTCGTGGCGATGAGCTGGGCCACTCCTCCACCGAGGTCATGACCCACGACGATCGCCCGCTCCAGTCCGAGCACGTCCAGCAGGTCGACCAGCAGGGCCGCCTGGGCAGCGAGGTCGACGCGATGGCCGTGCGCGTCCATCGAGTCCCCGTAGCCGAGCATGTCCACCGCGATCACCCGCGCGTGGGCCCAGAGCCTGGGGACCACGTCCGCCCAGAGCCGGTGGTTGGTGGGGATCCCGTGCACCAGGAGCACCGGCGGACCGCTGTCACCCGCCGACCAGACGTTGAGCCGGCGGCCACCGACGTCCACCAGCTGGGCACTTCCGACGGGCAGCTCCATGCCCGTGGTCCGTGCCCTGTTCGGAACTGGCGAAGCACGCCCCACGCGCCCGGGCCCAGGTTGATCGTCTGCGAGCCCCGATCGCCGCACCGTGGCCGATGTGTGGTCCGTCGATGAGGTCGAGACGTCCACCCCGGCCGGGCGCAGGCAGTGCCACAGGGTCAACGCAGCCAGTCCACGGCTTCCCGGGCGATGTCGGGCGGCACGGCGTGTGGCCCGGCGAACTCGCGGTACGTCACGTCATACCCGTCGTCGCGCAGTTCGGGCACGATCGCCCTGCTGGTCCGGTCGATCGGCAGGACGTCGTCGGCGTCACCGTGGGAGACGAACACCGGCGGACTTCCCCGGCGCGGCGTTCCCGGCGGCACGAAACCCGGGGAGAACGCGACGATCCTCCGGAACAGGTCGCCATTGGCCAGGCCCAGGCCGAGCGCGTACGAGGCACCGTCGGAGAACCCGGCGATCACCACCCGACCCGCATCCACCGCCAAACCGGAGAACACCTGCCTCAGCGCGCGGTCGATCACTGCGGCATCAGCCCCGTAGGCACCGAGGATGGCGTCCCACGTCGTCTCCCGAGACGCCGGCGCCAGCAGAAGCAGGCCGCGTTCATCCGCCAGAGGCTGCAGCAACGCCAGTCCGGCGGCTGCGTCGCCCCCCGCCCCGTGCAGGGTCAGGACGAGCGGCGCCGCCGTATCAGGGACGACTGTCGGCGGGACGTACAGGAGCGGATCCCGGTCGGCCTGCAGACCCAGCGGATGCGTGCCGGAGGTGCGCGGTGGTGCCTCCGAGGACTTGGTCGGCGCTGCTCCCGGACGCGCAGTCAGGAGTGCACCAGCTGAATGCCCTCGCCCGCCGGGGACTCCGTCCGGAAGCCGGAGACCGCACGCGGCCAGCAGGCCGACGCCCGCCATCTGTCCAGCCGCCACCAGGAACCGTCGGCGCGTGTGCACGGCGTCCTGTTACCCGGGCCGACCCGACGGACTCCCGTTGCCGACGCGCTCATCCGTGCATCGAGCGACCCCGACACTCAAGAGCGCGGTGGAGCAACGGGTACGGGGGACCGTTCCCCGGCACGTGCGATGGGACGCCGAAGTCGAGAACTCCGAAGGGCGGTGATCAGCCAGGCCTGCGAGTGACAGTGGCCGCTGATCGGTCGCCAGCCCCGGAACGACGACCGAGGACGGTGACCGTTCCGGCGTTCCCTCTCCAGGACCGCGCCCTGACCTGACCCGCATGCGTGCTGTGCAGATCACCCGCTTCGGCGGCCCCGAGGTCATGGACGTCGTCGACCTGCCCGACCCCACCCCGGGGGACGGCGAGCAGTTGTTCCACATCAGCTCGTCCGGCGTCGATCCTGCTGACACCCACCACCGGCTGTCGTCAGAGCTACCTGAACTCTCGAGCTGGCGCACCCGGCACGCACACTCGGCGACACGGCAGGACCCGGGGGGCTCCTGATCGAGCGGCAACCCCAGGACTCCTGGCCGCGCGGCAAGGAGCGAGGTGCAGATCCGCCGAGCGCCATCATCGGTCATCCAGCCGGGGTGGCGGCTGATCGCCGTGCTGGCGAGGTGTCCGGCCAAAGGGCGAAGGTAGTGGCAGCCACGGCGGTGGACAGACCAGTGCCGAGGACCATCTTCGTGCCGAAGTAGATGAGGCAGGACTCGACGGCCACCACGTGGCGTTCGCGAACAGCCAGCACTGACTGTCCCTCGAACGACACGAGCCCGGCCGGCTGACGTCCCGGCAAGCACGCCGGCAACACTCCCGTTCCGCCGCTCAGAGGAGGACCCCGTGATCTCGGCAGGCAACACCCTCGTGCACGTCGGCCAGTTCGTCGCCAGCCCCCTGCACACGTGGTGACCGCCGACGCCGTCCAGGTGTTCGGCGTGACCCTCGTCGGGGTCAGCACCACCACCGGCGTCAAGCTGCTGTTCAGCCTGACCCTGATCGCGCTCGTCCTGGCCGTCCGGGCGCTGGTGCTCCGACTCGCCCGCCGCAGCCTGGGCGGCGGCGTCGGCGACCCGCGCCGGTTCTGGGTCCGTCAAGGCATCCAGGTCATCGTCGCCGTCATCCTCGTCCTGGGCCTGATCTCCATCTGGGTCACCCCCGACACCGACATCACCACCGGCGTCGGCCTGATCTCCGCGGGTCTGGCCTTCGCCCTGCAGCAGGTGATCCTGTCCCTGGCCGCCTACTTCGTCATCCTCCGCGGGGACACCTTCGGCGTCGGGGACCGCATCACCCTGGGCGGGGTCCGCGGCGACGTCGTCCGCCTGGGCTTCCTCAAGACCACGATCATGGAGATGGGCCAGCCCCCGTCGGTGGCGTCCACCGACCCTGCGGTGTGGGTGCACTCCCGCCAGTACACCGGCCGACTCGTCACCGTCACCAACGGCGCGATCTTCACCGAGCCGGTCTACAACTACACCCGCGACTTCCCCTATCTGTGGGAGGAGATCGCGCTCCCGATCAGCTACGACGCCGACCGGACCACCGCCGAGACCATCCTGCTCACCGCCGCCAGGACTCACGCCGTCACCGACGACGCCGCCGCCCGGGACGCGCTGGCGCACATGCAGTCCCGCTATGCCATGGCCGACGCCTCCCTGGACCCGGCCGTCTACTGGCGGATCACCGGCAACTGGCTCGAGCTGACGTTGCGCTTCCTCGTCCCCCACCGCGGGGTCCGCGAGATCAAGGACGCCATCAGCCGCGACCTCCTCACCGCCCTGGACGCCGCCGGCATCGGCATCGCCTCCGCCACCTACGAGATCATCGGCGCAGCGGTCGTCCACCTCGACACCGGGGAGACGGCCGACGCCGATCACGACGGCGGCGGGGCCGACCGGAGCGGGTCGTGACCCGACGGGGCAGCCGCACGACCAGGTGCTCGTCCCGGGACGGTGGCCGCTGCCCCGGGAGCCGTCAGCTCGGGGGGTCCTGCACCGCCACGGCCCGGTAGAGCTGGTCGTACTGCTCGGCCCGGCCCCGGTAGTGGTCCCGGTGGCCGGGCACCGGGTGCAGCGTCGGCGCGGTCTCGACCGGCGCCCGCGCGGTGTCCGGCGCCAGCACCTCCAGCGCGTGCAGGGCGGTGCCGTGCAGGGTCGCCCGCTTGATCGTGACCGGTTCCACCGGGGCTCCCAGCGCGTCGGCCAGCATCTGCAACCAGCCGGGCAAGTCCTGCGTGACCCGGCCGCTGGCCACGATCCGCTCCGGATCGCCGACGACCGTCCGCAGTTGGTCGGCGATGCGCGCATAGGACAGGGCGACGCCCTCCATCGCTCCTCGCAGGAGCGCAGGGCCGTCGGTGGCGGTGGACACGCCGGAGATCACCGCCCGGGCGGACGCCGCCCATCCCGTGGAGCGCTCACCGGACAGGTAGGGCAGGACGAGCGGGGTCCCCGATCCGGGAGCCGCACCCAGCAGCCGGTCGGGGTCCGCCCCGTCCAGCTGCACCGTGTTCTCCAGCCAGCTGACGACCCGGCCGACGTCGTTGAGCGCACCGCCGAGCAGGGAGCGGTGGGAGTCGACGCGGTAACACCACAGGCCCGGCGGGATGCGCTCGGGGATGTCGTGCACCAGCACCCGGATGGCCCCGCTGGTGGCCGCGGACAGCGCGGCTGTCCTCCCGTCGTCGGCACCTGCGCCCAGGTTGCTCGCGAAGCCGTCGGCGATCGGTGCGAACCAGCGGGCGCCGGCGAGCTCCGGCCAGCGCGTTCCGACCTGCGGATCGACATCGGACAGCGGGTGGTCCGGGTCGCGCACCTCCGACAACTGGTGGGCACCGACTCCAGCGGCGTGGAGCAGCTCGGGGTCCCAGCGCCCGGTCCGCCGGTCGAGGAGGCCGGTCCACGCGGCGGTGGACGTGCCCGCTGCCGTCGTCCCCAGCAGCCGGAGGTGGACGTACTCCCCCAGGGACATCCACCGCTCCGCCGCGGCGAACCGGTCCTGGTCGGTCTCGCGCAGCCACCGCAGCCGGGCCGGGAGGTAGCTGCTGTGCAGGCGGCAGCCGGTGCGCTGCTGCACCTGGGCCTCGTCGAGCTCGCTCCGCAGGGCCGTGACCTGCCGGCCGCACCGGGAGTCAGCGTAGGTGTAGCAGGGGCTGACGGCCCGGCCGTCGGCGCCGACCCCCACCAGGGAGGACGCGAACGTGTCCATCGCCACGCCGGCCACCCGACCACCCAACGGCCGATCGACGAGGTCCGTGAGGAGCGTCCCGATCTCGTCGGCCACCTGGTCCGGGTCGATCTCGCTGGTGCCGTCAGCACCGGACCGGAACTGGTGGGCGACCTTCCGGCGACCTCCCTCCACCGGCCGGCCAGCGGCGTCGTACACGTCACCCCGGCTCGCGGTCGAGCCGACGTCGAGCGCTACGACGAGGGGTTCCAGCGCATCCTCCAGCGCGACGCGGCCCTTCCCGGTCATCCGCTCCCCGCTCCGCCGAGCCTGCCAGGAGAGCCGACGCTACCGCGCACCGGGCGTCGCGAGAGGTACGTCGGCCGCATGGGGCCGATGCGCACGCCCGCGATGGGCGTGGCGACGACCTCACGACCCTGGTGACACGCCACCGACCTCCCTCGTGCGCTCCCCCGACGCGCACGCAGGTGCACCACCGCGCGGGTGCAGGGGGGCGGGCACTGCTCGGCGACCTCGGCAGAGGTGGCGGAGCTGTAGCGATCGTCGATCGTGGCGTCGAGCCTCCGTCGTGGCTGGACAGTCCGTCGGGCGCGTTCGCGCCGCGCGGCCCGACCAGTTCGGCGGTGGAAGACCCGATGCTCAGACCTGCTGCACGGCAGCGACGGCGTCGGCGGATCGAGCGCGCATGGTCGCCCACCGTCCAGCACGCCGTCCGGCCGGCAGATCGAGGTCGACTGCTGGAGCACCGCCGGCGCGGCGAGCGTGCTGTTCTCGCCCTACCGGTCGACGAGGTCGGCACGCAGGCAGGCGCGGCCTGCACGATCCGCACCCGCTGCGAGAGCACCGCCCAGCCAGCGACCTCGTGGGGCGAGTTGGAACCGCACGGACGGGGATTCGCTGCTGAACCGCCGATGGCACCTCGGGCTCGGGCTCACCTCCCTTCGCCGCGTGCCGGACGACGCCCTGGCGTCCGGGGCATGCGTGCTGTGCAGATCACCCGCTTTGGCGGCCCCGAGGTCATGGACGTCGTCGACCTGCCCGACCCGGTCCCCGGCGACGGCGAGCAGCTCTTCGACGTCTCCTCCTCCGGCGTCAACTTCGCCGACACCCACCACTGGCTGTCGTCCCACTGACCTGAGCCGGCCGGACCAGCCGCTCGCACACGCGGCCCGGCGGCGCTCTGTCCTGCGCCGTCCCGTCAGGACGGGCGGCGCCGAGCATCGCCCCACATCGCTCCTCCTCGGATCGTCCGCCGCTCCCCGAGTGGTGCACGCATGCGGCGCCCGGTCCGTCGCCACATCCGCGTCGGGTCGGGAAGACGCGGGACCGCTGACTCCGTGCAAGGGTGCTGATCGTGGCGTCGTCCGACTCTCACCGGTGGACGATCCGGACGCTGTACCAGCCGATCGTCGACCTCCGGGACGGCACGCTCGTCGCCGTGGAGGCGCTGTCGCGGGGGGAGCCGGGGCCACGGGAGTCGGCGCAGTCGCTCTTCGCCTCCGCCCGGGCGACCGGGGCGCTGGTCGAGCTCGACGAGGCGTGCCTGCGCGCCGCGCTGGTGGGCGCCGGGGAGAGCACGGGGGCCGTCACCCTCTTCGTCAACATGGAAGCGGTCACGGTGTCCGCTCTCGACCGGCAGCGACTGGCGGAGTTGGCGGATCTGGCCGCCGAGCACGTGCGTGTTGTCGTCGAGGTCACCGAACGCGACCTCCTGGACAGAGCTGCCGAGCTCGTCCGCGGCGTCCATGCCCTGCGGGACCTGGGGTGGAGCGTGGCCCTGGACGATGCCGGCGCCGAACCCAAGGGCCTGGCGCTCATGCCGTTCCTCCGGCCTGACGTCATCAAACTCGCCCTCGCCCTGGTCAGTGGGCACACGACCCTGCAGACCGCCGCGGTGGTCAACGCCGTGCGCGCCGAGGCCGAGCGCTCCGGCGCGATCCTCCTGGCCGAGGGCATCGAGAGCGAGGCGCATCTGGAACGCGCACTGGCGATGGGCGCCCGACTGGGTCAGGGCTGGATGTTCGGTCGGCCCGGCCCACTGGCGACTGCCGGCCTGTCCGCCCTGCCGGTCCGACCGCCCTCACCTGCCCGTGGTGACCATCCCGGCACGGGCCCCCGTACGCCGTACGACCTCCTCACCGCCTCCACGCCCGCACAACGTGCCACTGTGCCGCTGGTCGCATCGATGACCAGGCAACTGGAGCGGCAGGCGCTGCTGCTCGACGACCAGACGGTGGTCCTGGCGAACTTCCAGAACGCGGAGGCGATGACCCCGGCGACCCGCCGACGGTACGAGTCACTGGCCAGCCTGTCCGCATTGACCGCCGTCACCGGGGCCGGCATGCCCGACGAGCCCGCCCCCGGCGTGCACGGCACGGCCCTCGACTCCGACGACCCCCTCACCGAGCAGTGGGTGGCCACAGTGGTCGGCCCGCACTTCGCCGCCGCGCTGGTCGCACGTGACGCGGCGGCGGGGGACGGCGACGCCCTCGGCCGGCCACTCGGTCCAGGAACCCGTCCCGAGCGCCGGCTGGACTACGTCCTGACCTACGACCGGCAACGCGTCCTCGACGTCGCGGGAATGCTCCTGGAGAAGGTGCGCGCGATGCCCCGGGCTGTTCCTCGACCGTCGCCCGCCGCGAGCAGCGTGCCGACCCATCGCGCCGAGGCGGTCCCCCAGGACGTCCTCCCGGACCTCCTGCTGCGGGCCATCGCGACGGCCAGCAACGGCATCGTCATCGCGGACGCCTCGCTGCCCGGCCTCCCACTGGTCTACGTCAACACGGCGTTCCTGCGTTTGACTGGGTACTCCGCCGACGAGGTGCTCGGCCGCAACTGCCGCTTCCTGCAGGGCTCGGGCACCGACCCGACGCAGGTGCAGCCCATCAGCCGCCGGCTCCTCGCCGGGCGTGACGTCCACACCGTCCTGCTCAACTACCGGCGCGACGGGTCGGCCTTCTGGAACGAGGTGCACATAAGCCCGGTCACCGACGCCGGCGGGAACATCACGCACTACATCGGCAACCAGCTCGACGTCACGAGCCGCGTGGAACGCGAGCAGAGGACGACCTACCTGGCTCATCACGACGAGCTCACCGCGCTCCCGAACCGGGCGCACATCCTCGACCATCTCCGGCTGGAGCTGCGACGCGCGCGCAGGAGCGGCGGGAGCGTGGCGGTCCTCATGCTGGACCTGGACGAGTTCAAGGGGATCAACGACCGGTTCGGCCATGCTGCCGGCGACCGAGCCCTGAGCTGGGCTGCCCACCGCCTGCGTTCGGCGGTCCGCGCTGGTGACCTGCTCGGACGTCTCGGCGGGGACGAGTTCCTCCTGGTGCTCGCCGGACTCCCGCCGACGGGAGGATCGCCGGACGACCCGGGACGGGGGACGTCGGTCGACGACACACTCCGCCGGGTGCAGGAGCATCTGCACGCTGCCCTCGACGGCCCCCTCGCTCTCGCCGACACCACCGTCCGTCTCAGCGCGAGTTCCGGAGCCGCCTTGTTCCCCCGCGACGCCGCCGACGTCGCCGAGTTGATCGCACACGCCGACGCCGCCATGTATCGCCACAAGACCGGCGGCTGAGCACCACACTGCGTCGGCTGCAAGGCGCCGCCCCGGTCGACCGCATGGACATGCGCGGAGACACCTGTCCGCATCGTCGACGGTGGGGGCAGGACCTGATCCCGGGATTGACCAGCGGGTTGATCGAGGTGGGCAGCCCGGGGGCGGGCTCGATCCTGCCGCAGCCGTTCGTGCGAGCGGATGGTTTCGCGGGACGCCTCGACGACCTGACCGGCGGTGTCGTCCGGGCCATCGCCGTCGAACCGCTGACCCCTGGTGACCGAGCGCTGCTCCTCGATGCGTTGGCACCCCTCGGTGGGGTGCTGGTGGTGATCGGTGGTCCTGCCGGGCCGGAAGGAGGCGCCGTGGACGCGGTCGAGGACGAGGGCGTGCTGAGCTCGTGGTTGCGGGCGACGGGACAGCGCATCGTCGTCGCCCGGCCGGACCACTACGTCTACGGAACCGCTTCGTCGGCTGCTTATGCGGCGGAGCTCCTCGCCGGACTGCGGAACCGGCTGGCCGGTCGGGCTGGACGTCCGGCGCACGCGCATGGGGCGTGACCGCGGCGCCACGGGACACGCGGTCACTGCTCGACCTGAACGGCAGACCGGCCTGGTCGCCCTGCTGGGCTTCCTGTCAGCCTTCGGGCCGCTGTCGATGGACCTCTACCTACCGGCACTGCCCCGGATACAGACCGGACTGGCCACTGGTCAGTCGCCCGTCCAGCTGACCCTGTCGGCGGTCGCGCTGGGTCTCGCGGTCGGGCAGCTGATCGCCGGCCCGCTGTCGGACCGGTTCGGCCGTCGTGGGCCGTTGCTGGTCGGCATCGGCACCTGGGCGCTGGCCTCCCTGCTGTGTGCCCTCTCCCCCACCATCTGGACGCTGATCGCCATCCGGCTGGTGCAGGGCATGGGTGGATCGGCGGGCATCGTGCTCGCCAGGGCCATCGTCCGCGACCGCACCGGAGGCATGGAGGCGGCCCGCGTCTTCGCGGTGCTCGCCTCGATCCTCGGTGGGGCACCTGTCCTGGCGCCTGTCATCGGCGGGCAGTTGCTGCGGGTGACGGACTGGCGGGGACTGTTCGTCTTCCTGGCCGGCACCGGGCTGGTCCTGCTGCTCGTCACCTACCGGACGCTTCCGGAGACGCTGCCCCCCGAGCGCCGGGTCACCGGCGGGTTGCGGACGACCCTGGTCAACGGCCGGACGCTGATCCGCCGACGCGCGTTCGTCGCCGCCGTGCTGGCTCAGGCCTGCGGCTACGGGGCCCTGTTCACCTACATCTCCGGATCGCCGTTCGCGCTGCAGACCGGGTACGGGCTGTCGGCCCAGCAGTTCAGTCTGCTCTTCGCCGTCAACGGGGCCGGGATGGTGGTGGCCGCCCAGGCGTCCCGCCTCCTGGTGCAGCGGGCCGGCCCTCGTCGGTTGCTGCTCGCCGGTCTGACGCTGCAGGTGGTGGCCGGCGCGTCGCTGCTCGCCGCCGCGGTGACCGGCGCAGGTGTCGCCGTCGTGCTGACCGCTCTCTTCGTGCTCGTGTCGGCCAACGGACTGGTCCTGCCCAACGCGACAGCGCTGGCCATGGCCGACTCCGACCGGATGGCCGGCAGCGCCGCCGCCCTGCTCGGGGTCACCCAGTTCACCGTGGCCGGCATCGGTGCCCCGCTCATCGGTCTGGGCACCGCCGGCACACTGCTGCCGGTGGCGGTGGTCGTGTCCGCCTTCGCTGCCCTCGGCACCGCCGCCGCAGCTGCCGCACCTGCAGGGCGGTCGCCCGCTTCGGCGTGAGGTCGCGTCCCGTCGGTGGAGCAGGTCACCGGACTCACCTGCTCCGAGGAGACGGACGCCTCGCCGGCACGAGAGCTCGCGACGTCACCAGGGCGTGCGCTGGTCCCGAGTGACGAGCTGCAGGCTGCGGTCCCCGCCCCGGACCGTCCACCGCGGCAGAGCGGTATCCGGCGCACCGCCCCCGAGCCCACGGTCATACAGGTCCTGGGCAGTTGGGGTCGATCCGGGTTTGGACACTGCCGATGTCATCGGACAGTGGTCTGCGCAGGAGGCCAGCATCCGGAGAGGCAGACATGGACACCGCGGTCGCTGAGAACGCCCTCGAGTCGGGCAACCGCTCACTCACCACCATCGCCGGTCGGCTGGGACTGCGGGGCCGCCTGGTGGCCGCCGTCCTGCTCGTGGCCCTCACGACCCTGGCCGTCGGCGCAGTCGGCATCTCGCGGATGGCGAGCATCAGGGAAGAGGCCCAGCGGGTGTACGCCGAGGGCGAGGTCCCGGTGGACGGGCTGCGCGGCGTCGAGTCCCTGTGGTGGCAGTTCAACACCTGGCAGGCCCGGCAGCAGCTCACCACCCTCCCCCCGGAGACGATCGCCATGGCGGCGCAGGCCACTGCCGCGCTGGTCCCGCAGTTCAACGACCAACTGGCCGCGGTGAGCACCATGCCCCTGTCGCCGGATGCCCGAGCGGCGTACGAGCAGATCGTCGCCGCGTCCAGCGACTACCTGACGCAGCTGCAGCAGCTGCAGCGGGCGCAGCAGACCGGCGACCTGGCCGCGGCAGGTACCTCGGTCAAGCAGCTCGACGCGGATCAGGCCACCATGGACGAGGCTCTGGCAGCGGGTGTGGAGGCGGCCCGACAGTCGGCCGAGCAGGCAGCGGCCCGGGCGGAGAGCGCCTACACCTCGGCCCGCACGATCACCATCGCGATCATCGTGGTCGGCCTGGCGATCTCCGTCGTCCTGGCGATGCTGATCGTCCGGTCGATCATGCGGCCGGTTCAGCGGATCCGCGACGTGCTCGACCAGGTCGCCGGCGGTGACCTCAGCGTGCGGGCCGGCGAGACCGGCGGCGCGGAGCTGGGCGAGGTCGCGCACTCCCTGGACTCCACCCTGGATTCGCTCAGTGCCGTGCTGCGGTTGGTCGGCGACTCAGCCGGCCGGCTCGCCGGTGCCTCACAGGCTCTGAACGCCGGGGCCGCAACGATGGCCGCCAGCGCGCGCACCGCCGCCGGCCAGGCCGACGTCGTCGTCGCCTCCGCCAGCGACGTCGCCTCCAGCGTGGACACCGTCGCCACCGGCTCCCAGCAGATGGAGGCCGCGATCCGGGAGATCTCGCAGAACGCCAGCGACGCCTCCCGGGTGGCCGGGCAGGCCGTCAACGTCGCGGAGAACACGACCCGCACCGTCGGCAAGCTCGGTGACTCCTCGCAGGAGATCGCCACCGTCGTGAAGCTGATCAACGGCATCGCCGAGCAGACGAACCTGCTGGCGCTCAACGCCACGATCGAGGCGGCGCGCGCCGGGGAGGCCGGCAAGGGCTTCGCCGTCGTCGCCAGCGAGGTGAAGGAGCTGGCCCAGGAGACGGCGCGGGCGACCGAGGACATCTCCCGGCGGGTCGAGGCGATCCAGGCCGACACCGCCGGTGCGGTCGAGGCGATCGGTGAGATCAGCACCGTGATCGGTCAGATCAACGACTACCAGGCGACCATCGCCGCGGCCGTGGAGGAGCAGACCGCCACGACCAACGAGATGAACCGCAACGTCGCCGAGGCCGCGGGCAGCTCGCGCAGCATCGCCACCGCGATCTCCGGCCTGGCCGCGGGCACGCAGCAGACGAACGAGGGCGTCGCCGAGGCACAGCGCTCGGCGGCCGAGCTGGCCCGGATGAGCGACGAGCTCCAGGCCGCCGTCCGGCAGTTCATCGTCTGAGGCGGGCGCCGTCCTCGCCCATGTCAGCGGCAGGGGCAACCCGTTGCAGGCGGTCTCCGTCTCGCACCTGGAAGCGGAGCATCGCGACCGGTCCGGACTGCGCGACCCCGACCGGGTCCAGATCCGTCCTTCCCAGGCCGGAGGTCGAGAACCGCACCCCATCGCCCATCAGCACAGGTGGTACGTAGACCGCCGGAGTGACGGCGCAACTTCGTCAGCGCACCCTGGACGGCGGGCTGCGTCACTCCCGGGCGTACCGCCGCGCGCGGCCCGCCCGCGCCCGCTCGGCAGCGCATCAAGCGCTGACCAGAAGGCCGGGTCCGGATTCACGAGGTCGTCATGGCCCACGCGCTGTACTTGTGAACTCGACCAGAACACGGCGAATGGGTGGAGCTCCGCCCACAGGACGAGTACGGCCCGCTCGACCTGAACCGTCGATCTCGACTCTTGTCACGCGCGCGATCCCTCCGATGGAGGTGAAGGCCCACCCTTCATGATCCTGGTCGCAGCCAGGTTGAACTGGGCATCGTTCTGCTCACATCGCAGGCCCGCACCAAGCTGGGCGGACCGTCTGCGCTGCTCTGGACCCAGCGGTCGGTCGTTCTCCGACCGAGCTCCCGGCGCCCCGTCCCCCGCTGGCAGATCAGGACGTGACGAGCCGAGCGCTGGTGTCCCAGAGCTCGGTCGCCCGCGCTGTGTCGTGGGCCAGGTCGTTCGTCTTCGCGATCTTCTTCTCGTAGTACTCACCCGACGTCCAGGTGGTGCCGGGGGGCCCTCGGCGAGCCAGGTCAGTGCCCGGCCTCCCTTGTCCGCGCTCGAACATGCCGCGACCAACGGGCCGTGGGCCCTGGCCACGCTGGACGCCATCGCCACCGCGACGAGCCTGCGCGACGCCGCCCGAGCGCTGCACGTCCACCACTCCACCCTCCAGGACCGGCTGCTGCACGCCGAGACCGCGCTGGGCTGCGGTGTCCGTGACCCAGCCGGTCGACTGCGCCTGCAACTGGCCCTGGTGCCGCGGCGTGCAGCCCACCCTCAGCGCTGAGTTCCAAGGGCCTCCGACTGACCCGCTCGACCGTCCCAGCCGGCACGGATGCCTCGCTAGCCTGCTGCACATGCGTGCTGTGCAGATCACCCGCTTCGGCGGCCCCGAGGTCATGGACGTCGTCGACCTGCCCGACCCGGTCCCCGGCGACGGTGAAGTGCTCTACGAGGTCAGCTCCTCAGGAGTCAACTTCGCCGACACCCACCACGTCCCGTCGTCCAACTGAGGTGACGGGTTCGGACCCTGCTTGACAGTCCCCCGAACACGGAGCCACGGCTCGTCCTGGAGTCGAGCATCGTCCACCCGTCTCGTGCGGGCGCCGAGCGGCGGTCGTGCCGCGGTGACGAGCGATCAGGCAAACCCGCCGACGCCCAGGGAGACGACAGCTCCCCACAACTCCTTCCGGTCGGACGTGGCAGCCGGGTCCGGCGCCGTCGTACTCGTGTCCGATCCGGGTCTGGTCACTGCTCGGCGCCGGCGATGCGTGGGTCGAGTCCGTACTGGCGCGGGACGCCGAGGTTCTCGCGCAGGGTCGTGCCCGGGTATTCGGTGGGGTAGATGCCGCGTGCCTGCAGGATCGGCACGACCTCGTCGACGAACGCGTCGATGCCGTCCTCGTAGATGTCCGGCGTCACCCAGAAGCCGTCGGCGGCTCCCGCCTCGAACCACTCCTGCAGGTGGTCGGCGTGGAGCTCCCCCGGGCCCACGACCGTGGGGTGGAAGTCGATCACGCCGTGGGCGAGGATGTCGCGGGGTGACCATCCTTCGCGGGCCACCGCGAGCGCGATCGACGAGCGCGGGTCCCGTGGTGAGGCATGCGCGGAGGCCAGTTGCTCGGGCGTGAGAGGTTCGTCGAACCGATCCGGGTGGATCTGGATCCCCAGCATCGCGCCGAGGGCGGGCAGCCGGGCCTCGATGACCTCGCCCGCGTACCGCAGGCGACGGTCGAGGCCCTCGCGCACGGTCGGTGCGACGGTGGTCATGATCCCGGGGATGTACTTGACCTCGTCGGGGTCGCGGCCGGCCTCACGTGCCGCGTCGCGCACCAGTTCGCGCTGGGCGCGTGCCTCCTCGATGGTCCACACCTCGGCGATGAAGCCGCTGGCGTAGCGGCCCGCGATCGACAGCAGGTGCGGGCTGGGGCCGCCGGAGGTGAAGACTACGGGCTGGCCCTGCTCCGACGGGGGGATCGCCAGGGGGCCGCGCGAGGCGACGTACTGGCCCTGCAGGTTGACCGGCTGCAGCTTCGACGGGTCGATGAAGCGGTCCGCCGCCTGGTCCTTGACCCACGCGTCCTCCTGCCAGCTGCCCCAGAGCGCCTGGACGATCTGGATCGCCTCGTGCGCGCGCTGGTACCGCTCCTCGCGAGCAGCAACCGGCCGTCCGTAGTTGGCGGCGACGGCGGGGGCGCTCGTCGTGACGGCGTTCCAGCCCGCCCGGCCGTGGCTCAGGACGTCGAGGGCCTTGAACTGGCGCGCCGTGTTGAACGGCTCCTGGAAGGTCGTCGAACCGGTCGCGACGAAGCCGATGTTCGTCGTCTCGCGGGCGACGGCGGCCAGCTGGATCAGCGGGTCCATGAGGTTGCTGATCGTCGAGTGCTCGACGTCCCCGCGCACCGCGGGGAAGTCGGGGGTGAAGAGGAAGGTGAACTTGCCGCGCTCGGCCGCCCTGGCATGACGCACCGTGGCGTCGACGTCGGCATAGGTCCCGGGGTCCACGTGCGGGGCACGCCAGGCACCGTGCAGGCCACCGTATCCGTCGATCATCCCCATCCCGAGGACGAGCTTCTCGTCCCTCGTGGTCACGGGGCCACCTTCGCCGCGACCGCTCCGTCGGTGGCGGCCGCGTCGGCCACCGTCTCGACGGTGACCGGCGCGACCGCGACCGGCGCGTCGACGACCGCCCCGCCGTCGGCCGGACTCGCGGTCCGACCGACGAAGAGGACGCCCACCAGGACGACCAGGCCGATGACGAAGGCGGTCAGGAAGGCGGCGTGCGCGGCGGACGTGGCCTGGTCGGTGGTGAGCACGCCGGCGTCCCGGGCGCCGGAACCGATGGTGTACGCGGAGATGAACACCGCACCGAAGGCGGCACCGGCCAGCTGCTGGACGGTGGCGAACGCCGCGGAGCCGTGCGGGAAGAGGTCGGCCCGCAGGCCGCCCATCGCAGCCGTCGTCAGCGGCGCCCACATCGTGGCCATCGCGCTGGTGAACACCACCCAGGCGATGAGCAGCGACACGACGCTCGTGCTCTCGTCGACCCGGCTGAGGAACCACAGGACGGCCAGCCAGACGAGGGAGGCCGGGATCACCAGCGGGCGCGGTCCGACGCGGTCGTACACCCGGCCGCTGAGCGTCGCCATGATCGAGATCGCCGCGCCGCCCGGGATCAGGAAGAGACCGAGCTGGAGGGTGCTCAGGCCGGTGACGAGGGTCAGCACCAGCGGGACCACGACCAGCAGGCCGATGCCGTTGCCGGCGACGAAGACCATCACCAGGATCGGCAGGGCGTAGCCCCGCCGGGCGAAGATCCGCATGTCCAGGAACGCGCTGCCGCGACGCTGCAGCGGGATCTGCCGGAGGACGAAGGCCACCAGGCCGACCAGGCCCACTGCGATCGGCAGGTACGGCGAGATCGGGGCGTGCCCGGAGGACGCCTCGCCGGGCAGGGAGAGCCCGTAGACCAGGCCGCCGAACCCGACCGCGGACAGCAGCAGCGACGCCAGGTCCAGGGTCACCGGCTCCGGGGTGGTGACGTTGCGCAGCTTCCACGCCCCCAGCGCCAGGGCGACGAGGGCGATCGGCAGCATCAGGATGAACAGCCAGCGCCAGCTCAGTGCCGACAGCACGAGACCGGACAACGCCGGGCCGAGAGCCGGCGCCACGGACGGGACGGCCGTCGTGATCGCCATCATCTGGCCGCGGCGACCGGCCGGGACCAGGCGCATCGTCGTGGTCATCAGCAGGGGCAGGAAGACGGCGGTTCCGGATGCCTGGACGACCCGGCCGGCCACCAGGACGCCGAACGTCGGCGCGATCGCCGCGAGCGTCGTCCCGACGATGAACAGCGACAGCGCGACCAGGAAGATCGTCCGCAGGTGGAAGCGCCGCATCACGAAGCTGCTGGCCGGGATCAGCACGGCCATGGTCAGCAGGAAGCCGGTCGTGACCCACTGCCCGGTGCTCGGGCTGACCCCGAAGTCCGCGATCAGCGTGGGCAGGGCGACGCCCAGCAGCATCTCGTTGAGGAAGACGATGAAGGTGGAGATGATCAGAACGCCGATGACCAGGGCGACGCCCGGAGGGAGCCGGTCTCCGGAGTGGGTCGCCGGTGCCGGAGCTGCGGCGTCGGACGCCGATGTGGCGGTCATGTGCGTGCTCGCTGTCTCGTGAGGTCTGGAGAAGTCAGTCGGTGCGACGTGCGCGACTCGTCGGCGCACGGGAGACAGGTCCGAACCGGACGGGTCGGCACCGGGCATGCGCGATCCCCCGACCGACGGTGGCCGGTGGCGATGCGGCAGGAGCACTCGGTGTCTCGATGACCGGTCCGGAACGGAGGCAGTCTCCGTTTGCAACTCGAAGATACGGAGACTGTCTCCGGCTTGTCAACGAGGGTCCGACCGACGTGACGGAGGAGACGAGGACGTCCCCAAGCGGCTCACGGACAGCGCTGCTCCGCCGCTGGGTGCGGAGCCTCGGCGGGGCGGCCGCGGACCTGCGCTACGCGGCTACGGTCCCGCTGCCACCGAGCGCTCGCGGGCGTCAGATCACGACTGCGGCGAGGACTCCCAGGCTGGGGAGGGGGTCTGCCATCCCTCTCGCACGATGGCGCGCAGGGCGTCCCCCGACCGTTCGTCGGCCAGCAGCGCACCGCTCACCCACGCCGTCGCCAGAACCGTGAGGACGAGGTCCCGGTCGCGCACCCACGGGCGGGCGCTCCCGGCGGCCTGCGCCGCCCTGAGGAACTGCCCGGTCGCCTCGACCAGCAACTCGCACGTCATGGCCAGCGGCGAGGTGGTGTCGCTCAGGGCCTCCCGGAGAGGGCCGGGCAGGCCGTCGAAGACGGTCACGTAGTCGCCCAACGCGGTCAACCACAGTTCCAGGGCTGCGAGGGGGTCGCCGTGCTCGGCCTCGATCTCGGACCGACGGGCGTCCAACCCCTCCCACCGCGCCTTGATGAGCGCCGCGAGGAGGGACTCCCGGGTGGGGAAGTGCCGGTAGAGCGTGCCCGGTCCGAGACCGGCCCGCTTGGCGATGTCCTGCATGGGTCCGCTCACACCGTGCTCGGCGAAGAAGTCCTCCGCGACCTCGAGGATGTGCAGCCGGTTGCGCTCCGCGTCAGAACGCGACTTCCGCGTGCTCGGGTCCGCCTGGACCACCATCCGACCTCCTCGACGTCAGAACCGGAGGATACGTCCACGTCTCTGGAGGACGGCGGACGCTGCGTCCGACTCGGGCAGGGACGCCACTCGACTCCCCGAGAGGTCCTCCGCTGGAGGACAGGCCGATGACCCAGCGGAGGGGCTCACCCGACGTATGGGCAGTCCCGTTCGATGGGTGCCGGTTGTCTCGACGCCAGTTGCGCCGCGGTGGCGGCGATCAGTCCGGCGGGCGGACCGTCAGCTGCAGGGTCTGCGGTGCAACCGGGGCGCAGCACCCACTGGTGCATCCGTAGCCGCACCGAGGTCCGCGTCCGTCGGCGTCGCTGCCGGCAGGAGAGTGCCCACCGGGGCTGGCCGGCGCGCAACACCCCTCGCCCCGCCAGGCCTGCACACCCTCGCGGACGGCGACGACCGCGATGACCAGGCCGGCGACCGGATCGGCCCAGCTCCAGCCCAGAGTCGCGTTCAGCAGCAGACCGACCAGGAGGACCGCCGACAGACAGGTGCACAGCAGCGTCTGCGTGGAGTCGGCCACGACCGCGTTCGACCCGAGCGCCCGACCCGTGCGCCGCTGCGCCCAGGAGAGAAGTGGCATCACCACCAACGACGCGACCGCCAACCCGATCCCGACCGGCGAGCTGTCCGGATCGCCCTGGGAGAACAGGGCACGCGCGGACTCAACACCCACGTAGGCAGCTAAGGCGAAGAAGGACAAGGCCATGAGACGCAGCGCCTGCTGCTCGCGGGACTCCGGCAGCCGGTGCCGAAACTGCCACAGGACGATCAGACCGCTGGACACCTCGACGACGGAGTCCAACCCGAAGCCCACGAGGGCGACCGAGCCGGCGGCCACCCCTGCGGCGACGGCGACGACCGCCTCGACGACGTTGTAGGTGACGCTCGCGCCGGCGAGCAACTGCGCGCGGCGGCCGAGCCGGGCGCGGTCCGCCGTGCTGAGCTCCGGGGCGGCGTGCGCGTGCGTGCGGCTCACCAGTTGGCCGCCTCGCCGTAGGTGGCGCACGCCGCGACCGCATCGCCGGTGACGGCCAGCAGCCGCTCGGCCGCGCCCAGGACCTCGAGCAGCTCCGGTGCGGTGGTCAACGACCACAGCGACGACCGGCCCTGCGGTCGCGAGGTCGCCAGGCCGCAGTCCCGCAGGCACGCCAGGTGAGCCGACACGGTCGACTGGGCCAGACCGAGGTGGACCGTCAGGTCCACCACGCGGTGCTCACCGCCGACCGCCAGGTGGTGCACGATCGCCAGCCTGCTCGGGTCGCCGAGGCTGCGGAACAGGCAGGCCGTCGCAGACGAGGCGCGGACCTCCCCGACCGGCGGCTTCGGGAGTGCGGCGACGAGCGATGGCGGAATCATCGTCACCCGTCGATGATAGCGGTGACGGCCAGCACTGGTGTCGACGTCCCGTACGCCTTCGACGTCCTTCACGACCATCGCCGCTTGGCGCTCGCCAGCTGCTCCGGCCCCTCCGAGAGGCCGTAGACCGTGAGTGGTGACGGGCTCGTCAGGGTGGGACCACTCACGTCCGCAGCAAGTCATAGCCTCACGCCCATGCGTGCTGTCCAGATCACCGAGTTCGGCGGCCCCGAGGTCATGGACGTCGTCGACCTGCCCGACCCGGTCCCCGGGGACGGCGAGCAGCTGTTCGACATCTCCTCCTCCGGCGTCAACTTCGCCGACACCCACCACCGGGAGTCGTGAGAGGTAGATCAGCGTCCGGCCAGCGGGCTGTGTTCGGCAGCCTCGCGGTCATCCGTTGGTCGGAGGCGGCTTGGGGAGCGACCTCGGTCAGCCGCTCAGAAGGAGTCGAGCTGAGTGTCCAGGTCCGGGTATCGAGTGACCGACGGGCTGTCGATCACGGCACCTCGAGCGACGACCATCCGCGGGTTCACGAAGGCACGGAACCCGTCGAGTGGGTTGCCGTCGAGCAGGACCAGGTCAGCGGCCTTACCGGGCTCGATCGATCCAGTGACATCGTCGAGGCCGAGGATCCTTGCATTCGTTTGAGTCGCGGAGTTCAGCGCCTGGGCCGCGGTGAGGCCACCGTAACGGACGAGGACGTCCATCTCGCGCCATGCGTCGTAGTGCGTGACGTAGGTCAGCGCCGAATCCGTTCCCATGCCGATCGCAATCCCGTTCTCACGGGCGGCATGGATGCCTTGCACCATCTCGTCGAGGACCATGGTCGCGTTGGCCCTGACGATGTCACTGGCACCCGTGATCTCCTGGGCGAACTCCACCAGCGGAAGACACACCAGCAACGTCGGGACGAGCGCCGAAGAGCCGTTGAGCGACCGCGGGTTGTCGAGGAAGAGATCGATGATCTCCGACGTCATCCGCGCACCGTGCTCGATCGTGTCGACCCCGGCGCGGAGGGCCGCGTAGATGCCGTCCGCGCTCTGTGCGTGCGCGGCGACGCGGATGCCGGCGTTGTGAGCCTCTTCGCAGATCGCCGTCATCTCCTCCTGGGTCATCTCCGGCCGCCCGGCGTAACCGACCGCGCGCGCGTCCGTGACGCCCGCGGTGGCAGAGATCTTGATCGCCTTGACACCACGTTGGACGTTCCTGCGGGTGTTGCGGCGCGCGTCCCACGGTGAATCGCTGGTGAGAGCGATCTGAGGTGCTCCATGTCCTCCGGTGATCGCGAGCAGCGGCCCAGAGGCCAGCACGCGCGGCCCGAGGTAGTCACCCCGATCGATCTCGCCCGCAACGTGGACAACCTCATAGCCGGTGTCGCCAACCGTGCGGATTGTCGTCACTCCCGAGTGCAACTGGATCAGGGCATTGGTCTTTGCGCGCCTCTTGAACAGACGCCGCCCGATCGGGCTGCGGCCCAGCTTCGTGACGAGCGCCGCCGTGGACTCCTTGACGAGGAACGGCGGAAGCGGCAAGCCGTTGGAGAACAAGTGGGCGTGGGCGTTGATCAAGCCGGGCACGAGGTGGTGCCCGGGCATGTCCATGAGCCGGTACCCGGGTGGGGCGGGCGTGTCCGCAGTCGGCCCGACTCGCTCGATCGCGCCGCTTGCTCCTACGACGACGCTCTGAGCAGCCAAGACGGTCCCGTCGGCGTCGCCGGTGACTATGGAGACGTCGGCCAAGGCGAACGGTTCCGGCACGGGAGAACTCCTCGCCGTCGGAGGTTGCGCGGGACGCTACCGGAGGGACTGGAGCTGCCGGAAGGACCATCCGGCTCCTGCCAGAGCGTCGACGGTGGGAGCACCCCGCCCCTGAGCCTCGTCCAGAGACCTGGAAGAGGCAGAGCCGCGCCGGGCGTCGGTCCTCGGCGGGCCATCCGGATCCTCGGCGGGTCCGTACGCAGCCGCGGACACCTACGGAACCAGACGTCCCGAGCTCGGCCGGTCAGTGTCCGGACCCCGAGCGGGCGCGGTCCAGCGCAGCACGGCCGCACCCGCAGCCACGGCCGGACCCGCCGGGATCGCCCTGATCGCCGCGTTTCGCAGGACCTGTGGCAGGCCTCCCGGGACGTGCGCGCCGAACCGAGCCGTCAGGAGCGAGCGGCGGGCGATCTGCCGGCACCGCGGACGTCGGGCGCTGTCGAACGCGGCCAGCGCGTCAGGCAGCGGCATCCCGGCGTCGACCGGCTGCGCGATCAGTCGCCCCACACACACGCCGTCCTCGAGCGAGGTGTTGGCGCCCTGCCCCATCGTGGGCAGCATGGCGTGGGCTGCGTCGCCGATGAGGACGGTGCGGCCGCACACGAAGGTCGGGAGTCCGCCAGGAAGGTGGTGGACGTCGTGCCGGAGGAGCTTCGTGGCACTGGTCGCGGCCACCGTCGCGCTGACCTCCGGCGCCCAGCCGGCGAACTGCTCGGTCGCCGCGGCGAGCTCGTCTGCGAAGGCCTGCCCGGCGGGATGGCGGAAGTAGCCGTACCAGTACACCTGGCTGTCGCTGATCCGCACGGCGCCGAACTCCGCAGACGGCCCCCACCAGACGGCGAAGCCCGCAGAGGTGATGCGGTCGTCGTCCACCACCGCCCGCCAGCTCGTCCACCCGCTGTACTGCAGGGCCACACCCGCTCGTGGGAAGAGCAACCCGCGCGCGGTGCTGCGGGCACCGTCGGCTGCCACCAGGAGGTCCGAGGTCCGGGTGTGCAGTCCTGCGCCGTCCGACCAGGTGACGGAGGCCGGCATCCCCGACGGGACGCCCGCCTGCACGTCGATCACGCGTGCGCCGGTGAGCAGGTCACACTCGCCGGCGGCGGCCAGGAGCACCGCGTGCAGCCGCTGCCGGTGAACGCCGCACACGCGGTTCACCGCAGCCGCCCCGTCCGTTCCCACCGGCGGGATCCGGAGCAGCCAGCGGCCCCGCCGGTCCCGGGTGCCAGCCGCGAACGTCTCGTACCCGGCTGACCGGACGTGTGCGGCGACCCCGAGAGCGTCCAGCGCCGCCATCCCGTTGCCGGTGATCGCCAGGCCTGCGCCGACCTCCCCGAACTCAGCCGCGCGCTCCAGCACGAGGACCCGCCAACCGGCCTGGGCCAGTGAGCTGGCTGCGGACAGCCCCGCCAGGCCACCACCGACGATGGTCGCGGTGCGCCGTTCGCTCATCGCTGCCTCTCCCGACCAGTCGTCGTCGGCGACCCGGGACCGCCACCGTGCGCTGCCCTGTCGCAGCAGGTCATGGCCTCACCAGCATGCGTGCTGTGCAGATCACCCGCTTCGGCGGCCCCGAGGTTATGGACGTCGTCGACCTGCCCGACCCTGTCCCCGGGGACGGCGAGCAGCTCTTCGACATCAGCTCCAGCGGCGTCGACTTCGCTGACACCCACCACCTCCTGTCGTGAGAGGCAGGTCCACGCCCCACCGGCAGAGGGACGACCGCCGCGGGACTCACCGGGGCCCGATGGTGAGCCTGGGTCTGTCACTTCGCCCCGCCGCGACGACCGCGTGCAGGGACTCCAGCGGGATACGGGCGGCCTCCGCCAAGGCGCTGAGTCGGGTCCCGCTCTGCTCCAGGAGTTCGGCAGCGGCCCCCAGGACGCTGGGGCTCTCCGGTGGTCCGAGCGGTCCCGGTTCGGGGTGCCCCCACGTCTTGAGTTGCCGGTTGGCGCGGCGATAAGACAGATCCGGCAGACGCCCGAGCTCGTGCGCCCGGTAGACCAGCGCCTTCAAACTGACACCCCAGTGGCGCTTCAGGGCATGGAACGTCTCCCAGTCCACACGCGTCGGCAGACAGTCCTCGATCTCGGCCTGCGGCATGAGGAACTCGGCGGCGAACGACATGGCCTGGGACTCGACGACCGTGGACCCGGCCTCACTTCCTCCGTGCATCAGCAGGTGCCCGAGTTCATGAGCGGCGTCGAAGCGGCTGCGCGCCTTGTCGTCCTTGAGCGGGGACATGAGCACGAGAGGGCGGCCTGACGCCGTCTCGGAAGCGGAGAAGGCGTCGACCCGAGGATCGAAGCCCTCGGCCGGCAGTCGGACGACGAGCACGCCGTGGGCTTCCAGCAGGCGGACCACGTGCGGAACGGGTCCGGTGCCGACCGACAGCTCCCGCCTCGCTCTGCGCGCGGCATCGGCGATCTCCGCTCCGGACGGCTGCGGAGGCAGGCCGATCGGCCGGAGACGCATCGGAGGCAGGTCGACGTACCGCTCGACCAGATCCAGCACCGCCAGCGCCAGTTCCCCGAAGGCAAGGGCTTGCTCGCGCCGTCTGGCCGGGGTGCTCCGGAGGGAACGGAAGTGCGCGGTCGAGGGAGGCACCTCGGGGATGTCGAGGCCGCGGGAGAAGAACTCCTCCGGCATACCGAGCGTGAGGCCGAGACGGGTGAGCACCGTCGTGGTCGGGCGGGCCGCTCCGCGCTCGAACTGGGTCACCGCGGCCGGGGTGACCTCGATGCGCCGAGCCAGCTCCGCCCGCGTCATGCAGGCCAGGCGACGGCCGACCGCCAGGCGGCGGCCGTCGAAATCCGCCACGGACCCCGAACTGCGGCGCCGCCGCGCGGCGGCGACCCGCGGAGGTTGCTCGGTCATCGCGTGGCCTGCTCCGGCCTCCGCTTCAAGGACACGGGTGCCTCGGGGACGTCGCGCTCGGAGAACGCCGACGCCGCCGGGCCCCGTGGGACGTCGTCCGTCGTGGCCTCGGCGGCGGCGGTCATGTCATCGCGCCACAGCGGGGTGACGGCGAGCCATCGTGGTGGGCCCAGGTGCGGCAGGCCCAGCCAGCCCGCGGTGAGTCCCGTGGTGTCCCCGGCCCAGACGAAGAACACGTCCCGCCACACAGGGCACCGCCCCGACCAGGGGATGTCGAAGTCGAACGCCAGTTGCCCCTCCATCGGCGGGGGCGGGAGCACGCCGTCGCCAGCGTTCCGGGCGGCGGCGTGACGCGTGGTGCTGGTGTCCCAGACGAAGCGGGCCCACTCCGGTTCGCGGAGCCGCAGGCCCGGGGCCTTGATCACATGCACCGCCAGGTCATCGACGTGGATCAGCAGCGAACCGTGCGGCACGGTCAGGCGTACGCCTCGCGCCCGCCACGGGGCCCGAGGCGAGCGGTAGTCGGCCAACATGCGCTCGCGCAGGTTCTCCCACGCCAGACCTGCGACCCCCCGTGGCGTGTCGAACAGGTGGGACGGCTCGTAGCGCTCGGCGTTGGGCCGCCACATCATCCGCGTCGCCTGGCGCAGCCACGCCAGGACTTCGCGTTCTTCCAGGGCCTGCTTGCACTCGTGCAGAGCTGCCAGCGCGGTCACGTCCCAATCGGGCACGATGAAAGATTAAGCAGAATCCGCGGAATGCGGTAGAGATGAGCAGCCGCGAGCGCGCATTCGGGTCGCAGAATCGACCGGTAGCGGCTATGGCGCGCGAGGTACATCGGAGGTCCGACTCAGCACGTCAAAGCGGTGCCCTGTCAGCCCACGGACCGCCGGAGATCACGGGCCTGCCAGAGTCAACGCAGCCAGTCCGCGGCTTCGCGGGCGATGTCAGGCGGCACGGTGTGCGGCCCGGAGAACTCGCGGTACGTCACGTCGTACCCGTCGTCGCGCAGTCCGGGCACGATCCTCCTGCTGGTCCGGTCGATCGGCAGGACTTCGTCGGCGTCGCCGTGGGAGACGAACACCAGCGGGGTGCCCTGGCGCTCCGCCCCCGGCGGCACGAAGCCCGGGGAGAACGCGACGATTCTCCGGAACAGGTCGCCGTTGGCCATGCCCAGGCCGAGTGCGTAGGAGGCACCGTCGGAGAACCCGGCCACCGCCACTCGACCCGCATCGACCGCGAACCCGGAGAACACCCGCGTCAGCGCCCGGTCGATGACTGCGGCGTCCCGCCCGTAGGCACCGCGGATGGCGTCCCACGTCGTCTCGCGGGACGCCGGCGCCAGCAGCAGCAGGCCACGTTCATCCGCCAGAGGCTGCAGCAGGGCCAGTCCGGCGGCTGCGTCGCCCCCCGCTCCGTGCAGGGTCAGGACGAGCGGCGCCGCCGTATCCGGAGCGACGGTCGGCGGGACGTACAAGAGCGGGTCCCGGTCGGCCTCGAGACCCAGCGGATGGGTGCCCGGAGTGCTCGGTGGACCATCCGAGGACCCGGTCGGCGCTGCTCCCGGGCGCGCCGTCAGAATTGCGCCATCTGCCTGCCCGGCCCCACCACGGAGTCCGTCCGACAGCCGGATGCCGCAAGCAGCGAGCAGGCCGGCGCCCGCGATCTCGCCAGTCACCAAGAGGAACTGTCGGCGCGTCAGCACAAGCCTCTCCTACCCCGACCTGACGAAGTCCTTCTGCGAATGCCCTCGAAGGTTCGTCGAGGGACCGCGACGGTGTCCGCCTCCCGCGTCCGGCTCTCAAGGGCCGCGCCCTAGCCTGACGGGCATGCGAGCTGTGCAGATCACCCGCTTCGGCGGCCCCGAGGTCATGGACGTCGTCGACCTGCCCGACCCGGTCCCCGCGGACGGCGAGCAGCTGTTCGACGTCTCCTCCTCCGGCGTCAACTTCGCCGACACCCACCAGACCGAGGACAGCTACCTCGCCCCGCAGCAGCTCCCGCTGATCCCGGGCGCGGAGTTCGTCGGCACACCTAGCGGGGGCGGCCCGCGGGTGGTCGGGCTGCTCGCCGGTGGCGGCTACGCGCAGCAGGTGGCCACGAACCCGCGGCTGACCTGGCCGGTGCCCGACGCGGTCACCGACGAGCAGGCGCTCGCCGTCGTCCTGCAGGGCGCCACCGCCTGGCACCTGCTGCGCACCTCCGCCCACCTGGCCGAGGGCGAGTCCGTGGTGGTCATCGCCGGCGCAGGCGGGGTCGGCTCGCTCGCCGTCCAGCTCGCCAAGCGCTGGGGCGCCGGCCGGGTCATCGCGACCGCCTCCAGCCCCGAGAAGCGCGAGCTCGCCGAGTCCCTGGGCGCCGACGCCACCGTCGACCCCGCCCTCGCCGACGACGACCCGAAGACGTTCACCGCCGCCCTGCGCGAGGCCAACGGCGGCAAGCGGGTCGACGTCGTCCTGGAGATGACCGGCGGGCACGTGCTCGACGGGTCGCTGTCCGCGCTGGCGCCCTTCGGCCGGCTCGTCGCCTACGGCATGGCCGGTCGCGAGGCCCCGCGGCCGGTCAACGTCCCCTCGCTGATGGGCACCAGCCGCGCCGTCATCGGGTTCTGGCTGGCGCACTGCTTCAGCCGCCCGGAGATGCTCGACCAGGCGATGGGTGAGTTGCTGCCGCTGGTCGCCGACGGCGCCCTGCAGCCGGTGTCCGGTGGCCGCTACCCGCTGACCGCCGTCCGCGAGGCGCACCAGGACCTCCGCGCCCGCCGCACCAGCGGCAAGCTCACCCTGGACCCCACTCGCTGACCCCGCCGGCCGGCGGTCACCGGCCGAGGAGGTGGGCCACCGCTCCGCGGGCGCCGAGCCGACGGAGCAGTTCCGCCGCCTCCACGTAGGACGCGCGGAAGCGCTCGTCGGCTGCCAGGTCGCCGAACACCTCGCTCGCGTCCAGGATCGCCGACACGTCCTCGGGCCGGTCGAGCAGCGGGGTGAGCCGGTCCAGGCGGGCGTCCACCACGGCGATGGGCTCGCCGTCCTCGTCGACCCCGGTCGCGTACCGCGCCCAGGCCGCCACGGCGAGCACCGCGAGGTCGAACGGGCCGCCGTCCCGGAGCTGGTCACGGACGACCGGCAGCACGAACGTCGCGATCCGCTCGGACCCCTGGGCGCAGTTGCGGGCCAGCGTGTCGCTCACCGCCGGGTTGGCGAAGCGCTCGAGCAGCGTGCGCCGGTACGCGTCCAGGTCGGTGTCCGGCACCGGCGGGAGCGTGGGCGTGGCCTCGTCGCGCATGTAGCGCTCGACCAGCTCGATGAACAGCGGGTCGGCCATCACCTCGTCCACCCGCCGGTGGCCGGCCAGGTACCCGAGGTAGGACATCACCTGGTGGCTGGCGTTGAGCAGCCTCAGTTTCATCAGCTCGTACGGCCGCACGTCGGCGACGAGCTGGACCCCCACCTCCTCCAGCGGCGGCCGGCCGTTGCAGAACGAGTCCTCGAGCACCCACTGCAGGTACGGCTCCGCCACCACCGGCCACCGGTCGACGATGCCGGTCCCGGCGGTCAGCTGGGCCCGGTCGTCGTCCGTCGTGGCCGGGGTGATCCGGTCGACCATCGAGTTGGGGAAGGCGACGTGCTCGGCGACCCAGTCGCCCAGGTCGTCACCGGTGTGCTCGTCCTGGAGGCGGGCGAAGGCCACCAGTGTCTGCCGCGCCAGGTGGCCGTTGCCCTCGACGTTGTCGCAGGAGACCACCGTGAACGGGGGTGTGCCGGCGGCGCGGCGGCGGCGCAGCGCGGCGGTGAGCAGCCCGAACGCGGTGCCCACCTCCGGGGAGTCCAGGTCGGCGCGCAGCGCGTCGTCCAGCTCGAAGCGGCCGGTGCCCTTGTCGGTGCTGTACCCGCCCTCGGTGATGGTCAGGGTGACGATGCGCGTCGTCGGCGCGGCCATGGTCGCCAGCACCGCCTGCAGGTCGCCGGCCAGGAGCCGGTGCTCCAGCAGCGAGCCGACGACCGACCGCTCCGTCCTCCCGGTCGGGTGCTTGACGACGAGCGTGTAGAGGCCGTCCTGGGCCCGCAGCGCGTCACTGAGCGCCCGGTCGATCGGCAGCACCCCGACACCGGAGATCCCCCAGTCGGTGTGCCCGCGGGCGAGCACCCGGTCCAGGTACACGGCCTGGTGGGACCGGTGGAAGCCACCGACGCCGAGGTGCACGACGCCGGTGCGGACCGCGCCGCGGTCGTAGGTCGGACGAGGCACCGCCTCGGGCAGGGTCGTCAGGGTCGACTGGCTCAGCGCGATGGTCACGACGAGGGTTCCTCCGGTGGGCGGGGCGGGTGGTGGG
>NZ_SJEW01000031.1 GCF_005930475.1 Modestobacter altitudinis
AGGTACGGCCCGCCCCCCGGCTACGGCTGGCGGCCGCCGACCAACCAGCTGGCGGTCATCGCGCTGGTGCTCACCTTCGTCTTCCCACCGGCCGGACTGGTCTGCGGCATCGTGGCCCGCCGGCAGCTGCGCCGGACCGGGGAGGGCGGGGACGGGCTGACCCTCGCCGCGATCATCATCGGCGGCATCTCGACGACGCTGATCGCCGTCGGGCTGCTGCTGTGGATCTCCGTGCTCGCCTCGATCGCCAACGGCTCCTTCGCCCCGTAGCCCCTCAGGCCTCGGGTGGGGTGTAGGCCGAGGTGCGGGACAGCCCGGCGCCCCGGCCCTTGCCGGCGATGACCAGCGCCATCTTGCGGCTGGCCTCGTCGATCATCTCGTCGCCCAGCATCGCCGAGCCCTTCGTGCCACCGGCCTCCGACGTCGCCCACTCGTAGGCGTCGAGGATCAGCTCGGCGTGGTCGTAGTCCTCCTGCGACGGCGCGTAGATCTCGTTGGCGGCGTCGATCTGGCCCGGGTGCAGCACCCACTTGCCGTCGAAGCCGAGCACCGCCGAGCGCCTGGCGGCCTCGGTGAACGCGGGCACGTCGCGCACCTGCAGGAACGGGCCGTCGATCGCCTGCAACCCGTAGGCCCGGGCGGCCAGCAGGATCTGCATCAGGACGTGGTGGAACGGGTCGCCCGGGTAGTCCGGGTGCAGCGCCCCCACCACCAGCGACTTCATGTTGATGCTGGCCATGAGGTCGGCCGGGCCGAAGATCATCGTCTCGATCCGCTCGCTGGCGGAGGCGATGTCGTTGACGTTGACCAGGCCCTGCGCGGTCTCGATCTGCACCTCGATGCCGATCCGGCCGACCTCGAGCCCGTTGCTCTTCTCGATCTGGGTGAGCAGCAGGTCCAGCGCCTTCACCTGGACGGCGTCGGCGACCTTCGGCAGCATGATGCAGTCCAGCTCCGCGCCCGCCCCGCCGACCACCTCGATCACGTCGGTGTAGGTCCACTGCGTCGTCCAGTCGTTGACCCGCACGGTGCGGACCTTCGATCCCCAGCCGCCCTCGTTCAACGCAGCCACGATGTTCTTCCGGGCACCGGGCTTGGCCAGCGGCGCGCAGGCGTCCTCCAGGTCCAGGAACACCTGGTCGGCGGGCAACCCCTTCGCCTTCTCCAGGAACCGGGGGTTGCTGCCCGGGACGGCGAGGTTGGAACGGCGGGATCGGAGCTCGGCCACGGTGCCTCTCCTCATCGACGGCGGGTTCCCGGAGGGTAGCCATGCGCCGACACCGTTCGCGCTACAGCGGCTCGGCCTCCGGGGCGGGGCGGCCGGCCCGGACGACGAGGGCCACCCCGATCACGACGGCGACCATGCCGGGCACCGCCAGCAGGGGCGGTGCCTGCTGCAGCAGCACCAGGGCGACGACCAGCGCCCCGGGCACCTCCAGCAGGACGGCGAGCCCCACGACCGTCGGGCCGACCGAGGAGAGCACCAGGTTGAGCAGCGTGTGCCCGAGCAGCTGCGCGCAGAAGGTGATGGCCGCGATCAGCCACCAGTCGCGGGCGCTGAACCCGGTCAGCGGCACGTCGGCGACCAGCGCCGCGACGGCCAGCGCGACGGCGCAGGTGGAGTAGCAGACCACCGCGTAGACCGACGTGCTCAGCCTCTCCCGGGCCCGCGCACCGGCCAGCATGTAGCCACCGGCGGAGATCGCGCCGAGCAGCGCGAGCCCGTCACCGGCGAGCGCCTCCCAGGAGACGGTGACGTCGACCCCGGCGATCAGCGCGGCGCCGAACACCGCGAGCACCAGCCCCCACCACACCCGCGCGGGCAGCCGCACCCCGGCGGCGCGGGCGGCCAGCGACGTCCAGATCGGCGTCGTCGTCACCAGGGCGGTGGAGGCGGCGACCGTCGTCATCGACAGGCTCGGCAGCCAGGTGGCGAAGTGCGCGGCGAGGAAGATCCCGGCGACGACCGAGCTGCCGAGCTGCCGGGGACGCAGGGCCAGCACGGTCGACCGCTCGCGGACGAGCAGCACCGGCAGCAGCACGGCCGCACCCGCCGCGTTGCGCCAGAACGCGATGGCCAGGAACGAGGCGGCCACCAGCGTCGTCAACGGACCGGAGAAGGAGACACCGAGCACCGCGACGGCCATCAGCGCGACGTCCCGGCCGCCTGGCCGGTGCAGGGCCCAGGCCGGCGCCGCGGACCGGCCCTGCTGCAGGGTCCCGCCGCGAGCCTGCGCAGGGCGGGGGGAAGCGGGGTCCGTCACCGTGCGGGCAGGCGGACGGTGCCCGTGGCGATCGGGCGCACCGCCCCGGCCACGCTGACCTCGACCACCGCGCCGTCCGCGACGGTGACCCGGCCGGAGAGCTCGGAGGGCCGGCCGACCGCCGCGCCCTGCGCGAGCCGGTAGTCGGTGATGCCGTCGGCGGCCAGTCCCTCGGCGGCCAGCCAGATGCCGGTGCCCAGCGCCGCGGAGCCGGTGGCCGGGTCCTCTTGGAAGTCCAGCCCGTCGGCGAACACCCGGACGGTGCCGGTGCTGGTGGCCGCGTCCCACTCGAGCACCGAGACACCGCCCTGCACGCCGGGCAGCAGGGCGGTCAGCGCCGCCGGGTCGGGCACGGCCCGCTCGGCCGCCCCGGGACGCACCTCGAGCTGGGCGAAGTCGATGCCGCAGCCGACCAGGTGCGCGGGCCGGCCGGTCAGGTCGGCGGGCTCGAGGCCCAGGGCGCCGGCCAGCGCGCCGGCGTCCGGGCCGGGCCGCAGCGACACGGTCCCGCCGGTGAGCCGGGCGCCGTCGCTGCCCACCTCGACCGCGACCACCCCGGCGCCGCACTCCTGACGGAGCACGCCGGCGGGCAGCCGGCCGAGCCGGACCAGGGTGTGCGCGGTGCCGACGCTGGGGTGCCCGGCGAAGGGCAGCTCGGTGCGCGGGGTGAAGATCCGGACCCGGTAGTCGGCGTCCTCGGTGGTGGGCGCGCTGACGAAGGTGGACTCCGAGTAGCCGAACTCGGCGGCCAGCGCCTGGCACTGCGCGGTGGTCAGGTCACCGGCGTCCAGCACCACCGCGAGCTGGTTGCCGCTGAACGGCCGGGGCGCGAAGACGTCCACGATCTCGTAGCTGAGCTGGTCGGTTCCCAGGGCCACCACGAGGGCGACGGTAGCCTCAGCACCCGTGGCGACGGTGACGAGGGCGTACGTGAGTCGGGTGGCCGGCCTGACCGTCTTCGACCCCAACGGGGACCGGGTCGGCAAGGTGCGCGACGTGCTCGTCGCGCTGCGGGTCGACACGTCCGCGCCCCGCGCGCTCGGCCTGATCGTCGAGGTCGTCGCCCGCCGCCGGATCTTCGTGCCGATGGGCCGGGTGACCGGCGTGGACGCGAGCTCGGTGATGCTCTCCTCGGGCACGCTGAACGTCAAGCGCTTCGAGCAGCGGGCCGGCGAGACCCTGGTGCTGGGCGAGCTGCTGGACCGGTCGGTCAGGATCAACGAGTCCGGGCGTTCGGCCGCGGTCGTCGACGCCGCGATCGAGCAGACCCGGACCGGTGACTGGGTGCTCTCCCGCCTCGCCGTCTCCGAGCCCGGCCGGCTCGGCCGCCGCGGCCAGCTGCGCCAGCTGGCCTGGGACGAGGTCAGCGGGCTGTCGCTGCCGCAGACCGGGCAGAGCGCCGAGACGCTGATCGCCACCTACCGCGAGCTGAACGCCGCCGACGTGGCCCACGCGCTGCAGGAGCTGCCGATCAAGCGACGGCACGAGGTCGCCGAGGCGATGGACGACGAGCGGCTGGCCGACGTGCTCGGGGAGCTGCCCGAGGCGGAGCAGATCGTCATCCTGGGCACCCTGGAGGAGGGGCGGGCCGCCGACGTCCTCGAGGAGATGGACCCCGACGACGCCGCCGACCTGCTGTCGGAGCTGTCCAACGTCGACCGCGACCGGCTGCTGGAGCTGATGGAGCCCGACGAGGCCGAGCCGGTCCGTCAGCTGCTGAAGTACTCCGAGGACACCGCCGGCGGGATCATGACCAGCGAGCCGGTGATCCTGAGCCACGACGCGACGATCGCCGAGGCGCTGGCCCGGGTCCGCGCCCCGGAGATCACGCCCGCGCTGGCCAGCCAGGTGTACGTCTGCCGGCCGCCCTCGGCGACGCCGACCGGCCGCTACCTGGGGCTGGCGCACATCCAGCACCTGCTCCGGGAACCGCCGTCGACCCTGGTCAGCGGTGTGCTCGACGACCTGGAGCCGCTGCACCCGGAGGCCCCGCTCGCCGAGGTCACCCGCTACTTCGCCACCTACAACCTGGTGGCCGCCCCGGTCGTCGACGCGCAGGGCCGCCTGGTGGGTGCGGTGAGCGTCGACGACGTCCTGGACCACCTGCTGCCCGAGGACTGGCGCGAGCGGGCCCGGCGTGGCTGACGAGCGCCGTCCCGAGCAGCGGCTGGACCAGCCGCGCGGCACCCGGAACCTGGGGCAGTTCCTGCGGCTGGACCCCGACGCGGTCGGCAAGTTCGCCGAGGGGATCGCCCGGTTCCTGGGCACTGGCCGGTTCCTCGCCGTCCAGACGATCATCGTGATCGTCTGGATCGTGCTCAACGTCGCCGCGGTCAACCTGCGGTGGGACCCGTACCCCTTCATCCTGCTCAACCTGGCCTTCTCCACCCAGGCCGCGTACGCCGCGCCGCTGATCCTGCTGGCCCAGAACCGGCAGGCCGACCGGGACCGGGTGCAGGCCGAGGAGGACCGCAGCCGGGCCGCGGCGACCCGGGCGGACACCGAGTACCTGGCCCGCGAGCTCGCGTCGCTGCGGGTGGCGGTCGGCGAGCTGGCGACCCGCGACTTCATCCGCGGCGAGCTGAACCGGCTGCTGCCCGACGACGCCGCGGACGACGGCGGGGAGCGCAAGAAGAAGAAGAAGCGCCGCGAGCAGGCCGACCCGGTCAGCTGAGCAGGGCGCGCAGGACGTCGAGCAGCCGGTCGGCGAGCCAGGTCAGCGGCACGGTCAGCGCCACGGCCGCCACCCGGGTGCGGCCGTCGCGGGGCAGGACGGCGACCAGGACCACCGCGACGACGACGTCCGCGATCGCCTGCACCGGGTGGTCGGCCGCGTCCGCGAGCGCACCGCCGCCCAGGGTGATGCCGGCGGCCGTGGCCAGCAGCGCCGCTGCCGGCCAGCCCGAGCGCCGGCCGGCCCACTGCACCGCTGCTGCGGTGACCGGCACGGCCGTCGCCGACAGCACGAGCCAGGCGACCAGCAGCCGGACGTCCCAGCCGAAGCCGAGCACCAGCGCCGCCCACGTGTAGTAGGCCGGCGTCATCGCCGCGAAGAAGACAGCGGACCGGGTCACGGCTGCCTGCACCGACGGCGCCGCCCGCCCCAGCAGCGCGACCGCCAGCACCCAGGCCGCGGGGTAGCTGCCCAGGTCCGCCGCCCACCGCCAGCCGGACTCGTCCGCCGCCTTGGCCACGATCCCGGCGAGCACCCCGGCGACGGCGACGAGTGCGAGCGAGCTGGTGCGTCGGACGGGTGCCTGGGTGGTCGCCGTCACGGCCCGATCGTGCCGTCGCCGTCCGTCCGGGGTCGTGCGCCGCGCCGGGTGGGCTCAGCCGGCGAGGACGTGCACCAGCGCCCCGGCACCACCGGCCAGCAGCAGCACCACGATGAACGGCGCCCGCAGCGCCAGGGCCAGCGCCGCGACCGCCAGCCCGACCAGCCGGCCGTCGGCCACCAGCGCGCCGTCCGAGGTCGCCGCCTGCACCGCGACCAGCGCGGCGAGCAGCGCCGCGGGCACGAAGTCGACCACCCGGACCACCGCGGGGTGCTGCACCCAGGCCGCCGGCACCGCCAGCCCGGCGTACTTGAGCAGGTAGCACCCGGCCGCCCCGACCAGCACGACCGTCCACAGGGTCCCGGCGCTCACCCGGTCACCTCCCGCGTCCGTGGCCGGCCGGCGAGCGCGACCGCCACGACGGCGAGCACGACCTGCACCCCGGCCGGGACGAACGGCGTCAGCGCGAGCGCGACGACCGCGCCACCCAGCGCGACCCGGCGCTGGACCCCCGCCTCGGGAGCACCCCGCCGCAGCCGCGGCCACAGCAGCGCCAGGAACGCCGCCGGGACGACGGAGTCCAGCGCGGCCTGCGCCGTCTCCCCCAGAGCGCCCGCGCCCAGCGCGCCGACCAGCGTCGTCACGTTCCAGCCCAGGTAGATGGTGGCGCCGGTGACCCAGAAGGCGAGCCGGCCGAGCTCGCGGTCGGGGGCGGCGACCGCCATCGCCGTCGTCTCGTCGATCACCCAGTGCGCCGCAGCGGCCCGGCGGAGCCGGCCGCGCGGAGCCAGCATCGGGGCGAGCCGGACGCCGTAGACGGTGTTCCGGGTGCCCAGCAGCAGCGCGCTGCCGATCGCGGCGAGCGCTCCCCCGCCGGCGCCGAGCACGCCGACCAGCGCGAACTGCGACGCACCGGTGAACATCAGCAGCGACATGGTCAGCGCCTGCCACGGGTCCAGCCCGGCGCCCACCGCGGCCGCACCGAAGGCGACCCCGTACAGGCCGACGGCCACGCCGAGGCCGATGGCGTCCCGGAGCGTGGCGGAGCGGGCGGACCGGGGCACCCCGAGGACCCTAGTGATCCGCCGGCCCTGGTGATCACCCGACCGTGGTGACCGGGACCCCGGTGACCGGACCGCGCGGAGTTCCGGGCGTCACACCCCGGGCCGGGCAGGCACCCCTCCTCGCCGCCGTACAGTGGCAGGACGCCCGCGCGCTGGTCACGAGCAGGTGCGCGCAGGCTCCCCGTCGAAGGAGACATCCGCCCATGACCGACACGTTGACCGGTTCGCCGGCGCTCGACGCCGTGAACGCGGCGCTGGCGACCGTCCAGGACCCGGAGATCAACCGCCCGCTGCCCGAGCTGGGCATGGTCAAGGACGTGCAGATCGGCGTCGGGGGCGACCCGGGCGCGGTGCGCATCGAGGTCTACCTGACCGTCGCCGGCTGCCCCATGCGCGAGACGATCACCAACCGGGTCACCCAGGCCGTGGGTGCCGTCCCCGGCGTGACCGCCGTCCAGGTCGGCCTGGACGTGATGAGCGACGAGCAGCGCACCGAGCTGCGCAAGACCGTCCGCGGCACGGACGCCGCCGAGCCGGTCATCCCGTTCGCGCAGCCCGGCTCGCTGACCCGCGTCTACGCGGTCGCCTCGGGCAAGGGCGGCGTGGGCAAGTCCAGCGTGACGGTGAACCTGGCCGCCGCGCTGGCCAGGAAGGGCCTGTCGGTCGGCGTCGTGGACGCCGACATCTACGGCCACTCGGTGCCGCGCATGCTGGGCGTCGACGAGAAGCCGACCCAGGTCGAGAGCATGATCATGCCGCCGCAGTCCTACGGCGTGAAGGTCATCTCGATCGGCATGTTCACCCCCGGCAACACCCCGGTCGTCTGGCGCGGGCCGATGCTGCACCGCGCGCTGCAGCAGTTCCTCGCCGACGTGTGGTGGGGCGACCTCGACGTCCTGCTGCTGGACCTCCCGCCGGGCACCGGTGACGTCGCGATCTCGGTGGCTCAGCTGGTGCCGAACGCCGAGATCCTGGTGGTGACCACGCCGCAGCTCGCCGCCGCCGAGGTGGCGGAGCGGGCGGGCGCGATTGCCACCCAGACGCACCAGCAGGTGGTCGGGGTCGTGGAGAACATGTCCTGGCTGGAGCTGCCCGACGGCCAGCGCATGGAGGTCTTCGGCTCCGGTGGTGGCCAGGCGGTGTCCGACGCGCTGACCAAGACCCTCGGCGCCCGGGTGCCGCTGCTCGGCCAGATCCCGCTGGACACCCGGCTGCGCGAGGCCGGTGACGCGGGTGCGCCGATCGTGCTGGCCGAGCCCGAGGCGCCGGCCGCCCAGGCGCTGGCCGCGATCGCGGACTCCCTCGCCGTCCGCCAGCGCGGGCTGTCCGGCATGTCCCTGGGGCTGACGCCGGTCCGCCGCTGAGCTGAGCACGTACGACGGCCGGTCTCCCGCGGGAGGCCGGCCGTCGCCGTTCACGGGCCCGGTGTGACGGAGAACAGGTCCCCGGGCTGGCACCCGAGGGCGTCGCAGATCGCCGTCAGGGTGGAGAAGCGGACGGCGCGGGCGCGGTCGTTCTTCAGCACCGACAGGTTCACGACGGTCACGCCGACCCGCTCGGCCAGCTCGGTGAGGGTCAGCCCGCGGTCGCTGAGCAGCCGGTCGAGGTGGCAGGTGACCCGGTGCGTCTCCAGGTCCGCGGGGCTCACACCAGGCCCTCGACGTCCTGACTGAGCCGCTCCCCCTGCCGGAACGCCTCGGCCAGGACCACGAGCAGCAGTCCGGTGAGCAGCACCGGGGGAAAGCCGAAGGTCAGGCCCATGACGAACGGGCTCCCGGCGCCGACGAGGTCCAGCCGGTCGAGGACGACGAGCGAGCCGATCTGCGGCAGCAGCGGCCCGATGCCGCCGGCGACGACCACCACCACCGCCAGCCCGTTGAGCCGCCGGGCGTTGTCGGTGCCGAAGGCGCGGCCGGCCGCGACCGAGGTCAGCACCGAGCGCAGCAGCCAGGCACCCACGCCGACCGCGAGGCCGAGCACGACGGCGTCCCCGCGGGCGAGCAGCTGCTCGGCGATCGTGGAGTCCCAGGCGGAGAGCGCGAGCCCGTCGCCCTGGTTCTGCGCGGCGACCGCGGCCCCCTGCGGCAGATCCGGCACCGCCAGCGGGACGCGGTCGAGCGCGCCGGAGTCGCCGACACCGGCGAGCTCGACCGGCACCTCGACCGCGGCGCCCGCCTGGGTCGCCCCGTTGACGGCGTAGACCGGCCCGGCGACGGCGGCCACCACGCCGACCAGCCCGACGAACCAGCTCAGGGACCGGATGGTCGCCGGTCTCACATACGCCTCGCGACGCGACATGCCGCCTCCGGTGTATCGAACGTCGATGGGTCGGACGTTGAGTGTGCCCATCGACAGTCGATGTGTCCAGCATCCCCGGGCAGCGACTCACCCAGCCCCGGTGCACGGGCCGTCGCCGCGTCAGCCCGGGGTGGGAGGACCGGGCCCCGTCAGGTCGCGTCGGGGTCGAACGGCGGGGGTGTCGCGGAGTCCCGTGCCCGGGTGCGCTGCGAGGGCCGGACCCGGCCCGCGGCGGTGGCCGCCGTCGCGCCGGTCGTCCCGGAGGCACTCCCGCGCCGCACCGGGGTGTCGTCGTCGGCGAGCAGCTGCTGCCGGATGAACGTCTTGGGGTGGTACTGCCGCAGGTCGACGTCCCGCAGGTGGTCGAAGTCGTCACCGAGGGACTCGTGCAGCTGCCCGCGCACGCCGGTGATCGCCTCGCGGGCCTTCTTCAGCCCGGCGGCCGCGTCCTTGGCCAGGGTGGGCAGCCGCTCGGGACCGAAGATGAACAGCGCGGCCAGCGCGAGGACGACGATCTCGCCCCAGCCGATCGAGTCGAACACCGTTCCTCCCCTGAGTCGTGCCCAGCGTAGTTCGGCCCCCTGCAGGGGCCCGCCGCGAGCGTGCGAGTGGTGGGGGGGCAGGGGGTCCTTCGTCAGGCGGTGGCGAGGGTGGCCGTGACCTCGCGTGAGCCGCCGTTGCGGACGAGCTCGAGGGTGATCGTGTCGCCCGGTTCGTGGGCGTCGACCGCGACGACGAGCTCCTCGGAGCTCGCCACCGGTGCACCGTCGACGGCGATGACCACGTCCTGCTCCTGCACCCCGGCGTCGGCGGCCGGGCTGTCGGGCTCGACGTTGAGCACCAGCGCGCCGTCCCGGGTGCCGTCGGTGACGGTGCGGGCGTTGACGCCCAGCGAGGCGTGCACCGCGGTGCCGGTGGAGATGAGCTGCTCGGCGATGTCGCGCACCGTGTCGATCGGGATGGCGAAGCCGAGGCCGATCGAGCCGCCGGTCGTGCTGCTGCCGCCGACGGAGGCGATGGCGGTGTTGATGCCGATCACCGCACCGGTGCCGTCGACCAGCGCGCCACCGGAGTTGCCCGGGTTGATCGGGGCGTCGGTCTGCACGGCGCTGATCACCGCGTTCGTGTCGCTGCCCTCACCGGAGAGCCGCACCGGCCGGTCCAGTGCGCTGACGATGCCGCTGGTGACCGTGCCGGCCAGCCCGAGCGGCGAGCCGATGGCCACGACCGGGTCGCCGACCACCAGGTCGTCGGACTCCCCCAGCGCCGCCTCGGCGAGCCCGGGCTTGTCGACCTTGAGCACGGCGATGTCGCTGGCCGGGTCGCGGCCGACGATCTTGGCCGCGGAGCCGCTGCCGTCGCTGAACACCGCGCGGATCGAGGCGTCCTCGGCGTCGGCTGCCCCGGAGACGACGTGGTTGTTGGTGACGATGTAGCCGCCGTCGGCGTCGATCACGACCCCGGAGCCGGTGGCGCCTGCGTTGGTCAGCGTGACCTCGATGGAGACGACCGTCGGGTTGACCCGGCCGGCGATGTCGGCGACCGACCCGGGCTCGCGGCTCACCCCCGGCGACACCGAGGACAGCTGGGTGCCCGGGGCGAGCAACGGCTCCTCGTCGGCGGTCCGCCCCAGCCACCAGGCGGTGGTGCCACCGACGACGCCCACCAGCAGCAGGCTCAGCAGCGCCAGGACCGCGAGCCGGACGGAGACGTCGCGCAGCCGGAGCTTCCTGCGGCCCTGCGCGTCGACGACGACCGGGCCGTCGTCGGTCTCCTCCTCGGCCGGGTACTGGGCGGGGGCACCGAGACCAGCAGGCGCGTACGGGTCACGCCACGGGTCGGCGGCCGCGTCGGGCTTCCAGAACGGTGCGGTCGCGGTGCGGCGGGCGGTCCGCCGGCCGCCGGGCGGCTCACCGAGCCCGCGGGCGCCGTCGCGCGGGGCGAAGGCACGCAGCAGGGCCTCCGGCGGTGGCGGGGGCACCGGACGGGGCGGGGCGCTGGGCCGGTCGGCGCCGAAGGAACCGGCGACGTCACGGGGCCGACCGAAGGCCGCCTGCTGCGCGGGGGGCGTCGGCGGCGGTGCCGGCGTGCTGGGCTGCAGCCGCTCGCCGGTCGGCGCGAACGCCCCGGTCGTACCGGCGGGACGGGCGAAGGTAGCCGCGGCAGGGCGGCCGTCGGCCGGCTCGGCCGGCGGACCGGTCGAGGACGGCTCGGTGCCGGGGGTCTCGCTCAGGGCGTCCCGCCGTTGGGCAGCGGGGTGGTCGCACCCACGGTGAGGGTGCGCGCCACGGGCGGCACGATGTCGGTGCGCTCGGCGGAGTCGGTGCTGCGGACCGCGCCGGCCACCGCTCCACCGGTCGGGCCGTCGTCGCTCGGGACGTCGGCACCGGGCAGCGTCACGGCCAGGACGGCGACGCCCAGACCGATCCCGGCCAGCGCACCGGTCATCCCCCGGCGCAGCCAACGGCCGCCGGTGTCGGCGGGGCGCTCCGGCTCGGGCGGCGTCAGCGGGATCGCCCAGGACCCGCCCGAGCCGCTCAGGGTCAGGCCGTCGGCGTCGGCGCTGAGCCCGCTCAGCCCCCCGCCGCCGGGGACGTCAGCGGTGAACGGGATGGCCTTCAGCCGGGACAGCAGGTCACCGGGGACGGCGACGTCGTCATCGCGCTGCAGCGCGGCCTTGGCCTCGCGCTGCGCGGCGACCGCCATCCGGCACTGCGCGCAGCCGCCGAGGTGCCGGGCGGCCCGGCCCGCGGCGCCGCCGGAGAGCTCGCCGTCGACGAGCGCGGCGATCGCCTCCTGGGCGAGGTGGCTCTCCGGGATGCTCATGAGGTCGCGCCCGCCTCGGTCAACGGCGTGCGGCCGGGGGCGAGGTGGGCCAGCGCCTCGCGCAGCTGCACCCGCCCGCGGTGGATCCGGCTGCGCACCGTGCCCAGCTTGATCCCCAACGTCGCCGAGATCTCCTCATAGGTCAGACCCTCGATGTCACACAGCACCACCGCCACCCGGAACTCCGGGGACAACGCATCCAGCGCCGCCTGCACCTGCGGGTCCAGGTGCGTGTCGGCGTACACCTGCTCCGGACTCGGCGCCGACCCCGGCAACCGCTCGGTGTCCTCGGGCAGCGCGTCGAACCGGATCCGCGCCCGGCGCCGCACCATGTCCAGGAACAGGTTCGTGGTGATCCGGTGCAACCAGCCCTCGAAGGTGCCCGGGGAGAAGTCCGCCAACGACCGGAACACCCGCACGAAGGTCTCCTGGGTCAGGTCCTCGGCGTCCTGCTGGTTGCCCGAGAGCCGGTAGGCCAGCCGGTACACCCGCGCCGAGTGGTCCCGCACGACCTGCTCCCAGGACGGCGCCACCCAGCCCTCGACCGCGGCGACCGGCTCGGGACCGGCGGGTGCGGTCGCAGCGGGTCCGGTCACCACCTCAGGATCGCAGACGGCCGCCGGCGGCGACACCGCCCCATCGGGGGTGGTCCGCAGGGCAGGACGCTGACTGGTGGTACGCGACAGACGCACGTCTCGTCCAACGGGTGGGGACGGGGGCGGTGTTCCCGTCGGCGGCGGACCCACAGGGAGTTCCCAGGCGGTGGTCCCGACCGGCCACCCACTCGGGCGGCCACCTCCCTCCCGCCACTACCCTCGCCCGGGTGACCACCGCCGCCGGACCGCCCCCCGCCGGGTCCCCCACCGGCGCGGCCGACTACGCGGACAGCTTCGCGGCCGAGACCCCCGAGCAGCTGGGGGCCCGGCACCGCGCGCTCGCCTCGGCCACCGCCTTCGGCACGCCCCGGCCGGTGGAGCCGGCGGTCGGCGCGACGCTGGCCGTGCTGGCCGCCAGCGGCAGCGCCCGCTCGGTGGTCTCCATCGGCAGCGGTGGCGGCGTGGCCGGGCTGTGGCTGCTGCAGGGCATGCGCAGCGACGGCGTCCTCACCGCGCTGGACGGTGACCCGGCGGAGCTGCGGGCCGCCCGGCGCGCGTTCGGCGAGGCCGGCATCGCGTCCGGTCGCACCCGGCTGATCTTCGGCACGCCGGGCGAGGTGCTGCCGCGGCTGTCCCCCACCGCCTACGACGTGGTCTTCTGCGACGGCCCGCCGCTGGAGTACTCGGCCCACCTGGCCGGGCTGCTCGGCCTGATCCGCCCCGGCGGCTCGCTCGTCTGCCACGGCCTGCTGGCCGACGGCGGGATCGCCGACCGGTCGGCCCGGGACCCGCAGAGCGTGGCCTGGCGGGAGATCGCCCGCACCGTCCGGGAGGACGAGACGCTCACCTGCGCGGTGCTGCCGATCGGCGCCGGCCTGCTGGTGGCCACCAAGCGCTGAGCCGAGAGGCTCAGGAGAAGGGGAACTCCGAGTCGGGGTCCCAGGGCCCGCCCCGGTAGTGCCAGAGGCCCAGACCGCGGGCGGTGACCGTCTCGGCGACGAACGCCGCGGACAGGTCCGCGTGCAGTGCCCGCGCGACGGCCGGCTCGACCTTGTTCTGCACGGTGACGTGCGGCCTGGACCACTGCCGGTCCTGCGGGGTCAGCCGGGACGCGAAGACCGCGGCCACCGACGCGCGCAGTGCCGTGAGCTCCGGGGCGTCCAGGTCCAGCGCCACCCCGCGGCCGAGGAAGCGCACCCCGGTGACGGCCACACCGAACGGCGGCCGGTCGGCCGCCGTCCGCAGGGCGTCCCGGACCTCGGGCAGCAGCTCGCCGGGCAGCGCGTGGAACAACGTCACGTGCGCGGCCAAGTGGTTGCGCGATGGCGGGAAGTGTGCCGCCCGCAACCGGTCGAACCGCTGCTGCGCGCCCTCGTCGAGCAGCAGCGTGACGATCAGGGGCGAGGGGCCGCCGTTGCTCAAATCGCGCGGGCGCCCTTGCCCAGGACCGTCACGCCGCCGGCGCTGACCTGGTAGCGCTCACGGTCCCGCTCGAGGTCGACCCCGATGTGCGCACCCGGCGGGACGACGACGTTCTTGTCCAGGATCGCCCGGCGCACGATCGCGCCCTCGCCGATGTGGACGCCGTCCATCAGGACGCTGCCCTCGACCCGCGAGCCGCGCTCCAGGCGCACGTTCGGCGAGACCACCGAGCCGTGCACCGAACCGCCGTCGATGATCACCCCGGCGCTGACCATCGACTCCTCGGCCCGGCCGCCGAGCACGAACTTCGCCGGCGGCAGCATGGGCGGCAGGGTGTAGATGGGCCAGCGGTCGTTGTAGAGGTTGAAGATCGGGCTGACCGAGACCAGGTCCATGTGCGCGTCGTAGTAGGCGTCCAGGGTCCCCACGTCGCGCCAGTAGCCGTGGTCGCGTTCGGTCTCGCCGGGCACCTGGTTGTTGCTGAAGTCGTAGACGTAGGCGTCGCCCGCCCCCGCCATCATCGGCATGATCGAGCCGCCCATGTCGTGCACGGAGGACTCGTCGGCGGCGTCGACCCGCAGCGCCTCGAGCAGCGCGTCGGTGGTGAACACGTAGTTGCCCATCGAGGCGAAGGTCTCGTCGGGGTTGTCCGGCAGGCCGGGCGGGTCGGACGGCTTCTCCAGGAACTGGAGGACCTTGCCGTTCACGTCGGAGTCGATGACACCGAACTCCGAGGCGTCCTTGCGGGGCACCCGGAGGCCGGCGACGGTGACGCCGGCGCCGGTGGCCAGGTGCTGCTCGATCATCTGCGCCGGGTCCATCCGGTACACGTGGTCGGCACCGAAGACGACGACGATCTCCGGCCGGTCGTCGTAGATGAGGTTCAGGCTCTGGAAGATCGCGTCGGCGCTGCCGGTGTACCAGCGCGGGCCGAGACGCTGCTGCGCCGGGACCGGCGTGATGTAGCTGCCGAGCAGGGTCGACATCCGCCACACCGTGGTGATGTGCCGGTCCAGCGAGTGGCTCTTGTACTGGGTGAGCACCGCGATCCGGCGGATGTCGGCGTTCACCAGGTTGGAGAGCACGAAGTCGATGAGCCGGTAGTTGCCGCCGAAGGGCACCGCGGGCTTCGCCCGGTCCTCGCTGAGCGGGGCGAGCCGCTTGCCCGCTCCGCCTGCCAACACGATGCCGAGAACTCGGGGGCCGCCACGCATGGGGGCAACGTATCGGCTGTGGTGCCCGTTCGCCCCATCTGCGGCTGCGTTCACCACCTAGGGTGAGCCTGTGCGCGTCGGAGTGATCACCAGGGAATGGCCGCCGGACGTCTACGGAGGGGCCGGGGTGCACGTCGAGCACCTCGTCGCCGCGCTGCGCGGCCTGGACGCCGGACCGGACATCGACGTCCACGCCTTCGGCGGCCCGCGGGTCCCGGGCCAGGCGGGGTACCCGGCGACCGGGTACGGCGTGCCCGCCGGCCTGGAGGCGGCCAACGGCGCGCTGCAGGCGGTCGGGGTCGACGTGGAGATCGCCGCGGCGCTCGGCGGCGTCGACCTGGCGCACTCGCACACCTGGTACGCCAACCACGCCGGGCAGCTCGCGAAGCTGGTGCACGGAGCGGCCCACGTGGTGACCGCGCACTCGCTGGAGCCGCGCCGGCCGTGGAAGGCCGACCAGCTCGGCGGTGGCTACCGGCTCTCCTCGTGGATCGAGCGGACCGCCTACCTGCACGCCGATGCGGTGATCGCGGTCAGCCGCGGCATGCGGGCCGACGTGCTGGAGGTGTACCCCGACCTCGACCCGGACAAGGTCGTGGTCGTGGGCAACGGCGTGGACGCCGAGGCCTACCGCCCGGTCGAGGCCCCCGACGTCGTCCGGTCGCTCGGGGTCGACCCGGACCGTCCCTACGCGCTCTTCGTCGGCCGGATCACCCGGCAGAAGGGCCTGGTGCACCTGCTGGCCGCGGCCGAGCAGCTGCCCGCCGAGGCCGGCCTGGTGCTGTGCGCCGGCGCCGCGGACACCCCGGCGGAGCGCGCGCAGGTCGCCGACGCGGTGGCCGAGCTGCAGACCCGGCGGTCCGGGGTGGTCTGGATCGAGCAGATGCTGCCCCGGGAGCAGCTGGTCCCGCTCATCACCGGCGCCACGGTCTTCGTCGTCCCGTCGGTCTACGAGCCGCTCGGCATCGTGAACCTGGAGGCGGCGGCGTGCGGCACGGCCGTGGTGGCCAGCGACGTGGGCGGCATCCCGGAGGTCGTCGACGACGGCCGGACCGGGCTGCTGGTGCACTACGACGCGGACCGTCCGGCCGACTTCGCCGCCGGCCTGGCCGCGCGGATGGCCGAGCTGCTGGCCGATCCGACGCGGGCGACCGCCATGGGCGCGGCCGGGCGGGAGCGCGTGCTCGCCGAGTTCGGCTGGCCGGCCATCGCCCAGGCCACCGTGGGTGTCTACGAGCAGGTGCTTGCCGCCCGCGGCTGACCTCTCCCCCGCGTCGGCCGGCCGCACCGGGCCGCTCACGGTCGGTCACGGCACTCCGAGCGGTGTCGGCCAGGAACGCCCTGCTGCACGTGCGGGTGCGACGCGTCCCGGTTGCCGGGGCGGGAGGACGAAACTGTCCGCACCCGAGGCCAGGGCCCCCGACCGGCCGTCCAGGAGCTCTGCGATGGACACCCCCGCACTCAGCCGGCGTGACCTCCTCAAGGTGTCGCTGCTCGGCGCCGCCGCGGTGGCCCTGCCCTGGCACCCCGGGCCCTCCCCGCAGGGCACCTCCCGCCTCGCGGCCAGCAAGCTGCCCCGGCCCTACACCGTGCCGTTCGCCGCCCCACCGGTGCTGCGGCCGATCGCGAGCGACGCCACCACCGACTGGTACCGGATCACCCAGACGCCCTTCGTCGGCGAGGTCCTGCCCGGCGTCGCGACACCGCTGTGGGGCTACAACGGCATGGTCCCCGGGCCGACGATCAAGGCCCGCCAGGGCCGGCAGACGGTGGTCCGCCAGGTCAACCAGCTGCCGGCCACCCACCCCACGCTCGGCTACGTGCCCTGGACGTCGACCCACCTGCACGGCATGCCGGCCAAGCCGCAGTTCGACGGCTACGCGAGCGACGTCTCGCAGCCCGGGGAGTGGAAGGACTACGTCTACCCGAACAGCGGCGCCGCCCGGACGCTCTGGTACCACGACCACGGCGTGCACCACACGGCGGAGAACGTGTACATGGGGCTGGCGGCGCAGTACCACCTGACCGACCCGCAGGAGGAGCAGCTGCCGATCCCGAAGGGCCGCTACGACCTGCCACTCATCCTCAGCGACGTGTCGTTCGCCGAGGACGGCTCGCTGCTCTGGGACGACCACGGCCACACCGGGGTCCTCGGCGACGTCGTCCTGGTCAACGGCCGCCCATGGCCCACCCTGCCGGTCGAGCAGCGCAGGTACCGGTTCCGGGTGCTCAACGCCTCGGTGTCCCGCGGGTACGCGCTCGAGCTCAGCACCGGCCAGCCGATGCAGGTCATCGCGACCGACGGCGGGCTGATGGCCGCGCCGCAGTCGGTGCAGCGGCTGCGGGTCGGCACGGCGGAGCGGTACGAGGTCGTCGTCGACTTCAGCTCGCTCGGGGTCGGCGCGACGGTCCAGCTGCGCAACGCCGGGGTGCCCGGCGCCCCGGCCGATGCGGGCACCGGCGAGGTGGTGCAGTTCGAGGTGACCGGGCCCGCGACGAGCACCGAGGGCAACGAGGTGCCCGACGCCCTGGGGAACCCGGCCGCGATGGCAGTGTCGCCGGCCTCGGCCCGGGTCACCCGGACCATGCGGTTGGACCGGAGGCGCGGGCTCTGGACCATCAACGGCGAGACGTGGGACGACGTCGTGGCCAGCGGGTTCACCCGGGTCTTCGCCGACCCGGCGGTGGGTGACGTGGAGATCTGGGAGGTGGAGAACCGCTCCCGGGGCTGGTCGCACCCGCTGCACACCCACCTGGTCGACTTCCAGGTGCTCAGCCGCAACGGCGCGCCGCCACCGGCGCAGGAGCTCGGCGCCAAGGACACCGTGTACGTCGCCGAGGGCGAGGTGGTCCGGCTGCTCGTCCAGTTCGGACCGGAGCACGGGCGGTACATGATCCACTGCCACAACGTGGCCCACGAGGACCACGACATGATGATCCAGTACCAGGTGGGGCCGTACGACGCCGCCAGCGACCCGATCACCGCCGCCCCGCCCCGCTCCGGACCGGAGACGCCGCTCGGCCCGCCGGGGTGAACGCCGTGACCGTCCCCGCTCCCACGGCCGCGCGGTGGCGGTGGGTGGCCGCCACGGCGCTGCTGGCCGCCGGCGGGCTGCACGTCGCCGTGACCGCCGAGCACCTCGCGGCCCACGACCTCGTGGTCGGTCTCGCCCTGTCGAGCGCGTACGCCCAGCTCGGTCTCGGGCTCTGGCTGCTGGTGGGCCCGTGGCTCGGCAGCACTCCGGGGACGGCGCCCCTGGTGGTCGCGCTGGCGGGGACGGTGCTGCTCATCTGCCTGTACCTGGTGGTGCACCTGACCGACCTGCTGGCCGGGATCACCGCCCCGGGGGCGGGCGGAGGCACGGCCGCTGACCACCCTCACTCCCCCGGAGCCCCGATCGACGTCGAGGGCCCGGTCGCCCTGGGCGGCCGGGCGCCGTCGCGCCCGGCGCCAGCCGACCTGCTGGGCACCGTGATGGTCGCCGCGGAGCTCGTGTCGGTGGTCGGGCTGACCGCGTTGCTCCCCCGGTCCTGGCGCGGCCGGGCGCTGGACGCACTGCTCGCGGTCGGCGTCCTGGTCTGGCTCGGGTGGCTGACCGGCGCACTGCGCTGAGCCCGACCGGCACGCGCCGCCCCGGTCAGAGCTCCGGCTTGAGCTGCACCTTCACGTAGCCGTCGGTCTTCTCCTGGAAGGCCTTGTACGCGGCCGGCGCCTCGGACAGCGGCAGCCGGTGGGTGGCGAAGGTGTCGACGCCCAGCGGGTCGGCGTCGGTGAGCAGCGGCATGATCTCCGGGATCCACTTCTTGATGTTCGCCTGGCCCATCCGCAGCTGGACCTGCTTGTCGAACAGCGTGATCATCGGCATCGGGTCGGCGGCGCCACCGTAGACACCGGAGACCGAGATGGTGCCGCCGCGGCGGACGATGTCGATCGCGGAGTGCAGGGCGTTCAGCCGGTCGACCCCCGCCTCCTGCATCACCGGCGCCGCGACGGCCCGCGGCAGCAACCCGACCGCCTTCTGCACCAGGCCGGTGGCCGGCGAGCCGTGCGCCTCCATGCCGACCGCGTCGAGCACCGAGTCCGGCCCGCGCCCGTCGGTCATGTCCCGGATGGCGTCGCCGAGGTCGTCCTCGTGCTCACGCAGGTCCACGACCTCGATGCCCCGCGCGGCGACCCGGGCCAGCCGCTCGGGCACCAGGTCCACGCCGATGACGCGGTAGCCCTTGTGCTGGCCGATCCGGCAGGCGAAGTCGCCGATCGGCCCCAGCCCCAGGACGACGAGGGTGCCGCCGTCGGGCACGCCGGCGTACTCCACGCCCTGCCAGGCGGTGGGGAGGATGTCCGACAGGTAGGCGAACCGGTCGTCGGCCGGGCCCTCGGGCACCTTGATGTGGGTGAACTGGGCCTGCGGCACCCGGAGGTACTCCGCCTGCCCGCCGGGCACCTCGCCGTAGAGCTTGGAGAAGCCGAACAGGGCCGCGCCCATCCCCTGGTCCCGCACCTGCGTCGTCTCGCACTGGGTGTACAGCTGCTGGTCGCACATCCAGCAGTGCCCGCAGGAGATCTGGAACGGGACGGAGATGCGGTCGCCGACCGCCAGGTCACCGACCGCCGAGCCCACCTCGACCACCTCGCCCATCGCCTCGTGGCCGAGCACGTCACCCACGCCCATGAAGGGCGCGAGCGGGTCGTACAGGTGCAGGTCCGAGCCACAGATGTTGGTCGTCGTCACCCGGATGACGGCGTCGGTCGGCAGCTGCACGAAGGGGTCGTCCACCGTGTCGACGCGGACGTCCTGCTTGCCGTGCCAGGTCACTGCCTTCAAGGGTGCTCCACTCATCAGGACGCGCTGGTGCGTCGTCCCTGAGCGGGTGCCCTCCCCTGGAGCAGCGCAACCCCGGGAGCCCGTCCTCAGACGACGGCGGTGCCGATCAGGCCCTTGCGGGTGACGAGGGCGGCCAGCTCGTCCTCGGCCAGCCCCTCGGTGCCGTCGGGACGGCGGGGCAGCACCATGTACCGCGACTCCGCGCTGGCGTCCCACACCGCGACCGACGTCCCGGCGGGCAGTTCGACCCCGAACTCGGCGAGCACGCCGCGCGGGTCCCGGACCACCCGGGAGCGGTAGGCCTCGCTCTTGTACCAGCCGGGGGAGGGCCCGAGCAGCGCGATCGGGTAGCACGAGCACAACGTGCAGACGACGACGTTGTGCTCGTCCGCGGTGTTGGCGACGACCTTGAGCCGCTGCTCCTGCAGCCCGCCGGCCATCGACAGCCCGACCTCGCGGATGGCGCTGTTCGCATCCGCCAGCAGCCGCTCGGCGAACCCGGGGTCGACCCAGGCCCGGGCGACGATCCGCGCACCGTTGGCCGGGCTGCCCCCGGCCAGGAACTCGTCGATGCGGGTGTCGATCTCCCCGGCGTCGAGCAGCCCGCGGGACTCCAGCAGCGACTCGACGTGCCGGACCTGCGCGGAGATCACCGAACTGCCGTGGTCGTCGCTCATGGCGCCTCCTCGATCGGGGTGAGGTAGTCCTGCCACAACTCGACGGTCACCGTGTGGTCACCGACGCCGAACAGGTCCGCGGCGGCGAACCGCACGTGCCAGACCGGCTGCGGGTCCGCCGGGACGCCGCGGGCGCGGTCGTCGGCCAGCGGGTGCCGCCCGGCCTGCTCGACCAGCACGCCGACCGCGCCGCGGGCGTACCGGGGCAGCCGGGTGTGCCCGGCCGGGTCGGTGGCCCGGGTGCGCACCCGCACGCCGGGCGCGAAGGGGTCAGTGCCCATCGGGGAGCTCGAGCTCCTCCGCGGCGACCACGCCCTTCTCCCGGAGCAGCGTGGTGATCGCGGCGAACCAGCGTTCGTAGTAGGAGGCCGCCAGGTACTGCTGCACCGGCAGCCGCTCCTGGGCGTCCCGGAACTCGTCGAGGTTGTAGACGCCCCGCTTGATCAGCGCGCCGTTGAGCGCGAAGACGTGCGCCTCCCAGTCGGAGTGGAACGGTGGCTCGTCCGGCTCCTCGATGACCGCCGGGAACCCGGCCATCCCGCCCACGTCGTTGACCCGGCTCATCGTCAGGGCCAGATCGAGGCGACGATGATCGCCGACACGGCCAGCGTCGAGGCCGCGCTGACCAGGCTGGCCGGGTGGAACGGCACCTGCACGAGCATGTGCCCCAGCTTGCCCGGCGTCAGCACGTCGAGCACCAGGAACGCGACCACCTGCAAGGCGATGCCGACCAGCCCGAAGACCACGGTGTCGGCGAGTGCGTCGCCGAAGCCGCTGGTGCCGTTGGTCCAGATGGTGGCGAAGGCGATGGCGCCCTGGCCGAGGAAGACGGCGGAGAGGGCGATGCCGGCGTTGACCGAGCGCTCCTCGTAGATGTGCTTGGCCAGGTGGCCGGGGGTGAGCAGGTCGAGGACGAAGGCGCCCACGATGAGGAGCAGGATGCCGACGCCGGTGTAGGCGACGGCGTATCCGATGCTGGCCAGCACAGAAGACCTCCGGGGTCGGGACGGCGGAGCGGTGCGAGCCTAGGGGGCCAGGTGACGCACTGGAGCGGCGCCGCCCCGAGCCTGCGAGGGGTGAGGCCGACGGGGTCCTCCGTCAGCCCCGCGCCGCTGGTGCCCTCTCGATCACCGCCACCCCCGGTCCGGACAGCAGCGGGAGGACCGCCCGCCGACCGGTGAGCAACAGCAGCAGCTCGCCGGTGCTGCCGTGCACGACCGGACCGGCACCGGCCTGCCAGTTCGAGTCGGTGGCGACCAGCCGCACCCCGCGCAGCCGCCGGCGCGGCCAGAACGGCCATCCCATCGACCACACCCGGGCAGCCGCGACGGCCGCCGCTGCCGGGGGGACCGCCCGGTGGCGCCCCAGCGGCACGACGATGTCCTGGCCGTGCACCAGGACATCGGTCAGCGGCTCGACCTGCGTCGTCCCCACCGCGTGCCGACGGGAGCCCACCATCGCGCGGATCTGCGCCACCAGCTGCTCCGGTGGCGCGCCGGCCGCGGCGCAGGCGGTGTCGTGCACCATCCGGTCGAAGCTCCCCCGTGCGCGGACCAGCGCCGGGACGGCGGTGGTCGCCCCGGTGTGCGCCAGCGTCAGGTGGGCCGCGACGTCTCGCACCCGCCAGCCGCTGCACAGCGAGCGGTGCTCCCACTCGGCGGGGGTCAGCTCGCTCAGCAGGTCCGCGAGGGTCGACCGCTCGGCATCGATCGTCCTCCAGAGCTCGTCGCGGTCCATGTCGGCCTCCTCGACCGGTACGGTTTGGTCAGGTTTCCTGACCATCCTCCGGCGGAGGCGGCCGCACAAGGGGCGCGATGACCGAGTCCGAGCAGAACACCGGGCTGCTGCTCTTCTACCCGTACCGGGCGATGGAGACCCGGGTGCTCGCCGCCCTGGCCGAGGCCGGCCACGAGGTCACGCTCGCCCAGGCCCGGCTGCTGCAGCGGGTGGCCCGCGAGGGCAGCCGGCTGACCGACCTGGCCGCCCAGGCGCAGGTGACCAAGCAGAGCGCCGGGTCCCTGGTCGACCAGCTCGAGGCGCGCGGCTACGTCGAGCGCGTGCCCGACCCCCGCGACGGCCGGGCGCGGCTCATCCGGCCGGCCCGCCGTGGGCTGGCGGCGGCCGCCCTGGCGGCACCGGTGGTGGCCGCGGTCGAGGCGGAGTGGACCGCCCACCTCGGCGAGGAGGCGATGGCCGCCCTGCGGGCGACGCTGACCCGGCTGCGCGAGGTCACCGACCCCTGGGCCTGACCTCTGGGCAGAAGTGGCCACTCCTGCCCCTCCGGGGGGCGTCGAGGAGTCCGAGGCCACGCCGTCGGGGTGGAACAGCGCAGGTCCGGGCGGTGCTGGACCTGGTGTGACGGACGCGTTGACCCTCTTCGACGACCTCGAGCCCGCCGAGACCCCGGTGGACAGCCGGCTGCTGCAGGTGCGCACCGTCTACGCCGAGCCCGCGGCCGCGGCGTCGGCGCGCGGCCGCCAGGTGCTGGCCCGCTTCCCCGACGCCGAGCTGGTCGAGGTGCCCTCGCACTGGCAGATCCCCGACCTGCACGGCAACGAGGGCAACGTCGAGCGCTGGGTGCGGGTCAAGACCGAGACGCTGGTGCTCGGGGTGAAGAAGGCGGTCTCCGTGCGGCCCAACGGCCGGTCGGCGGACTTCATCGCGCCCTCCACCGCCAACGGTTGCGCGATGGCCTGCGCGTACTGCTACGTGCCGCGGCGCAAGGGCTACGCCAACCCGATCACCGTCTTCACCAACATCGACCAGATCACCGGAGCCGTGCGCCGGCACGTCGGGCGGCAGGGCGTCAAGCCCGAGCCGAACGAGTGCGACCCGGTCGACTGGGTCTACGACCTGGGTGAGAACAGCGACTGCTCGGTCGACGCGCTGGTCAGCGACAACGTCGCCGACCTCGTGGCCACCTTCCGCACGCTGCCGACGGCCAAGGCGTCCTTCGCCACCAAGTTCGTCAACCGGCAGCTGCTCGACCTCGACCCGCAGGGCCGCACCCGGGTGCGCTTCTCCCTCATGCCCGACGCCGACGCGAAGCTGCTCGACGTGCGCACCAGCCGGGTCGACGAGCGGATCGCGGCGATCGACGACTTCGTCGAGGCCGGCTACGAGGTGCACCTCAACTTCTCCCCCGTCGTGCTGCGCGACGGCTGGGAGGCGGACTGGACGGCGCTGCTCCGCCAGCTCGACGACGAGCTCTCCGGCGCCGCCAAGGCCCAGGCGGCCACCGAGGTGATCATGCTGACCCACAACGAGCAGCTGCACGAGGTCAACCTGGGCTGGCACCCGCAGGCCGAGGAGCTGCTCTGGCGCCCGGAGCTGCAGCAGCCCAAGGTCAGCCAGAACGGCATGCGCAACGTCCGCTACCGCAACGACGTCAAGCGCGCCGGGGTGGACCGGGTCCAGGAGCTCATCGGCCAGCACGCGCCCTGGCTGCGGGTCCGGTACGCGTTCTGAGCGGAGCCCTGCCGGGGCACACCGACCCACGGCCGGCCCCGTCGGGCGGCCGGTGTGGGACCCTCGGCAGCCAGAGGTGGGGTGATCAGCCTCGATGCCGGGGGAGGGTCTGTGCGACCGGAGTCGAGTGCTGCGCTGCGCGCGCCGGCACTGCTCGAGGCCCTGCCCGACACCGTCGTCGTCGCCGACCGCGGCGGGCGCATCGCGTACGTGAACCCGGCGGTCAGGACGCTGCTCGGCCACCGTCCCGAGGACCTGGTCGGCCAGTCGCTGACCGTGCTCATGCCCGAGCGCCTGCGCCGGGGGCACGGGACCGGCTTCGCCCGGTATGCGGCCACGGGACGGGGCGAGCTGGTCGGGGCGACCACGCAGCTGCCCGCCCTGCACGCCGGCGGTCATGAGGTGCCGATCGACCTCACGCTCTCCCGCCTGGCCCCCGAGGGTGACGACGGCGATGGCGCCCTCGTCGTCGCCGTCCTGCGTGATGCCAGCACGACCATCCTGCTGGAACGCCAGTTCCAGGTGAGCCGGTACCTGGCCGCCATCCAGCGGGTCACCGCCGCGCTGACCGAGGCGCCGGACGCCGACGCCGCGTTCCGACAACTCCTGTCGACCATCTGCACCGAGCTGGACTGGGACGCCGCGATGATCTGGCGGCCCGACGAGTCCACCGACCGGCTCCGCTATGCCGGCGTCTGGGCTGCGCCGGAGGTGGCCGTGCCGCGGCTGCACGCCCAGGCGCACGGGTCGGCCCTGAGCCGGGGGCATGGACTGCCCGGCATCACCTGGCAGCAGCGCACGCCGGTGGTGATCGAGGACCTCTGGAGCGACGCGCGCTTCGTCCGCGGGGAGAGCGCCCGGGCCGACGGCATCCGCACCGGCCTGGCCTTCCCCGTCCTGCACGGGGACACCCTGCTGGGGGTCTGCGAGCTGTTCTCCCGCCGGGCACGGCCGGTCCCGGCCGACCTGCTCGACGTGCTGGCCACCGCCGGCCGGCAGATCGGTCAGTTCCTGAGCCGGCTGCGCGCCGAGTCGCAGGTCCGCTCGCTGGCCGAGACGCTGCAGCGCAGCCTGCTGCCGCCCTCGCTACCGACCGTCCCCGGCGTCGAGCTGGCTGCTCGGTACCGGGCAGGTGGTGAGGGGCTGCTGGTCGGCGGCGACACCTACGACGTGCTGCCGCTGCCGGACGGCAGGTGGATGGTCCTCATCGCCGACGTCTGCGGCAAGGGCGCCGAGGCAGCAGCCACGGCCGCTCTCGCCCGGCACACCGCTCGGGCCGCGGCAACCGCCGCCTTGTCCGGGCCTGCCGACGTACTGCAGGCGGTGAACTCCGCGCTCGTCCGGGACGCCGGCGCGGGCCCGCTGCGCTTCGTCACCGCCTGCTGTCTGGTGCTCCGGCCGCACGAGGGCGGCGTGACCGCCCGACTCAGCATCGCCGGTCATCCGCGGCCGGTACTGCGCTCACCCGCCAGGGAGTGCACCGAGGTGGGCGACCCGGGCCGCCCGCTCGGCGTCGCAGCCGAGACGCGGTACCAGGAGATCGACGTCGAACTGCCGGCCGGGAGCACCGTGGTGCTCTACACCGACGGCGTGACCGAGGCCCGGGACGACGCCGGTGTCCAGTTCGAGGAGACCGGCCTGATCCGGGTGCTGGAGAGCATCCCGTCGGGCTCCGCCGAGGAGACCGTGGAGGCCGTGCAGAACGCCGTCGACCGGCACCGGGAGGGCTCGCCGCACGAGCGGGACGACCTGGCTGTGCTCGCCCTCCGGTGCTGACCGCCCGGCTCTCGCTGCTCGACCGCGCACGGACCCGGGTCGGGGAGCCCGACACCGCGGCCCTGACCGGCGTCGTGGAGCGGGCCGTCGCCGCCGAGCGGCTCGGGTACGCCCGGTTCTGGGTCGCCGAGCACCACGGTGTGCCCGGCATCGCCGGGTCCGCGCCGGCGGTGCTGCTCGCCGCGGTCGCCGGGCGCACGGCGACGATCCGGCTCGGCTCGGCCGGCGTGATGCTGCCGCACCACCAGCCGCTGGTGGTCGCCGAGCAGTTCGCCACCGTGAGCGCGTTCGCCCCCGGCCGGGTCGACCTGGGGCTGGGCCGCTCCCCCGGCTTCACCCCGCCGGTGCGCCGGGCGCTGCGGGAGACCGAGCGGGACTTCGCCGCCGACCTCGCAGAGCTGCGCGGGTACCTCACCGGGACGGCGGAGATCACCCTGCACCCGCAGCCCGCCGGGCCGGTGCCGCTGCACGTGCTGGCCACCGGCCGCGGGCTGCAGGTCGCCGCCGAGCTGGGCCTGCCGGTGGTCGTCGGCGGTCCGCTGCTCGGCGTGGCCGGCGACCCGGGACCGGGGCGGGCCGCGCTGGCGGACTACCGCCGCCGCTACCAGCCCTCGGCGCAGCAACCGGAGCCGCGGGTGGCGATCAGCCTCGACGTGCTGGTCGCCGACACCGCCGCCGAGGCCGCCGACCTCCTCCTGCCGGAGGCCTGGGCGATGGCCCAGGCCCGCACGACCGGGGCCTTCCCGCCGCTGGAGCCGGTGGCCGCCCTCCGGGGGCGGACCCCCACCGCGCGCCAGCAGCAGTACCTGGAGCAGACCGCCGCCGGTGCGGTCGCGGGCACCCCCACGCAGGTGGCGAGCCGGCTCGCCGAGCTGGTCGAGCGCACCGGCGCAGCCGAGCTGGTCGCCGCCGGCAGCACGTTCGACCGGGCCGCGCTGGCCGCCTCCGACGCGGCCCTCGCCGAGCTCGCCGGGGCTCAGCTGGTGGCGGGCAGCGCGGCCGCGATGGCGTCGCCGTCGGTCCCGTAGACGACCGGCACGTCCCCGAACCGTTCCTGCCGGGACGCTCCTCCGGTCGTGTCCCGCAGCAGCACCGCGCGCACCCGGTCCGGCTGGGCGCGGGCGAACTCCTCGTACAGCGCCGGGTCGTGCTCGCCGGTGTCCCCGACCAGCGTCCAGCGCACCCCGGGCAGGTCCGCGGCCAGCCGCTGCAGCGAGGTGCGCTTGTGCGAGCGGCCGTCGCGGAACCAGCGGGTCGGGGTCGGGCCCCAGTCGGTGAGCAGCAGCGCACCGGGCGGGAAGCCGCTGTGCTCCAGGAACCGGCTGAGCGGGCCGGCCAGGTTCCACGGCCCGTTGCTGAGGTAGACCACCGGCACGTGCGGCGCCCCTGACGTCAGCTCGCGGAGCAGCCGCGCCATGCCGGGCACCGCCTGCCGGCGGGTCATCGGCTGCACGAAGGTGCGCCAGGCGGCGCGCAGCGGGGTGGCGATGCCGGTGACCAGCACGGTGTCGTCGATGTCGCAGACCACGCCGCGTGCGGCGTCCGGCGAGGCGAGGTGGACCACGGTCGCGGACGAGCGCTCACCGGCGGTCAGCCGCACCGGCAGCGCCCCGACGTCGGGCAGGTCCAGGGTCAGGGTCGCGTCGATCAGCCCGTCGTCGTCGCTGCGCACCACCGTGCGGGTGCCGGCGACGTCGACGACCACCTCCGCGGCCGCGCTCTCCAGGGTGAGGAACCGCTGCCAGCCCGGCACCGCCCGGCGGTCCTCCGGATGGGCGCCGGCCGGGGCCAGCAGCACCCGGCCGAGCACCCGCACCCGCCCGCCGCTGCCGTAGCCGGGATGGGCGAGGACCGTCGCCGTCCAGCCGGCGCGACGGGCTCCCCGGGACAGCAGTTCGCGGGTCGCGGCGTCTCCGCGTCGGGCCAGGGCAGGGAGGGAGACCACCCGGGCAGCGTGCCATCCGGACCTGCCCCGGCGGACACGCCGCCGCACGAGGCGCCGGACGGGCGGTTCGGCACGCTCCTCGACGGTTGCAGTCCGCACCGCGACCCGCAAGGGTCGCGGGATGCGCAGACGCGAGTTCCTGGCCCTCGGCGGCGCGTTCGTGCTGGCCGGTTGCACCGCCGAGGCCGCCCGACCGACCGCCGCCTCGGCCCCGGTGACGACGACCGCCGCGTCGACCCCGACCGCCACGCCGACGCCCACCCCGGTGGCGCCCCCGACGCCCGGGACGCCGGAGGAGATCACGGCGCGCTCCACCGTGCCGGTGCTCTGCTACCACCAGCTGCGCGAGTTCGAGGCCGACGACGGCGCGTACACCCGGTCGATCACCACACCACCGGCGGTGTTCACCGCGCAACTGCAGGCGCTGCGCGACGGCGGCCGCACGCCCGTCCGGGCCGAGGAGCTGGTCGACCACCTCGAGTTCGGCACCACGCTGCCGGACCGGCCGGTGCTGCTGAGCTTCGACGACGGCTCGGCCACCCACGTCACCGTGGCGTTGCCGGCGCTGCAGGCGATGGGCTTCCCGGCGGTCTTCTTCCCGATGACCGTCGTGCTGGACAAGCCGGACTGGCTCAGCAGCGAGGACCTCCGCCGGCTGGACGCCGCGGGCATGACGATCGGCGCGCACACCTGGGACCACCAGCGGCTGGACCGGCTCCCCGACGACCAGTGGACGACGCAGCTCGACGAGCCGGCCGCCACGCTGGCGGAGATCCTCGGGCACCCGGTGGACCTGATGGCCTACCCCTACGGCGCCTGGGCGCCGGAGACCCTCCCGCACGTGGCGTCGGCGGGGTACCGGGCGGCCTTCCAGCTCTCCGACCCCGTGGAGCCGACCCAGCCGATGCTCTCCATCCGCCGGATCATGCCGCCGCCGACCTGGGACGGCCCGACGCTGCTCGCCCACCTCGACTCGGACTTCGGCCCGGCCGGCTGACCGCCGTCGGCGTCCTGCGCCGGGCCGGGCGGGCCGTGGGACCAGCCTGGCACCGGTCGGACACGCGCGCCGATGCGGTTCCACCTGGGCGCGGGCTGTGCCACCGTGCAGCGTCCGTCGACCCCCCGAGGAGGCCCTGGTGCCGGCCGTCGAGCTGCACGCGGTGAGCAAGAGCTACACCCGGCGGGGCAGACCGCCCCAGAAGGCGCTGGACGACCTGCACCTGGTCGTCGAGTCCGGCGGCGTGCACGGCTTCCTCGGCCCCAACGGCTCGGGCAAGACGACGACGATCCGGGTGCTCCTCGGGCTGGTCCGGGCCGACGCCGGCGACGTGCGGCTGCTGGACCGGCCGGTGCCCGCCGGGCTGCCCGAGGTGATCGGCAGCGTCGGGGCGCTGGTGGAGACGCCGCTGTTCTTCCCGGGCTTCTCCGGCCGGCGCAACCTGCGGCTGCTGGCCGAGACCGCCGGTGTGCCCCGCGGCCGGGTGGAGGAGGTGCTCGACGTCGTCGCCCTGCGCGACCGGGCCGACGACCGGTTCAAGGGCTACTCGCTCGGCATGAAGCAGCGGCTGGGCATCGCCGCCGCGCTGCTCAAGCGCCCGCGGCTGCTGGTCCTCGACGAGCCGAGCAACGGGCTGGACCCGGCCGGCATCAGGGACGTGCGCGAGCTCATCCGCCGGCTGGGCTCCGACGGCTCGACGACGGTGCTGCTCAGCTCGCACCTGCTGGCCGAGATCGAGCAGGTCGCCGACTCGGTCTCGATCATGGCCCGCGGCCGGTGCATCGCCTCCGGGCCGGTGCGCGAGGTGCTCGCCGGGCGCTCGTCCGGCGACGTGCGGGTGCGGGTGCCCGACCGCGCCGCAGCAGCCGCGGTCCTCACCGCCGCCGGGTACCGGGTCAGCCCCGCCGACGACGCGCTGCTGGTCTCCGCGGTGCGCGCGCCCGGCGAGGTCACCCGGCTGCTCGCCGAGCACGGTCACTACCTGGAGGAGCTGTCGCCGGTGGCCGCGGACCTGGAGAGCGCGTTCCTGGCGCTGACGGCGGACCCGGCATGAGCGCCGTCCTCACCCCGCCACCGACCGCCCCGGCCGGGTCCTTCGGCGGTCTGGTGCGCGCCGAGACGCACCGCTTCCTGGCCCGCCGCTTCATCCGGGTGCTGCTGCTGGTGGCGCTGGCCGGCTGGGCGACCGCGCTGGTGGTCTCCCTGCTGGCGTTCCAGACACCGAGCCCGGAGCGGCTCGCCGAGGCCCGGGCCGCGCAGCAGGAGCAGATCCAGCTGGCCGGCGAGGGCCGGGAGCAGTGCCTGGCCGACCCGGCCCGCCCGGCCGACGTCGCCCCCGACGACTGGTGCGGGCCGCCGGCGACCGCCGACCAGCTGCCGCTGTCGATGTTCCTGCAGCCCGAGCCCTTCTCGCTGTCCGCGGACGGCACCGCCGGCGCGGTATCGGTGGCCGCGCTCGCCGCAGCCCTGGCCTTCCTCGTCGGCGGCACCTTCGTGGGGGCGGAGTGGTCCACCCGGTCGATGGTGGCCCTGCTGTTCTGGGAGACCCGCCGTCCGCGGGTGATGGCCGCCAAGCTGCTGGTCACCGCGGTCGCCTCGGCGGTGCTCGGGCTGCTCATGCAGGCGCTGTGGCTCGGACTCGCCACCCTGCTGCAGTCGGTGGTCGGCGACGGGGTGACCCCGCCGGCGGGCTTCTGGTCCGAGCTCCTGGGTGCGCAGGGCCGCGGCGTGCTGCTGGCGGTGTTCGCCGGGCTGCTCGGGTTCGGGCTGACCAACCTGCTGCGCAACACCGGTGCGGCGACCGGTGTCGCGTTCGTCTACGTCGCGATCGCGGAGAACGCCGTCCGGGCCCTCCGGCCGGCCTGGCAGCCGTGGCTGCTGACCAACAACGCCGCCGCGCTGGTGCTGCCCGACGGGCTGACCCTGTACCTGGACGACCGCGTCGACTCCCAGGGCGTCTACCGACAGGTCGAGTACCTGCTCACCAGCGGGCAGGCCGCCGCCTTCCTGACCCTGGTCACCGCGGCGGTCGTCGGCGTGGGCGTCGTCCTGTTCAACCGCCGCGACCTGCACTGAGGTGCGGCGGGCACCGTTGTGGCAGGAACGCTGCGGCGACAGGACGGCGGCGCCCGCCCCGACCCGCTGGCTACCGTGGGCGGCGTGGCCCGGGTCGTCGTCGTCGGTGCGGGTCTGGGCGGCCTGGCGGCCGCCGCTCGGCTGGCCGCCGCCGGCCATGCGGTCACCGTGGTCGAGGCGGCGCCGCAGGTCGGCGGCAAGCTCGGCTGGTACGCCCGTGACGGCCACGGCTTCGACACCGGGCCGAGCCTGGTCACGCTGCCCCAGGTCTTCGAGGACCTCTTCGCCGCCACCGGCGCACCGCTCGCCGACGTGCTGGACCTGCAGCGGCTCGACCCGGCCGTCACCTACCGGTTCGCCGACGGGACGACGACCTCGGTGCCCGGGTGCCTCGACCGGGTCCCGGGCGCGCTGGACGACGACCTCGGGGCCGGCCGCGGTGCCCAGTGGGCGGCGCTGCTGGCCCGGGCCGAGGCGATGTGGGCCGCGACCGAGCAGCCGTTCCTGCGCTCGCCGCTGGCCGGCGCGGCGACGCTGGCCCGGCTGGCCCGGCGGACCGCCGACCTGCGCACCATCGCGCCCGGGCGGACGTTGCGCGGCATCGGCCGCGGGTACCTGACCGATCCGCGGCTGCGCATGCTGCTGGACCGCTACGCCACCTACTCCGGCTCGGACCCGCGCCGGGCGCCGGCCGCGCTGCTGACCGTGCCGTGGGTCGAGCAGGCCTTCGGCTCCTGGTACGTCCGCGGCGGGCTGCGCCGGCTCCCCGAGGCGGTCGCCGACCGGGCCGTGGAACGGGGCGCCGTCGTCCGCACCGGCGCCGCGGTGGCCGAGGTCCTGATGAGCGGTGGGCGCGCCGCCGGGGTGCGGCTGGCGGACGGCGAGCGGGTGCCGGCCGACGTCGTCGTCTGCAACGCCGACGCCGCCGCCCTCTACGGCCGGCTGCTCCCCCGCCGGGCCCCGGTGCGCCGGGCGCGGGCGGCGCTGCGCCGGGTCGACCCGTCCTTCTCCGGCCTCGTCCTGCTGCTGGCGCTCGACGGCCGGACACCCGGTCTGGCGCACCACACCGTCCTGTTCCCCGAGCGCTACGACGCCGAGTTCGACGCGCTGTTCGGTCGGCGCGGCCCGAAGCGGCCGGTCGAGGACCCGACCGTCTACGTGAGCGCACCCGACGACCCGGCGACCCGGCCCGACGCGGCCAGCGAGTCGTGGTTCGTGCTGGTCAACGCGCCACGGCACGAGCCCGACGGCGGGCTCGACTGGGACGCTCCCGGCGTCGCCGACGGCTGTGCGGACCGGGTGCTGGCGACGATGGCGAGGCGGGGGCTGGACGTCCGGGACCGGGTCCGCTGGCGGGTGGTGCGCACCCCGGCCGACCTGGAGCGGGAGACCGGGAGCCCGGGGGGCTCCATCTACGGCACCTCGAGCAACGGCGCCCGGGCGGCGTTCCTCCGGCCGGCGAACGCCTCTCCGCTGCCCGGCCTCTTCCTCGTCGGCGGCTCCGCCCACCCCGGGGGCGGGCTCCCGCTGGTCGCGCTGTCCGCCGAGATCGTCGCGGGACTCATCGGCCCGGCATGACGGAGGACCCCGCTGCGTGCTCGCGGCGGGGTCCTCCTGCGGGGTCCTCCTTCAGGCGTCGCGGTGGCGGAAGACCAGCCAGCCGGCCAGCAGGAGCGCCGCCACCTCGGCGGTGAAGACGGCGAACCCGGTCCACGGCGCGAGCAGCTCCGGGTTGAAGGAGACCGGTGTGGCCACCCCGCTCCCGGCGTTGCCCGGCAGCAGCTTCGCCACCCACTCCCCCCACGTCCCGGGCAGCAGGAACGCCATGTTGCCGACGACGAAGACCAGCGCCAGGCCGATCGACAGCGCGGCCGCGGTGTGCCGGACGAGCAGCCCGATCGCCATCGCGAACAGGCCCAGACCCGCCAGGTACAGGCCGCTGCCCAGCATCGAGCGCAGCACGCCGTCGTCGGACAGCGCGATGCCGATGCCCTCCCGGTCGAGGAACCAGTTGCCGCCCAGGTAGCCGGCGAACGCCGTGACCACGCCGGCGACGAGCAGCGTGCCGGTGAGCACCGCTGCCTTGGCGGCCAGCACGGCGCCTCGCCGGGGCGTGGCCGACAGCGTCGCCCGGATCATCCCGGTGCCGTACTCGCTGGTCACGATCAGCGTGCCGAGGGCCAGCGCGGTGATCTGGGCGAAGAACAGGCCCCAGGTGATGAACGAGGCCGGCGACTCGTCGGCCTCCCCGCTGGCCAGCCAGGCGGCGCTGGTGGCGCACACCAGGGTGGTCAGCCCGGCGCCGAGCACGAAGAGCATCGCGGTCGACCAGCCGGTGGAGCGGACCGACCAGAACTTCAGCCACTCGGCGTGCAGCGTGTCGGCGGCCCGCGGGTGCCGCCGCGCGCCGGGGACGTGCCGGTCGGGATTCAAGGCGACGGTGTCGATCATCGGGTGGCCTGCGCTTCCTGGGGAGCCGGGTGCGTGGAGTACTCCACGCTGTCGGCGGTGAGGGTCATGAAGGCCTCCTCCAGCGAGGACTGGACGAGGGTCAGCTCGTGCAGGAGGAGCCCCGCCCCACCGACCAGCTCACCGATGCCGGCCGCGTCGAGCCCCTGGACGCGGAGCTCGGCGCCCTGGCGGTCGACCTCCAGGCCGCGGCCGCGCAGCAGCGCCTCGACGTCCCCGGTCCGGGGGCTGCGCACCCGCACGTGGGAGGCGGCGTGGTCGGCGATGAACTCGGCCATCGAGCAGTCGGCGAGCATCCGGCCGCGACCGACCACGAGCAGGTGGTCGGCGGTGAGCGCCATCTCGCTCATCAGGTGGCTGGAGACCAGCACCGTCCGGCCCTGCCCGGCGAGCTCCCGGGCGAGGGTGCGCACCCAGCGGATGCCCTCGGGGTCCAGTCCGTTGACCGGCTCGTCGAGGACGACGACCGGTGGCTCGCCGAGCAGCGCCACCGCGATGCCCAGCCGCTGGCCCATGCCCAGGGAGAAGCGGCCGACCCGCTGGTCGGCGACGGCGTCGAGGCCGACGAGGTCGAGCACCTCGTCGATGCGGGTGCGCGGGATGCCGTTGCTGGCGGCCAGCCAGCGCAGGTGGTTGCGGGCGGTGCGCCCGGGGTGCAGCGCCCGGGCCTCGAGCAGCGCGCCGACCTCGCGCAGCGGCGCCGCCGAGTCGGCGTAGGAGTGGCCGTTCACGGTGACGCTGCCGGCGGTCGGCCGGTCCAGGCCGAGCACCATGCGCATCGTCGTCGACTTGCCGGCGCCGTTCGGGCCGAGGAAGCCGGTGACCCGCCCGGGTTCCACGGTGAAGCTCAGGTCGTCGACGGCGAGCTTGGGGCCGAAGGTCTTGGTGAGCCCGCGGGCGACGATCATCGGGTCCCCCGGAGCGGCCGGGGAGGTGTGGTGTCCATGCCCAGCAGCCTGTCGACGCGCGACTGCCCGGACCATCGGGGAGCGCCCTGACCCGACCCTGAACCGTCCCCGAGCCCCGACCCCGAGGTGTCGGGTCAGCCGGTCGGGGTCTCCCGACGGAGGGCCAGCGCCAGGACGGCCGGGACGTCGAGGACCTCCCCGGCGGCCAGCCCTTCCTCGACGGCGCAGTCCCCGAGCGCCGCGCGCGCCTGCGCCTCGGCCCGCGCGCGCAGCTCCGGGTCGGGGAGGTAGTAGCCGTAGACCCGCGAGCCGACCCGCTCGCGCAGCCCGTGCGCCGCGCCCAGCAGCACCGCCGCGCGGTCGTGCGCACCTCCCGCGCCCTCGACCACCGCCAGGCTCTCCACGAAGAAGGCCAGGTTGGCCAGGTCACCGGTCTGCTCGGAGAGCTCGATCCCCTCGACGAGGTGCTCCCGCGCCGCCGCCGGCCGGCCCTCCGCGAGCTCGGCCTGGACCAGCCCGAACAGCGCGACGTAGGTGGCCAGCCGGTCACCGCGGCGGCGTGCCGAGGCCAGTCCCCGCTCGATGTGCGGCACGGCGCCGCGCGGGTCGCCGGAGACCTGCCGGACCGTGCCCAGCCACACGTGGGTGAGCGCGGCGACCCAGTCGGTGGCCGGGCCGACCCGCTCGGAGACCGCCAGGGCCGCGACGAAGAACGGCTCGGCCCGGTCCGGTGCGCCGCCGCCGAGCGCGGCGAGGCCCTGCCCGGCGAACCCGTAGGCCTGGCCCTCGAGGTCCCCGAGCGCCACCGCCAGCTCCGCCGCCTCGGACCACCGCGCCCCGCTGTGCGGCAGGTCGCCCTGCGCGAACGCCATCGACGCGGCGGTGAGCATCGTCCGCACCCGCACCTCGGGCGGCTGGTCCCGCTCCAGCGCGGCCTCGGCCAGCCGGCGCCCCTGCCGGAGGCGGCCGCGCAGCCACCAGAACAGCCACAGCGCCCACGCCATCCGGCCGGCCCGGGAGCCGTCGCCGACCTGCAGCCACCACTCCACCGCGGCGGCCAGGTTGGCGGCGTCCCGCTCCGCCCGGTCCAGCCAGCCGACCTGCTCACCACCCTGGTAGCCGGGCGCCGCCTGCTCGGCGAGTTCGAGGTAGAAGGTCGCGTGCGCGGTCCGCGCCCGGCGCGCCTCCTCCTCGCCCAGCAGCGACCGGGCGAACTGCAGGACAGGTTCGAGCATCCCGTAGCGGCGCGCGCCGCCCTCCCCCGACACCTCGACCAGCGAGTGCTCCACGAGCCGCTCCAGCGAGCCGAGCGGGTCCTCCAGGTCGGCCGCGACCGCCTCGGCGGCCTCCAGCGTGCAGCCGCCGGTGAACACCGCCAGGCGCTGCAGCAGCAGCCGGTCGGGCGGGTCGAGCAGCCGGTGGCTCCAGTCCAGGGTCGCGCGCATCGTGCGCTGCCGCGGCGGCAGGTCCGCGGCGCCGTCCCGGCTCATCGCGTCGTCGAGCCGCTCGAGCAGCGCGGCGGCGTCCAGCACCCGGGCGCGGGCGGCGGCGAGCTCGAGTGCCAGCGGGATCCCGGCCAGCCGCCGGCAGAGGGCGGCCACCGCGGTCGCTCCCCCCGGGCCGCTGCCGAAGTCCGGCGACACCGCCCGGGCCCGGTCCAGGAACAGGGCGCCGGCGGCGGCCGACGCGACCTGGGTGAGGTCCCGGGCCACCGTCGGCGGCAGGGCCAGCGGGTGGACCGCGTGCTCCCACTCGCCGCGCAGCCGCAGCGCCGCCCGGCTGGTGGCCAGCACCACCAGCCGGGGGCACTGCTCCAGCAGCCGGGCGACGACCGGCACCGCTCCGGGCAGGTGCTCGAGGTTGTCCAGGACGAGCAGCAGGTGTGCGTCGCGGAGCTGGTCGACCACCCGGCCGTCGAGGTCGCCGTCCTCCACCGTCGGCAGGCCGGTGACCCGTCCGATCGCCGGGAGGACCAGCGCCGGGTCGTCCACCGCGGCCAGCGCGACGAAGGCGACGCCGTCGGCGTACCTCCCCGCGGTGCGCTCCGCGACGGCCAGGGCGAGCCGCGTCTTGCCCACGCCCCCGGTGCCGGTGAGCGTCACCAGGCGGGCGTCGGAGCGGTGCAGGGCCTCCGCGACGGCGGCCACGTCGTCGTCCCGGCCCAGCAGCGCGGTCACCGGCGCCGGGAGTCCGCGCAGCACGGCCGTCCGGTCGCCGCGGCCGGGTGGGTCGGCGGGCACCGCGACCAGGCCGGTGCTGGCCACCGCGGACAGCAGCGCCGCGCGTTCGGTCGGAGAGCTGTCGAGGGCGTCGGCGAGGGACCGCACGGTGTGCGGGTACGGGCGTCGGCGCACTCCGCGCTCCAGGGCGCTGACACCGTGCACGGTCAGGCCCGCCCGCGCGGCGAGCTCCTCCTGGGTCAGCCCCCGGGACTCGCGCAGGCGTCGGAGCAGCACGGCGAACGACTCCGGCGGGACGGAGCCGGCGGTGACGTCCGGCGGCGGCACGCCGGGAGCCTACGACCCGTACAGGGCCCGTACAGCGCGACTGTGCGTCCGCTGGTCGTGGTGCACCGCGGCCCGACCGGCCAGGGTCGTCCCTGGCGCGGCGCGACGGGGCGCCTCCTCGTCGCGGCCTGCTCGCCATCGGTGCGCCCGCGACCCCCTGCCCCCGGGCCGGCGGTCGCCCGTTCAACAGCGAGCGGGCGACCGCCCGGTGCGGCCCGCGGCCACGTCAGCTGCGGGCCGCGCCGAGGCCCAGCACCGCGGCCAGGCCGAGGGCGCTGCGCGGGGCGTACGGGCTCCGCCACAGCCCGCCGTGCGCCGCCCCGTACGCCTCGTCCTGCCAGGGGTGCGGGTGTGCGGGGCCGCCCCCGGTGTTCAGGTCGTGCACCAGCAGCGCCGCCATCAGCACGTTGGACGTCGCCGGCTCGAAGACCTCCACCCCGAAGCGGTGCGCGCCGGCATAGGCCGCGGCCAGTGCGCGGTTCTTGAGCACCGACCGGGTGCGCGTCGGCGGCGCGACGTTCATCGAGACGGTGCTGCCCGCGGCCCGGGCGACCGAGGCGCGCCACCGCTGCAGCCGCTTGGCCAGCGCGTAGTTGGGACCCTGCTGCGGCACCAGGCTGTCGTTGACCCCCGGGTCCGAGCCCGGCAGGTAGTTGCGGCGGAGCAGCCGCCCGGCGGACAGCGTGCGCAGCGGCCGGCCCAGCAGCTTCCCCACCGCCGAGCGCCGGGCGTAGCCGGCGACGGAGGCCTCGACCGCCTCGCCCGGGACGGCGAACACGTCGGTCGGGGTGGCCAGGAAGGCCAGCGCCAGGTCGGGGCGGGCCTCGGTCAGCCGGAGGGTGAGCGCGTCGACGGCGACGGAGACCCGCACGTTGGTGGCGCCGTCGGCGTAGACGTAGTTGCCCAGGACCGGCGTCCCCGGAAGACCGGTGAGCCAGTCGGCCACCTCCGGGACCTCGGTGATCAGGTCCGCGCCGGCCGCGTCGTCCGCACCGACCGGGAGCAGCAGGGTGCCCGCCCCCCGGCGGCCGGTGTCCCGGACCCGCTGCCACAGCGCCGGCCGGGGCAGGTCGACGGCGGCCACCCGGGCGCCCCAGCGCAGCAGGGCGGTGAGCGGGCCCATCTCCGCGCCCGCCCCCAGCACGGCGACCGTGCGGTCGGGCAGCGAGAGCCACTCGGGGTGGTCGGCGACCGTGCGCACCGCGTCGGCGCAGCTCGGCTCGACCACGCCCGCGTCGACCCACGCGGTCAGCCGGCGGTCCAGCGCCTCGCCCCGCAGCCGCTGGCCGGCGAAGGGCAGGGACAGCTCCCGTTCGGGCTCGGCCTCGCCGCGCACCTCGACCGTGGTCAGCTCAAGGGCGGCCGTGGCGGTGCGCAGGGCGGCGAGGTCGGTCTCGCCGTCCGGACCGGCCACCCGCATCCGGGTGTGCAGCGAGTCGAGCCCGGCGGCGGCCACCTGCAGGGCCGCCTCGCGGGAGGCCAACCCGGCCTCCACCGTCCGGCGGACGTGCGTCAGGTACCCGGCCCGCCAGTTGGTCTCGTGCTCGGCGGCGAGCGCACCGGCGTGGTCGACCGGGCGCAGCGCGTCGGCGACGACGGCGCGGCCGAGCGTGGCGGTGCTGCGCCGCCCGTCCGCTCCGGCGGGGAAGACGACACCTCGGAGGTCCTGCTCTGCTGGGCCGGTCACCCGGCCGATCCTGCCCGACCGACCGCGGGACGGCGCTTGCTGGCGCCGTCCCACGGTCCCCGGTCTGCTACTCGGTGCCGAGCTTCTTGTCGGCCATCGTGACGCCCTTCTCGATCTGCGCGTCGTGCGTGCCGCCGGTCTTCTGGTCGACGACCTGGCCGGCCTTGTCCAGGCCCTTGTCGCTGACCTGCTCGCCCTTGTCGCTGCTCAGGAAGTCCTTGGCCTTGTCCGCCATGCCTGCCATGTCGTTCCTCCTCGCATCGGTCGCGCCGGGTGCGCGGCTCAGCAGTGCCTGCCCAGGACGCGCCGGGTCCAACCGGGAGGCGGTCAGTCCAGGACGACGGGCCCGGGCAGCTCGGCCGGCGCCCCGGCCTCCAGCCAGCGCAGCAGCGTGCGGGCGGCGAACCCGGTGCCGCCGCGGACCAGCTCGGCGTCGTCGCTGCCCGACCGTGCCGGTCCCGCGATGTCCAGGTGTGCCCAGGGCAGGCCGCCGGTGAAGGGCTGCAGGAACAGCGCGGCGGTCGTCGACCCGGGGTTGCCCGGGGCGTTGTTGGCGTCGGCGACCGCGGACTCCAGCTGCGACCGCAGGTGCCCGACGTGCTCGTCGGTCAGCGGCATCCGCCAGAACGGCTCACCGGCGTGCCCGGCGGCGGTGAGCAGCGCGTCGGCCAGGCCGTCGGTGCTCGCGTACAGCCCGGCGGTGCGCGAGCCCAGCGCCGTCCGCATCGCGCCGGTGAGCGTCGCGACGTCGACCAAGACGGTCGCGCCCAGCGCGAGGCGGGCGTGCGCGAGGCCGTCGGCGAGCACCAGCCGGCCCTCGGCGTCGGTGTTCAGCACCTCGGTGGTGCGCCCGCCGACGTGCCGGACGACGTCGGCGGGCCGGTAGGCGGCGCCGGACACGGAGTTCTCGCACAGCCCCACGACGGCGCTGACCGCGACCGGCAGCTGCAGCCGGGCCGCGGCGTCGACGACGGCCAGCACCGCGGCGGCGCCGGCCATGTCGGTCTTCATGTCCCGCATGCCGGCGTTGGGTTTGATCGAGATGCCGCCGGTGTCGAAGGTGACGCCCTTGCCGACCAGCACCGGGTGTCCGGCGTCGGCCGTGGCCGGCCGGTACGTCGCGACCACCACCCGCGGCGGCGACGCGGCGCCGCCGCCGACGGCGAGCACCCCGCCGAAACCGCCGGCGACGAGCTCCGCAGCGCCGAGCACGGTGACGGTGACGTCGGCCGGCCCGCGCAGTCGCTCGACGGCCTGCTCGGTGAGCCAGCCGGGGTCCGCGGTGTCCGGCGGGGTGTTGACCAGGTCGCGGGCCCACGCCACGGACTCCGCGGTGACCTGCCCGGCGCGCGCGGCCCGGGCCACGGCGTGGTCACCGGCGTCGGCGCAGACGATCGTCACCTCGGCGAGCCGGACCGGGTGCGGGCCGGAGGTCTCCCGGAACCGGTAGCCGGCCAGCAGCACGGTCTCCACGGCGGCGCGCACCTCGTCGGCGCCGGCCGGTGCCACCCCGGTGTCCAGCGGCAGGACCAGCCGGCGGGCACCGTGCTCGGCGAGGGTCTGGCCGCGGCGGACGGCGACCGACACGTAGGAGCGCAGCTCCGGCACGGTGGCGTCGCCGACGCCGACGGCGACCACGCTGCGCGGCCGGCGGCCGGGCACCGGCACGTTGGTGATCCCGCCGGGCTTCCCGCCGTTGCCGGTGTCAGCGAGCGCGCCGGCCAGGAACCCCGGGTCGACCGGCGGCTCGGTGGCCGCGGTCAGCCACTCGGGCAGCGCCCCCCTGGCCCCGACCGGCACGGCCAGGACGTCGTCCTCGCCCAGCGCCGGCAGCGCGGCGACGACCTCGACCCGGGGGAACGGCGCGGCCCCGGTCGCCGGCAGGGTGCCGGCGGCCGGGGCCGTGACGTCGTCCGCGGGGCTGCCGGGCGGCAGGCTCGCGGCGGTGTTCAGCTGGTTGCGCCCTTCAGGGCCTCGGAGAGGGCGGTCGCCTCGTCGGGGGACAGTTCGACGACCAGCCGGCCGCCACCCTCCAGCGGGACGCGCATGACCAGGCCGCGGCCCTCCTTGGTGACCTCGAGGGGACCTTCACCCGTGCGCGGCTTCATGGCCGCCATGCGTGCCTCCTTCACCGGCCACCCACGCACCTGCTGGCCGTGGTGTGGCGACTGTTCGTGCAGAGCTCCGCACACATGATCCCGTATCCGCAGGCGTTCGACCAACCCGGTCCCCTCAGCGCGGGTCGGCGGACCCCGCCCGGAAACACGTCGCGACGTGGTCGTCGACCATCCCGGTGGCCTGCATGAGGGCGTAGCCGGTCGTCGGCCCGACGAAGCTGAAGCCCCGCCGCTTCAGCTCCTCGGCCATCGCCACCGACTCGACACTGGTCGCCGGGACGTCGGCGACCGTCTGCGGCCGGGGCCGCGGTGCGGTCGGCGCGAAGGACCACAGCAGCGCCGACAGACCGCCCGGGACCTCGAGTGCCGCCCGGGCGTTCCGGACGGCGGCGTCCACCTTCGCCCGGTTGCGGACGATGCGGGCATCGGCCATCAGCCGCTCGACGTCGTCGTCGCCGAACTCGGCGACCGCGGGGATGCGGAAGCCGGCGAACGCCTCCCGGAACGCCGGTCGCTTGCGCAGGATGGTGATCCAGGACAGCCCGGACTGGAAGGCCTCCAGGGTCATCCGCTCGAACAGGGCGTCGTCGCCGTGCAGCGGCCGGCCCCACTCCTGGTCGTGGTACTCGACGTACTCCGGGGCACTCGTCGCCCAGCCACAGCGCTCCACGGGGTCCGAAGCTAGCGTCTGCGCGTGCACATCCTGATCACCGGAGGCGCGGGCTTCATCGGCTCGCACGTCGTCGCCGCCTGCCGCGCGGCCGGGCACCAGGTGCGGGTGCTCGACGCCCTGCTGCCCGCCGTCCACCCCGGCTACCCCGACGGCGTGCCCGGGTTGGCCGGGGTGGAGCTGGTGACCGGGGACGTGCGGGACGCCGGCACCGTCGACCGGGCGCTGACGAGCGTCGACGCGGTGTGCCACCAGGCGGCGATGGTCGGACTCGGCGTCGACGTGCAGGACATGCCCGCCTACGCCGGCATCAACGACCTCGGGACGGCGGTGCTGCTGGCCGCGATGGCCCGCGCGGACGTCGGCCGGCTGGTGCTGGCCAGCTCGATGGTGGTCTACGGCGAGGGGCGGTACGAGTGCCTGGAGCACGGCGTCGTCCCGGCCGCCCCGCGCCGGCGGTCCGACCTGGACGCCGGCCGCTTCGAGCCGCCCTGCCCGGTGTGCGGCCGGCAGCTGAGCTGGGGCGAGGTCGGCGAGGACACCCCCGCCGACCCGCGGAACACCTACGCCGCCACCAAGCTGGCCCAGGAGCACCTGGCCGCGGCGTGGGCCCGGTCGACCGGCGGGAGCGCGATCGCGCTGAGGTACCACAACGTCTACGGCCCGCACATGCCCCGGGACACCCCCTACGCCGGGGTCGCGTCGATTTTCCGCAGCGCGCTGGAGTCCGGGCGCGCGCCGCGGGTGTTCGAGGACGGCGGGCAGCAGCGGGACTTCGTGCACGTCACCGACGTCGCGCAGGCCAACCTGGTGGCGCTGGCAGCCACTCCCCCCGACTCGGCGCTGCGGGCCTACAACGTGGCCTCCGGGGTGCCGCACACGGTCGGCGACATGGCCGGCGCGCTGGCCGAGGCCTTCGGCGGCCCGGCGCCCGAGGTCACCGGCGAGTACCGGATCGGCGACGTCCGGCACGTGGTCGCCTCCCCGGCGCGGGCCGAGGAGGAGTTGGGCTTCCGGGCCGGGGTGGACTTCGCCGACGGCATGCGCGAGTTCGCCACCGCCCCCCTGCGCCCGGCCCCCTGAGGGCCATGTTGGCCACCATGGCCCCTTAGGGGACGGCGGCGTCCACGTCGCCGAGCGCGGCCGGCCGGGTCCGGGCCGGGCTGCGCCGGGTGGCCAGCACGCAGCCGAGCAGGACCAGCGGCAGCCCGACGGCGAGCCCCAGGGTGAACGGCTCGTCGAGCAGCAGGACGCCGAGCAGCACGGCGACCGCCGGGTTCACGAAGGTGATGATCAGCGCGCGCTGCGGCCCGGCCTCCCGGATCAGCGCGAAGAACAGCGCCAGGGCGAGCGCGGTGCACACGGTGCCCAGGCCGATCACGGCCAGCCAGGCGGTGCCCGAGGCGTGCGTCGCGTCGCCGAGCCGGGGGACGGCGAACGGCGCGTAGACCAGCGCGGTGAACAGCAGCGCGAACGACGCCGCCGTCACGCCCGGCACGTCCGGGAGCCGGTGGCTGATCACGATCGGGGCGACGGCGTAGCCAATCACCACGAAGCCGACGGCGACGATCGCGGACAGCTGCGCGCCACCGACGTCCAGGCCGAGCAGCGCGCCGATCCCGACCACCCCGAGCACCATGCCGACCACGCGCACCGGGGAGAGCCGGTCGTCGTCGCCGGCCAGCAGCGCGGCTCCCGCCGCGACGAAGGGGACCGCGGCGACCAGCAGCCCGGTCAGCGAGGACGACAGCGACTGCTCGGCCCACGGCAGCAGCAGCCAGGGGCCGGTCATCTCCAGCACGGTGAAGACCAGCAGCGCCCGCCAGTGCCGGCGGAGCGCGGCGCCGAGATGTCCGCGGGCCAACGTCCACGGCACCAGCAGCACCGCGCCGATCGCACAGCGCAGGAAGACCACGACGACCGGCGAGAAGTCCTCGACGGCGACCTTGATCAGCAGGTAGGGCACACCCCAGATCACCGCCATCGCCACGAACAGCACCCAGCCACGGCGGCTCACCCACGTCCTCCCGTCGTCACCGGGACATCATGACGGTCGGCTCGGACAGCCCCGGTCACCACTCGGTGCGGACGACGACCTCGATCCCGATCGCCAGGACCGCCGACAGCAGCAGCCACGCCCGGCGCCCGCGGCGCGGCAGGAACGCGGTGGCGGCGAGCACCCACACGTAGAACGGCAGCCAGATCCGCTCGGTCTCCCCCCGCACCAGGCCCGAGAGGTCGCTGACCCCCATCCCGGCGAGCGCGGCCAGCGGCACCAGCGCGAGCGGGGTACGGCGCAGCGACGCGAGCCCGGCGACGGCGGCCGGGCCCAGCGCGAGCGCGGCGGCGGCCAGGTTGGCGACGAGGAAGAACGACAGCGGCCGGTCGGCGTAGGAGGGCCCCGAGCGCACCCGGTCGCCGGCGGCGGAGAACCCGTCGACCCACCAGTAGCCGCCGACGGCGAACGCCACGACCACCGCCAGGACGCCGACCGCGCCCACCCCGAGCACCCGGACGACGCCGCCCCAGCCGAGCCGGCCGTGGTGCACCCCGACGACGGCGAGCACGACCAGCCCCAGCGCGGTCAGCCCGAAGGACAGGAACAGCGCGACCCCGACCAGCAGCCCCCCGGCGAGGGCACGGACGTCGGCCGCCCGGCCCGGTGCCCGGGCGGCCGCCGCCGCCAGCAGCGCGACCCCCCACGCGGCGACCCCGGCGAACAGCGCGTCGGCGCTGGTGGCCACCCACAGCGCCACCGGTGCGAGCACCAGGAACGGCGCCGCCGTCCGTGCCGGGTCCTCCCCCGCCACGGCACGCACCCCGGTCAGCACGGCCGGCACCGCCAGCGCACCGCCGGCGACGCACAGCGCCGCCGCCCACCCCAGTCCGGTCAGGCCCACCCGGTCCAGCAGCACGAAGGCCAGCAGCGCCCCGGGCGGGTGACCGGCGACGTGGGTGGTCCAGGGGTCGGCGGCGTCGGCCGGCACCGAGTCGACGAACCCGGACAGGAAGGCGCCGATCGACCCGACCCGGGGCACGTCGTGCGGGTACTCGTGGACCACGGCCAGCGGCTTGGTCAGCCGGTCCCGCCCCGACGTCCGGGCCAGCGCGACCGCCCAGCCCGCCGCCGCCAGCGCCGAGCCGGGCAGCAGTGCCCGCCACGGCAGCCGCGCGGCGACCGTCGGACCGGCGAGCACCCCGACCAGGGCGACCACGACGGGCAGCCACACGCGCGAGGACCAGACGACGTCGAACCCGCCGCGCAGCACCCAGCCGCCGAGCAGGTGCAGCACCGTCCCGTCGAGCGTCAGCCGGCGCCCGATCCAGCCCACGACCAGCACGGACGCCACCACGACCAGCACCGCGAGCAGCGGCAGCCACCCGCGCGAGCGGCGCTCCGAGGCCACCTGCGCAGGCGGGTCGGACAGGACGGCGTTCACGGGGAGCGAGCGTAGGTCGGCACCCGGCCATCGAGGCCCGGCGGGGGCCGCCGGAGCCGGGCCGCGGAGATGGTTGCCAGGCACAAGAGGGGCCGGACGGACCACCATCCAGGGCAACAGCACACCGGTGCTGATGATCAGGAGGACCTCGCGTGGCTGGTGGACTGGTAGCGCTGCTGGACGACGTGGCGGTGCTGGCCCGTGCGGCCGCCGCCTCGATCGACGACATCGGGGCCGCGGCCGGCAAGGCCAGCGTCAAGGCCGCCGGCGTCGTCGTCGACGACACCGCGGTCACGCCGCAGTACGTGCACGGGCTGAACGCCGACCGGGAGCTGCCGATCATCCGGCGGATCGCCCTGGGGTCGCTGCGCAACAAGCTGCTGATCATCCTGCCGGCGATCCTGCTGCTCAGCGAGTTCCTGCCCTGGCTGCTGACCCCGATCCTGATGCTCGGCGGCACCTACCTCTGCTACGAGGGGGCCGAGAAGATCTGGCACCGGCTGAGGCCGCACGACGAGGCCCACGGTTCGGTGGAGGACGCCCTGCCGGACGAGAAGACCATCGTGTCCGGAGCCGTGCGCACCGACTTCATCCTGTCCGCCGAGATCATGGTCATCTCGCTGAACGAGGTCGTCGACCAGGGCTTCTGGTCCCGGGCGGTCATCCTGGCGATCGTCGCGGTGGGCATCACCGTGCTGGTCTACGGCGTGGTCGGCCTGATCGTGAAGATGGACGACGTCGGGCTGCACCTGTCCCAGCTCCCCCGCACGGGGGTGGCCGCGTTCGGCCGCGGGCTGGTCCGGGGCATGCCGAAGCTGCTCACCGCCCTCACCGTGGTCGGGACCGCGGCGATGCTGTGGGTCGGCGGCCACATCCTGCTGGTGGGCACCGACGACCTGGGCTGGCACGGGCTGTACGACGTCGTGCACCACCTGGAGGAGGCGGCGCACGAGGCCACCGGCGCCTTCGGCGGGGTCGTCGGCTGGCTGGTGAACACCGTCGCCAGTGCGGTCATCGGGCTCGTCGTGGGCGCACTGGTCGTGCTGGTCATGACCGTCACGGTGCACCGGCGCACGGCCGGCAAGGACGCCGCAGCGCACTGACCGTCCCATCCGGGAACCGCCCGGCCGACGAACACCGGGCGATGACCACCGACCGCGGCTACCGTCCGTCCGTGCCGGACGTCGTCTTCCCCTGCCTGGACGAGGCCGGGGCGCTCCCCCGGGTCCTCCCCCGACTGCCCGCCGGCTACCGCGCGATCGTCGCCGACAACGGCTCCACCGACGGGTCCGCCCAGATCGCCCTCGACCACGGCGCCACCGTGGTGACCGTGCCGCAGCGCGGGTTCGGGGCCGCGGCGCACGCCGGGCTGGAGGCCGCCACCGCCGACGTCGTCTGCTTCTGCGACGCCGACGCCTCGATGGACCCCGCCCAGCTGCCCCGGGTCGCCGGTCCGGTGCTGGCCGGGGAGGCCGACCTGGTGCTCGGCCGCCGGCGACCCACGCACCGCAGCGCCTGGCCGCTGCACGCCCGGGTGGCGAACACCGCGCTCGGGCTGATGCTGCGCCGGCGCACCGGCCGGTCCCTGCACGACCTGGGCCCGATGCGCGCCGGCCGCCGGGAGGCGCTGCTCGCCCTCGGCATCACCGACCGCCGCTTCGGCTACCCGCTGGAGATGGTCACCCGGGCCGCCGACGCCGGCTGGCGGATCGTCGAGGTGGACGTCGACTACGCCCCGCGCGCCGAGGGCACGAGGTCCAAGGTGACCGGCACCGTGCTCGGCACGCTCCGGACGATCCGCGACATGCGCGAGGTGCTGGCCCGGTGACGCAGCTGCTGGTCATCACCAAGGCACCGGTGGCGGGCCGGAGCAAGACCCGGCTGACCCCGCCCTGCACGCCCGAGCAGGCCGCGCAGATCGCGGCGGCCGCGGTCGGCGACACCCTCGACGCGGTCCGTGGCACCCCGGTGCGGCGCCGGGTGGTCGCCCTGGACGGTGCGCCCGGCGACCTGGACCTGTCCGGCTGCGTCGTCCTCCCGCAGGCCGACGGCGACCTGGGCACCCGGCTGGCGCACGCCTTCGCCGACGCCATGCGAGCGCCCGACGGCGACCTGCCCACGCTGCTGATCGGGATGGACACCCCGCAGGTCACCCCCCGGCTGCTCACCGCCGCGCTGGACCGGCTGGTCACGGCCGGACCGGGGACGGCGGTGCTCGGCACCGCCCCGGACGGTGGCTGGTGGGCGCTGGGCCTGCACTCGCCGGTGGCCGCCCAGGTGCTCCCGGACGTCCCGATGTCGCGCGAGGACACCGGCGAGCTCACCCGGGACGCCCTCGAGCTGGCCGGGCTGACCGTGCTCGACCTGCCCTCGCTGACCGACATCGACCACTTCCCCGACGCGGTCGCCGTGGCGGCGCTGTGCCCGCCGGACAGCCGCACCCGGCGGGTCGTCGACGCCGTCCGGACCGCGATCCCGACATGACCTCCGCCCTGGACCGGGTGCTCGGCGCCCGGCTGCCCGAGCCACCGGAGCAGCTGCGCCGCGGCCCGTTCCGGCGCGGCGCGTTCCCCAGCCCGCTGCACTCCGAGCGGCGTGCGGCCCGCACCGGTGCGTTCCTGGGCGTCGCCTTCGCCGTCTGCTTCCTCACCGGGCTGGTCAGCCACTGGGTGCAGCACCCGCCGGGCTGGCTGAGCTGGCCGGCGTCGCCGTCCTGGCTGTACCGGGTCACCCAGGGCCTGCACGTCGCCACCGGCCTGGCCTCGATCCCGCTGCTGCTGGTCAAGTTGTGGACGGTCTACCCGAAGTTGTTCGAGTGGCCGCCGGCCGGGTCGCCGTCCCGGGTGGTCAGCCGGCTGTCGGTCCTGGTGCTGGTCGGCGCGAGCACCATGCAACTGCTGACCGGCCTGATCAACATCGCCGAGTGGTACCCGTTCGGCTTCTTCTTCACCACGACGCACTACTGGACCGGGTGGCTGGCGATCGGCGCCGTCGCGGTGCACGTGGGGGCCAAGGCCCCGGAGATCCGCCGCGGCCTGGCCCGCCGCGGCTCGGCGGGGGCCACCGCCGGGCTCACCGGGGAGCAGGCCGCCGAGCGTGCGGGGGTCGACGACGCCGCGGAGACCAACGGCGTCCCCCGGCGGGCGTTCGTGGTCGCCGCCGGGCTGAGCGTCGGCGCGGTCACCCTGACCACCGTCGGGCAGACGCTCTCGCCGCTCGCGCAGGTGTCGGTGCTCGGCCCACGCATCCCCGGGGTCGGCCCGCAGGGGCTCCCGGTGCGGCAGACGGCGGCGCGGGCCGGCACCACCGCGGTCGGCGACGGCTACCGCCTGGTGGTGGAGGGGCCGCGCCGGCTCGAGCTGTCGCTGGCCGACCTGCAGGGGTTCCCGCAGCGCACCGAGCGGCTGCCGATCACCTGCGTGGAAGGCTGGAGCTCGAACGCCACCTGGTCCGGTGTCCGGCTCGGTGACCTGCTCGAGGCGGCCGGGTTGCCCCGGGACACCGAGGTGACCGTCGAGTCGCTGCAGACCGGCGGGCTCTACCGCGTCTCCACCGTGTCGGCGCCGCACGCGCGCAGCCCGCGCACGCTGCTGGCGCTGCGGCTCGGCGGTGAGCAGCTCGCGCCCGACCACGGGTACCCGGTGCGGCTGATCGCGCCGAACCGGCCCGGTGTCATGCAGACCAAGTGGGTCACCCGGGTGGCCCCGGGCCGCGGCGGGATCGGCGGATGAGCCTCGCCGACGAGGCCGGCCGGACCGTCGACGACCGGGCCGCCGGGCTCGACGACCCCTACGCCTCGGACCCGCGCCGGCCGGCGAGCAGCGCGCTGACGCCCTGGTGGCGCTGGCTGTTCCTGCTGCCCGGTCTGGCCGCCGTTCTGTACGGCGCGCACGGGCTGCTCACCGCGGGCAGCCGGGTCCCGCTGGGCTCGTGGCTGACCTGGTTCCTCGGCAGCGCACTGCTCCACGACCTGGTGCTCGCGCCGGTCTGGGTCGGCCTCGGCTGGCTGTCGGCCCGGCTGCTGCCCCGTGCGGCCCGCCCGGCGGTCGTGGTGGGCGCGGCGGTCACCGGGGCGCTGACCCTCGTGGCGCTGCCGTTCGTGCTCGGCTTCGGCGCCGACCCGGCCAACGACTCGTTCCTGCCCCGCGCCTACGGCCGGGACCTGCTGCTGGTCGCCCTGGCCGTGTGGGTCGTCGCCGCCGGCTGGGCGCTCGTCGCCGTCCGGCGGTCCCGGGTTCCCTGACGCACCGCCCGGGTAGCCAGCTGCGCGTGACCGCGCCGCAGACAGTCCCGGGCAGCCGCCGGCGCGTCGTGGTCTCCGGGCTGCTGCTGGGCGCGGGGGCGATGGGCGCGGTCGACGAGATCGTGTTCCACCAGCTGCTGCACTGGCACCACTTCTACGACCGGGCCAGCGGCGCCGCCGGCCTGGTCTCCGACGGCCTGCTGCACGCCGCCACCTGGTCGGCGACGGTCGCCGGGCTGGCCCTGCTGGCCGACGTCCGCCGGCGGCAGGCCTTCTCCGCCGGCACCTGGTGGGGCGCGATGCTGCTCGGCGCCGGGGGGTTCCAGACCTGGGACGGCGTCGTCGACCACAAGGTCCTGCGGGTGCACCAGGTGCGCTACGGCGTCGACCTGACCGGCTACGACCTGCTCTGGACCGGCGGCGGTGTGCTCCTGGCGCTGGTCGGGGCGCTGCTGCTGTGGCGGGGCCGCACCCGGCCGGCACCGTGATCGCGCTGGCCGCGGGGGCGGCCGCAGTCCTCTACCTCGTCGCCGTCACCGTCGACCGGCGGCCCTGGCCGGTCGCCCGGACGGCGTGCTGGCTGCTCGGCTGGGGCTGCCTCGCCGGCGCGCTGACCGGCCCGCTGGCGGCGTCGCACATGGACCTGCACGCCCACATGGCCGGCCACCTGCTGCTGGGCATGGTCGCGCCGCTCGCGCTGGCCCTGGCGCGGCCGGTGACCCTGCTGCTGCGGGTCCTGCCGGTCGGTGCTGTCCGGCGGGTGAGCCGGGTGCTGCGGACGGGGCCGGTCCACGTCCTCACCGACCCCTTCGTCGCCACCGGCCTCAACGTCGCCGGGACCTGGCTGCTGTACCGGACCGGGCTGCTCATGGCCGCCGCGCACTCCCCCGGGCTGCACCTGCTGGTGTCGGTGCACGTGCTGCTCACCGGGTGGCTGGCGACCGCCGCCGTCCTGGCGCTGGAGCCGCTGCCGCACCGGCGCGGCGTGGTGGCCCGCGCCGTCGCCCTCGCCGCCGGGATGGCCGCGCACGACGTGCTGGCCAAGTCCCTCTACGCCGCGCCGCCGACCGGCTTCAGCGGTGCCGCCGCCGGTGCGCAGCTGATGTACAACGGCGGCACGGTGGTCCACCTGGCGGTGGCCGCGCTGCTGTGGCGGCAGTGGTACGTCTCCCGGGGCGCCGTGCGGGCCGCGACCGTGCCGGCCTGACCCACGCCCCGCTCAGCCCCGGTGGTCGCGGGCGAACCGGGCGAACCGGCGCAGCGAGAAGCGCACCCCGGCCGACATCACCGGGCGCACCAGCGGCCAGCCGGCCCGGCCGAGCGCCCCGAGCGGCAGGTCCAGCCCCTCGGTCCAGACGAACGTCGAGCCGCCGCCGGCCCGTGGCCGCACCTCGAAGGTGCCGGTGCCGCGGACGACCCGGCCGGTGTGCCGGACGTCGACCCGGCGCGGGAACTCCCAGGCGGTGATCAGCATGGTGTCCAGCACCCCGACCCGCCGGCGTCCGGGCAGCTTGACCCCGGTCACCGCGGCCAGCCGACCGCCGACGCACTGCCCGTCGCCGTCCACCGCGCGGACGTCGGTCAGCGCCATCCACTCGCCCTGCCGGTCCCAGTCGACCAGCGCCGCCCAGACCTGCTCCGGCGGCGCGTCGACGTCGACCTGCTCGATCAGCTCAGGCACCGGTCCGGTCCTCCTCGTCGGTGGAGGGCACGGAGACGCCCTCGGGGTCGGTGTCCTCGGCGTCCGCCCGCGCCAGGGCCGGTGGCGCCGCGGTGGCGCCCGCGGCGGGCCGGCCGGTCGCCGCGCGGAGCTGCGCGATCTCGGCGTCCCGCTCGTCCAGGACCTGAGCCAGCTGGTCGACCAGCCAGTCCACCTCGCTCATCCGGTAGCCGCGGAGGGCCACCGAGACGCGCAACGCCCGGACGTCGTCCCCGACCACCGGCCGGTCGTCGGGCAGCTCCACCGGCGAGCGGCCGGTCTCGGCGGGCGGCTGCGTCTCCCCCCGGCCGAGCAGCAGCGACGCGCCGAGGAAGAGCAGCCCGCCGACCACCAGCAGGCCCAGGACGAAGACGACGCCGGCCACGGTCAGTCGTCGACGGTCAGCGGGTCGGGGACCGCGTCGCCGGGCGGCGGCTCGTCCGCGTGCTGCGCCCGCGCGGCGTCCGCGGCCTGGATGAGCGCGACCGCCTCGGCGACGTCGTCGGTGACGTGCAGCAGGTCCAGGTCGGCCTCGCTGACCGTGCCCTGGGCCAGCATCGAGGTGCGGATCCAGTCCACCAGCCCCGACCAGTAGGCGGAGCCGAACAGGATCACCGGGAACCGGGTGACCTTGCGGGTCTGGACCAGCGTGAGGGCCTCGAACAGCTCGTCGAGGGTGCCGAAGCCGCCGGGCAGGATGACGAAGGCCTGCGCGTACTTCACGAACATCGTCTTCCGCACGAAGAAGTAGCGGAACAGGATGCCGACGTCGACCCACTCGTTGAGCTCCTGCTCGAACGGCAGCTCGATGCCCAGCCCCACCGACATGCCCCCGGCGTCGCAGGCGCCCTTGTTCGCCGCCTCCATCGCACCGGGCCCGCCGCCGGTGATCACCGCGTAGCCCGCGTCGGCCAGCGCTGCGCCGAGCTGCACGCCGACCTCGTAGTACTCCGATCCCCGTGGGGTGCGGGCGCTGCCGAACACGCTGACCGCGCGGGGCAGCTCGGCGAGCAGGCCGAAGCCCTCGACGAACTCGGATTGGATCCGCAGCACTCGCCAGGGGTCGGTGTGCACCCAGTCGCTCCCACTGCGGCGGTCCAGCAGCCGCTGGTCGGTCGTCGTCCCGTCCGCGGCGGGGTCGGTCCCGCCGCCGCGCGTGGTGATCCCGCCGCGGTGCCGGATCGGTCGGCGGCGCTGACCGTCGTCGGACTCGCTCATGCGTCACTCCCGCTGAGGTAGGCGATCAGGGCGTCCTCGGCCGGCTGCAGCCGGTCGATGCGGACGTGCTCGTCGACGGTGTGGGCCAGGTTCGGGTCGCCCGGGCCGTAGTTGAGCGCCGGGATGCCGAAGGCGGCGAACCGGGCGACGTCGGTCCAGCCGAGCTTGGCCCGCGGCGGCTGCCCGACCGCGGCGACGAAGTCCGCCGCCGCCGGCTCGGACAGCCCGGGCAGGGCCCCTCCGGAGGAGTCGGTGAGCTCAAGGGTCACCCCCGCGGCCAGCGCGTCGGCGAACACCTCACGGACGTGCGCCAGGGCCTGGTCCTCGTCCCGGTCGGGGGCGAAGCGGAAGTTCACGGTCACCCGGCACTCGTCGGGGACGACGTTGCCCGCGACCCCGCCCTCGATCCGCACCGCGTTGAGCCCCTCCCGGTAGGTGAGGCCGTCGATCTCCACCTCCCGGGCGGGGTACCCGGCGAGGATGGCGAGCACGCCCGCGGCGCCGTGCACGGCGTTGACGCCCAGCCAGGAGCGGGCGCTGTGCGCGCGCGTGCCGGGCACGGTCAGCACCACCCGCAGGGTGCCCTGGCAGCCGCCCTCGATGACCCCGTCGGTGGGCTCGAGGAGGATCGCCAGGTCGCCGTACAGCCAGCCGCGGCGCTCCCGGGCGACCCGCCCCAGCCCGTTGCGGACCGCCTCGACCTCCTCGTTGTCGTAGAAGACGAACGTGAGGTCCCGGGCCGGATGCGCGCCGGGGACGCCGAAGCGCGCCGCCAGCCGGAGCATCACCGCGTCGCCGGCCTTCATGTCGCTGGTGCCGCAGCCGTAGAGCCGGTCCTGGCCGTCGACGGTGTCGGTCCGGCTGGGCAGGTTGCCGGCGACGGGCACCGTGTCCAGGTGCCCGGCGAGCACGATCCGGGTCTCCCGGTCCAGGCTGGTCCGGGCCAGCACGGTGTCGCCCACCCGCTCGACCTCCAGGGCACCGAGCCCGCGCAGCGCCGCCTCGACGGCGTCGGCGAGGGCCCGCTCGGAGCCGGAGACCGACGGCGCGTCGACCAGCCGGCGGGTGAGGGTGAGGACGTCGGCGGTCAGGTCGAGCTCGGGCAGCAGGTCGCTCACGACTCCCGAGCCTAAGGCGTGGGCACACACGGCCCTCGGTAGCGTGCACGGCGTGACGAGCGCAGAGCAGACCACCGGTGCCAACGGCGTCGGGCTGGCCACCCTCACCGCCGACGGGACGGTGCTGGACACCTGGTACCCCGCCCCGGCGCTGAGCGGTGCCGACCAGGGCGAGACCGGCACCCAGCAGATCGGCGTCCTGGAGCTGGAGGGCCTGCTCGGCCCGGACCACTCCGGCCTGGTCCGCAGCGACGAGGCCCGCGGGGTGCAGGTCATCGCCGTCGCCACCACGATCGCCGACCTCTCCGCGCCGCCGGTCGACGCGCACGACGTCTACCTGCGGCTGCACCTGCTGTCCGCCCGGCTCGTCCGGCCGCGCAGCATCAACCTCGACGGCGTGTTCGGCCTGCTCGCCAACGTCGCCTGGACCAGCGCCGGCCCGGTGCTGGCCGCCGAGCTGGACGCGGTCCGCGCCCGGACGCGGGTCGCCGCCGGCGGTCACCTCACCGTCTTCGGGGTGGACAAGTTCCCGCGGATGGTCGACTACGTCGTCCCCGCGGGGGTCCGGATCGCCGACGCCGACCGGGTCCGGCTGGGCGCGCACCTGGCCGAGGGCACCACCGTCATGCACGAGGGCTTCGTCAACTACAACGCCGGGACGCTGGGCCCGTCGATGGTCGAGGGCCGGATCAGCGCCGGCGTCGTCGTCGACGCCGACTCCGACATCGGCGGCGGCGCCTCGATCATGGGCACGCTCTCCGGTGGCGGGAAGCAGGTCATCTCCATCGGCAAGGGCTGCCTGCTGGGCGCCAACGCCGGCATCGGCATCTCGCTGGGCGACGGCTGCGTCGTGGAGGCCGGCTGCTACGTCACCGCCGGGTCCAAGGTCGTCCTGCCCGACGGGTCGGCGGTCAAGGCCGGTGAGCTGTCCGGCCGCGACGGGCTGCTGTTCCGCCGCAACTCGGTCAACGGCGCGCTCGAGGCCCTGCCCCGCAACGGCGACTGGGGCTCCCTCAACTCCGCCCTGCACGTCAACTGAGCGACGCGCGGTTTCGCGCGCGAAAGTACGCGCGGTTTCGCGCGCGAAAGTACGCGCGGTTTCGCGCGCGAAAGTACGCGCGGTTTCGCGCGCGAAAGTACGTCAGAGGTCGTCGGGGCCGGGGGTCTCGGGGGTGTTGGAC
>NZ_SJEW01000032.1 GCF_005930475.1 Modestobacter altitudinis
CCGGGCGCCGCAGCAGCTTGAGCAGCTCCGCCGAGACGATCGCCCCGAGCGACCCCACGGTCCGGGTCCGGGCCGACGGGGCCCCGCGCTCCGGTGTCCGGGTCTCGGTCGCCGTGCTCATCGGACGTCACTCTCGAGCTCGGACCCGGTCATCTGCAGGAAGACCTCCTCGAGGGTCTGCACCTCCTGGCGCAGCCCGGTCACGTCGACGTCGGCGAGGACCAGCGCGCGGTTGATCCGCGCGGCGTCCTCCGGTCCGGCCTGGACGACGAGGACGCCGTCCTCCACCGACACCCGCTCGGCGCCCAGCAGCCCGGCCGTGACCGTGGCGGCCTGCTCCAGCGGCTCGGCCTCCACCACCAGCCGGCGCAGCCCGAGCAGGTCACCGACGCTGCTCTCCACGACCAGGCGCCCGGTGGAGATCACCGCCACCCGGTCGCAGACCTGCTCGACCTCGCCGAGGAGGTGGCTGGACAGCACGACGGTGCAGCCGTCGGCCGACAGCCGGCGCAGCAGGGCACGCATGTCGGTGATGCCGGCGGGGTCCAGCCCGTTGGTGGGCTCGTCGAGGATCACCAGCTCGGGGTCCTTGAGCAGCGCCGCGGCCACCCCGAGGCGCTGCTTCATGCCCAGCGAGTAGGTGCTGTACCGGTCGCCGGCCCGGTCGGTGAGGGCGACCGTGCCCAGCACCAGGTCGACCCGGCCGGGCGGGGCCCCGGCGTAGCGGGCCAGGACGCGGAGGTTGTCCCGGCCGGAGAGGTAGGGGTAGAAGCCGGGGCCCTCGATGAGCGCGCCGACCCGGACCGCCGACGAGCCCGCCGGCCGGTCGAGCACCGTCGCGGTGCCGCTGGTCGGGCGGATCAGCCCCAGCAGGGCCCGCAGGGTCGTCGTCTTGCCGGCGCCGTTCGGGCCGAGGAAGCCGTACACCTCCCCGCGACGGACCGTGAGGGACAGGTCGTCGACGACGGTGCGGGTCCCGTAGCGCTTGGTGAGCCCGTCCAGCACCACGACCTCGTCGGTGCGGACCGTTCCACCGGTGGGCCCATCCCCGACGGTCTGCTGCGCAGGGTGCATGGCCGGACTCTGCCTCCTCAGTGCGGGCTGTGTCGACGGGTGAGTGGGGCGTCGGCCGGCGATTCCCGCCAGCGGACGGTGTCGTCCGGCTGGCGGCTCGCCCACCCCCGCGACCTGGGCAGGGCCGGCGCCCTCCCCAGGTCGCAGAGGCCACCCGCTAACGGTCGGGGTGGCCACCTCCGACGGGGCTGTGTGAATCCCCGTCGGCCTGGGCCCGGTCGGTCGCGTCGTTGAAGGTTGTCCTCGCCAAGCGCCCGGCTGCCGAGGTCCGGAGATCAGCCATGGGACAGATGGCGTTGCTTGGCCACCGGCGTTGGCGAGCTGGCCGACGCCGCGGACATCGCCGCAGCCGCCTTCGTCGAGGGCGCATTGATCGCTCTCACCCTGCGCGGGCCCGCGCGCAGTCGATACGGGTGCAGCCGTTGGACGGGGAAGAGGCGCCGGCCAATGTCGCGGGCGAAGAGCCTTGGCCAGCATGATCAACCCAAGATCAGGGCGAGCACGGATCCCACGAGCACCAGGCCGGTGACGATCATCGTCGCCACCCGACCGTGCGTGGTCTTGCGGGGGATGCCCCGCAGCGGGAACAGCAGTTGACGCCCGAAGGTGTACGCCGACAGGCCGGCGAGGAAGAACAGTCCGTCCACCGGAGGGTTGACGAGGACGACGGCGAGCAGCGTCGCCCCCGCCAGCATGCCCGCGAGTGTCGACTCGAACAGCTGCACCGGGATGCGCCTGACGCCGACGCCGCGGTCGGAGGACCAGATCCCCCACCGCGACGCTGTGGGCAGGCCGACGCAGCAGCCGCCGAAGAAGCAGCCAAGCCTTCCCACGGTGAGCCCGACGAGCAGGCCGGGTGCGGTGACGTCGAACAAGGGCCCCAACGGGATGCCGGTCGCCCAAGCGCCGCCCAGGAGGAGGGCGATCATGGCGATGACGAAGCCCTGGATCGACATGCCGGCCCGCAGCGTCCCGCCCTTGTCCTCCCGGTGGGTGAGCAGGTAGTAGACCTTCGCACCCGCGAGGCCCACGGCCGAGGCCAGCAAGGACACCAGGAGCATCCGGCCGACCGGCAGGTCCCGCTGCGTGCCCAGCACCCACTGCAGCACCAGAGCCAGCAGGAAGCCGAGGCCCACGAGACCCGGCCAGGCGCCGATCCGCACGCCTGGTGCGCGCACCTTGGCCACCGGGAGGAACGCAGTCGTCCCCGTCGACTCGCCCCTGGGCAGCGGGACCGGTGGCTCGGCCTGCCGAGTGCCATCCGGTTCCAGCAGGACGACGGGCGCCGCCGTCACGGCCCACTCCCCCGGTGCGACCCCCGACACGCGGGTGGTCATCGCTATCAGCCCACTGCCGGGGAGCACCCGCGGGATGGTGCGGAGGGTCTCGAAGGTCTCCGATCCTCTCCCAGGATCAGCACCGGACACGCGCCGGCCGGTGAACCGAACCGTCACCGGATAAGGACGGCCGCTCGGCGCGGCGTCGAACCAGTAGGTCAGCCCCAGCCCCTGAGGGCTCAGCTCGTCGAGCTGCGAGCAGTTCCAGGACATGACCTGGACAGGACCGGTGGGCATGTCAGCGGTCAGCACCGGTGCCCGTGTCGGCTCGGCCGATGGTGGCTGCGCCACGGTCGCGGTCACCGCTCTCTCGGCGCCGTCCGCGCGTGGCGCGGTGGAACCGATGAGCGCCGGCGCTGAGGACGGCCCCAACCGTGCCGCTGGCTGCTGCGAGGGACGCACCGCCTCTGAGACGTCCGTCGGTCGACGTATGGGGGCAGGACCCACCTGGACATGCCGTCGGCCGGGCGCGGCGGAGCGCCCAGGTGGAGGAAAGGGGCGCGCCGGTGGGACGGGGGCCCGAAAGGCCTGCAGCGGCGGCTCGGGCTGGCCGTGCCGCTGGGAACGAGCGACTGGCGCGCTACCGGAGGGCCCGCCAGCCGCCGGCATCGCCCGGTTGACCTGCCTCCCCCGCCCAGCGCTGGTGCCCCCTTGCGGCTTGGCCTGATGTGCGGGGCGCTTGGGCTGTGCAGCTTTGCTGGTACGCGACTTGGCCGACACCGCCACCACCTCGACTCTCCACGAGCAACTGCGCCGCCTGCAACTACTAACTAACTTACATAGTAGACAGCCTGCCTACTGTGAGGCGTGCGCCCGCTTCCCCCGACGTTCCCCGCCAGGCGACGCGCAGTTGCCGCGATCCGGGTCATCCCGGACCTGGCGTCAGTCACTGCCGCGGTCCACCGTCTGCCTCCTCTGCCGGGCGACCCCGTCGGCGCCAACGAGCCGCGGCGATGACGGACGTCCCCATGGCAACCGGATGCTGGGCCTCGGCTGACGAGTCCGGAGGAGCGACCGGGAGAGCCCCCGAGACCTCCCGGGGCAGCCGGTGGCGACCAGGCACGGTCCGCCTGTTGGGGGCGGCGGCATCAGGCGCACTGCTCGCCGCCGGGATGCCACCGAGGTCGATCTGGTACCTCCTGCCGGTCGGCACGGCGCTCCTCACCTGGGCGCTGCTGCACACCCCATGGCGTGAACGGGCCGTCCAGGGGGCGGTTGCGGGTCTTGCCTTCTTCGCTCTCACGCTCAGCTGGCTCACCGGCTTCCATCCCGCCGGCTTCGCCGCGGTCCTGGTCATCGAAGTGGTGCTCTTCGCCGCGGCCATGCTCCTGGTCGATCCCCGCCCAGCCCGCTGGTGGACCGTTCCAGCGGCGCTCGTCGTCCTGGAGGCACTCCGGGCCCGGTTCCCCTTCGGCGGCTTTCCGATCCCCGGGATGGCCCTCGGGCAGCTCGACGGCCCCTTCACCGCAGCGGCACCACTCGGCGGCGCACTGCTGGTGCTCGGACTGGCCGCAGCAGCGGGCGCGGCTGTGACCGGGGTCGCCGCCGGAGGCCGACGACCGCGGGCGCTGTTCGTCGTGGGAGCACTCGTGGCCGGGAGCACCGCCGGGCTACTGCTCGCACAGCCGGACAGCGCCGCCGTTGGGCGGCTACGGGTGGCCCTGGTCCAGGGTGGTGGTCCGCGCGGCATCCCCGCCGTCGCGAGTGACGCCGACGCCGTCACCGAGCGGCAGTTCCAGCAAAGCGATGACCTCCCGGCCGGACTGGACCTCGTGCTGTGGCCGGAGAGCAGCATCGCCGTGTCCGGGCCGGTCGCCCGGACCCGGGAGGCGGAACGAGTCGCCGGACTCGCCGTCCGCACTGGGGCGACCGTCGTTGCCGGCCTCAGCGAGTCCTACGGAACCGGCTTCCGGAACGCTGCCGTGGCCTGGGACCCCGCGGGCCGAATCGTCGACCGGTACGAGAAGGTCCACCGGGTGCCCTTCGGGGAGTACATCCCGGGCCGGAGTCTCTTCGAGCGGCTGACCGACATGACCTCCCTCGTACCGCGCGACGCGATCCCGGGAGGTGGTCCAGGACTGCTTGCCACGCCGGCCGGTCCCCTCGGCGTGGTGATCTCCTACGAGGTCTTCTTCGCCGACCGCACCCGGGCAGCGGTGACCGCCGGCGCGCAGGTCCTCCTCGTGCCGACCAACGCCGCGTCCTACACGACCGAGGAGGTACCGGCGACCGAGGTGGCCGCTGCGCGGATGCGCGCGCTCGAGACCGACCGCGCCGTCCTGCAGGCTGCACCGACGGGCTACACGGCCATCGTCGAGCCTGACGGGCAGATCGTCGCCGAGGGTGGCCTCAGCAGCCCAGAGGTCCTGATCGCCACGATCCCGCTGCGCATCGGACTCACGCCGTACGCCAGCACCGGGGATGCACCGGTCCTGGCTTCCGCTGCAGTGCTCCTCCTGGCGGCCCCGCTGCTCCGCCTGCTGCGCAGCCGCGGTGCCGCCGACCGCCGTCGTCACAGGAGCGGCATCTGACGCCGACGTCCGAGGGCGGCGGCGTGGCGCTACGCCACCCTCCGGGTCACCAACACATGGAACGCACGCTGCCCTGTTCCGACCCGGCGGTGGTCGATGGCAGGCAGACCCGCGGTCACCAGCGCCGTCTGCACCTCACTGAGTGGACGGAGCTTGAAGCCGAAGGGCGTGAAGGGCATGTGGCTCATCGCCGCCGGGTCACCGAGTCCGACCACGAATCGACCGCCGGGCTTGAGCACGCGGACGCATTCGCGGAGGACGCCGTCCAGGTCGGTCACGAAGTAGATGGTGTTCACGGTGATCGCGGCATCGAGCGACGCCGTCTGGATGGGCATCGCTTCGAGGCCGGCAGCATGCAGCAACAACCGACCGGCTGCCACGTCCCGCCGGAATCGTCGGCCCGCTGCACTGACCATGTCCGGGGACAGGTCGAGCCCGAGCACCCGCCCCTGCGGACCTACTCGCTCCAGCAACAGCGCGAGCCCGGCACCACCACCGAAGCCGAGATCGGCGACCGTCGAGCCAGCGCCGACCTCGAGCGCGTCCACGGCTGCGCGCATCGGCTCGAGGTTGGTCTTGTTGAGCACCCTGGCGAGAGCCCGGCCAGCGATGCCGTGAGGCTTGCCGAGTTGGCCGGCGACAGCGCGCATCAGGTCGCGGCGCACGTCCACGCCGGGGAGTGTGTCGAATTCTCTGCTCCAGCGCGACTGGGCAGCGGCGGCGCGGGTTGGCCACCACCTCACTGCTGCGAGTTGAACGGCCCTGGTCCGCGGCACGCGACGACTGTGATCGCGGATGATGAACAAGGGTGTTCCAGCTGTCAGGCTCCACCGCAGGACGCGAGGTGCGCCGAGCTGTGGGAACGACCGGTCACCGTCAGCAGGCTCGCGGGCTGCCCGACTTCCCACAGTTGCGTTCCGAGTGTGGAAAGTCGGCCTGGACCGACGCTGAATCGACCCCTCGGTCGGGCAGGCGGAGCAGGGCGTACACGTGTGCGCCATCGACCGAGGCGTCGGATGCGTCTCAACAGGTGCCCCGAGACCGACGTCAGCGTGGACCCGGAGGGAACGACCTGATGACTCCGACCTGCAGGTCGTCAACTGGGGAGGCCCGGTGGCGGCACCTGTTCCGGCGCAGTTCGACGGAAGCGACGGATTGCTCGCTGAGCTCGGCTGATCGAGCTCGCCCCTCCCCAGAAGAGGAAGCCACGGACCGGAAGGCTCACCGCACGTGGCCTCGGCTGGCACTACTGAGCTTGTTGATCTGTGCCGGCGTCTGGACCGCCATGACCGTGGGGGTCCCGGACGTCGGGGCCATGAGGACGCGGCTCAACACTTCCGGCTCGGTCGGCTGGCTGGTCGTCTTGGGGATGCTGGCACTGGCGCTATCGGTCCCGACGCCCCGGTCCGCTCTGTCCGCCCTCGCCGGCGCTGCGGCCGGCTTCAGTGCAGGGCTGGGGCTCGTCCTGGTCGGCGGACTGCTGGGGGCACTGTTCGGGTTCGGGATCAGCCGATGGTTGGGACGCGCAGCCGTCGCGCGACTGATCAGTTCTCGCTGGCCTCGTGTGGACCGGTTCCTCACCCATCGCGCCTTCAGCACGGTTCTGGTGGCTCGGTTGTTGCCGGCGCCCCCGTTCGCAGTGGTCAGCTACGCCGCCGGGGCGAGCGGCGTCCGCCTTGCGCCCTATCTGCTGGGAACTGCGGTGGGCATGCTCCCGGGTTCCCTTTTGTACGTCAGCCTCGGAGCGTCCGCCAGCGGTTTCGATGCCTGGACACGTGACCTCGGAGGGTGGGCGTGGACGCTGATCGGGCTTGCTGTGGCTGTAACCGGGAGCGCCGTGTGGTGGGGACGCCGGCATCTGTCACGCCGACCACCATCGCGCATGGCGGCCGCGGGCACGCCGGAGGGGAAGAGCCCATAGGCAGCGCGCGCCAGCGGGCAGGGAGCCGTCCAGAACTCCTCTGGACGACTCCCTGCGCGCCGGACCGGTCAGGTGCAACTGCCCCCGAGCGACACGCCGCGGGCAGCGAGCCACGGAACAGGGTTGACGCGGTTCTGGTACAGCCCGCCGGTGTGCACCTCGAAGTGAAGGTGCGGCCCGGTCGACTGACCGGTGTTCCCGACTTCGGCGATCTGCTGGCCCGCGGCCACCTGCTGACCCGCCTGCACCAGGTACCGGCTGATGTGGCCGTACACGGTGATCGAGCCGTCAGCGTGCTGCAGGTAGACGGCCAGACCGAAGCCGGTCGCGGGCCCCGCCTGCAGCACCCGACCGCCTGCCGGAGCATAGATCGGCGTTCCGATCACGTTGGCGATGTCGACGCCGTAGTGCATGGTCCCCCATCGGGCTCCGTAGCAGGAGGTCACCCGGCCACTCGTCGGGGCGACTCCCGCGCCCGAGCCCTGGCGAGCGCTCGCCGCTGCCGCCGCGTTGGCGCCGGCCGCGGCGCTGGCCTGTGCGGCCTCGGCAGCGGCTTGAGCTTGCTGCTGCTCCTCCCATGCCACCCGTGCGTCACGGGCACCCTGCAGAGCCAGGAGTTGGACCTCGGCCTCGCGGAGCTGTTCCTCCAACTCCGTCTTCTGCGCCGTCACCACGTCGTACGCCTGTCGGGAAGCCGCCATCTTGGTGTTGGCAGCGGCCTCGGTCTCAGCTGCTGCACCGGCAGCAGCGTCCCGTTGTGCGACCGTTTCCTGGGCGACTCGGTCCGCCTGCGCCTGCTGGTCCTGGACTACCTCCAGCTGGTCGAGTTGCTCACCGCGCGCATCGCCGAGCCGCTCGAGCGTGGCGGCGCGTTGCAGGAGGTCATCCGGGTCGTCGGCGCTCAGCAGTACCGCAGCACCGTACGTGTCGCCGTCCATGTATGTCTTGCGGCCGAGGGTGGCGACATCGGTCTGTGTGGATGCCACCGCAGCGCTGGCCGCCTGCAGTTCCTCGGCGGCAGAGGCGGCCCGCTGTTGAGCGGCAGCCAGTTCGGCTTGGGCAACCAGAGCCGCGTCGGCGGCGCCCTCGGCTTCCACGGTGACGCGCTCCAGGTCGTCGGCGGCAGCGCTGACCAGTCGCTCGATCCGTTGGATCTCCGCGGCGGCGGCGTCCTGGGCGGACTGTGCGGCGCTGATCTCCTCGTCCGACGGATCGGGGGGCGCTGCGGCCGCCGTCGTCGTCGTGGCACTCAGGACGACGCTGGCCCCGACGCCGAGAAGTGTCATCAGCATGGAACGTGAGCCGCGGGTACGGCGGCGGCTGCTCGGGGCAGTTGCACCGTGCGCTTCTTCGATCAGGGGTCGATCAGGCGTGCGCTCTGTCTGCGAGGTCGCCAAGGCGACGTGCTCCATTCCTCCTCGCCGTCTACCGAGTTAGCTGACGGGTTCGGGCAGGAAGGCGCCCTACCAGCGGCTCAGCGAGCACGCCGGACTCACCCCAGAGGGAAGTGGGTCCCCGGTCCGTCTGTCACCAGCAGTGGCAGACGGTTCGACGGAGCCTGACCGAGGTCCTCGAATGGAGGAGCGTGGCTCGGCGAGGCCTGGGCGACCGTACTACGAAGAGGAGTAGTTGTCACGATCGGGTAACGACGAGAGACTTCCCGCCCCACCCGTCCCGCGCGGGGTGCCCTCGACGACGTCTTGCAGCTGTCCGGCGTCATGCCTCATCTCCTGGCTGCGCCGACCTCTCGAGGAACCGCTCGAGCCCGCGCTGACCCGGGTCACGTAGTCAGTCCGCGACCGCGTTCTTGTCACGGGCACTGGTGCCCGGGTGCTCAAAGACGGCGGGCTGACACTGACTCGTCGATGGCGTCGGGGCGTCATCCCGCCGCGTCGCCTCACTGTCACCCCAACTTCAGGCCGGCGGATCGCCCACGACGGCGTAGCCGAGCTCGAGCTGCGCTCAGCGGACGGGCGTGCGCCTCGCTGTTGCGCCGGGGCAGCCAGTCGACGCCGGACCGCGGTGAAGTTCACGCGACTGAGTACGCGCAGGGAGGCCGACGGTCACCGCGACCCAGCCGCCAATGCGACTCGTCCGCAACTGGCGCCGCGGCAGCGGTGCCGGGGGGTCTGCGACGGCGAAGCTGGCCAGCGCTCGTATCGACCTCATGGCGTGGTCGTCCCTCAGTGGCAGGCGAGTACTGGTCATCCGAGGAGCTGCTGCTCCGCTCGCTCTCGGCGTTGGTCGCGCACGGCGGCCCTCACCGGCCGGTCACCCCCGGCGATGCGCCAGTACACGAGTGCGCCGGCCCACACCAGGACGAACAGCCCAGCCACGAAGTAGCCGACGTGGTCGAGACGCAGCGACGAGATCCAGCCGGAGACGGGGTCAGTCAAGCCGGCGTTGGTGTGCACGGCCCCCACCAGTTCGATCGTTCCGATCAGCAGCGCGACCGCAACCGACAGCCCGGTCATGGTCAGGTTGTAGTACAGCTTGCGCATCGGCTTGGCCAGTGCCCACTGGTAGGCGGTGGACATGAAGAGTCCATCGAGCGTGTCGAACAGCGTCATGCCCGCCGCGAACAGCAACGGCAGGACGAGGATCCCGTACCAGGGCAGGCCGGAGGCGGCGCCCGAGCCGGCGAGGACGAGCAGGGCGATCTCCGAGGCCGTGTCGAATCCGAGACCGAAGAGCATGCCGACGAGGAGCATGTGCCACGGCCGACGAATCGACTGGGCTTTGAAGAACCGGGCCACCAGGCCACGGGTCGCCAACGCGTCGTCCAATTGACCGTCCTCCAGGGCACCACTCTTGGCGGAACGGAGAACGCGCCAGATGGCCCGCAGACCGAACAGGTTCAGCACGCCGACGGCGAAGAGGAAGAGACCCGACGCGGCCGTCCCGAGGGAGCCGAGCACTTGTCGAGTATTGGACTCCTCGCTCAGCAAGGTGGCCGACACATGGGCGCCGAAACCGACGAGTGCAGACAGCAAACCGACCATCGCCGAGTGTCCCAAGGCGAACCAGAATCCGACGGAGACCGATCGTCGCCCCTCGACCAGGAGATTGCGGGTGGTGTTGTCGATCGCGGCGATGTGGTCGGCATCGAAGGCGTGCCTGGCGCCCAGGACATAGGCGGTGAGACCGAGGCCGAAGCCGAGTACCGAGCCGCCGACGGCGAGTTGTCGCGGAGCCAGGACCAGCAGCAGTATCGCCCAACCAGCGACGGTCATGAGCACGATGGTGCTGAAGACGACGATCAGGGTCCGCCGGTTGTCGCGGACGGATGCCACAGAACCGGACATTGACGTCACGGAAGTCCTCTTCCAACACCTCGTGGACAGGGCGTACGCCGCAGCCGGTCTCCTGACTCACAGGTGCCGGCCTGGCCGGCGCCACGTCCGTCTTCCCAGGTGCTGAACCCAGTGACGTGCTGAACGCGGTACACCTGCTCACAGTGGCGAGGGCCGCGCCGGTCTTGCACCGGCTTCCCGAGCACCGCAGCAACGGCACGCTATCGGGGGCGCAGCGGGATGACCAGCCCGTGTCTCCACGTCAGTGCGCTGTTGTCCTATGCCTGGTAGTAGTTTGCTGTCATGCGGCGCAGCCCCGGGGCGGGAGCAGGACGAGCGACGCCTCCGCGACCGAACTCACGGGCGCTGCGCATGATCGCCTCGGCTTGCGTGACGGTCGTGGCGGCGTCGGCTTGCTCCGCTCCAGCGCCGACCTCCTCGCCCGCGGGTAGTACGTCGTCGACGGCGGCGATCACGGTGGCCGACTGCGAGCAGGCGGGGGCCAGCGGTGTCGCCTTCGAGGACGGGGGGCTGCCGGACCTGTCCCTGCCCTGCCTGGGGAACGGCCCGACCGTTCAGGTCGGGGCACTGACCGGGCGGCCGACCCTGATCAACCTGTGGGCAACGTGGTGCGGGCCTTGCCGGGAGGAGATGCCACTGCTCGCCCAGGCGTTCGGCGAACGCGGCGAGGCGATCCGGTTCCTCGGTATCAACACACGGGACGACACGGGATCAGCGGCCGACTTCCTGTCCACCACGGGCGTCACCTATGCGCAGGCCGTGGACGCGAAGGGAGAGCTCCTCGCCGACCTCGGCCTTCCCGGTCTGCCGATCACCTTGGCCATAGATTCAGCCGGCCGCGTCATCGCCAGGCAGATCGGCCAGATGTCCCCCGATGAACTGCGGGACCTGCTGGAGCAGTTGACCACCGCGCCGCCTGCCGGCTGAGGGGCTGCCTGACGGTGAGCGATGTACGCAAGGGCACCGGCCATCGGACCACCAAGAGGCAACCGGGCGACATCCACCCCCGTGATGCGGCGTAGCCGAGCGCCCTGAACCGAGGGACCGCTCTCCTCGGACGGGGGATGCATGGGGCCCGGCGCGCATTGGATCTACTACTCGATGCCATAACATCCACGCGTACGCCGTGATGCGGCGCGCGACGTCGATCGGTCACGGTCGAGCAGACCCATGCTGGCTTGAAGGCGAGGAGCGGCAATGCCCCGTTTGGGCAAACTGGAAGCCGCCGTGATGGACGTCTTGTGGTCCACCGACGCATCGCTGACGGTGCGCGAAGTCCTTGAGAAGATGCCGCCGCAGCGCAACCTCGCCTACACGACGGTCATGACGGTGCTGGGCAACCTGCTGCGCAAGGGCATGGTCGAACGAGAGCCGGTAGGGCGGGCGTTCAGCTATCGACCCACGGTGACGCGGCAGGGAGCTGCTGCCGCGTCCCTCCGCGAGATCCTCGACGCTTCGGACGACCCGAGGTCGGTGCTGTTGCACTTCGCGGAGACCGCGACCGATGAAGAGTCCGACCTGCTCCGCGACGTCCTGTCCCGACGAGCCGCCGAGTCGTGACCGGCGTCCTCACTCTCCTGCTTGGCGCCGGCATCGTCGGTCTCTACGGGCACCGACCGCTGCTGTGGCTCGCCGACCGGCGCGTTGATCCGACCGTACTGCTCACCGGATGGGTCCTGCTGACCGTAGGACTGGTTGGCTCCACCGTCGCGATGATCGGCCTGCTGGCGCTTCCAGCCGACGACCATCCCGCGACGGGGTTCTTCCGTCTGGCTGGGGGGTGCTGGACGGCAGTCGCCGCTGGAACCATGCCCGGCTGGCGACAGGCGTTCGCTGCGATCAGCGTCGCCCTGACGCTGATCATCGTGACGCGCCTGTCGTTTGTCACGGCGGCTCGACTACGGCTGCGCAGCCAGCAGGCGCCACACGTGAGGCAGCTTCTGCTTCTCGCGGCCGGCGCCCCCTCCGATGCACCGCTGTGGGTGGACGACGACCGGGCCATGGCCATGTCCATCGGGGGCCGACCCGGGCTGATCCTCATGACAGAGGGGCTCCGCCGGCAACTGCCGCCTGACGCGGTGGAGGCGACGCTGGAGCACGAGCGTGCTCACCTTCGCGGTCACCATCACGTCTTGGTGTCCGTCGTGGAGACGATGGCCGCCGCGTTGCCGTGGTGCCCTCTGCTGCGCGCGGCTCCGGCCGCCACCAAGGACCTGATAGAGCTGGCCGCGGATGCTCAGGCTGCCCGCCGATGCGGGCCGGAAGCGGTGCAGACGGCTCTGCGGCTGCTCACGGGACACCCGAATCCGCCCCTCGGCCTGGCCATGGCCAACCGATTGACCGAAGTGCGGATGAATCGCCTGCACGGGCGCGAGCGAGGGACCAGTCACCTGCTTCGCTGGGCCGGCTGTGCGGCGATGACCGTGGGGGCGCTCGCGCTTCCATTGGCAACAGGATGGCTTGGCATGAACATCGTGGGTTGCGTCGTCACCTGACCTCTCCCTCACACGGCGACTACTATGGGCCATAGTGGTTCCACGGCGGGCGCCCGCCATGACGTGAGGGGCCATGATCAGCAAGCACAGGGACGGCTCGCGGTCGACGGCGGGAAATACCGTCAACCCGGGGATCCGGTTCGATCGATTGATGGGCCGTCGACAGTTCCTGGGTGGAACGGTCGGTGCGCTGGGGCTGGCAGGACTCGCCGCATGCACGGGTCAGGCGACTCCAGCAGCTGCTCAGCTGATCAAGCCAACCGATGTCTTGGTTGAGACGGCAGAAGCTCGCCGCACCGGTGAGGGGGCCACGGTGCACCCGGTCGTCCTGACCGCCCAACCAGCGTCGATCGACTTGGGCGGCCCGGTCGTCGAAACGTGGGCCTATGGAGAAGCCGTGCCCGGCCCACTGGTCCGTCTACCTGCCGGCGACCGTCTTGTCGCCACGGTCACCAACGCGCTTCCCGATCCGACGTCGGTGCACTGGCATGGCATTGCGTTGCGCAACGACATGGACGGTGTCCCGGGGCTCACCCAGAAGGCCATTGCGGCGGGTAGGTCGATGAAGTACGAGTTCACGGCTCCTGACCCCGGCACGTACATGTTCCACTCACACGTAGGCACTCAGCTGGACCGGGGGCTCTACGCACCCCTGATCGTGGATGACCCGGCCGAGCCGTTGGTCTATGACGCTGAGCACGTCGTCGTTCTCGACGACTGGCTCGATGGCACTGGGCGCACCCCGGACTCCGTGTTGAAGGAGTTGCAGGCCGGTGGCATGGACATGGGTGGTATGGACATGGATGGAATGAGTGCGGGCGGCGACTCGCCCTTGTCCCCACTGCTTGGCGGGGACGCCGGCGACGTCCAGTACCCGTACTACCTGATCAACGGACGGGTGGCGACGGCACCGAACACCGTCACGTTCACGCCGGGCACTCGCTTGCGGTTGCGCATCATCAACGTGGGCAGTGACACCGCATTTCGGGTCGCCCTGGGTGGACACCGCCTGTCGGTCGTACACAGCGACGGCTTCCCGGTCCGCCCGGTCGACACCGATGCAGTGCTGATCGGCATGGGTGAGCGCATCGACGTCCTGGTCACCTTGGCCGACGGCGCTTTTCCCCTCATTGCGCTGGCGGAAGGGAAGAACGCGAGCGGGCTGGAAGTCATCCGGACCGGCAGTGGTGCAGCGCCGACGGCAGACACGTACCCCAGGGAGTTGGCCGGTCAAGTCACCGGGGCCCTGATGCTCGAAGCAGCCGACGATGCCTTTCTGGCGGAACGTCGACCCGACCGAACGCACGACCTGGTGCTCGGCGGCAGCATGTCCGACTACCAATGGACGATCAACGACCGCGTCTACAGCGATCGCAAGGATCTGCAAGTGCGGCCAGGGGAGGTCGTCCGGCTCAAGATGACCAACTCAACAATGATGTTCCATCCCATGCACCTGCACGGGCATACGTTTCAGGTTCGCTCAGCGACTGGGCGTGGCCCGCGCAAGGACACGGTGATGGTCCTGCCCGGCGAAACCATCACGGCGGACCTGGTCGCAGACAACCCAGGCCAGTGGCTCGTCCACTGCCACAACGTCTACCACGGGGAGGCGGGGATGATGACCGCTCTCGCCTACATCAAGTGATGCACTCGAGCAAGTCAACGTCGACAACGCGTGCCGGATGGCCGCCCCGGCGAATCGCCGCCGCACTCGTCGCGGGCGTTGTGTTCGCTCTGGCGGTCGGCATACCAACAGGGATGGTTCCCACGCCGCTGTACAGCCGCATGACACCGGTCTTGTGGTGGAACTACCCGGTGTGGGCGGCCACCGCCATTCTGGGCGGCTTGGTGGTAGCGACCTACATCCGTCGCCCTGGCGACACTGCACCACGGAACGGGTTTGCGTCAGCGTCAGGCGGGGGGCTGTTGGCCGCGTTCGCCGTCGGCTGCCCCATCTGCAACAAGCTGATCGTCTCAACGCTGGGCGTTTCCGGGGCATTGAGCATCTGGGCACCGCTTCAGCCAGCCCTCGGGGTGGCGTCCGTACTCGGGCTGGGTTGGGCCTTGCGGCGGAGAATCAAGAACGAATACGCATGCCCGGTCCCAACACGACCACGTTCACCGGGAAAGGACCGCATTGAAGACGAGCTCCCCTCGATTGACTTGTCGCGTCTCATTCTCCGCCATGCGCCGGATGCGACCGAGGAGCGCAAGCCACAATCGACGCTAGCCGTTCAACCGATCACAACCCGTTTCAAGGGTTGAGTTCGCAGCGCGATCAATCGGGCCCAGGAGGTTCTCCACCTTTTCCGAGTTGACCGCTCAAGGAAGTCGCGCGTCTGCCGTTCCTACTAGTGCAGGTAGTAGGAACGGACGCACAACGACTCGAGGAGCGACATGTACGGGTGGGCCGGACGCCGCCGGACGACGCACGGGACCACCCAGGTGCCCGCGAACAACGCGCGTGCCATCAGCGCCGAGCACGCCTCGCGCGTTCGGCGCACCCCCAGTGGTCTTCACCGCCGCGGCACTGGCCGAGGCGTCGCTGCATTGCCTGCCCTCGCTGTCCTGATCGCAGTGTTCGTGGGCGTCCTTCCGGGCCAGGCGCTCGCGGCGCCGGCCAACCCGAGCGACGGCGACATCGCCTCGGCCCAGTCCGCTCAGCAGGCGGCGGCTGACGAGGTCGGCCGGATCGCTGCTCTTGTCGCTTCGGCGGAGTCAGACCTGCAGCGCGTCACGGGACAGGCTGAAGCCGCCAATGACGCCTACCTGGTCGCGCAGGGGGACTTGGAGGAAGCCCAGCAGGCGGCCGCCGAGACGGCAGCGGCACTGCAGGCTGCCAATGAGGCGGTGGCCGCGGCCCAGGCGGACGTGGCCACACTTGGACGCGAGAACTACATGCGCGGTGGGTCGATCAGTGGCGTCACCGCCCTGCTCAGCGCCGAGGGTCCGTCCGAACTGATGGAGCAGGCCGCCGTCCTGGGGCTGTTGGGCGACCAGCGAGCCGCCGTTCTCGACCAACTGGAGGTCGCGCAAACACGGCAGGCCGAAGCAGACTCCCAGGCGAAGGCCGCAGTCGCCGACAAGGACGAGGCTGCGCAGGAGACTGCCCAAGCCAAGGCCACGGCGGACGCGCAGGTCAGCACGTTCCAGGCTGCGGTGCAAAGTGTGAGCACACAGAAGGCGACGTACGAAAAGCAGTTGCAGGACGCCCAGGTGAACCTGCTGGCACTGCAAGGGCAGCGGAACGCCTATCAGGCGTGGAAGGACCAGCAGGCGCAGCAGCAGGCTGCGGAGGCGGCACAGGCGGCTGCATCCGCCAAGGCAGCAGCACAGGCAGCGGCACGCGCTCGTCAGGCGGCCGAGCAGCCGACCGCGCCCACGCCGACTGCGCCCAAGGCGACTGCGCCCAAGCCGACCAACGGCACGTCGACTCAGGCGGCATCGGTGAAGCCCATGACCGGCGGTGGCGGCGTGGCGCCGACGAGTGGCCGGTTCACCACGTGCTTCGAGATGCGCTGGGGCACCATGCACAACGGCGTGGACATCGCGGCTCCGATCGGCACCCCGATCTACGCCCCCGCAGCAGGCCGTGTCGTGCGCGCCGGAACAGCCACCGGGTACGGGCTGGCCGTGTACATCCAGCACGACGACGGGTCGGTCACGGTGTACGGACACATCAACGACTACTTCGTCAGCGTGGGCCAGCGTGTGTCAGCCGGTGAGGTCATCGCCGAGGTGGGCAACCGCGGCGAGTCCACCGGGCCGCACCTGCACTTCCAGGTCAACACCAAGGGCATGTACGCCGGCGCGGTCAACCCCATCACCTGGCTCGCTGCGCGCGGCGTGGACATGGGCGGTCGCTGCTGACCACCACCTGTCCGACCGGTCGACTCCCACAGATCCCGGGACAGGTCCTGTGCGTCACCCGCCGACGGCGGCGTCACCTGACTGCCGGCCCGCTCCGGCTCCCTGACACGGGGGCCGGAGCGTGGCGGTTGCGTCGACACACGCGCGGCGGAGACGTGGCCTGCCAGACGGCGCGGGACAACACCCGGGGTGCAGTAGTCAACGCCCCGTTCGTCACGGGCAACAGCCCGAGTCAGGATCACTACTAGATGGCTTAGTAGATTGACTCGCGAGTGGCCGCCCACGGCCAGCCATCCCCGCCCGGAGGGCTCGCGTGACCGATGTGCGAACGCACAACACGTCCGATCCGGTCACGCCCCCACGGCGCCGCCCCGCCACCTGGTCAGGCCGTTGGTTGCTGCGACAGTGGCGGTCACTGACCAGCATGCGCACGGCCATCGTGCTGCTGTTCCTCCTGGCGCTAGCCGCGATCCCGGGCTCGCTGCTGCCGCAGCGGTCGTTGTCGCCTACCGGGGTCGCCTCCTACTACCGCGACCACCCCACCCTTGCGCCGCTGCTGGACCGGCTGGGCATGTTCGCCGTGTTCGCCAGCCCTTGGTTCGCTGCCGTCTACCTGCTGCTGTTCACGTCCCTGGTCGGGTGCCTGATCCCGCGTTGCCTGGAGCACGCCCGCAGCCTCAAGGCTGGGCCGCCGCCCGTTCCGCGGCACCTGCATCGTCTTCCGGCTCATCTCACATGGCGGACCGACACCACCGTCGACGACGCGGCCGATGCAGCGGAGCAAAGACTTCGGCACAAGCGGTTCCGAGTGAACCGCCGGCAGGCCCCAGAGAGCGTTGAGCTGGCAGCCGAACGCGGACGCCTCAAGGAGACGGGGAACCTCGTCTTCCACATCTCGCTGCTCGTCCTGCTGCTCGCAGTCGCGGGCGGCAAGTTGTGGGGCTATGAGGGGAACATCCTGGTCACCGAAGGTGACGGGTTCTGCAACTCCTTCCAGCAGTACGACCAGTACCGGGCGGGCCCACTGGTCAAGCAACAGAACCTCAGCCCCCTCTGCTTCGACCTCGAGGACTTCAACGCCAGCTACGAACTCAACGGCACCCCCGCCTCCTTCACCGCTGACATCGCGGTCCAAGACCGGCCAGGAGCGGCGAAGCGGACTACGCGGATCGGAGTCAACGATCCGCTCCGCTTGGAAGGCGACCGGCTGTACGTGACCGGACACGGCTTCAGCCCGACGTTCACAATCACGCTCCCGAACGGGCAGACATTCGGCCCCCTGTCGGCACCGTTCCTGCCTCAGGACAGTCGCACGTTCGGCAGCCAGGGCGTCGTCAAGTTGCCGGACCTGGGTGACGGTTCCGGTGACGGCTTCGCGTTGGCGGGCTTCTTCGCGCCGACCGGGATGGTCGCCGACGGGGTCCTCAGGTCAGTGGATGCGCGACCACTCAGCCCTCAGGTCGCGATCATCGCCTACCGCGGTTACCTCGGCTTGGACTCCGGCGCCCCGCAGTCGGTCTTCCAACTCGACCAACGTCAGATCGACGTGGGTGCCCTCTCGAAGATCGGTGCCGTGAACCTGACGATCGGGCAGAGCGCGACCCTCGACGACGGCACGTCGGTGCGCTTCGACGGCTTCCGGGAATTCGCGGCGCTCCAGGTCTCGCACGACCCGGCCCAGGTCGCAGTTCTCGGTAGCGCGATCATGCTTTTGGCTGGCCTGGTCGCGAATCTCCTCCTTCGCCGGGAGCGGGTCTTCATTCGCTTGTCCTCGGCGGAGTCCGACGCTGGAAACCGAACAGCAACCGTCGGAACAGCCGCCGGCCTGTCGCGCGGTGGCGGCGATGATGCTCAAGCCCGACTGGACGACCTGCTCGGCGGACTGGCCGTCGAGGCCGGCATCCACCGTGACCACCAAGCTGAGCCCCCTGTCAGCGCGTCGTAACGCACTGTGCGGGCGACCGCCCTACCCTCTACTAATTCGGCTAGTAGGAAGGGGGTCTCGTGCAGACGCGTCTGAACAGCGCGACGCGAGAGGCTAGACGTAGTGCCATGAGGCGGGGAATCCGACTACCGGCCACTCCTGCGAGCAAGGGACCTGCGCTGCTCGTCGCAGCGGTACTCGGGGCCCTCACCATGGGCCTGAATTTGACGATCATCGACTCGGGCGCCGCAGACAGCCAGCCCGTCACAACGGCGCTGGAAGCTGCAGGACCGGACGCGAACTTCGGCGGGGAGACAGACCCACGCCGCGACGTTGCCCTGACTGAAGCCGCCGATCGCGTGCAGCAGGTGCAGGCTTCACGGGCCGAGCGTGAGCAGGCCGAGGCCAAAGCTGAGGCCGAGCGTCGCAGCCTGCCGCTGGCGGGCGTGCTCACCACCGCCTTCGCCATGAGGTGGGGAGAGATGCACTGGGGCGTGGACATCGCCGCCCCGATGATGACTCCCGAGTACGCCGCCGCAGCCGGAACGGTGTTGCGCGCCGGGCCGGCCACCGGTTACGGCAATGCCATCTACATCCAGCATTTCAATGGCGACGTCACCGTGTACGGACACATGGAGCAGGTCCTGGTCGAGGCCGGCGACATCGTGGAGAGCGGCGAACTCATCGCGCGGGTCGGGTCTCGCGGCTTCTCCACCGGCCCACACCTGCACTTCGAGGTCTGGGCCGGCGGCCTGGACGGACGTCGCGTAGATCCCCTCGACTGGCTAGCCGAACAGGGCATCTACCTGTGACATCACGCGTCTGCCCCGTGACCGCGCGCGCCAGCCAGCCATTGTCGGCGACTCGGTCGCCTACGATCCGCCCAGCCCCCCCCGATCGCCGACTTCACGATTGGTCACCACGTCGCGGCGCAGTCAGCGAGCGGCTTCCGGCCGATGGTCATGTTGCTGCCAGCGTACCCGGAGTCGACCAGGCGTCGATCACCGGCGAGACACCGCCCTTTCCGGCCGTCGGTCGAGACCCTTGCCCGGTCAGGTGCCAGATGAGTGAGACCGGGAACAGTGTCGGTGGTACGGGAGTGGGTCCACCACCGCGGTGGGAGGGCATCTTTCCAAGTCGAGCCTGGCCGGGCTGGTCCGAGTCGACGTGAAGGCACGTGAGCCGAGTAAGGCCCTTGGCTGATGACCGCATCGGTGCACTGACCACACAGGGGTTGTCACATGCCGAACACCACGGTGAATGGCCGTCGGTCGGCCTCGCAGCATGGGCAGCAGGCTGACCGGCATCCTTGACGCGGCTGAGCCTTTCCGGACTCGGCCCTGGCGATGGTCCGGTGGCGGAGCTGAAGTGGGGCCCTCTCGGCGGCCGCCAGAACGGGGGCAGGCGGCCGCCGAGAGGGGGTCAGGCGCAGCTACCGGCGAGCGGCATGCCGCGAGCCGCGGCACGGGTCGATGCCACTTGTACCCGGCCGCGATCGAGCGAAGACACGGAGAAGGCCAGCCGCAGTCCGCCGGCGCAAAGCGTTGTGCGGTGAACTACGACCCACCCTACTACGACCCTGGATAGTTGTCGCAGAGGGATGGCAAACGGCGGGTTGGTCCTGGCGAGTGGATGGGGTTGCGCGTCTACTCGACCGTGCGGGGCGCTGGCTCGAAGCGCCTGGAATTCAGTGACGTTCCTCTGACTGAGCCAGGCGCTCGAGCTCGCCAACGGGTGCTTCCAGCACCCCCCGATGTCAATCAGCCCCGCGGCTGACTGCTGGCGGCTGACTGCGCATGACCGTGCCCTGCCGACCACGCTCGGCTCCTGCGCCGAGCGACGAAACTACGCCCGTGACCGTGTCAGTTATTGCGCCACCCGCAGCGCCTTCTCATTCGACAGGCATGCAACGTCAGCAGCCAGCGACCTCCGGTCGTCGCAGGTGCGCTGTCTCAAGAGAAGGAGCCATAGCGTGGCACCCAAAAGCGCCCGGTCGTCGGTCGGCGCCACCAACCGTCTGCATGACGTCGACAGCGCCGCCGAGTACCTCCGCTGCGGTCCGCGCCTGATCTACCGGCTGGTCGCCGAACGCAAGGTGAAGCACACGTACGCCGGACGGTCGCTCCGCTTCTGGCAGTCAGACCTCGACGCCTACCTGGATGCTCGCGCTGTGGAGCCCATCGCCCCGCCACGAGCTCGGCGCTGACGCATCGGTTGGCGACGACCCAGCCGCCAGGATCGGACGTCGCAGGTGCAGGGTCGGCGACCGACCCCACCACCGCTCGTGTATCGGGCTCATGCGCGCGATCGGTTGAAGCGTTGCCAGCCTGCGAAGGACACGGGAGGGTGCCCCATGGCAACCAAGCAGACGCGGACCGCCTTCGGGTCGCTGACCCAGCTCAAGAGCGGTAACTGGCGAGCGCGCTGTACCGGGCCAGACGGGAAGCGCCGGTCTGCCACGTTCCCCACCAAGTCGGCGGCACGGGCATGGCTGGCGATCCAGCAAGCCGACGTCGTCAGAAAGACCTGGCGCGCGCCAGAGGCCGGCACGCGCAGCGTCGGCTCCTACGCCGACGAGTACCTGGCCCGCAACGACCTGCGGGAGTCCACACGCGGGCTGTACACCTCACTGTGGAAGCACCACTTGGCCGAGCACTGGGAGCTGGTGCCGGTCGGCGACGTCACCCCCGCCAAGGTGCGGGCGTGGCACGCGCAGGCTGTGAAGACCACCGGGCCCACGGCGCTCGCCCAGTCGTACCGGCTGTTGCGCTCGCTTCTCGGCGTCGCGGTGGCCGATGAGGTGATCGCGGCCAATCCCTGCAAGTTGCGCAACGCCAGTACGCCGAAGACCGCCCGCCCGTCGCGCTCTCTCACCACGCGCGAGGTGCAGGCCATCGCCGGCCACCTGGCCCAGGACGTGCGGACCAAGCGCTATGCGGTGCTCGTCCTCGTGCTGGCCTTCAGCGGCCTGCGCTTCGGCGAGGCGACCGCGCTCCGCCGATCCGACGTCCTCGACGACTGCACGCGTCTGCTGGTGGAGCGCTCGGTCCGCTATGTCGGTGGCCGGTGGGCGGTCGGCGAGCCCAAGACCGAGGCGGGCCGCCGGTCGGTGGCCTTGCCACCGTCCGTGGCCGCTGTACTAGCCGATCACCTGGAGCAGTACGTCCCCGACTCGCCGGACGCGCTCGTGTTCAGCACAGCTTCCGGCGGCTACCTGGCCCGCTCCAACTGGGGTCAGACGTTCCGCCGCGCAGCCGAGACGTGCGGGCTGCCGCCGGTTCGTCCCCACGAGCTGCGCCACACGGGTGCAACGTGGGCCGCCCAGACCGGCGCCACCACGGCCGAGCTGATGCGGCGACTGGGGCACGCCTCCCCCGCCGCAGCGATGCGCTACCAGCATGCGGTCGACCATCGAGACGACGAGATCGCCCGAGCGCTGGACGCCGTCCTGACCGGCACGGTCAGGGCCTCCACCGCTCGCTAGGGACACACAGCGGACACGCTGATGCCTTTCGTGCTGTTGACGGCCCGCTGACCTGCCCAAACCCCCTCGGACGGTCAAGCCTTCCAAGCTGGCCATGCCGGTTCGATCCCGGTCACCCGCTCTCCGCGACGCCCCGGGGTCCTGCGCCTGCTCGGTCAGGCGACACCGGTGACGTCGTCGCGCTGGCCACGCTGGCCACGCTCGCAAGCCCGTCCCGGGCATGCCGACGCACGGAGGGAGCTGACCGGGCGCCGCCGGCGGGGTGAGCAGGGCGGGTGCGACAGCCTGCCCCGGGGCGTCAGCTGTGCGCGAGCGCCTCGCGGACCTCGGCCAGGGTCGGGTTGCTGAGGTACCGGCCGCCGATGAGCACCGTCGGGGAGAGCTCCCACCCCTGCGGGTGGTGGGCACGCACGGCTGCGGCGCCCTCCTCGTCGTCCCGGAACCGCACGCTGCGGTGCGGGATGCGGGCGAGGGTCATCTTCGCGCGGAGCTTCGCCGAGTACGGACACCCCGGCAGGTGGTAGACGACGGGCAGCTCGGCCATGGGTGCTCCTCGATGAGTGCCTGCTCCCACCGTGGCAGCGGGCCACGGCCCGGACAAGGCCCCGCCGGCTCAGCTGCTGCGGCGGCGGTGGTGCAGGTGGACGACGCCGCCGGCGAACCGGCGCTCGTCGACCAGCTCGAGGTCCAGCCGCACCCCGTCGGGCAGCGCCCGGGTACCCCCGCCGACGACGACCGGGTGCACCAGGTGGTGCACCTCGTCGACGAGCCCGGCGCGGAACACGGACGCCGCGAGCGCGGCACCGCCGACGCCGAGGTCGCGGTCCGACGACTCCTTCAGCTGCTGCACCGCCGTCGGGTCGAAGGCTCGTTCCAGCCGGGTCCGCGGTGTGCTGACCGCCTCGAGCGTGGTCGAGTAGACGATCTTGTCGGCGGCGCGCCAGATGTCGGCGTAGTCGTTCTCGACGGCAGGGTGCTCGGGGCCGCCGATCGTCTGCCAGACCGCCATCACCTCGTAGGTGCGCCGGCCGTAGAGGTACGTGCCGACCGCCCGCTCGAGGTCGTTGACGAAGGCGTGCACCTCCGGGTCGGGCTCGGCCCAGTCGAACTTCCCGTCCGCGTCGGCGATGTACCCGTCGAGGGAGCAGATGGTGCTGTAGACCAGCCGGCTCATCAGCTCTGCTCGATGACGGAGAAGACGTTGCCTGCCGGGTCGGTGAACCAGGCGATCAGCGGTCCGCCGGCGCGCATCACGCCGTTCTCGTCGGTCGGGGGCTCGTCGTAGTGGAGGAACTGGACACCGCGGGCGGCGAGCTCGGCCACCGCGGCGTCCACGTCGGGCACCGGGAAGTTGAGCACCGTGTACGTGGCCGGACTGTGCCCGGGCCCCTTGGCATAGACGAGCACGTCCCGCCCCCCGGCGAGGTGCAGGTGCATGATCCCGCCCATCGCCGGCTCACCGCTGGTCTCCAGCCCCAGCACCCCCTCGTAGAAGGTGCGTGCCGCGTCGAGGTCGTCGACGGAGAAGCCGCTGAAGGCGGCGCTGTCGCGGAGCAGTTCGGTCCTGGTCTCGGTCATGCTCTCCAGACCGCCGCCACCGGCGGAACTCATCGCGGCGACGGCGACGGGTTCCGCGGCAGGTCGAACAGGTCGAACAGCCGGGTGTCGAGGAAGGCGGTCATCCGGGTGACGCGGCCGTCGACCCCGAACTCCAGCGCGGTGATCGACCACGGCTCGAACGACCCGCCCGGCCCGCTCGGGCGCCACTGGGCGAACGCCGGGTTGCCGTTGAGCTCCAACGGCACGACATGGGACCCGCGACACTCGGCGCCCGGCCCGCCGAGCCAGGTGCCGATGTCGGCAGAGCTGCGCAGCCACATGGCGTAGGGCGGCATGTCCATCACCGCGTCCTCGTGCAGCAGCGCGACCAGCGCCTCGATGTCGTAGCGGCTGAAGGCGTCCAGGTAGCGGTCCAGCAGCTCGGTCTGGTCCGCGGCGACCTCCGGCCGGGCCGGCTGCGCCGCGGCCTGCTGCGCGGCGAGGGTGGCCCGGGCCCGCTGCAGGGCGCTGTTGACCGCGGCGACGGAGGTCTCCAGCAGCCCGGCGACCTCGTCGGCCTTCCAGCGGAGGACGTCGCGGAGGATGAGCACCGCCCGCTGCCGGGCTGGGAGGAACTGCAGCGCGGCGACGAAGGCCAGCCGCACCGACTCCTTCTGCACCGCGAGGTCGGCCGGGTCGCCGCCCACGGGCAGCACCTGCCGGTCCAGCGCCGGCTCGACCCAGGCGCCGTCGGGCAGCACCCCGTCGAGCGAGGCCTCGATCGGGGCCGAGGACTCCTCGGAGAGGTCGACCGGCAGTGCCCGGCGCTTGCGCCCGTCGAGGGCGTCCAGGCACACGTTGGTGGCGATCCGGTACATCCAGGAGCGCAGCGCGCCGCTGCCCTGCAGCCGGTCCAGCGACCGCCAGGCGCGGACCATCGTCTCCTGCACCGCGTCCTCGGCGTCGAAGGCCGACCCGAGCATGCGGTAGCAGTAGCCGGTCAGCTCGCGGCGGTGCTCAGCCAGGCGGGGCTCCAGCTCGCTGGCCAGGCCCGTTCCGGGTCGTTCGGCGATCACACCGGTCATCGCGGGACCTCCTCGTCGACGTCCCGGCCGATCCTGCCGGAGGGCACCGACAGAACCAAGGGACGCCGCTACTGGTAGGTGACCAACTCCGGGGTCGGCAGCACCTGCTCGATCGTCTGCTCGGGGGTCAGCATCGGGACGTCCTCGTCCACGAAGTTCTTCCACCCCCAGGCCACTCCTGCCGGGGCGTACTGGTGGAGCACCCGCCAGGTGTCCTGCTTGGCCGCCTGACCGCCCTGCCCGTCGACGTGCACCATGAGCGCGAGCTCGTCCCGGGAGGTGTCCAGCCGCTCGATGTCGGTGATCATGCGGACCTGGAACTGGTGCAGCACGAGCAGCTTCTGCGGGAGCGCGCGCTCGCGGGTCAGGTCCGCCAGCCAGGTCACCACGCCGTTGATCTCGTCCACCCCCACCTGGCCGATCTGGGTCAGGTGGACCTCCCCCGGCTTCAACCGCCACTCCGGGTCCAGCGCCAGCCCCACGTAGGGCAGCTCCAGCAGCGGCTGGTACTGCTTCGCCTGGGTGAGGAAGTCGGTGCGGCCCGGCTGCAGGTCGAGCACGATGTAGAGCCCGGCCGCGCCGGCGGCCTCGACCCACGGCCGGAGCGACTCCACGTCGGCCTCCGCGGAGTAGTTGCCGTCCGGGCCTGCGGACCCGGAGGCGACGGTGGCGATGATCTCGAAGGTGGGGACGACGGTCGTGTCGACCAGCGGCCGGTACTGGTCGGCGGTCTGCTGCGCCCGGGCGATCGAGCCCTGCAGGTCCTGCTCCCCCAGCAGCCCCAGCGCGCCGCTGCCCGGGATGCCGTACAGCGCGACCAGCATGTGCTGCGGGAAGAGCAGCTGGCCGCCGCCGGGCAGCTGGGTGCCGCTGGCCGCGGTGTCCAACTTCCAGTCGATCCCCGGGGCGCCGGCCAGGTCGGCGCCGAGCACCACGACCGTCGGCTGCTGGGCCAGCCGCTCGACCACCGCGCCCGAGCTGCGCGGGTCGGTGCCGCCGCCGGTCAGCAGCACCTCGGCGCCTGCTGCCCGGGCGGTGGCGATGCCGGCGAGGGCGTCCCCGTTGCCGCTGGCCAGCACCACGACGTCCTCGAGCGGTTCCGGCCGGTCGACCGCCGGCAGCTCGCCGGAGGGCTCCGCCGCACCGGTCGGGGCGGCAGCGCCGTCGGCATGCAGGGCGGGCAGCGCGTCGGGGGCCAGCGCCGCCACCGCGGCCGCGCGGTCGGGCTCGGCGACGGGCTGGTCGGCGGCCAGGTCCAGCCCGGTCACCTCCGCCACGGCGCCGGCCTCGGCGGGGACGGTCACCACGTCGATCCCGCCGTCGTCGGGCAGCGCGGTCGCGGCGCCCTCCCCGACCGCCAGGACCGTCTGCACCCCGAGCCGGTCGAGCTCGGGGGCCACGGCGTCCGCCGTCCCGTCGCCGCCCACCAGCAGCGGCACCCCCAGCCCCACGGCGGAGACCGCCCCGAGCAGCTGCGCCGACGGGTCGTCGCGGGCAGCCAGCACGGCGACCGGCGAGCCGCCGAACAGCGCCCGGCTGGTGGACACCGCGGCAGCCACCGGGTCGGCGTCGGCGATGAGGGTGCGCGGCGCCCCGGGCGCCGCCGTCACCGCCTGATCGCCCGGCGCGTCGGTCGACGCGGTCCCAGCCGAGCCACCGTCACCGGAGTCGGAGCTGGTGCACCCGGCGAGCACGACCAGGGTGACGAGGGCGGACGCAACGGTCCCGAGACGGCGCATGACCTTCCTCTCGCGTCCACGGCCGTCCGGGTGAAGGGTCCCGGGGAGCCGATCCGCGGACACGTCGGCTGACCGCCGACCCTAGGGTGCACCGTGCCACCCCGGCACCCTGACGGGGGGCCCGCCCCTGGACACCGCGGGCACACGCCGGGAGCATCGCCCTCGACATGGACGGCGAGCGGGACGGCGCGGGATCGGGACAACCCGAAGCGGCAGTGGCCAGCCAGCGGGCTGGGACCGCCCGCCACGCGCCCGCAGGCTGGTCGGCGTGACCACCTCCACCGCCGAGCTCCCCCTGCCGGCCGGCTCCGCCGAGACCGTCCACGAGCACCGCCGCTGGTGGCGCCAGCTCGGCGTCGACACCGCCTACGTGCTGGTCGGCTTCCCGCTCTCGATCGCCGCGTTCGTCCTCGTCGTCACCGGCCTCGCGGTCGGGATCGGCACGCTGGTCGTCTGGGTCGGGCTGCCGCTGCTGGCGCTCACGCTGCTGGTCGCCCGTGGTCTGGCCGCCGTCGAGCGGATGCGGCTGCCCGGCGTCCTGCAGCGCGAGGTGCCCTCCCCGGTCTACCGGAGCGCGGCCCCCGAGGCCTCCCTGGTGCGCCGGCTGGTCGAGCCGCTGCGCGACCCGCAGTGCTGGCTGGACGTGGTGCACGCGTTGCTGCGCATGGTCGTGTCGATCCCGGCGTTCGTCGTGGTCGTCACCTGGTGGGCGGTCGCGCTGGGCGGCCTGACGTCGGTGGCCTGGGACTGGTCGATCCCCTACGGCACCGACGAGGAGAACGTCACGCTGCCCGAGGCGTTCGGCCTCGAGGACACCTCCACCAACCGGGTGCTCGTGCACACCGCGATCGGCCTGCTCCTCGCCCTGCTGCTGCCCGCCGTCGTCCGGGCGAGCGCCCTGCTGGAGGCCCAGTTCGGCCGCGCCCTGCTCACCCTGCGGGCCGGCACGCAGGCGCAGATCGGCCGGCTGTCCGAGGGCCGGGACGCCGCGGTCGCCGCCGAGGCGGTGGCGCTGCGCCGGCTCGAGCGGGACATCCACGACGGGCCGCAGCAGCGGCTGGTGCGGCTGAGCATGGACCTGCACCGCGCCCAGCGGATGATCGACAGCGACCCCGACGGTGCCCGCAGCACGCTCGCAGAGGCGGCCACGATGACCCGCGAGACCCTGGAGGAGCTGCGCGCACTGTCCCGCGGCATCGCCCCGCCGGTGCTCGCCGACCGCGGGCTGGCCGCCGCGCTGGCCGCCGTCGCCGCGCGCTCCCCTGTCCCGGTCGAACTGGCCGTCGAGCTGCCGGGGGGCCAGCGGCTGGCGCCGGCGGTGGAGAACAGCGCCTACTTCCTGGTGAGCGAGGCGCTGGCCAACATCGCCAAGCACAGCGACGCCGCCCTCGCCCGGGTGTCCGTCGCCCGGGAGGACGGCAGGCTCCGGGTGGAGGTCGAGGACGACGGGCAGGGCGGCGCCGTGCTGGCCCCCGGGCACGGCCTGGCCGGGCTCGCCGACCGGTTGTTCGCCGTCGACGGGGTGCTCCTCGTCGACAGCCCCCGCGGGGGCCCCACCCGCCTGATCGGAGAGCTCCCGTGCCCGTGACCGCCGGCGCCGTCCCCCACCGCCGGGTGGTGCTGGCCGAGGACTCCGTGCTGCTGCGCGAGGGGCTCATCCGGCTGCTCGGCGAGGCCGGCGCCGAGGTGGTCGCCGCCGTCGCCGACGGGCCCAGCCTGGTCCGCGCGGTGGTCGAGCACCGCCCGGACGTCGCGGTCGTCGACGTCCGGATGCCGCCCACGCACACCGACGAGGGGCTGCGCGCGGCGGTCGAGGCGCGCCGCGCCGTCCCGGCCACGGCGGTGCTCGTGCTGTCCCAGTACGTCGAGGTCGCCTACGCCGACGAGCTGCTCGCCGACGGCGCCGGCGGCGTGGGCTACCTGCTCAAGGACCGGGTCGCCCAGGTCGACCAGTTCCTCACCGCACTGGACGACGTCGTGGCCGGGGGCACCGTGCTCGACCCGCAGGTGGTCGCCCAGCTGTTCGCCCGCCGCCGGCGCGACGACCCGGTGCGGTCGCTGTCACCGCGGGAGCGGGAGGTGCTCGAGCTCATCGCCGAGGGCTCCTCCAACACCGCGATCGCCCGGCAGCTCGTGGTCACCCCGGGCGCGGTGGAGAAGCACACCCAGCACATCTTCGCCAAGCTCGGCCTCTCCCCGGACGAAGACCAGCACCGCCGGGTGCTCGCCACCCTGGCCTACCTGCGCAGCTGACCCCACAGCGGGCCCGACACGGCCGACGGGTCGGTCCGGTGCGGCGTGCGGACCGCACCGGGGTGCGGTGGTCGACGGCACCCTCCGGTCGGCCAGCCCGGTCGCCCGCACGGTCATCGAGCTCGACGGTCCGCGAGCGGCCAACGGGCCCAGCGTCACGGTTCCCGACGCCACCGCCCAGCAGCTCGAGCTCGCCTCCCAGGTGACCTGCGGCGACCTGACGACCGCCGCCGACGGGGTGAGCAGCGGCCGTGACGTCGGGCTGACCGGCGAGCGGGGGTGGGGCCAGCCCGACTCCCGCCGGGGTGCCAGCGGCAATGACCCCGGGTCCGGCGTCGGCCAGCGTCGAGGCAGTGCCGCCGCAGCCGCGGCGCCCGACCCCGAGAGGCCCCGCCGTGAGCGCTCCCGTGATGACCGCACCGCCCGAGACACCGCCCCGACAGCGGGCCGGGGCGGTGGTCTCCATCGCCCGCTGGAGCGCCACCCACCGCTGGACCGTCGTCGCCCTGTGGGTGGTAGGCGTGGTGCTGGCCGTCGTCCTCGGCAGCGCCACCGGCACGAGGACGCTGACCGGGGCGGAGAGCGGCAGCGGCGAGTCCGGCCGCGCCGACGTCGTCCTGGACGACGCCGGCTTCCCCGACCCACCGGTCGAGCAGGTGCTGGTGCAGACCCGTGACGGGTCACCGATCGGGCCGGAGGGCACGTCGGCGGCCAACGCCGTCGCCGCCGCCGTCCGCAGCCTCGACGAGGTCGCCTCCGTCGGGGACCCGGTGCCCTCGGCGGACGGGACGTCGCTGCTGGTGCCGGTCACCCTGGAGGTCGGCGGCGCCACCGGTGCCGCGGCCGACGACGCCGCGGCCGACGCCGTCGGCCCGGTGCTGGACGCGGTCGCCGGGGTCCAGGCCGACCACCCGGACGTGCTGGTCGCCGAGTCCGGCGGCAGCTCGATCGACGCGGTCGTCGGCGACCAGCTCGACGAGGACTTCCAGCGGGCCGAGCTGCTCACCCTGCCGGTGACGCTGGTGGTGCTGCTGGTCGCCTTCGGTGCGCTGCTGGCCGCCGGCGTCCCGGTCCTGCTGGGCATCACCGCCGTCGGCGGCGCGCTCGGCCTGGTGTCGCTGGTCTCCCAGCTGCGCCCGGTCGACGAGAGCACCTCCAGCGTCGTCCTGCTGATCGGCATGGCCGTCGGGGTGGACTACGCGCTGTTCTACGTCCGCCGGGCACGCGAGGAGCGCCGCCACGGCGCCTCGACGCGGCTGGCGGTCGAGCTCGCCGCCGCCACCTCCGGCCGGGCGGTGCTCACCTCCGGCATCGCCGTCGCGGTCGCGATGGCCGGCATGTACCTGGCCGGCAACGCCGTCTTCACCTCGTTCGCCACCGGCACGATCGGAGTCGTCGCCGTCTCCGTGCTCGGGTCGCTCACCGTGCTGCCGGCCACGCTGGCCCTGCTCGGCAGGGGGATCGAGCGGCCGCGCCTGCCCCTGCTCGGCCGGCTGGTCGGCCGCACCGACGACAGCCGGGTGTGGGGTGCCGTCGTCCACCGGGTCGTCGCCCGCCCCGGCATCTCCCTGGCGCTGGGCACCGGCGTGCTGCTCGCGGTCGCCGCGCCGGCGGTCGGCATGCACACCGCGATGCCGGGCCTGGAGTCGCTGAGCCGGGACAGCGAGGTGCTGCGCAGCTACGACGCGATCGCCGCGGCCTACCCGCAGGAGGGCAGCACGGACCAGGTCGTGCTGTGGCGCACCGACGGTGCGCCGCTCGACGTCCCCGCCGTCAGCGCCGCCACCGCCGAGCTGACCGGGCAGCTGCCCGACCCCTCGGCCGCCGACGTCGTCGAGTTCAACCCGGCCGGGACCGTGGCCCGGCTGAGCATCGCCGGCACCGCTGACGCCGACAGCGCCGACGCCGTCGCCGCACTGGCCCACCTGCGCGAGGACGTGATCCCCGGCACCGTCGGGTCGCTGCCCGGCGTCACCGCCGCCGTCACCGGCGACACCGCGGGCAGCCTCGACTTCGGGGACACCATGTCCCAGCGGCTGCCGATCGTGATCGGCTTCGTGCTGGCGCTGACGGTCGTCGTGCTGACGGTCGCGTTCCGGTCGCTGGCCGTGGCGTTGATCGCCGCCGTCCTCACGCTGCTGTCGGTGGGCGCCGCGTACGGCGTGCTGGTGATCGTGTTCCAGTCGACCTGGGCCGAGGGCCTGCTCGGGTTCAGCTCGACCGGGGCGATCGTGTCCTGGCTGCCGCTGTTCCTGTTCGTGGTGCTGTTCGGGCTGTCGATGGACTACCACGTGTTCGTCGTCTCCCGGGTCCGCGAGGCCGCCCAGGCCGGCATCCCGATGGACCTCGCCATCACCCGCGGGGTCACCCGCTCGGCCGGGGTCGTCACCAGCGCCGCGGTCGTGATGGTCGCCGTGTTCAGCATCTTCGCGACGCTGTCCCTGCTGCAGTTCAAGCAGCTGGGCGTCGGGCTGGCAGTGGCGGTGCTGATCGACGCCACGCTGGTGCGCGGGGTGCTGCTGCCGGCGACGATGGCGCTGCTGGGTGAGCGGACCTGGTGGCTGCCACGCCAGCTGCACCGGCTGCCGGCCGGCAGCTCCTGAGGTCGGGGCGGAACTGGTTGGCGGATCGTCGTCCCGGACCGGTAGACAGCCACCGTGACCGATCTCGCCGACCAGCTCCGTCCGATCACCGCCGAGGAGTGGCCGCAGTTCTCCGCGACGATGGCGACCACGTTCGGGGAGGCGCCGGACGGTCCGTACCAGGACACGCCGTCGCCGATCGCCGAGCTCGACCGCTCCCTCGCCCTGTTCGACGGCGACCGGGTGGCGGCCACCGCCGGCATCTACAGCCTGGAGATGGCCGTCCCCGGGGCCACCGTGCCGACCGCCGGCGTCACCTGGATCACCGTCTCGCCCACCCACCGCCGGCAGGGGGTCCTGACGGCGGTCATGCGGCGCCAGCTCAGCGAGGTGCACGCCGCCGGGCGCGAGCCGGTGGCGGCGCTGTGGGCCGCGGAGGCCGGCATCTACGGCCGGTTCGGCTACGCCCCGGCGAGCTGGCGGGGCGGCTGGACCGGCGCCACCGAGCGGCTGCGGCTGCGCCCGGACGTCGACTGCGGCACCGGACGGGTCGCGCTCGTCGACGTCGAGGTGCTCCGGCCGGCCGCCGCCCGGCTCTACGACCAGCTTCGCCGGCAGGTGCCCGGCAACCTCGCCCGCGACGACCGCTGGTGGGACCGAGTGCTGCTGGACCGGCCGGAGGACCGCCGCGGCGGCACCGCCCGGCAGCACGTGCTGCACACCGAGGCCGACGGCGAGGTCACCGGCTACGCGCTCTACCGCGTCCGGGGCAGCTGGACCGACGAGGGCGAACCGACCGGCACGCTCACCGTCGCCGAGGTCCGCGCCGCCACCCCGACCGCGTACGCCGCGCTCTGGCGGTTCCTGCTCGGCATCGACCTGGTCCGCACCGTGGAGGCCCCATCGCTGTCGGCCGACGACCCGCTGCGGCACCTGCTCGCCGACCCCCGCGCCTGGCACGCGCGGCCGGTCGACGCACTGTGGGTGCGGCTGGTGGACGTCGGCCGGGCGCTGTCCGCCCGCCGCTACCCGGCCCGGATCGACCTGGTGCTCGAGGTGCGCGACCGGTTCTGCGACTGGAACGACGGGCGCTGGCACGTCTGGGGCCACCCGGCGGGAGCGTTCTGCGACCGCACCGACCGGGACCCGGACCTGGTGCTGGACATCGAGGCGCTCAGCGCTGCCTACCTGGGCGGGGTTTCGCTCGCCTCGCTGCAGGCCGCCGGCCGGGTGACCGAGGTCAGCCCGGGTGCCGTGGTCGCCGCCTCCACGGCGTTCAGCTGGCCGGTCGCGCCCTGGTGCCCCGACCTCTTCTAGGAGGCCAGCACGTCACCGGGGCTGGGTGCCGTCCCACTCGGACAGCGGGGCGCAGTGCCAGCGCCAGGAGGTCACCGGCTCGCGGCCGGGCAGCTCGCCGCGGCCGGTGGCCCACAGCAGGGCCGCCCACGGGTCGGGGTCCGGCGGGACCCACGGGAACAGCCGGGTCACCGTCGCGTCGGCCAGCGACGGGGACGGCGCCCAGTCCAGGCCCCGGCCGTCGGCGACGTCCCAGCCGTGCAGCAGCAGCTCCGCGCAGCCCATGCCGGCGAAGCCCGAGGGGTCGGCCAGCCCCCAGCGGTGCGCGCCGCGCTCGGCCGGGTCCGCGGCGTCGACCACCCGGGCCAGCACCTCGGTGGCGGCGCCGAGCTGCTGGCGCATCTCGGCCAGCTCGGCCTCGGGACGCCGGACCAGGTCGAAGGCGCTCACCTCGACCGGCCCGGCGACCAGGTCCTGGGCGTACCAGGTCAGGCACGAGGTGACGTGGAGGGCCACGCCGGTGACGTCGGTGGCCAGCAGCGGGACCGCCGCCGAGCCGTCCGGCACCCGCGCCAGCAGCTCCTGGACGGCCGCGTCGGCCGCCCGCAGCTCGTCCCCGGTCACCGCGGCGGCCTCACGGGGTGTCGGTGGGCAGCCCGCCGGCCGGGCGGTGCCGGTCGCGCTCGTACTCCGACACCAGCCCGATGCGGCGGACGTGCCGGGCCTCGCCGCTGAACGGCTCACGCAGGAAGGTGAGCACCAGCTCGGTGGCCTCGGCGACGCTGTGCTGCCGGCCGCCGACCGACACGACGTTGGCGTCGTTGTGCTGGCGGGCGAGCTTGGCGGTGTCGGTGTTCCAGACCAGGGCGGCCCGCACGCCGGGGACCTTGTTCGCGGCGATCTGCTCGCCGTTGCCCGAGCCGCCGATGACGATGCCCAGGGTGCCGGGCTCGGTCACCACCCCCTCCCCCACCGCGAAGCAGAACGGCGGGTAGTCGTCCTCCGCGTCGTAGCTGTGCGCGCCGCAGTCGACGGGCTCGAAGCCCTCGTCGGCGAGCACCTGCAAGAGGTGGGACTTCAGTTCCAGGCCCGCGTGGTCGGTCCCGAGGAAGACGCGCATGGGCCGATCCTTGCAGGCCCCCCGGACGCCCGGCGACTGGCAGGCTGACCTGGTGGCGGTGCTGGGGGTGGACGGCTGGCGGGGTGCCTGGGTGGGCGCGCTGCTGGACGGGCGGACGGTCCGGCTGCTGGCGCTGCCCGACGTCGCGGCGGTGCTCGCCGTCCCGGACGTGTCGGTGGTCGCCATCGACATGCCCATCGGGTTGTCCGAGGACGGCGTCCGGGCCTGCGACGTCGCCGCGCGGGCGCTGCTGGTCGGCGCCGCCAGCTCGGTGTTCCCCACGCCGGTGCGCGGTGTGCTGGTCACCGATGACTACGCCGAGGCCCGGGCGATCTCCCGCGCGGCCACCGACCCACCGCGGGCGCCGTCCGCGCAGGCCTTCCAACTCGTCCGGTCCATCCGCGCCCTCGACGACGCCCTGGGGTCGCCGTCCACCGACCGGGTCGTCGAGGTGCACCCCGAGCTGGCGTTCCGCTGCGGCCTGGGCGGCGTCACCGACCGCAAGGGGACCGCGCGCGGGACGGTCCAGCGACTGGCCGCGCTGCGCGCGGTGATGGACGTCGAGGAGGCGCTGGCCGACGCCCCGGTCGGCGTCCCGGCGGTCGACGCGCTGGACGCCTGCGCCGCCGCCTGGTCGGCCCGGCGGATCGCCGAGGGCACCGAGCAGTGCGTGGGCGACGGGACGAGGGACTCCCGCGGCCGGCCGATGCGGATCTGCTGGTGACCGCCGGCTGGGTCGAGGTCGGCGACCGGGTGTTCGTCCGCCGTCACCACGACCTCGACCTCAACTGCGGGCTGGTCGTGGGCGAGGACGCCTGCCTGGTCGTCGACACCCGCTCGCACCTGGGCGAGGGCCGTGCGCTGGCCGAGGCGGTGCGGGCGGTCACCCCGCACCCGTGGACGGTGGTCAACACCCACGCCCACCACGACCACTGCTTCGGCAACGCCGCCTTCCGGCCGGCCGCCATCTGGGCCCACCGGGACTGCGTGACCGAGCTGCTGAGCACCGCCGAGCAGCAGCGCGCCGCGGTGGTCGCCGCCCTGCTGGCCGACGGCGACCCGACCGCGGAGCTGGTCGCCGCCGCGCCGGTGGACCCGCCCGACCACCTCGTCGGCAACGCGGCGGTGCTGGACGTCGGCGGCCGCGCGGTGTCGCTGCGGCACCTCGGCCGCGGCCACACCGGGGCGGACCTGGTGGTCGCGGTGGACGACGTCGTCTTCGCCGGCGACCTGGTCGAGGAGGGCGCGCCGCCGGCGATGGAGGACGCCTTCCCGCTGGAGTGGGCGGCCACGCTCACCGAGCTGCTGGCGCAGACGCGTGGCCCGGTCGTCCCCGGGCACGGCGCGGTCGTGGACGCGGCCTACGTCGTGGCGCAGCGCGACGAGCTGGCGCTGCTGGCCCGCTGGCTCACCGAACCGGGGTCCGCGCCGGCGTTCGACGAGCAGACCCGGACGGTCGCCCTGGCCCGGGTCAGGGTCCCACCCTGAGCGTGCGAAGGGTGGGGGGACCCGGGTCCTTCATCAGCTGAGCAGCCGGACCACCGGCAGCGGCAGCACGCGGAGCAGCGCGGAGACCGGGCGCCAGGGCCACTCGGGCACGTAGGCGCGCACCGGCTCGCGCTCGACCGCCGCGACCAGCGCAGCGACACCGGTGGGCAGGTCGACGGTGAACGGACCGCGTCGGCCGGTGTTGATGTCGGTGGCGATGAACCCGGGCAGCACGGTGGTCACCGCGATCGGGCCGCCGAGCACGTCGGCGCGGATGCTCTCGGCCAGCGAGTTGAGCGCGGCCTTGCTCGCCCCGTAGGCCGAGCGGCCGCCCTTCATGCCGCGCACCGAGGCCACCGAGGAGACGACCACCAGGTGGCCGGCGTCCTGGGCGCGGAACAGCTCCATCGCCGCCTCGCAGGTGGCGTGGGTGCCCAGCACGTTGGTGGCGAGCACGGCGCGGTTGCGGGCGGCGTGCCCGGTGCCGATCGAGGCGCTCTCGCCGATGCCCGCGTTGGCGATGAACCGGTCGATGCCACCCAGTTCGCCGGCCAGCCGCGGCACGACCTCGGCCACCGCGCCGGGGTCGTCGACGTCCAGCTCGCCGACCACGACCCGGGTGCCGGGGTGGCGGGCGACCAGCTCCTCGCGCAGCTCCCTCAGGCGGTCCAGCCGCCGGGCCACCAGCACGAGGTCGCGGCCCCGGGCGGCGAACTCGCGGGCCATGCCGGCGCCGAGCCCGGAGCTCGCGCCGGTGATGAAGATCCGCTGACGGAGGGGGCGCGGCACCCGGTCAGGATGCCGCACCCCTCGTCATGGAGTGCCAGCGCTCCGAAGACGATGCGCTGGCACTCCACGTCAGCGGCTGAGCTCCAGGGCGTCGGCGGGGACGGAGGACATGTCCGGCCCGGTGGTGCGGGTGCGCTTGAGCTCCCAGAAGTCCGGCAGGTTGGCCAGCAGCACGGCACCGTCGAAGGCCTTGCCGGCCTCCTCACCCGTGGGGACCTTGCTGATGACCGGGCCGAAGAAGGCGACGCCGTCGATGTGCATGACCGGGGTGCCGACGTCGTCGCCCACCGGGTCCATGCCCTCGTGGTGGCTCTTCTCCAGCGCCTCGTCGTACTCGGTCGACCCCGCCGCCTCGGCCAGCTCGGCGGGCAGGCCCACCTTGGCCAGGGCCGGAGCGATGAGGTCGGGGAGTTCGACGCCCTCGTGGTGGCGCAGGGTGCCCATCGCGGTGTACAGGTCGCCGAGCACCCCCTCGCCGTGCTGCTGCGCGGCGGCGATGGCGACGCGGACCGGGCCGATGGCCTGCTCCATCATCTGCTGGTAGTCCTCGGTCAGGTCGCGCCCGCGGTTGAGCACCGACAGCGACATGACGTGCCAGTGCAGGTCGATGTCGCGCACCTTGGCGGCCTCCAGCACCCAGCGGCTGGTGAGCCAGGCCCACGGGCACAGCGGGTCGAACCAGAAGTCGACGCGGGCCTTCGTGGGCGCGCTCTGCACTGCCTCGGTCATGGGTGCTCCTCGGGGTCTCGTCGTTCCTGCCGGGCGGTGCCCGGGTCGTCTGCGGCCAGCAAGTCCGGTCGCCGTCCCGTTGTTCCCGGTCGCCCACCAGGGCACACCGGGAGGAGACCGTCGCCCCCGCATGGGAGGCTCCGTCCCGTGGCAGTCCCCAACCTGACCCGTGACGACGCCGCGGCCCGCGCCGCGCTGCTGGCCGTCTCCAGCTACGACCTCTTCCTGGACGTGACCGACGGCCAGGGCCATCCCGGCGAGGAGACGTTCCGCTCGGTCACCACCCTCACCTTCTCCGCGCGCACCCCGGGTGCCGAGACCTTCGTCGACCTGGTCGCCGAACGCGTCCGCTCCGCCACGCTCAACGGCGTCGAGCTCGACGTCAGCGGCTACACCGAGGAGGGGGGCCTGGTCCTCCCGGGGCTGGCCGGGGACAACGAGCTGGTGGTCGACGCCGACTGCCGCTACTCGCGCACCGGCGAGGGGCTGCACCGCTTCGTCGACCCCGAGGACTCCCAGGTCTACCTGTACACGCACTTCGAGCCGGCCGAGGCCAAACGGGTGTTCGCCTGCTTCGACCAGCCCGACCTCAAGGCGACGTTCACCGTCCACGTCACCGCGCCGTTCGACTGGCAGGTCGTGAGCAACACCGGCGACCGGACCATCGAGGCCGGGGACGCCGGCTCCCAGCTGGTGCACTTCACCCCGACCAAGCGGATCTCGACCTACCTGGTCGCGCTGGTGGCCGGCCCCTACGCCCGGGTCACCGACCTGCACGACGGCATCCCGCTGGGCATCTACTGCCGGGCGTCGCTGGCCCAGCACCTCGACCCCGACGAGATCTTCGCCGTCACCAAGGCCGGGTTCGACTTCTACCACCGGGTCTTCGACTACCCGTACCCGTTCGACAAGTACGACCAGCTCTTCGTGCCCGAGTTCAACGCCGGGGCGATGGAGAACGCCGGCGCGGTCACCTTCCTGGAGGACTACGTCTTCCGGTCCAAGACCAGCCGGGCCCGCTACGAGCGGCGTGCCGAGACGATCCTGCACGAGCTGGCGCACATGTGGTTCGGCGACCTGGTGACCATGCGCTGGTGGGACGACCTGTGGCTCAACGAGTCCTTCGCCACCTACATCTCCACGCTGTGCCAGTCCGAGGCCACGGAGTACACGACCGCCTGGACGACGTTCGCCAACACCGAGAAGTCCTGGGCCTACGCGCAGGACCAGCTGCCCTCGACCCACCCGATCGCGGCCGACATGGTCGACGTCGCGGCGGTCGAGGTGAACTTCGACGGGATCACCTACGCCAAGGGCGCCTCGGTGCTCAAGCAGCTGGTGGCCTACGTCGGCCGGGACGAGTTCCTGGCCGGGGTGCGGCGGTACTTCCGCAAGCACGAGTACGGCAACACCACCCTCGACGACCTGCTCAGCGAGCTGTCGGAGGCCTCGGGCCGCGACCTGTCGGACTGGTCGGCGCAGTGGCTGCAGACCAGCCAGGTCAACACCCTGCGGCCGGTGCACTCCCTCGATGCGGACGGCCGGTACAGCTCCTTCGCCATCGAGCAGACCGCCGTCCCCGCGCACCCGGTGCTGCGCCGGCACCGCTTGGCGGTCGGCCTGTACAGCTCCGGCCCTGAGGGCCTGACCCGCTCGCACCGCGTCGAGCTGGACGTCGACGGGGCGCGCACCGAGGTCGCCGAGCTGGTCGGCCACCCGGCCGCCGACCTGGTCCTGGTCAACGACGACGACCTCACCTACGCCAAGCTGCGGCTCGACGAGCGGTCGCTGGCCACCCTGCGCGGCCAGATCGGCGCGCTCCCAGAATCGCTCCCCCGGGCGCTGTGCTGGTCGGCGGCCTGGGACATGACCCGGGACGGCGAGCTGCCCGCCCGCGAGTGGGTGCAGCTGGTGCTCGCCGGCGTCGACGCCGAGTCCGAGATCAGCGTCGTCCAGTCCCTGCTGGCCCGGGTGCAGTCGGCGCTGTCGGCCTACGCGGACCCGGCCTGGGCGCCGACCGGCTGGGAGCTGCTGGGCGACAAGGCGCTGGCCGCGCTGCACAGCGCCGAGCCGGGCAGCGACGCGCAGCTGCAGTGGTCGCGCACCCTCGCCGCGGCCGCCCGCAGCGACGAGCACGTGGCCGAGCTCCGCGGGCTGCTCGACGGGTCGCGGACGCTCGAGGGGCTGGCCGTCGACGCCGATGCGCGCTGGGCGTTCCTACACGGGCTGGTCGCCGTCGGGGCGGCCGGGGACGCCGAGATCGACGCCGAGTCCGAGCGCGACGCGACGGCGACCGGGGCCCGCCGGGCCGCGACCGCCCGGGCGCTCCGGCCGACGGCCGAGTCCAAGGCGGAGACCTGGGAGCGGGCGTTCACCGACGAGTCGATCCCGAACGCCGTGCACGAGGCGATGGTGGCCGGGTTCTGGCACCCGGCCCAGCAGGAGCTCACCGCGCCCTACGTGGAGCGCTACTTCGCCGACATCCGCGGCCTGTGGGACCGCCGGCCGGGCGAGATCGCGAAGAACGCCGTCGAGTACCTGTTCCCGAAGGTGATCGAGGAGCGCACGCTCGCCGCGGCCGACGCCTTCCTGGCCGGCGACGACGTCCCGGCACCGCTGCGCCGGCTGGTCAGCGAGGGCCGCGACGGCGTCGCCCGGGCCCTGTGGGCACGCAAGCGGGACGCCGCCGCCGGCTGACCCGACCCTGTGAACGCCAGCGGCCCAGAACTCGATGAGTTCTGGGCCGCTGGCGTACGGCCCTGCTGCAGGGGCCCGCGCCGAGCGTGCGAGGCGTGGGGGCAGCAGGGTCCTTCTAGTGCGAGCGGCGGGAGGGGTGGCCGGCGGCGTCGGACATCTGGCGCAGGCCGTTCACGATCGCGCCGACGAGGTCACCCGAGCCCAGGCGGCTGGTCATCGACAGCACCGCCAGGGCGCAGGCCCGGTCGGGCAGCCGTCGGGCCGCGGCGGTGCCGGTGACGATCTCGAGCACCCGCTGCCCGGGCGAGATCGCCACGAGCACGCTGGTGGAGGTGTCGCCGCCGGAGCGGGAGTGCAGGCCCTCGGCGGTGGTCCGGGTGTCGGTGCCCAGCTCCCCGATGTAGAGGGTGAAGCGCAGCCCGGTCTCCTTCGAGGACATGGTCAGCGCCTCGTCGAGACGGGACAGGTCCTGGTAGGAGAACGGGGTGGTGCCGCCGGACTCGTCGACCACCGAGCCGCTGGTGGCCGAGGTCGAGGTGCCGCGGGTGTCCTCGGGCGGGGTACCTCGGGTGGCGAGCTGCTGGGACATCGGGGCGGGGTCTCCGGAGGGTGACGGGGCGGCCGAGAAGGCGGTGCTCATGGCGCGGTCACCAGGTCCCGCGGGCGCCGCCGGCGGCGGTGCGCCGGTGGGCGTCGGGCTCCTGCTGCTCCTGCGGCACGTGCGGGTGCTCGCCGATCGTCAGCGCGGCGGCGGTGGCACCCAGGCTCGGCGTCACGTGGCCGTCGGCGTGCGCGTCCTCCCCGTGCCCACCGACGACACCGGCGGCGTCGGGGTGCGGCTCGTACCAGATCGGCGCTTCGTCCCACGGCTGGCCCGGGCGGTACTTGGTCCGCTCCTTGCCCCGCCCAGGCAGGAGGGTCAGCACCGCCAGCAGCAGGAAGACCGCCAGCGGGATGACGCCGTAGATGAGCACGGTCTCGGTCACGGGCATGGCCGCAATCTACCGGGACCTCCGCACCCCGGCCTGGCAGGTCACCACAGAGCGGGGTGGCGGTGCGCCCACGGCCGGGCCTGCTCCAGCTGGGCCGCGAGCGAGATGAGCGTCGCCTCGTCGGCGGGGCGGCCGACGAGCTGGGTCCCGATCGGCAGCCCGGACGCCGTCCACCACAGCGGCACGCTGACCGCGGGCTGACCGGTGACGTTGTAGACGGCCGGGAACGCGGCGTAGCGCTTCTGCCGCTCGAAGTCCTCGGCGCCGTCGTCGCCGAACCAGCCGACCGGGCGCGGCGGCATCGTGCAGATCGGCGAGAGCAGGACGTCGTAGCCGCTGGTGGCCTCGATGAACCGGCGGGAGAACAGCCGCAGGGTGAACATCGCCTGCATCGCGTCCTTGGCCGACAGCGCCATCCCGCGCTCGCGCAGGTACCGGGTGAGCGGCCGCAGGTGCGGCACCGCCGCCTCGGGTACCGGCAGGGTGGTGGCCGACAGCGCCCAGACCACCTCGAAGGACGGGAAGATGTCACCCGTGGGCGGCCCCGACGGGAGGTCCTCGACGTCGTGCCCGAGGGAGGACAGCAGCGCCGAGGCGTCCTCGAACGCGGCGCGCACCTCCGGGTCCAGCTCGGCGCCGGGCATCCCGGAGTCCAGGTACCGGCCGATCCGCAGCCGGCCCGGTGCCCGGTCGGCGTAGCCGAGGAAGCTCTCCCCGGCCGGCGGCGGCGCCGCCCAGAACGGGTCGCCGGTGACCGGGCCGGCCATGGCGTCCAGCATGGCGGCGGCGTCCCGCACGGTCCGGGCCAGCGGGCCCTGCACACCCAGGGCGGTGACCTCGGAGTTGTAGGGCGCGTTGCTGACCCGGCCGCGGCTGGGCTTGATGCCGAACAGCCCGTTGATGCCCGCCGGGATGCGGATCGAGCCGCCGCCGTCGGACCCCTGCGCGAACGGCAGCAGGCCGGCCGCGACCGCGGCGGCCGCGCCCCCGCTGGAGCCGCCGGCCAGCAGGGTGGTGTCCCAGGGGCAGCGGGCCGGGCCGGTCAGGTCGTTGTCGGTGTAGCAGGGAAACCCGAACTCCGGTGTGCTGGTCTTCCCGACGCTGATCGTGCCGGCAGCGGCCAGCGCGGTGACGACGGCGTCGTCGACGTCGGGTACGAACTCGGCGAGCACCCGCGAGCCCATCGTCGTCCGCACCCCGGCGGTGTTGTTCAGGTCCTTGATCGCGGTCGGCACGCCGTGCAGCGGGGGCAGCTCCGCGCCGTCGACGACGGCCTGGTCGGCGCGTGCGGCCGCCGCACGCGCCCGGTCGGCGGTGACGGTGATGAAGGCCCCGATCCCCTCGTCGAGGGCGTCGATCCTGGCCAGGGCGTGCTCGACCAGCTCGGTCGGGCTCACCTCCTGCGCCCGGACGGCGGCCGCCTGCTCCAGCGCGGTCAGGTCGTGCAGCTGCGTACCCGTCGACGAGGTCACGGGCGGACGCTAGCGGGGGCTGCGCCACGATGGGCAGGTGGACCCCTCCCGCGCCGCGGCCGCCGCCCTGGACGACGCCGACCCGCTCACCGCCTTCCGCGCCCGGTTCACCGGCGTCGACGACGGGCTCTACCTGGACGGCAACTCGCTGGGCCGGCTGCCCCTCGAGACGCCTGCCGCCGTGGCCCGGGTCGTCGAGCAGGAGTGGGGCCGCGGCCTGGTCGGGTCCTGGGGCAGCTGGGTCGAGCAGTCCCGCCGGATCGGTGACGTGCTGGCCGACGGCGTGCTGGGCGCCCGACCCGGGGAGGTGCTGGTCTCGGACACCACCAGCGTCGACCTGTACAAGCTGCTCGTCGCCGGCGCCGACGCCCGGCCGGGGCGCGACGTGCTGGTCTGCTGTGCCGACGACTTCCCCACCGACCGGTACGTCGTGGCCGGTGTGGCCGCCGCCCGCGGCCTGACCGTCCGCGAGGTCGACGCGCACATCGACACCGGGCTGGACCTCGACGTGCTGGCCGCCGCGCTGGACGAGCGGGTCGCGGTCGTCGTCCTCTCCCAGGTGGCCTACCGCTCCGGCGCGCTGGTCGACATCGCCGAGGTCACCCGGCTGGCCCGGGACGCCGGCGCGCTCGTCCTGTGGGACCTCAGCCACGGCGCCGGTGCGGTGCCGGCCGAGCTGTCCGCTGCCGGCGCGGACCTCGCGGTCGGCTGCACCTACAAGTACCTCAACGGCGGCCCGGGCGCCCCGGCGTTCCTCTACGTCCGTCGGGAGCTGCAGGAGCAGCTGCGCCAGCCGATCTGGGGCTGGTTCGGCGCCCGCGACCAGTTCGACATGGGGCCGGCCTACGACCCGGCGGACGGCGTCGACCGGTTCGGCGTCGGCACCCCGCCGGTGCTGGCCATGGCCGCGGTGGAGGTGGGTGCCCGGATCTCCGCCGAGGCGGGCATCGAGCGCCTCGCGGTCAAGGGCCGCGCGCTCACCGAGCTGGTGATCGCGCTGGCCGACGAGTGGCTGGCCGAGCACGGCGTCACCGTCGCCTCGCCCCGGGAGGCGTCCCGCCGGGGCTCGCACGTCAGCCTGGCGCACCCGCAGGCCTGGCAGCTGACCCAGGCGCTGGTCGACCGCGGCGTCGTCCCGGACTTCCGCACACCGGACCGGCTGCGGCTGGGCCCGGCGCCGCTCTACACCCGGTTCGTCGACGTCTGGGACGCGATGGACCGGCTGCGCACCGTCCTCACCGAGGGCGCGCACCACGGCTACCCGACCCAGCGGGCCCGCGTCACCTGACGGCCCCCGTGCAGGGCCCCGCCGCGAGCTCGCGAGTGGTGGGGGGCACGGGGGTCCTTCGAGCACGTCAAGCGGGGTCCGTCAGATGTCGGCGGGGACGCCGATCGGGTTGTGCGCCGGCCAGTCGCCGGCGGCGATCACGGCGCGGCGGACCGGCACGAGCAGCTCGGCCAGCCGGTCGCAGCCGGCCTCACCGAGTGCGGTCCACGGGCCCTGGGCCAGCCGGTCGGTGTCGGCCTCGACGTCGGCCCGGAGCGCCTGCCCGTCCGCGGTCAGCGCGCCGTCGGCCAGCAGGCCGCGGTGGGCCAGCACGACCCCGGCGTCGGCCCACTCGTCGGCCGACCAGCCGCGCGCCTTCTGCAGCCAGTCGGCGGACGTCGTCCCGGCCGCGGCGCTGAGCACGAGGGCGGGCAGCCCGAGCAGCTGGTGCTGCAGCAGCGTGGCCAGGTGCCCGTCCCCGCGGTGCTCGCGCAGCGTCGTCAGGGACTGCCACAACGCGAGGTGCGGCTGCTCGGGGAGGGGCAGCGCGGAGTTCGCCGCGGCCAGCGGGCGGCCCGGGACGTCGACCGCCTCCGCCGCCCGCCGGGCCAGGGTGGCGGCCTCGAGGGCGTCGGTCGAGTCGGCCCAGCCCGGCAGCGCCCGCTGCACGGCGGCGTCGACCCCGGCCAGCCGGGCGGCCAGCGCGCCCGCGGGCGACGTCGTCGACCAGACCTCCGGCACCCGCCGGGCCACGAAGGCCGGCGCGAAGGAGGCGAAGGTCGCCGCCACCACCTCCGGGCCGACGGCGCCCAGCGGGGCGGCCCGACCGGCGAAGTAGCCGGCCCAGAAGGTGCGCAGCCCGGCGGCGGCGAAGGCGGTGCGGGCCTCGTCGGCGAAGTAGGTCAGCGCGTGGAAGGGCTCGCCCAGCGCCCAGAGCCGCCGCGCGGCCGCTCGGCCCTCCTGCAGGGGCCCGGCCCGAGCTCGCGAGGGCTGGGGGGCAGGAGGGTCCTTCATCAGGCACTCACCGAGTCGGGCATGCCCAGCCACTCCCGCCACCGCGGGTCGACCGTCCGGTGCCCCAGCAGCCGCCAGGCGGCGCCGCTGGGGGCGCGGGGCGGGTGCGGCAGCGACCACCCCATCTCCGCCAACGACCGGTCGGCCTTGGTGTGGTTGCACCGCCGGCAGGCGGCGACGACGTTGTCCCAGGTGTGCGTGCCCCCTCGGCTGCGCGGCACGACGTGGTCGATGCTGGTCGCCGAGCCCCCGCAGTAGACGCAGGTCGACCCGTCGCGGGTGAACACCGCGCGACGGGACAGCGGCACCTGGACCGGGTAGGGCACCCGCACGTAGCGGGTCAGCCGCACCACGATCGGCACCGCGAGGCTGATCCGCTCGGCGTGCACCTCGTCGTCGGTGACGTCGACGGCCTCGGCCTTGGCGGCCAGGACGAGCACGACCGCGCGGCGGCTGGAGACCACGCACAACGGCTCGTAGGTGGCGTTGAGCAGGAGCGTCGCACCGGTCATGGACGGAGCCGGGGCAGGCGCGTGCGGAGCGAGGGAGCGGTCGTGGCGGGCGCCGGGGTGCCCCGGCGCGGACGACGACCCGAGTGCTGTGATCGACACCGGACACCTCCGAGTGCCCCGGGCCACCGACGGCTTCGACAGCCCACGGGCACGTCCATCCTGCACTGTCCCGCTGTGATGTGAGATGCCGGGCCGTCAGGGGGCCCGGCTACGGTCGGCGCGTGCGCTACCCCGATGCCCCCCGTCTCGACCTGGTCGAGGACCTGCACGGCCACCCGGTCGCCGATCCCTACCGCTGGCTGGAGGACGACGACGACCCGCGCACCACCGCGTGGGCCGCCGGCCAGGACGAGCTGGCCACCGGCCTGCTGGCCGGTCTGCCCGCCCGCGCGGCCTTCGCCGACCGCCTCGCCGAGCTGGTGCACGCCGGCGCGGTCGGCATCCCGGTCTGGCGTCGCGGTCGGGCCTTCTCCACCCGGCGCGACCCCGGCCAGGAGCACGCGGTCCTGCGGGTCACCGAGCCCGACGGGACGGTCCGGGTGCTGGTCGACCCGACCGCGCTCGACCCGGCCGGCACCACCACGCTCGACGCCTGGTCACCGAGCTGGGAGGGCGACCGGCTGGCCTACCAGCTGTCGGTGGGCGGCGACGAGGAGTCCCAGCTGTTCGTGCTCGACGTCGGCACCGGCGAGGTGCTCGAGGGCCCGATCGACCGCTGCCGCTACTCCCCCGTCGCCTGGCTGCCCGGCGGCGAGGAGCTCTTCTACGTCCGCCGGCTGGCCCCCGAGCTGGTCCCCGCCGGCGAGGAGCAGTTCCACCGGCGGGTGTGGCGGCACCGGGTCGGCAGCGACCCGGGGTCCGACGCCCTCGTGCACGGCGAGGGCGCCGACCCCGCCACCTACTTCGGTGCCCGCACCAGCGCCGACGGGCGCTGGCTGGTCGTCTCCGCCTCGATCGGCACCGCCCCCCGGGACGACGTCTGGCTGGCCGACCTCGCCGGCGACGGCGCGCTGCGCGAGCTGCAGGTCGGCGTCGACGCGCAGACCACCGCCTGGGTCGCCCGCGACGGCCGGCTGTGGCTGCACACCGACCGGGACGCCCCCCGCAACCGCCTGGTGGTCGCCGACCCGGCCGACCCGGCGAGCTGGGCGCCGGCGGCCTGGCAGGAGGTCGTCCCGCAGCAGCCCGACGGCGTGCTGGCCGACCTGGCGCTGGTCGACGCCCCGGACGGCGGCCTGCAGGTGCTGGCCGTGCACGCCGTGGACGCCACCGACCGGCTCTCGCTGTGGTCGGCCGACGGCAGCGGTCGGCTGGCCGAGGTCAGCGACCTGCGTCCGGGGAGCGTGTCCGGCGTGAGTGCCCCCCCGGAGGGCGGGACGACGGCGTGGGTGGGCTTCACCGACCACTCCACCCCGCCCTCGGTGCTCCGCTGGGACGCCGCCGACCCGGCCGCGCTCACCGGGTACGAGCGGGCGCCGGTGGCCGGCGCGGTGCCGGACGTGCTGGTGCGGGAGGTGCACGCGACCTCCGCGGACGGCACGCCGGTGCACCTGTTCGTGCTGTCCGCGGCCGGGACGCCGGACGCGCCGCGCCCGACCGTCCTGTACGGCTACGGCGGCTTCAACGTCTCGCTCACCCCCGCCTACAGCGCGCAGGCCCTGGCCTGGGTCGCCGCCGGCGGTGTGTGGGTGGTGGCCAACCTGCGCGGTGGCTCCGAGCACGGCGAGGAGTGGCACCGGGCCGGCATGCGGGAACGCAAGCAGAACGTGTTCGACGACTTCACCGCCGCAGCCGAGCACCTCATCGCCACGGGCTGGACGACGCCGGCCCAGCTGGCCGTGATGGGCGGCTCCAACGGCGGGCTGCTGGTGGGCGCGATGACCACCCAGCACCCCGACCTCGTCGCCGCCGTGGTCTGCAGCGCCCCGCTGCTGGACATGGTCCGGTACGAGCTGTTCGGGCTGGGCCGCACCTGGAACGACGAGTACGGCACCGCCTCGGACCCCACCGAGCTGGGCTGGCTGCTGGGCTACTCGCCCTACCACCGGGTGGTCGAGGGCACCGCCTACCCGGCGGTGCTGTTCACGACCTTCGAGTCCGACACCCGGGTCCACCCGCTGCACGCCCGCAAGCTGGCCGCGGCACTGCAGCACGCCACCAGCGCGGACGCGCCGATCGTGCTCCGCCGCGAGCTGTCGGTCGGTCACGGTGCCCGCGCGGTGAGCCGCACGGTGGGCCTGGCCGCGGACCAGCTGGCCTTCGTGGCCGCCTTCACCGGGCTGTCCCCCGCGACGCCGCCCCCGGCCACGGCAGCGCGCTGACCGGCGGGTTCTCCGACGACCACGGGATACCGGCACCACACCGACCGATACTCGCCGTGCCCTGCGAGGTGGTCGACCACAGCACGTTCACCTGCAACACTCACCGCCATGGAGCGCGCACGATCGGTGACCCCGATGGACGACTGCGGCGCTGATCCGGGCCGGCTGCACCCGCTGCCGGACCGCGGCAGAGGGCTCCGCTGAGCCGCCACCGCGCCGGGCGGACGGCCCTGGCCGACCGCCCGGCGACCTACCGGCAGGTCTTCGCCGTGGCCGAGTTCCGGCCGCTGTTCGGCTCCTACCTGCTGTCCACGATCGGCGACGAGCTGGCCCGGGTGGCGCTCACCGTGCTGGTCTACCAGCGCACCGACTCCGCCCTGCTGTCGGCGGTGACCTTCGCCATCACCTACCTGCCCTGGCTGCTCGGCGGTCCGGTGCTGGCCGCGCTGGCCGACCGCTTCCCCCGCCACCGCGTGCTGATCAGCTGCGACGTGGCCCGGGCCGTGCTGGTCGCGCTGATGGCCGTCCCGCACACGCCGCTGGCCCTGCTCCTCGCCCTGCTGCTGGCGGTGTCGCTGTGCTCGCCACCGTTCGAGGCGGCCCGCTCGGCGCTGATGGCCGACGTGCTGCACGGCGACCGGTACGCCGTCGCCACGTCGTTGACCGGGGTCACCGCGCAGGCCTCGCAGCTGGTCGGCTACCTGCTCGGCGGCGTGCTCCTGGTCACGGCCTCGCCCGCGGTCGCCCTGCTCGTGGACGCCGCGACCTTCGCCGTCTCCGCGGCCTGGCTGACGCTGGGGCTGCAGCGCCGGCCCGCACCGGTGCTCGAGGGCCCCGACGAGGCGACCCGGTCGATCTGGCAGGACACCGGCAGCGGGCTGCGCCTGGTCGCCTCGATCCCGCGGCTGCGCGCCATCGTCGGGCTGCTGTGGGTCAGCGCCCTGTTCGTCAACGCGCCGGAGGGCGTCGCCACCCCGCTCGCCCTGCAGCTGGACGGGACCACCGCGGCCGCCGGGCTGCTGCTGGCGGCCAACCCGGCCGGGACGGCGATCGGTGGGCTGGTGCTGGGGCGGCTGTGCCCGCCGCAGCTGCGCGACCGGCTGCTCACCCCGCTGCTGGCGCTGTCACTCGCCGGGGTGCTCCTGGCCGGCCTGGTGCCACTCGTGCTGGACCGGGGGCTGGCCGCCTACAGCCTCGTCGTCGCGCTGTTCTTCATCGCCGGCGTCGGCGGTGCCTGCAGCATCCCGCTCAACGTCGCCTTCGTGCAGGCCGTCCCCAGCGCGTACCGCGGCCGTGCGTTCGGGGTCGCGGTGGCCGGGCTGTCCGGCGCCCAGGGGCTGGGCATCGTGCTGGCCGGGGCGGGCGCCGAGCTGGTCCGGCCGACGACCGTGGTGGCGCTGGCCGGCGGCGTCGGGCTGGCGGCCGTCGTCGTCCCGCTGCTCGCCCTGCGGCGCTCCCCGCCGCCGGCCTCCGCCGGAGACGTGGCCCACGTGGCCTCGGCCCCCGGCGCTGAGGGACGATCGACCTCATGAGCGAGACGAGCCGGTCGCTGCCCTCGGCGCGCACCTTCTACGCCGAGGTCGGCGGCGCCGAGACCTTCCGTGCCCTCGTCGCGCACTTCTACGCCGGGGTCCGGGAGGACCCGGTGCTGCGGCCGATGTACCCGGCCGACGACTGGGAGGGCGCGGAGACCCGGCTGCGGATGTTCCTCGAGCAGTACTGGGGCGGGCCGACCACCTACTCGGAGAACCGCGGCCACCCGCGGCTGCGGATGCGGCACGCGCCCTTCGCCGTCGATGCCAAGGCCCGGGACGCCTGGCTCACCCACATGCGGGCCGCGGTCGACTCCCTCGGGCTCCCCGCCGAGCAGGACGCCACGTTGTGGGGTTACCTGGAGATGGCCGCCCACAGCATGCAGAACCAGTAAGGACCCCGTCCTCCTCCCGCCTCGCAAGCTCGGCGCGAGCCTCTGGACGGGGCCGGAAGAAGTCAAAGGAGCCTCTGCTGAGCGAGAGCCCGACCCTGTCCACCGCTGACGCCGACTGGTGGCGGACCGCCGTCTTCTACCAGGTCTACGTGCGCAGCTTCGCCGACGAGACCGGTGACGGCGTCGGCGACCTGGCCGGCATCCGCTCGCGGCTGCCGTACCTGGCCGAGCTCGGCGTCGACGCGTTGTGGATCACGCCGTTCTTCCCCTCCCCGATGGCCGACCACGGCTACGACGTCGCCGACCCGCGGGACGTCGAGCCGGTGTTCGGCGACCTGCCCGGCTTCGACGCCCTGCTCGCCGACGCCCACGCGCAGGGCATCCGGGTGACCATCGACCTGGTCCCCAACCACAGCTCGCACGACCACGAGTGGTTCCAGGAGGCCCTGGCGTCCCCGCCGGGCTCGCCGGCGCGTGCCCGGTACCTGTTCCGCGACGGCCGCGGTCGCGACGGCGGCGAGCCGCCGAACAACTGGCCGTCGGTCTTCGGCGGGCCGGCGTGGACCCGGGTGCCCGACGGCCAGTGGTACCTGCACCTGTTCGCCCCCGAGCAGCCGGACCTGGACTTCACCAACCCCGAGGTCGTCGAGGACCTGGAGGCGACCATGCGGTTCTGGCTGGACCGGGGCGTCGACGGTTTCCGGATCGACGTCGCGCACGGCATGGCCAAGCCCGAGGGGCTGCCGGACATGGTGCCGATGGCGGACACCGGCCTGCTCGCCGACCACGGCCCCGGCGACCACCGGTTCGACCAGGACGGCGTCCACCTGGTGCACCGCCGGGTCCGCACCGTGCTCGACGGCTACCCGGGCACGATGGCCGTCGGTGAGGTCTGGGTGGCCGACGACGACCGGCTGGCCGAGTACCTGCGCCCCGACGAGCTGCACCTGGCGTTCAACTTCAAGCTGCTCACCTCCGCCTGGGACCCCGCGGAGCTGCGGACGGCGATCGACCACTCGCTGGCGACCGTGGCGGGCACCCCGGCGCCGGCCTGCTGGGTGCTGTCCAACCACGACCGACCCCGGCACGTCACCCGCTACGGCGGCGGCGAGCTGGGCACCCGCCGGGCCCGGGCGGCGGCGCTGTTGCAGCTGGCGCTGCCCGGCGCGGCCTACCTCTACAACGGCGACGAGCTCGGCATGCCCGACGTCGACCTCCCCGACGAGGTGCTGCAGGACCCGATCTGGGAGCGGTCCGGGCACACCGAGCGCGGCCGCGACGCCTGCCGGGTGCCGGTGCCGTGGTCGGGCGACCAGCCGCCCTACGGCTTCTCGAGCGCCGCCGACACCTGGCTGCCGATGCCCGCGGGCTGGGGCCCGCTGACCGTCGAGGCCCAGGCCGCCACCCCCGACTCGGTGTTGTCGCTGTACCGCGCCGCGCTGGCGCTCCGGCGCAGCTCGCCCGCCGTCGACGGCGACGCGCTCGACTGGCTGCCCGCGCCGGACGGGGTGCTGGCGTTCCGCCGTCCCGGGGGGCTGGTGTGCCTGGTCAACCTCTCCGGCGGTCCGGTGCCGTTGCCCGAGGGCCAGGTGCTGCTGGCCAGCGAGCCCGTCGTCGGCGGGCAGCTGCCCGTCGACGCGGCGGTGTGGCTCAACGCCTGAGCGACCCCGCCGGGCGCCTGCCGGGACCGCTGTCCCGGGAGGCGCGGCTTCCGGCCCCGGGTAGCATGCGTGTGGTCACGCAGCGTCGCTGCCGATGCTGGGACCACCCTCCATCGACCTGTGTCGACGACCCTCCCAGGGAGCCCGCCCGCTCATGACGCTGCTCCAGGTCCAGGGCCTGACGAAGTCCTTCGGCGCCCGTCGCGTCCTGCGCGACGTCTCCTTCGGCGTCGACGCGGGCGAGATCGTCGGCCTCGTGGGGACCAACGGGGCGGGCAAGTCCACCCTCGGTGACATCCTCGCCGGCATCACCGCCGCCGACTCGGGTGCCATGACCCTCCAGGGCGTCCCGTACGCCCCGCTGTCGGCGGACGACGCCCGCCACCTCGGGGTCGGCGTGGTCGAGCAGCTGGTCCGCATCGACCCGGAGCTCACCGTCGCCCAGGCGGTCTTCCGCGGGACGCCGCAGGCGGGGCGGCCGCCGGCGGAGCTGCGCCGGCAGGCGCAGGTGCTGCTGTCCGTGGTCACCCTGGACGTCGACCCGGACACGCTGGTCGGCGAGCTGCCGCACTTCGTGCACGGGTTGGTGGAGATCGCCCGGGTGCTGGCCGAGGACACCCGGCTGGTGGTGCTCGACGAGGTGTCGGCGGCGCTGCTGCCGATGGAGGTCACCGGCCTGCACGCCGTCGCCGGCCGGCTCAGCCGCCAGGGCCGCGGCGTGCTCTACATCAGCCACCGGCTGCCCGAGATGCTCGAGGTCGTCGACCGGGTGCTGGTGCTGCGCGAGGGCCGGATCGCGCTGGACAGCCCGGCCGCTGCCCTGGACCCCGTCCGGCTGGCCGCGGAGACCGTCGGCGAACCGGCGCCCGCCCCCCGGACGACGTCGGTCGTGCCGCGGGCCGAGCGGGAGGCCACCCCCGTGCCCAGCGCGCCACGGTCGCTGCTCACCGACGAGGTCGCCCTGCGGGTGCGCAACCTCCGGGTGCCCGGCGCGGTGGACGGCGTGGACCTGCTGCTCCACCGGGGCGAGGTGATCGGGCTGACCGGACGTCGCTCCTCCGGCGTCCGGGAGATCGCCGGCGCGCTGACCGGTGAGCTGCCGGCGATCACCGACGAGCTGCTGCTGCACGGGGAGCCGCGCGCGCTGGACTCCCGGGCCGACGGCGGCGCGCTGCGGCTGCCCGCCTACCGCCCGGACGAGGACGCCTACGGGGTGGACCCCGGCGAGACGATTGCCCGGACGCTCACCCAGGAGGAGTGGGGCGCGCTCACCGACCTGCGCCAGGAGATCGCCACCCTGCGCGGTGTCATCCGCACCGTCCACCAGATGGACGTGAAGACGCTGAGCATCCGCACCCGCGTGGGCGCGCTGTCCGGCGGCGACCGGCACAAGCTCGCCCTGGCGCGGTGGATGGCCGCCTCGGCGCACGACGTCCTCGTGCTGCACGAGCCCACCCGCGGCCTGGACGTGCGAGCCCGCCGGCAGGTGCGCCAGCTGCTGGACGACGCGACCGGCAACGGCGCCTCGGTCGTCGTCGTCTCGGTCGACCCGGACGAGCTGGCCGAGTGCTGCGACCGCGTGGGCATCGTCTCCGGCGGCCGCGTGGCCCGCTGGATCGACACCGGCGGACTCGCCGACGCCGCCGTCCGCGACCGGATCATCGAGGCCTCCACCGCGGCCTGACGCCGGCGCCCTCCCCGTCCCCCGTCCGGGGTGGGCGCCGGTGGTGTCGCGGGGCCCTAGACGGCGACGTTGACGGCGACGGCCCGCAGCTTGTGCCGGGCCAGCGCCAGGTTGGCGCCCACGCGGTTGAGCACCAGGTAGATGAACAGCCCGGCGTTGCCCTCGCCGGTCAGCACGTTGATCAGGTGGTACTGCCCCTGCAGCGTGATCAGGACGTCCTCGATCTCGTCCTTCAGCTCGAGGTCGGCGATCGTGCGCAGCTTGGCGCGGACCACGTTGGAGTTCCCGGCGGCCGCGATGTTCAGGTCGAAGCCGGGGCTGCCGCCGGCCGCGAGGGCCATGCCGCTGTCGATGTCGACGATCGCGGCGCCGGTGGCGCCCTCGATCGCGAGCAGGTCCGCGATGACGTTGTCGAGCTGTGCCACGGATGAGGCTCCTGTCGTTCTCGCTGGGGGACGCAGCAGGTCGCTGCGCTCCGGATCGGGATGGGACCCGGGTCGACCGGACGGACCGGGCGTCTGGGGGTGCACGGTGTCCCGGGGCGGCGGCGGTGCCACCTCGGCGTGCGTCGCACCGGCCGGAGCGCGGTGCGGAGCCGTCTCGTCGAGGGCGGGCGTGACCTGGGG